>NZ_VFWK01000003.1:0-557500 GCF_006442655.1 Mesorhizobium sp. B2-1-3A
CTCGTATGCCGCCCCCCTGTTCTCGGTGATCGTGCTGCTGCTGGCGGGCTTCGGCGTCTTCCACTGGTCCGTGGCACTCGCTTGCGCGCTGATCACCGTTGGCGCGCTGATTGCCGCCAAGGACATGTTACTCAAGCCGAAAAGAGCGGCCGCAGCCGAGACAGCAGCGCGCGCCTAGTCCAGGTCGATTCGAGCGACGCCACGCTTCATCGCCCCGCCACCATCCGGCCGCTCACCCAGACCGAGGCGATATTCGCCCGCGTCGCGTTGAGCACGATCTTCTGGAAGACATCGTCAAGCGTGTCGTCGGCGGCGTTGATGTGGATGTTCGAGGCGCGCGCCCCGGTATCGATCAACAGCGCGTCGAATTCGTGCCCGACGCGAAAACTGCCTGTCGGCAGGTCGAGCGCTTCGGCACCGCCCGCGGTTGCCAGCCAGAACGCCTCCTGATGCGTGATCGGCTCGCCGGGCGCGCCGCGCTGCTCGGGCGGCAGGCCGGCATGCACGCCGCTTTGCAGCGTCCTCGACGCCGACAGAGCATGCCGGCAGCCGTCCAACAGGGACGGGCTGTAGCCTCCCGAAATATCCGTTCCCAACCCGACATGCATCTGCCGGTCGAGCGCCGCGCGCAGCGGAAACGCCGCATTGGCGAAGTAGACATTGGAGAGCGGGCAATGGGCGACGCCGGCACCCTTCTCCTTGATAAGGTCCATGTCCTGCCCGTCGATGAAATTCGAATGCGCCAGGATGGTGTGCCGGGTGAGCAGGCCGAAACCGTCCAGGCTGGCCGCATCGGTCTGACCGAAGCGCTCCTCCACGAATTGCTTTGCCCAGTCACTCTCCGAGCAATGCGTCTGCACATGGCAGCCGAATTCGGTCGCGAGTTCACCCAGCCCCTGCAAGGCCGCATCCGTGCAGCTCGGGATGAAGCGCGGCGTGATCACCGGCTGGACCAGCGGCCTCTCGCCAGGATCCAGTGACTGGACCGCCACGATGAAGCGCCTGGTGTCCGAAACGGCACTCGCCGCATCGGCGTCGCGGTAGAAGGGCGGGCACTGCTGGGCATCGTCCATCGCCACCTTGCCAACCAGGGCGCGCTGGCCCTTTTCCATGCAAATCCCGGCAAGCGCCAGGCTCGCCTCGACATGGATGGTGGCGAAATAGAGCGCGGTGGTGGTGCCGTTGGCCAGGAGATTGTCGACCAGATCGGCATAGACCTCGCGGGCATAGTCGACGTCAGCGTAGCGGGCCTCGAGCGGAAATGTATATTTCTGCAGCCAGACTTCGAGCGGCACATCAAGCGCCTTGCCCATCTGCGGCCATTGCGGCGCATGGATGTGCAGGTCGACCAGGCCGGGCAGCAGGAACTGGCCGTCAGCAAGCCGCACCAGCCTACCGGACAGGCGGGCATCGCTTTCCCGCACCGCATGGTCCGGATGGCCGGGCGCCAGGATCTCGGCGATCCGCCCCTGCGCATCGATGCTGAAGAGATGATCTTCCAGCACCTCCAGCCTGCCGCGCTCCGGCGTGTGGAAGGCAGTGCCGAGCAGCGTGAAAGGTTCTCTTGTCATCTGTCGCTCCGGTTGCGCTGGCGCGTGAGACCGTCACTGCGTGGCCCACTAAAAAGCAGTTGGCAAACCTTTGTGCCGCTGTCCTTTGCCGGCGACTGATCACATGATCGTGTAGAGATTTCCAGAGGGGACATCATGGAACGCGTTGCGCCAGAAATCACTTTGATCGCCCAGCCGGACGATCCGTTGCCCCTGGGCAAGGCCGCCCTGCTCGGCCTCCAGCATGTGCTGGCGATGGACGTCTACATCGTGCCGTTCATCATCGCATCGGTGCTCGCCTTCAGCGTCGGCGATGCCGGCGCCTTCATCCAGTCGGCCTTCGTGGCGGCGGGCATCGCGACGCTGATCCAGTCGCAGCTCCTGATGCGGCTGCCTGTGGTGCAAGGACCCTCCTTCGTCCCGATCGGGGCGGTGCTGGCGATCGCCTTCGGCGCCGGCGGCGGCATTGGCGGGCTGTCGGCGGTGATCGGCGCGCTCATTCCCGGCGCCATACTGGTCATGCTGCTCGGATCGCCGACAAGGATCTTCCATCGCCTCGTCAACCGTTTCGTGCCGCCCATCGTCGGCGGCGCCATCATCATCGTGGTCGGCGTCGCCTTGATGCCGGTGGCACTCAAGGAAAGCATCTTCGCCGTCCACGGCCCCGCCACCGTCGGCGGCAACATCATCCTCGCCTTCATTGCCGCGGCGGTGCTTGTCGGCTGCATGCTGACCGGCATGGCACTCGGCGCGAAAGGCGCGTGGCTGCGCCTGCTTTCCGTCATCATCGCGCTTGTGGCCGGCAGCGTCGCAGCCGCCTTCATGGGCCAGCTGGACATGACGGGTGTTTCCGCCGCGACCTGGTTTTCCATGCCGCGCATTGCATTCCTCAACCTCGACGTGACCTTCTCGCTGTCGGCGACGCTGACGATGCTGATCGTCTACATCGTCGTCCTTGCCGAGACCACCGGCACCTGGTTCGCGGTCGGCGCCGTCATCGACAAGCCGCTGTCGGATGAGCAGCTCGACAGGGGCGCCACCGGCGAAGGCCTCGGCTGCCTGATCAGCGCCCTGCTGTGCAGCACGCCGGTCACCGGTTACTCGTCCAATGCCGGCATCATCGCCATCACCGGCATCGCCAGCCGCGCCGCCTTTGCCGCGGCCGGCATCTTCCTGGTGCTGTTCGGGCTGATCGGCAAGCTCTCGGCGGTCATCGCCTCGATCCCGGGGCCGGTCATCGGCGGCGTCTTCGGTGTTCTCTGCGTCGTCATCGCCATGAACGGTTTTCGCGTGGTGCGCGGCACGCCGCTGACCGAGAGGAACATGCTGGTGATCGGCCTGCCGATCCTGATGGCACTGTTTGCCACGCTGGCGCCACCGGATTTCGTCAAGACGCTTCCGGATATCGTGCAGTACATTCTGGGTTCATCCATCGCCTTCGGCGCCGTCTGGGCCATCGTGCTCCACCAGATCCTGCCGAACGCCCGATAGAGAGACCGGGAGGCCGGGCACCAGAGGCCCGGCCTCCCCAATCCCCGGCCTCCCGATCCTTGTCGATGAACTTCGCCCCCGAAAATGAACTGCCGCAGGAGCTGAAGAACAGGCTCCCCGGCTATCGCTGGCACCGGCAAACCATCGGCAGATCACAGGCCGGCGTGTTCCGGCTGGTAGCCGACGACAAGTCGGCCCTGTTCCTGAAATGCGAGCGGAACGGTCCCTTTGCCGAACTCGCCGATGAAGCCGCGCGGTTGCGCTGGCTTGCCGGGCAAGGCATCGCTTGCCCCGATGTGATCGCCCTGGAAAGCCATGCCGGTCACGACTGGCTGCTGATGTCGGCCGTCGCCGGCGAGGATTTGGCGTCGGCGCCGATCGATCCGGCTGATGTCATCGAGATCATGGCCAGCGCGCTTCGCGATCTGCACGCGCTGGATATCGGCTCCTGTCCCTTCGACCATCGCCTCTTCAGGCGGATCGCGGCCGCGCGATCCCGCATGGAGGCCGGCGAGGTGGACGAAAGCGATTTCGACGATGAGAGGCAGGGCTGGACCACCGCAAAAGCCTTCGCCGAGCTTGAGGCGTTGAGGCCAACGACCGAGGATCTCGTCGTCGCCCATGGCGATGCCTGCCTGCCGAATGTCATGGCTGCCCGGGGCCGTTTCAGCGGTTTCATCGATTGCGGCCGGCTGGGCGTCGCCGATCGCCACCAGGATCTGGCGCTCGCCTGCTCGAGCATCCGCTATAACATCGGCGAGACCTGGATAGAGCCCTTTCTCGAACGCTACGGACCACCGCAAGCGGAGCCGGCGAAGCTCTCCTGGTATAGGCTCCTCGACGAGTTTTTCTGAGCGGCCGATACCAGCCTGTCCCTGGTGGGGCTTGTCTTGATTTTGTCATGTCACGGGTCTAAGCGGCTGGCACACGGTCGCGCACACGACGAAGAGCCGTGCAATCCGACACGACGCGCAATCCGAACGCACCTTCGCAGGGGAGATCTGGCGATGATCAAGGCATTTGTCGTGGACAATGATCGCCTGCGCGTCGTCGACGACCTGCTGGCGGATGGTGACAGGGTCGTCTGGGCCGACCTGGTCAATCCGACCAAGGAGGAAGAGGCCACCATCGAAAGCTGGCTCGGCGTCGCCATCCCGAGCCGCGAGGAGATGGAGGAGATCGAGATTTCCAGCCGCCTCTACATCGAGGACGGCGCCTACTTCATGACCGCCACCTTGCCCGCGCAGACCGAGGTCGACGATCCCCTGATGTCGCCGGTCACCTTCGCGCTGGCCGGCAACAGGCTGATCACCATTCGCTATCATGAACCCAAGGCGTTCAAGACCTTCCCGCAGCGCGCCGAGAAGGTGGCAACCGGCTGCACCAGCGGCGACACCATCCTGATTGGCCTGCTGGAGGCGATCGTCGACCGTCTCGCCGACATCCTCGAGCGCGCCGGCCGCGACATCGAGGGGGTTTCGCGCGACATATTCCAGGCACGCTCCACCAAGGTGTCGAAGCGCAACCGCGACTTTCAGGAATTGCTCAAAGCCATCGGCCGCAAGGAGGATATCGCCTCTTCCGTGCGCGACAGCCTGATCTCGCTGCAGCGCCTTGCCGGCTTCCTCGCCCATGTCGCCACCCAGACCAAGATGAGCAAGGACGTGCGCGCCCGCATCAAGACCTTGTCGCGCGACGTGCTGTCGCTCGCCGACCACGCCACCTTCCTGTCGCAGAAGATCTCCTTCCTGCTCGACGCCACGCTCGGCATGATCTCGATCGAGCAGAACGCCATCATCAAGATCTTCTCGGTCGCAGCCGTCATCTTCCTGCCGCCGACGCTGGTCGCCTCGATCTACGGCATGAATTTCGATATCATTCCCGAACTGAAATGGGAGCTTGGCTATCCCTTCGCCATCGGCCTGATGATCCTGTCGGCGATCCTGCCCTTCTGGTATTTCCGCCGCCGCGGCTGGCTCTGACCGCTGCCGCCGGCAGCCTTTCCCTGACGCTGGCTTACCAGAAAGGACTTGACCAAATCGCCCGTGGCCTGCATCCGGGTTTGCCGATCCATGCGGGTCGCGCGTTCCGCAGGGATTGCAGACCATGACCGGAAAGACATGGGCCTATGAGGATTTCGTCGAGGGTGCCTCGTTCGACCTCGGCACCAAACAGGTAACCGCCGCCGAGATCATCGAATTCGCCAGCGAATTCGATGCCCAGCCCATGCATCTCGACGAGGAAGCCGGCAAGGCCAGCATCCTGGGCGGCCTCTCGGCCTCCGGCTGGCATACCTGCGCCATGTTCATGCGCATGTGGTGCGACACATTCCTTTTGGACTCCACCTGCCAGGGTGCGCCCGGCGTCGACCAGGTCAGGTGGAAGAAGCCGGTCCTGGCCGGCGACAGGCTGGTCGGCACCATGGTCGTGCTTGCCAAGCGCCTGTCGAAGTCGAAGCCGCATCTCGGTTTCATCACCTTGCGCAGCGAGCTGGTCAACCAGCGTGGCGAAAGCGTCTTCGAGCTTGAGAACTCCGTCATGTTCCTGACGCGTGACGCGGCGGGGAATATGGCATGACCCTGGACGAATTCTTCCGCATCGGCACCACCGTCACGCTCGGCTCACACAAGTTCGAAGCCGAGGCGATCAAGGCGTTTGCCCGCAAATACGACCCTCAGATCTTCCACATCGACGAGGAGGCGGCCAGGAAAAGCCTGCTCGGCGGGCTTTGCGCCTCCGGCTGGCACACCGCCGCCACCTGGATGAAGCTCAACCTCGAAAGCCGGATGGGCGCCGAGTGGACCGGTCCGGGCCCGGCGCCCGAATTCGGCCCTTCGCCCGGCTTCAAGAATCTGAAATGGCTGAAACCGGTCTTCGCCGGCGAGACCGTCACCTTCACCCGCACCGCGCTGTCCCACCGTCCGGTCTCGTCGCGTCCAGGCTGGCGGCTTTTGTCGCTGCGCTCGGAGGCTTTCGATTCGACCGGTGACAAGGTGCTGGAGTTCGAGAGCGCCGTGCTGGTGAAGGTGGAGTAGTGGCAACGCTTCCTCCTTCTCCCCCTGTGGGAGAAGGTGGATCGGCGCGTTAGCGCCGAGACGGATGAGGGGTGTTCCAGCGGAGTGAGACGTTGATGTTCTCTGGAACACCCCTCATCCGACCTCGCTTCGCGAGGCCACCTTCTCCCACAAGGGGAGAAGGAAGAACCGCTCCCTTAATGTCCCTCGAACCCGATCAGCGTCCTCACCGGAACACCCAGCGCCTCGAGCTTGGCGCGCCCGCCCAGATCCGGCAGGTCGATGACGAAGCATGCCGCCAGTATATCGGCGCCGATCTGGCGCAGAAGCCTGACCGCCGCTTCCGCCGTGCCGCCGGTGGCGATCAGATCGTCGACCAGGATCACCTTTTCGCCCGGTGAAACGCCGTCCTTGTGCATCTCCATCTCGTCCAGCCCGTATTCCAGGCTGTAGGCGACGCGCACCGTCTCATAGGGCAGCTTGCCCTTCTTGCGGATCGGCACGAAGCCGGCCGAGAGCTGATGGGCGACGGCGCCACCCAGGATGAAGCCGCGGGCCTCGATGCCGGCGATCTTGTCGATCTTCTGCCCGGCATAGGGATGCACCAGTTCGTCGATGGCGCGGCGAAAGGCGCGCGCATTGCCGAGCAGCGTGGTGATGTCGCGAAACAGGATGCCTGGCTTGGGGTAATCCGGAATGGTGCGGATGGCCGAGAGCAGCGTCTCTTCTAGGGAGGATTTCATGGGCAATTGTTCCGTTGCCTTACAGTTTTGCCGGTAAGCGGCAGAAAAGAAAAGGGCGCCTTTCGGCGCCCTTGCATTTTCAGGTGCCGGCGCTGCTTAGTGCGCCACGCCTTCCCACACCTTGCGCTTGGTCATGTAGACGAGCGCGCCGAACAGAAGCAGGAACACCAGCACGCGGAAGCCCATCTTCTTGCGGGCTTCCATGTGCGGCTCGGCTGCCCATGTCAGGAAGGCCGCCACGTCGCGGGAATACTGGTCGACGGTCTGCGGCGAGCCGTCATCATAGGTCACCTGGCCGTCGGAGAGCGGCTTGGGCATCTTCAGCGACACGCCCGACATGAAGTACGGGTTGTAGTGCGTGCCTTCCGGGATGACCATGCCGGCCGGCGGCGTCTGGTCGTAGCCGGTCAGCAGCGAATGGATGTAGTCGGGACCGCCGGCGTCATACTGGGTGAAGATGTCGAAGACGAACTGCGGAAAGCCGCGCTCGACGCCGCGCGCCTTGGCCAGCAGCGACATGTCTGGCGGGGCAGCGCCGCCATTGGAGGCGGCAGCGGCTTGCTCATTGGCGAACGGCGCCGGGAAATGGTCTGACGGCTTGCCGGGACGGTCGAACATGTCGCCGGCATCGTTGGGGCCGTCATGGATGGTGTATTCGGCCGCCAGCGTCTTGATCTGCGCGTCGTTGTAGCCGAGGTCCGACAGCGTGCGGAACGCCACCAGGTTCATCGAATGGCAGGCCGAGCAGACTTCCTTGTAGACCTTCAGGCCGCGCTGCAGCTGCGCCTTGTCATAGGTGCCGAACGGACCGGTGAAGCTCCAGTCCATTTCCTTCGGCTCGTTGATCGGGAAATGCGTCGGAGCCGCCGCATTGTGCGCCTCCTCGGCCGCGAACGCCCAAGTACCTGCAGCCACAGTACCGGCGGCCACAAGGCCGACCAGCGCAAGCGAGGTGAGAATCTTTTTCATGCCAAATCCCCTTAGATTCTCTACCGCTCAGCCCTTGGTCTGTGGTGCGGCCGTGGCGCCCGCCGGATGCCCGCTGCCACCCTTGTTCTTCTCCAGCACCGCCTCGGTAATCGAGTTCGGCAGCCTGCGCGGCGTCTCGATCAGGCCGAGGACCGGCATGATGATCAGGAAGAAGGCGAAGTAGAACAGCGTTGCCATCTGCGCCATGAACACATAGCTGCCTTCCGCCGGCTGCGAGCCCAGCCAGCCAAGCAGGATGGCATCGGCCACGAACAGCCAGAAGAACAGCTTGTACCAGGGCCGGTAGACGGCCGAGCGCACCTTGGAAGTGTCGAGCCACGGCACCAGGAACAGCATGGCGATGGCGCCGAACATGCACAGCACGCCGCCGAGCTTGGAGTTGATCGGCCCGATGTTGAAGGTGATGGCGCGCAGGATCGCGTAGAACGGCAGGAAGTACCATTCAGGGACGATGTGGGCCGGGGTCTTCAGCGGGTTGGCGACCGTGTAGTTGTCCGGATGGCCGAGATAGTTCGGCAGGTAGAAGACGAAATAGGCGAAGAAGAACAGGAACACGATCATGCCGAACGCGTCCTTGATCGTCGCGTAAGGCGTGAAGGCGACGGTGTCGGTCTTCGACTTGACCTCGATGCCGGTCGGGTTCGACTGGCCCACGACATGCAGCGCCCAGACGTGCAGCACGACAACGCCTGCGATCATGAACGGCAGCAGATAGTGCAGCGCGAAGAAGCGGCCGAGCGTCGGATTGTCGACGGCGAAGCCGCCAAGCAGCAATTGCTGAATCCACTCGCCCACCAGCGGTATGGCGCTGAAGAAGCCGGTGATGACGGTGGCGCCCCAGAAGCTCATCTGCCCCCAAGGCAGCACATAACCCATGAAGCCGGTCGCCATCATCAGGAGGTAGATGATGCAGCCCAGGATCCACAGCAGTTCGCGCGGTGTCTTGTAGGAGCCGTAATAGAGGCCTCGGAAAATGTGGATATAGACGGCGACGAAGAAGAACGAGGCGCCGTTGGCATGCATGTAGCGCAACAGCCAGCCGGAATTCACGTCGCGCATGATCTTCTCGACCGAATCGAAGGCGAGCGTGGTGTCGTTCGAGTAGTGCATGGCCAGCACGATGCCGGTCAGGATCTGCGCCACCAGCATGATCGACAGGATGCCGCCGAAGGTCCACGCATAGTTGAGGTTGCGCGGCACCGGATAGGCGACGAAGCTGTCGTAAACCAGCCGCGGCAACGGCATGCGGGCGTCGAACCAGCGTCCGAGACCGGTTTTGGGCGTATAGGTCGAGTGTCCCTCGCTCATCGAAATATCCCCTGCCTCAACCGATAAGGATTTTGGTATCGGAAATGAACTTGAATACCGGCACAGCCATGTTCTCTGGCGCCGGGCCTCTCCGGATGCGGCCGGCGGTATCGTATTGCGAACCATGGCATGGGCAGAACCAGCCGCCGAAGTCGCCTTCCTGGCCGAGCGGGATGCAACCCAGATGCGTGCAGACCTGAACCATCACCATCCAGGCTTCCTTGCCGGGCGTGGTGCGGTTGGCATCGGTCGCCGGCGCGTCCGCCGGCAGATTGGCGTTGCGGGCGATCGGATCCTTGAGATCGGAAAGGTTGACGGCTTCGCCGTCCTTCATTTCCTTTTCGGTGCGATTGCGCACCACCACCGGCTTGCCGCGCCACTTGACGATCAAGGACATGCCCGGCGTCAGCGAGGCGACGTCGACTTCAACCGAGGCGAGCGCCAGCGTCGAGGCATCGGGGCGCATCTGGTCGATGAACGGCCAGGCGACGGCACCGGCTCCGACCACGGCCGCCATGCCGGTGGCGACGTAAAGAAAATCTCGACGATTGGGATCGTGGATGTCGGTTGCGCTCACGGGTGCCTGATCCTTTCGCCTCTTCCGCGCCGGTGGCCGAGCCTTGTTCCCCGCTCAATCACGCCAACCCGACAGCGCATGGCGAACAGGCTAGCGAATTCCTCCGGCATTTGGACTTCGGTTTATGCGTGAAGCCCGTTTTTGTCCAGACGGGTCAAGGCACAAGGGCAGATTGTCGCGGGGACAAAATCCCCTATTGCGCGGCAAGGCGGGCAACGGCCGCGAAAGGAGGCTAAACAACCGGGAAATATCAGCAAAATCCGGCGTCCTTGTTTACCTCGACACAGGACACCGGTGTGATCTATCTTCCCTGGCATGGCGCACGTCATCGACCGCGAGGAATGGGCCGTTCGTTCCGACCGCTGGAAGGGCGAGCTGCAATGCGGTGCCTACGGCTCCAACTCCTGCCTGATCTTCAACTACCTGCCCGATGTCGGCGGCGGCCCGCGGCTGCACTCCCATCCCTATGCGGAGATTTTCATCATCCGCCAGGGCACCGGCCTGTTCACCATCGGCGACAAGGAAATCGAGGCCTCCGCCGGCCAGATTGTCATCGTGCCACCTCACACGCCGCACAAATTCACCAATCTCGGTCCGGGGCCGCTGGAGACCACCGACATCCACGAGAACGGCAGCTTCATCACGAAATGGCTGGAGTGATCCCTACATCGCGCCAAGCCTGACCAGCACGGCTTTGGGGATGTCGTATTCGCGGATCACGGCGTCGTGCTTTCGCAGGCCGCACAGTTCTCGCTGGATGAAATAGCCATGCACCGCGGCGGCCGCCTCCTTGAGCAGAAGGGGGCGCAACTGCTCGTCGCCATTGTCGCGCAGTCTGGCCAAGGTTTCTTCCACGCGCTGTCCGGCACGGCCGAGCGCGGCCGCCTTCTCGGCCAGGACCTCATGGCCAAGCGCGTCGAAGGCCGCTTCAGCGGCCGAGGTGCCGGCAAGATGAGATGGCGGACGCAAGGACATTTCAGTTCCCCTTTCCGAACACCATGCGGTGGGTGACGAATTCTTCGCCTTCCACGCGCTGAAAGCCAAGCCGTTCATAGAAAATGAAGGCTTCCGGCGGCGCGCGGGTGTTCAACACGGTGAAATAGCGGCGTGCCCGATCGATGACGGTCTCGACCAGCATGCGGCCAAGGCCGGCGCGACGGTGGGGCGCGCCGACGAACAGGTGCCGGACCCGGCCATGCTCCCTGCCCTCGACATAAGGATCGATGTTCAGCCCGCACACACCGGCGAGTTCGGTGCCATGCCATGCCCCGAACAGCGCCTCGCCTCGCTTCAGGAACTTGTTGCGGCCGCCAGAGCTATTCCCCCGTGTCCAGCCATCCGCCAGCCGCACCAGCATCCAATAGCCTTCCAGCCGGCTCTCGTCCTTCAGCCTGTCGAAGGCCGGCGTGGTCGGCCGCAGCCGCTTGATCTTATAACCGATCCCTGGGCTGACCCTGAGCGTTCCACCCATGCGCCTACTCCGCCGGCCGCGTCTCTTCGAGCACGCTTTCCTCGTGATAGAGGAAGCCGCCGGACTGCCGCTTCCACAGCCGCGCATAGAGCCCGTCGAGCGCCACCAGTTCGTCATGCGTGCCTTGTTCGACGATCCGGCCGCCATCCAGCACCACCAGGCGGTCGAGCGCGGCGATCGTCGACAGCCGGTGGGCGATGGCGATGACCGTCTTGTTCTCCATCAGTCGGGTGAGGTTCTCCTGGATCGCCGCCTCAATGTCGGAATCGAGCGCCGAGGTCGCCTCGTCGAGGATCAGGATCGGCGCGTCCTTGAGGAAGACACGCGCGATCGCCACCCGCTGGCGCTGGCCGCCCGACAGTTTCACGCCGCGCTCACCGACAAAGGCCTCGTAGCCGGCACGGTCCCGGTTGTCCCGCAGGCCCAGGATGAAATCATGCGCCTCGGCCTTCCTGGCCGCCGCGATCACCTCGGCATCGGTCGCGTCGGGCATGCCGAGCTTGATGTTGTCGCGCAGCGAGCGGTGGAACAGGGCGGTGTCCTGGCTGACGACACCGATATTGGCGCGCAACGAGTTCTGCGTCACCTGGGAAACATTCTGGCCATCGATGGTGATGGAGCCGCTTTCCAGGTCGTAGAGCCGCAGGATCAGATTGGCGAGCGTCGTCTTGCCCGCACCCGACGGCCCGACCAGCCCGACCTTCTCGCCCGGCCGCACGACAAGGTCGATGCCGTTCAGCACCCCGAACCCCTTGCCGTAGTGGAACTCGACATTCTTCACGTCGATGCGCCCGCCGGCGACGACGAGCTCCTTCGCATCGGGTGCGTCGGTGAGCCCGAGCGGCTGCGAGATCAGCGCCTTGGAATTCTCCAGCACGCCGAGATTCCGCAGAATGCTGTTGAGCTGCATCATCAGCCGCCCGAGCAGCATGTTGAGCCTGAGCACCAGCGACAGCGTGAAGGCGACCGCGCCGACTGTGATCGAGCCCTCGACCCAGAGATAGACGGCAAAACAGCCGATCGCCGTGATCATGATGCCCGACAAGGTCGTCAGCGCCATGCGCACGCCGGTCAGCCTGCGGGTGAAAGGACGCAGCGCGTCGAGATAGATGTCGAAGCCGTTCCTGATGTAACGGTCGTCGCCATCGGCCGCGAACAACTTCAGCGTCTGCACGTTGGAATAGGAATCGACGATGCGCCCATTGATCATCGAGCCCGCCTCGGCGGTCGCCTCGGCGTGCTTGCGGATCGCCGGCAAATAGAGCCTGGCCAGCCAGCCAAAGGCCACGATCCAGATCACCACCAGTGCCGCCAGCCTGAGATCGAGCCCCGCGACCAGCGCCAGCGTCGTGACTGTATAGACGAGCATGAACCAGACGACCTCGATGAAGCTCTCCATCAGGTCGCCGGTGGCCTGGCCCGCCTGCCAGACCTTGGTGGCGATGCGGCCGGCGAAATCGTTCTGGAAGAATGCGTAGGACTGGCGCGAGACGTGGCGATGCGCCTGCCAGCGCACCAGATTGTAGAAACCGGGCGTGATGGTCTGCTCGTCGACCAGCGCCGACAGGCCGACGACGATGGTGCGGATGACCAGCACCACCACGACCATGAAGACAAGCTCCGGGCCGGCGGCGGTCCACAGCGCATGCCAGCTGCGCTCGCCGGGAAGCTGGTCGAGAATATCGACCAGCCGCCCGACGAAGTAGAACAGGCCGGCTTCGACCAGCGGCGCGATGCCGCCGATGACCAGCATGGCGAAGAAGGCGAATTTCGCCTGGCCGACATAATGCCAGAGAAAACCGCCGACGCTCGCCGGTGGCCGAAGATTCGCCGGCTCCCTGAACGGATAGACCCAGTTCTCGAACCAGCGATAGACGGCTGTCATCATTCGGCAGCTTGGCCCTTTGCAATTGCGTCGTTGGCGACTTCGGCCGGTATATCCTCGAGCAGGAACCCGCCCGACTGGCGTTGCCAGAGCTGCGCGTAAAGCCCGCCCTTGGCGACCAGTTCGTCGTGCGAACCTTCCTCGATGACACGACCCTGATCCATCACCACAAGCCTGTCCATCGCCGCGATGGTCGACAGCCGGTGCGCGATCGCGATGACGGTCTTGCCCTGCATGAGCTTGTAGAGATTCTCCTGGATGGCCGCTTCGGCCTCGGAATCCAGCGCCGACGTCGCCTCGTCAAGGATAAGTATCGGTGCATCCTTCAACATAACGCGAGCGATGGCGATGCGTTGCCGCTGGCCGCCGGACAATTTGACACCACGGTCGCCGACATAGGCGTCAAACCCCTTGCGGCCATTGTGGTCCGAAAGTCCGCCGATGAAGTCCAGAGCCTCTGCCCGCCGCGCCGCCTCGACGAGCATCTCGTCGGTGGCGTCGGGGCGGCCATAGAGGATGTTCTCGCGCACCGAACGATGCAAAAGCGAGGTGTCCTGCGTGACCATGCCGATCTGGGCTCGCAGCGAATCCTGTTTCACACCGGCGATCTCCTGGCCGTCGATCAGGATCCGGCCGCCCTCCAGGTCGTAGAAGCGCAGCAAGAGATTGACCAGCGTCGACTTGCCGGCGCCCGAGCGGCCGACAATGCCGACCTTCTCGCCGGACTTCACCGCCAGCGACAGGTTTTCGATGACGCCTTTCTGCTTGCCGTAGTGGAAGCGGATATCCTCGAAACGGATCTCACCCTTGGAAACGGCGATCTCCTTCGCATCCGGCCTGTCCTCGACAAGGCGCGGCAGCGAGATCGAGGCGATGCCGTCATGCACCGTGCCTATGTTCTCGAACAGGCCCGACATTTCCCACATGATCCATTGCGACATGCCCCACATCCTGAGCACCAGGCCGATGACCACGGCGACCGCGCCGATCGTCACCACTTGCCCCATCCACAGCCACAACGAGATGACGGTGACCGAGAACAGGAGCAGCGCGTTCAGTATGTAGAGTGTGCCGAAAAGTACCGTCACCAGCCGCATCGACCGGTAGACCGTGTCGAGGAAGCCCATCATGCCTTCCCTGGCGAAAGTGGCCTCACGGCGCGCATGGGAAAACAGCTTGACCGTCTGGATGTTGGAGTAGCTGTCGACAACGCGGCCGGTCATGATCGAGCGCGCATTGGCCTGCTCCTCGCCGACCTTGCCCAGCCGGGGAATGAAGAAGCGCAGCAGCAGTATGTAGCCGACCAGCCAGACGCCCAGCGGCGCGGCCAGCCGCCAGTCCGCCGAACCGACGATGAACAGCATGCCGAGGAAGTAGACGATGACGTAGTTCAGGACGTCGATCACCTTGATGACGCATTCTCGCACGGCGAGCGCCGTCTGCATCAGCTTGGTGGCGATGCGGCCGGCGAACTCGTCCTGGTAAAAGCTCATCGACTGCTTGAGCAGGTAGCGGTGCACCTGCCAGCGGATGCGCATGGGATAGTTGCCCATCAGCGTCTGCTGGTTCAGCAGCGAATGCAGCCACACCGTGCCCGGCAGCGCGAACAGCACGATGAAGGCCATGCCGGCGAGCTTCCAGCCCTCCGTCTGCAGGAAGGTTTCGCGATTCTGCCCCGACAGCCAGTCGACGATGCGGCCAAGGAAGCCGAACATCCACACTTCCGCGATGGCGATCGCCGTCACCAGCACCGCATCGATGAGGATATAGGGCCATGCCCCGCGCGTATAATGTAGGCAGAAGGCAACCAGGGTCTTGGGCGGCTCGACCGGTTCCGCTGCGGGGAACGGATCGAGCCTTCTTTCAAACCAGCTAAACAACAACATAAGTCATGCCTGTAAAATCTGTTTTCCGCTTACGCGGCTTGGCGACGTACGAAGTCCCCGGCCCGCATGGCGCCGAGGGCCGACGGTCCGGAATCACCCGGACCGTCGGCCCTGCTTCGCGCTATATAGGGGTTCGCGGGCTTTTCGCCGACAGGCTCGTTTGCCGATCCTGACGGCGCGGTATCGACAAGCCGGATTTTCGCACCCGGTCGGATCAGCCGGATGATCCGGCGCACCAGCGAAGGCCGGCTCGGATCGGGAACCGCGCGCGAGAAATCGACATCCGGCAGCATGCCGCGATGCGGGCGGCGGCGGACTTCGGCATGAACCGCCGACGAATAGGTGTCGCCGATCAGCAGCGCCCAGGTCGGCAGCCGGTGGATATGCAGGCTCCTGGAGCCCGGTATTCTGTAGGGATCGAACATCGGTCCGTCCTCCGTGTGAAAATAGAGATAAAAAGGCGAAGCAACATCCTCCGCCGGCATTCGGCCGGAGGCGTGGGTTGCGTCGGTCTGGACACGACGCCAGGCATCGGTCTGGACATGTTCAGATTGGGCGTTCAGCCCTTTTGACTTTTTGAAAAACATCGCAGGATTCCTTCGAGAGCCGAAAAGGTGTTTCGGCGGGAATCGGTGCGATCAAGTCTTAGAGAGTCAGGAGAATCGTCGTACCGAAACCGCCGGCAGGCGTACAAGCCCACGAGAGGGGCGCTGGATGTGCATGGTCATCATGAATTACCCCTCCATCGGTTCGGGTTGACAATGCTGGCCGTATACCCGACTTCGCAAAATATGGCCACCCGCAGGTCCAGGAATTTCCAAAACCGAGAGGCCCCTGTGGCCGATCTGCCACTTATTAGAAGGACGCGGAAATGAACCGTCGTCTCCGCATCGCGCTCTACCAGCCTGACATTGCCGGCAATACCGGGACAATCCTGCGCTTCGCCGCTTGCCTCGGGCTTGGCGTCGACATCATCGAGCCGGCCGGCTTTCCGCTCTCCGACAAGGCGCTCAAGCGCGCCGGCATGGATTATCTCGAAATGGCTGCCCTGACCCGCCATGTCGACTGGCAGGCCTTCGAGGATTGGCGCAAGGCCGGCGCGCACCGGCTGGTGCTGTTGTCGACCAAAGCCACGGCCGCCTACACCGGCTTTACCTTCGCCGACGGCGACATCCTCTTGTTTGGCCGCGAATCCGCAGGCGTGCCGGATCCTGTCCATCAGGTGGCGGATGCGCGGCTGACCATCCCCATGCAGGGCACCGCGCGCAGTATCAACGTCGCGTTGTCCGTCGCCATGGTGGCGGGCGAAGCCATCCGGCAGCTCGGATAGCACCCGTGGCCCATCGACAACGCCCTTGCCGTCGCCGACGACAGTGGTTTCTCCGGTCATTCTCACCCAGGCGCACATCGCCTTCTCCTGTCATTTGCCCGATCAGCATTTCTTCGCTACAAGCTCAACTTAACTTGAGGTCAAGCGGAAAAGTCGGAAATGGCTCCAGTAACGGAATTGACGGTCGGCCAGGTGGCCATGCGCAGCGGCGTCGCGGTGTCGGCGCTGCATTTCTATGAAGCGCGCGGGCTGATCCGCAGCCATCGCACGTCGGGCAACCAGCGGCGCTACGGCCGCGACGTGCTGCGGCGGGTGGCGATCATCCGGATCGCCCAGGAGGTCGGCATCTCGCTCGCCGAGATCGGCGAGGCACTGGCATCCCTGCCGGAAGGCCGCACGCCAACGCGCGACGACTGGAGCCTGCTTTCAACAGCCTGGCGCGATGGGCTCGACCACAAGATCGCTCAGTTGAAGAAACTGCGCGACGGGCTGACCGACTGTATCGGCTGCGGCTGCATGTCTATCGACAAATGCCCGTTGAGGAACAAGGGCGACCGGCTGGCAAGGGAAGGCACCGGCGCGAGACGGCTGGTGGCACGCTGAGTGGAATGCGGCGCGACACAGGAGGTAGGTGAGTGCTGGGACATCTGATTCAAGCAGAGGAAGGGACGCGGCTGATCACGATCTACCGGGTCGACTCCGGCGGCATGCCAACCCTGTACACCTCAGTGAGTTTCGAGGAGGCGCGGAACATGGGGTTCGAGAAATTCGGCCGGCTGCTTGGCGAGAACCTGATCTTGGATTCTCCAGGATTGCGCGACCTGTTCTCGTTGTGACAGCAATCAATCCGCCGCCGGCAACCGCCTGATGGTGAACTCGATCAAATCACCCGGGCGCTCGAACCAGCTTTCGATCTCGGTCCAGTAGGCTTGCTTGGGAAAGCGCTCGAACCATTCCTTGGCCTTGAGCCGCGCATCCGAGCGCGGCAGGACGAAGGTCTCGCGCAGGAAACCGTCGCGCGGCATGCGTGCGCGCTCGGCCCGGCTTTGATCGAGCCTTTTCTTCAAGCCATCCAGCGGCGGTCTAGCCGGGGTGCGCACGAAAAAACTCCTTGCACCGCAGCGCATGATCCGAAGCCAGGTTTCGGAAAGGATCACGCGCAAAACTAAAGTCCCGCAGCCTTCCCTGCGCGTCCAATAGACGCGCGGCGCCGCAGCGGGACTTGACCCTGTTCCTCAAGAGATTAGGGATCGCGCCCGGAAAAGACGAGTCTTTTGTCGACTCACCGCCCCGCAATCGGAGACGGCACTTGGAACGACCCGAAATACCTGCCGGCCTGCCCGCCGACATCGAAGAAAAGAAGATGAAGGCCCGCTTGTGGTTCGAGGCGCTGCGCGAACGCATCTGCGGCGCCTTCGAGCAGATCGAGCAGGATCTCCAGGGTCCACTGGCCTCATGGTCCCCGGGCCGTTTCGAGAAGACGCCCTGGGAGCGTGACCAGGGCAAGGGCGGCGGCGGCACCATGTCGATGATGCATGGCCGCGTCTTCGAGAAGGTCGGCGTCCACACCTCGACCGTTTATGGCGAGTTCTCGCCTGAATTCAGGAAGCAGATGCCCGGTGCCGAGGAAGACCCGCGCTTCTGGGCGTCCGGCATTTCGCTGATCGCGCACCCCTGGAATCCCAACGTGCCGGCCGTGCACATGAACACGCGCATGGTGGTGACCTCGCGCCAATGGTTCGGCGGCGGCGCCGACCTGACCCCGGTGCTCGACCGCCGCCGCACCCAGGACGATCCCGACACCGTCGCCTTCCACCGCGCCATGCAGTTCGCGTGCGAGAAGAACGCCGGCGTCGCCGACCACGCGAAATTCAAGACCTGGTGCGACGAGTACTTCTTCTTAGCCCACCGCAATGAGCCGCGCGGCACCGGCGGCATCTTCTTCGACTGGCTGCATTCGAGCGAGGACAAAGGCGGCTGGAATGCCGACTTCAACTTCGTCCAGGATGTCGGGCGTTCCTTCCTTGTCGTCTACGGCCACCTCGTGCGCGCCAACTTCAACGAGAACTGGACCGACGGCGACCGCGACGAACAGCTCATCCGCCGTGGCCGCTACGTCGAATTCAACCTGCTTTACGACCGCGGCACCATCTTCGGCCTGAAAACCGGCGGCAATGTCGCCTCGATCCTTTCCAGCCTGCCGCCGGAAGTCCGCTGGCCGTAAAGGTCGGGTAAGCGCAAGGCGCACGGAGCTTTGATGCAACCAGACCGCCGCTTCCGTGTTATCGTCTTTGCCCCGCTCATGGTCCAAAGGCCTCACTTGTAATCGACCGTGGGCCAAAGAGTGGCGGAGCCTTGACCGGCTCCACGGAGGAAAAGGAGAAATCCGATGAAGCAATTCCACTGCGGGTCGCTCGTTCCCGGCTGTGACTGGCACACCCGTGCCGACGAGGAAGCCGAAGTGATGCGCCGTGCCGTCGAGCATATGCGCGAGACGCATGGCGAGACTGTCATCCGCGAAACGATGATCGAGGCGATCCGCTCGCGCATCGAAAAAGTCCGCGACGCAGCCTGACTTGAAGCATTCCCCGAGGAATCGCTGCTAGAGCAATTCCAGGAAAAGTGTGAGCGGTTTTCCCCGGACAAGCGCGTAGCGCTTGCCCCTTGGGAATTGCGTCAAAACAAGGGGTTAGAGCGGTTCGCCGTTTCCGTGAAACGGTGAAATACTCTAACCCTATCCGGCGTTCAGGGCTTGCGCGGCGCGTTCGAGCAGCGCGCCGCGGTCCGGCGCAAATCCGGCATCGATCCATTCCGCCTCGAGGTTCTTGAGGATTTCGCCCAGCTTCGGCCCTGGGGTCGCGCCGAGCGCCGTCAGATCGGCCCCTTTCAGCGGAAACACCGGCTTTTCCCATTTGAGCGCGAAGGCCAGCAGGCGGGAAAAGCCGCCGGCCTCCAGCAGCGCGTCATTGTTCTCGACAGCGCGCACCCGCGCCGCCGCAAGCGACAGCCGCAGGCGATCGACAAACCCTTTCCGGTCGCCGCGATAGAGCCGCTTGGCCAGTTCGCCTTCGGTGATCTTCGGCTCGACGGCGGTCGTGAGTGCCCAATGGCGCAAGCGGTGTGCTTCATCAGTCGAAAACCGGAGCCGCTCGGCAAGCGTTTGCATACGCGCGGCATCCGGCGGCACGATCGCCTCCAGCCGCAGCAGCGGATCCGCCGCCCAGCCGAGATCCTTTTCGGCCTTGGTCAGCCCATGGATGGCATCGATGCCCCATTTCTCGCTTTCCGGCAGCGCGGTGGTCAGCACACTTGCCTGCCGCATCCACAGCAGCGCCCGCGACGGGTCAGGTGCCGACAAGAGCTTCTTCAGCTCGGACCAGACGCGCTCCGCCGAAAGCTGGACCAAGCCCTCCTTCAGCCGGGCGCAGGCCTTCAGCCCTTCGGCGTCCGGCCGGCCCTCGCCATACCAGGCGAAAAAGCGGAAGAAGCGCAGGATGCGCAGATAATCCTCACGGATGCGCGCCTCCGGATCGCCGATGAAGCGAAGAAGGCGCGCCTCGATGTCGGCGATGCCGCCGACCAGGTCGACGACCGAGCCATCGGCCTCGGCATAGAGCGCGTTTATGGTGAAGTCGCGCCGCTCTGCGTCCAGCTTCCAGTCGCGTCCGAACGACACCTTGGCGCGGCGGCCGTCGGTCTCTACATCGGCGCGCAAGGTGGTGACTTCATAGGGCTTGCCGCCGGCGACGACGGTGATCGTACCGTGCTCGATGCCGGTTGGCACCGGCTTGAAACCTTCCGCCCCGGCGCGGCGGATGGTTTCCTCGGGTAAACAGGTGGTGGCGATGTCGACGTCGGCGACCGGTTGGCCCATCAGCGTGTTGCGCACCGCGCCGCCCGCGACACGCGCCTCTTCGCCCCCTTCAGCGAGGGCGGCAAGCAGGCGCTGCAAATGCTTGTCGGTGAGCCAGTCGGCCCTTCCCGCGATCGAAACACTCACGCATAAAGCCTTTCATAGAGCGTACGGATGATGCCGGCGGTGACGCCCCAGATGCGCCGGTCGCCATAGGGCATGTCATAGAAGAACCATTCGAGATCGTTCCACATGCGGCTGTCGCGCTTGTGGTTCAACGGGTCCATCAGGAAGTGCAACGGCACTTCAAAGGCGGCATCGACCTCGTCGGCGTTCAAGGTCAGCTGGAAGCCCGGCCGGACGATGCCGAGCACCGGCGCGATCCTGTAGCCGCTGCCGGCGACATAGTCCGGCATGCGGCCGATGATCTCGATGCGGTCCCGGCCAAGCCCGATCTCCTCGAAAGTCTCGCGCAGCGCCGCCGCCTCCGGGCTTGCGTCGGTCGGGTCGATGGTGCCGCCGGGAAAGGCCACCTGTCCCGAATGGCTGCGCAGCTTTTCGGCCCGTTTGGTCAGGAGAACCGTGGCCTCACCATCATGATCGACCACCGGGATCAGCACCGCCGCATTGCGCAGCGCCTTGCCCTGGCTGAGGCGCGGATGGCCCGGATTGAAGCGATGGTCGCCATAGTCGTCACCGGCATGCGCTTGCGGCTGCGCGGCAAAGCGCGCGCGGAAATCCGCCGATGAAAACGGCGCCGGTGACACCTGGTCCATCATGCGCTCAGCCGCTTCAGCTGGCCAGCCGGCATGATTGGAAACACGGCACCCTTCGAGCGGACCGCGAACATGGTCTCGCCGCCGACCTCGCTCTCCTCGCCATGCCCGACCAGTTCGTACATGACAGGCCGCGCCACCAGCGCTTCCAGCCGGCCGCGTACCAGCACATAGGGCTTCAGGCCGCCGGTCTCGTTCTCGTCGACGAAGCGCAGCGGCCGCTCTGGTCCGGCCTCGACCACGTCGCCGACATTGGTGCGGAAGGTGATGACCTGTTCCTTGCCGCTACCCGAAACATCCAGTTCGACGGCGATGAACGGCGCGTCGGCGACGCGGATGCCGACTTTTTCCACCGGCGTCACCAGATAGGTCCTGCCGTCCGCGTCCTTGCGCAGCACCGAGGAGAAAAGCTGCACCAGCGGCATGCGGCCGATCGGCGTTCCCAGGTAAAACCAGGTGCCGTCGGCCTTGATCTCCATGTCGAGATCGCCGCAAAAGTCGGGATTCCAGCGTTCGACGGGGGCCGCGCCCTTGCCGGCCCGCGCCGCGCGCGAGATCAGCGCCTCCAGGCCGCGTGCCTCGGTTGCCTGCGTAAGGCTTTGTTGGCGATGTTCGTCGTGTTCCGTCATCGTCACGAAATAGTCACTGTTGTTCCGCTTGTCAGCCTAAGTCTGTGATTTAAGTTCGACCATAGGCGCTACGCGAGGCCGAATCGCGGCAACCTATGATATGGTGCGGGCCGGTATTTCCAACCAAAGGGATCGATACGACATGAGCGTGATGGTCAAGGAAAGCCCGATCAGCGAAACGGACATGATCGCTGAGGCCGAGAAGGCGCTGGCTGACATTTCCAGGATCCGCGACGGGGTCGGCCGGGTGATCTTCGGCCAGGAGAACGTCGTCGAGCGCACTCTGGTGGCGCTGCTGGCCGGCGGCCACGCGCTGCTGGTCGGCGTGCCGGGCCTTGCCAAGACCAAGCTGGTCGAGACGCTGGGCGTCGTGCTCGGCCTCGATTCGCGCCGCATCCAGTTCACGCCCGACCTGATGCCATCGGACATTCTCGGCTCCGAGGTGATGGAGCAGGACGAGACCGGCAAGCGCTCCTTCCGCTTCATCTCAGGGCCGATCTTCGCCCAGTTGCTGATGGCCGACGAGATCAACCGCGCCTCGCCACGCACGCAGTCGGCGCTGCTGCAGGCCATGCAGGAATATCACGTCACCATCGCCGGCGCCCGCTACGATCTGCCCGCGCCCTTTCACGTGCTGGCGACGCAGAATCCGCTGGAGCAGGAAGGCACCTATCCGCTGCCCGAAGCCCAGCTCGACCGCTTCCTGATGCAGGTCGACATCCTCTATCCCGAAATCGAGGCCGAACGCCGCATCCTCCTGGAAACCACCGGCATCGAGGACGCGAAGGCCCAGAACGTGCTGCAGCCGGCACGGCTGAAGGAGATCCAGACGCTGATCCGCCGCATGCCGGTGCCCGAAAGCGTCGTCGAGGCGATCCTGACCCTGGTGCGCTCGGCGCGTCCGGGCCAGGGCAATGCCGAGACCGACAAGCATGTCGCCTGGGGCCCCGGCCCGCGCGCCAGCCAGGCACTGATGTTGTGCACGCGCGCCCGCGCGCTCTACGATGGGCGGCTGGCGCCTTCGATCGACGATGTGCGGGCCCTGGCCGAGCCGGTGCTGCAGCATCGTATGGCACTGACCTTCGCCGCCCGCGCCGAGGGCACCAGCGTGCGCGATGTGGTGGCGAAGCTTGTGAAAGGGATTTGATGACGCGTATCGGCGAGGTCCAGGCTCCGGCAGCGACGCGCGACGCGCTCGCCCGTGGCCGGTTGCGGGCTTCGCTTGTGCCCGACCTGCTGGTCGAGGCGCGCCGCATCGTCAACACCGTGATCGCCGGCTGGCATGGCCGCCGCAAGCGCGGCATCGGCGAGAATTTCTGGCAGTTCCGGCCCTATGTCGAAGGCGATTCCTCGCGCATCGACTGGCGCCGCTCGGCGCGCGACGACCACACCTATGTGCGCGACCGCGAATGGGAAGCCGCCCATACGGTGTGGCTGTGGGCAGATCCCTCGCCGTCCATGCTCTACAAGTCGACCGGTGCCAGCGTTTCCAAGCAGTCGCGCGCGTTGGTGCTGGCGCTGGCCATGGCCGAGTTGTTGTCGCGCAGCGGCGAGCGCATCGCCTGGCCGGGACTGACCGATCCATTCACGGCCCGCAACGGCGCCGAGCGCATAGCCGCCCAGTTGATGCATGCCGGCGACCTGCCGGCCAAGCCTGATCTGTCGGACATCAGGCGATTCTGCGACATCGTCATCGCCAGCGACTTCCTCGATCCGGTCGAAGAGACGATGGAATGGCTCGACGTGCTTGCCCGCCACGGCGTGCGCGCGCATCTGATCGAGGTCGCCGACCCGGCCGAGGAAACCTTCCCCTATGCCGGCCGCACCGAGTTCACCGATCCCGAGACCGGCGAAAAACTGACCGCCGGGCGTGCCGAAATGCTCGGCGACGAGTATCGCCTGCTCTACACCGCCCGCCGCGCGGAATTGGCCGGCTGGTGCAAGCGGCTCGGCTGGAGTTTCACCGTCAACCACACCGATCGGCTGGCGTCCGACGCACTGGTGCGCCTGCACATGGCGATGACCGCCGATGGCTCCTTTACCGGGCTGAACGCAGGCAGTGGTCAGCCGGGGAAGGCTGTCGCATGAGTTGGCTGCCGCTCTCCTTTGGCGCTCCGATGGTGCTGTGGGGCCTGCTGGCATTGCCGGTGATATGGTGGCTGCTCAGGCTGACGCCGCCCAAGCCGCAGAGCGAGATCTTCCCGCCGCTGAAGATCCTGGCGCGGGTGCTGAAGCGCGAGGAGACGCCGCAGCAGAGCCCATGGTGGCTGACGTTGCTCAGGCTGCTGATGGCCGCGCTCATCGTCGCGGCATTGGCCGAACCGGTCTTCAACCCGCGCGAGAAGTTGCCGGCCGAGGGTGCAGCCCTTGCGCTGGTCATCGACAATGACTGGGCCAGTGCCGCCGACTGGAACAAGCGCGTCGCCACCGCCGAACGGCTGATCGCCGACGCCGGCTCGAACGGCGTGCCGGTCATCATCGCCTTCACCGCCGAAAAGGCCAATGCGGAGATCGGCCCCTTCGATGCCGCCGCCGCACTCGACCGCCTGCGCGCCGCCAAGCCGCGGCCAATCCCGACCGATCGGCCCGCCGTCTATGCCCGCGTCGCCGGCGTTCTGGAGGGCCTGCCCGGCGCCAGCGTCGCCGTGCTGGCCGACGGCCTGGCGGCCAAGGGCGACGAGGCCGCCTTCAACACGCTGTTGTCGAAAAATGCCGCCCGCATCGTCTGGGCAACCGCCGACCGGCTTTCGCTGACCGGCCTGACCGCCGCCGACAACCAGGTCGACGGCTTTGCCCTCACCGCCATCCGCGCCCCGGGCGACCCGGCCCCCGCGCAGGTCACCGCCGGCGCCTTCGACGACAAGGGCCGCCGCATCGCCGATGCGACGCTGACCTTCGCGCCCGGCGAAGCCACCGCCACCGGCACCATGGCGGTGCCGTTCGAGCTGCGCAATGATTTCGCCTCGATCGCGCTCGACGGCGAGCGCCAGGCGGGCGCGGTGCGCGTGCTCGACGAAAGCTCCAAGCGCCGCCGTGTCGGGCTGCTGTCGCAGGCCGAGGCAGACCAGGCGCAGCCGCTTCTGTCGCCGCTCTACTACATCAGGCGCGCGCTGCAGCCTTTCGCCGACCTGGTCGAACCCTCCAGTGCCGATCTCGCCGACGCCATTCCGCAGATCCTCGACCAGAAGCCGGCGATGATCATCATGGCCGACATCGGCACCATTCCCGCACAGGTCCGGCAAAGGCTGGTCGACTGGGTCGACAATGGCGGCACGCTCGTGCGTTTCGCCGGCTCGCGGCTGGCGGCCGCCGGCAATGATGACGATTTGCTGCCGGTTCGCCTGCGCATCGGCGAGCGTTCGCTCGGCGGCGCGTTGTCATGGACGTCGCCGCAGCCGGTCACCGAATTCCCCAAGGCCGGCCCCTTCGCCGATCTGGCGCCTCCCACCGAGGTCACCGTGAGCAGGCAGGTGCTGGCCGAGCCGACACCCGACATCGTCGAGCGCACTTGGGCGGCGCTCGCCGATGGCACGCCGCTGGTCACCGGGCTGAAGAAAGGCAAGGGCACGCTGGTGCTGTTCCACGTCACGCCCGAGGCGACATGGTCGAACCTGCCGATCTCGGGCAGCTTCGTCGAGATGCTGCGCCGCATCGTCCAGCTGTCGCGCAACCAGGGCGCGGCGATCGCCAATGCCGAAGCCGCCGCCACCTCGCTGGCCCCCTACCGCATGATCGCGGCCGACGGCTCGCTGGTGCCGCCGACGCCGGATGCGCGGCCGCTGGTGCCGGGAGCCGGCCCGCTGCCGGTCACCTTCGAGAACCCGCCTGGCCTCTATGGTTCCGAGACCGGCGTCTTCGCCCACAATCTGCTTGATGCCGCAACCACGTTCGAGCCATTGGCGCGCCCGCAAGTCGCCGTTCCGGTCACCACGATCCAGTATGCTTTCGACGAATCCCGCAACCTGAAAGGCGCGCTGGTCGCAGCCGCACTGGTGCTGATGCTGCTCGACACGCTGGCGGTATTCTGGATGGGCGGCCTGTTTTCACGCCGGCCGCGCCGTGCCGGCGCCGTGGCCACCACCGCGGCAGTCCTGATTGCCCTTGGCGCACTGTTCGGCCATGCCGACTACGCCCGCGCCGACGATGCCAAGCCGGGCGACGAGGCAGCGATCGCGGCGATCTCCAAGACCCGCATCGCCTATGTGCTGACTGGCGTGCCGGGCGTCGATTCGATCAGCCGCGCCGGGCTCGAGGGCCTGACGCGCTTCCTGATCGAGAAGACCGCGCTCGAACCGGGCGCGCCGGCCGGCGTCGATATTTCGAAGGACGAGCTATCCTTCTATCCGCTGATCTACTGGCCGATCGATCCGGCGGCACCGATGCCGAGCCAGGCCGCGATCGCCCGCATCGATGCCTATATGCAGCAAGGTGGCACGGTGCTGTTCGACACGCGCGACCAGTTCGCCAACGGCATCGGCGCCGATTCCACCAGCCCGGCGACCGAGCGGCTGCGCGACATCCTCGGCAACCTCAACGTGCCGCCGCTGGAGCCGGTACCGTCGGACCACGTGCTGACCAAGTCCTTCTTCATCCTGCCCGAATTTCCCGGCCGTTTCGCCGGCAGCCCGCTCTGGGTCGAGGCATCGCTCGACGCCAGCAACGCCGATAACCGGCCGGTGCGCACCGGCGACGGCGTCTCGCCGATCATGATCACCGCCAATGATTTCGCCGGCGCCTGGGCGGTCGACGAGAATGGCGACCCTCTGCTGCCGACCGTGCCGGCCGATCCGATGCAGCGCATCTACGCGCTGCGCGCCGGCGTCAACATCATGATGTACATGCTGACCGGCAACTACAAATCCGACCAGGTGCATGTGCCCATATTGCTCGAACGATTGGGGCAATAGCGGATGAACTGGTCCATCTCCCTCGAACCGCTGATCTCCTGGCCGCTGCTCGCCTTGGTGCTGGTGCCTCTGGCACTGCTTGCGCTCATCGGCCTGTGGTTTCGCCAGCGCGGCGGCGTCCTGCGCTTCGTCGCCCTGCTGGCGCTTGCTGCCGCTTTGTTCAACCCGGTGTTCCTCAATGAGGAGCGCGAGCCGCTGAAGAGCGTCGTTGCGCTGATCGTCGACCGCAGCCAGAGCCAGGACATCGGCGACCGCACCAGGCAGACCGATGAGGCGCTGGCCGGGCTGCAGCAGCGTCTTGGCCGCTTCAAGCAGTTCGACGTCCGCGTCGTCGAGGCCGGCAAGTCCGATGCCGCCGAGGAGCGCACCGAAACCCGGCTGTTCGGCGC
Source organism: Mesorhizobium sp. B2-1-3A (assembly GCF_006442655.1). NCBI lineage: Bacteria > Pseudomonadati > Pseudomonadota > Alphaproteobacteria > Hyphomicrobiales > Phyllobacteriaceae > Mesorhizobium > Mesorhizobium sp. B2-1-3A. The sequence continues at coordinate 26,800 of NZ_VFWK01000003.1, forward strand.
GCTGGAAGGCGCCTTCCGCGACGTGCCGCCCTCGCGCATCGGCGGCGCCATCATGATCACCGATGGCGAGGTGCATGACGCGCCTTCGGGCGCGCCCGACTTCAACGCCCCGCTGCACGCGCTGATCACCGGCAACGACCACGAAAAGGACCGCCGCATCCGCTTCGAGAACGCACCGCGCTTCGGCCTTGTCGGCAAGCCGCTCGACATGACCTACCGCGTCATCTCGACGGAAAACGAGGCCGGCCCGGTCGATGTGCGCGTTTCCGTCAATGGCGAGCAGGTCGCCGTCGAGCATGCCACTGTCGGCCAGACCATGCCGCTCCAGGTGACCATTCCGGGCGCCGGCCGCAACATCATCGAACTCGCCATCGACCGCGAACCGGGCGAACTCACCGACACCAACAACCGCGCCATCGCGCTGGTCGACGGCATCCGCGAGAATTTGCGCGTGCTGCTGGTTTCCGGCGAGCCGCATGCCGGCGAGCGCACCTGGCGCAACCTGTTGAAATCCGACGCCTCGGTCGATCTCGTCCACTTCACCATTCTGCGGCCGCCGGAGAAGCAGGACGGCACGCCGATCAACGAATTGTCGCTGATCGCCTTCCCGACCCGCGAGCTGTTTGTCGAGAAGATCAAGGATTTCGACCTCATCATCTTCGACCGCTACCAACACCGCGACGTGCTGCCGATCCTCTATTACGACTACATCTCCGAATATGTCGAAAAGGGCGGCGCCCTGTTGATCGCCGCCGGCCCCGAATATGCCGGCGAGGCTTCGATCGCGCGCACCCCGCTGATGTCGGCCCTGCCCGCCATGCCGACCGGCGAGGTGGTCGAGAAAGCGTTCTATCCGCGCCTGACCGACCTTGGCCAACGTCATCCGGTGACGCGCGGCCTCGACGGTTCGGCCACCGAGCCGCCGCATTGGAGCCGCTGGTTCCGCACCATCGGCGTACAGAATCCGCAAGGCGAAGTGGTGATGAAGGGCGCCGACAACCGGCCCCTGCTCCTGCTCGACCGCAAGGGCGAAGGCCGCGTCGGCATGCTGTTGTCCGACCAGGGCTGGCTGTGGGCGCGCGGCTTCGAGGGCGGCGGCCCGCATGTCCAGCTCTACCGGCGCATCGCCCACTGGCTGATGAAGGAACCGGAGCTCGAGGAAGAGCGGCTGACCGCCGAGGGACGCGGCATGGTGCTGGAGATCCGCCGCCAGACGATGGCCGACGATCCCGGCCCCGCGCAGATCATCACGCCCTCCGGCAAGACCGTGACCGTCAAGCTCGACAAATCCGAGCCCGGTGTCTTCCTTGGCAGCGTCCAGACCAATGAGATCGGCCTGTTCCAGGTCGCCAATGGCGATCTCACCGCGCTTGCCCATGTCGGACCGGTCAACGCCCCGGAATTCGCTGACGTCATCTCCACCGAGGACCGGCTGAAGGCGCCGGCTGAAGCCACTGGCGGCAGCGTGCGCCGGCTGGCCTCGTCCACGGCCCCCGGCGGCGGCGTGACTCTGCCTTCCATCGTGCCGGTGCGCTCGGCCGGCGATGCCTCCGGCAGCGACTGGATCGGCCTGCGCACCACCGACGACAGCGTCCTGAAGGCCGTCTCGCGCGTGCCCCTGTTCGGCGGCTTCCTCGGCCTCGGCCTGCTGCTCCTGGCGATGGGCTCGATGTGGTACCGCGAGGGACGGTAGCGGCGCCTTTTTCCTTCTCCCCTTGTGGGAGAAGGTGGATCGGCGCGCAGCGCCGAGACGGTTGAGGGGTGTTCCAGCGGAGTGAGGCGTCGGTGTTCCCTGGAACACCCCTCATCCGACCTCGCTTCGCGAGGCCACCTTCTCCCACAAGGGGAGAAGGGAAGAACCCCTCCTCCTCACTCTTCCGGCTCCGTCGTGAACATCAGGGGATAGCCCTTGGCCTTGCCTGCATCGGTGGCCCGCGTCGCCTTGGTCTCGGCGACATCCTTGGTAAACACCGCGACCACGCAGACACCGCGCCGGTGCGCGGTGATCATGATTCGGTGCGCCTGGTCTTCGCTGAGCTTGAATTCGCCCTTCAGCACCGTCACCACGAATTCGCGCGGTGTGAAATCGTCATTGATGAGGATGACCTTGTAGAGCTTTGGCCGTTCGGTTTGCGGCTTGACCTGGACGCGCGGTTTTGTGGTGATCTCTGGCATCGGAACCGACAGTCTCGCCATCTGGCTTCGCCGCGTATTTTGCCACGGGCGGCAGCGATCGTCCATTTTGATTGGCGTGCGGGCCGCCCGCGGGCGGGCCCGGTCATTCACAATCATGTGGGAGATCGTCGGTCGCGGTTCAACGGCCCTGGCGGCCGAAGACGCGGCGGTTTGCGCCGGCGTCCGCCCGGCGTTCCATCCAGGCCGCGATCGGCCATCCGGCAACGCAGACCAGCGTCACGGCAAGAAGCACGATCAGCAGCCACGCCTGGACAGGTGTGATGTAGTCCCAGTTGCTGGAAATTATCGGCGCGAACAGCGAGGGCTCGGTGCGGCCACTGGCAGGATCGGGCACGGGGCTCGCGGTGAGCAGAATCAGCGCCCTGGCGACACCGGTGGCAACCAGGCCGCCAATCACCATTGAACGCAATATGGACGAAAGCCGCTTCTTCATGCGGATTGTCCTACACGGCCGGCGTTGAAAACGGGTTAAGTCAGATCGAGATTGCTGGCCGTGGGCCGCCGGTGCTCAGCCGCTCGATCGGGTGCCTGACAGAAGGCCGCTCCAGCCAGTGCGGCTGGAGCGGCCTTGATAGGAAGTGTCGTCGGACCCGGATCAGGCCTTCGGAGCAGCCTTGTCCTTGGCCTTCTTCACGGTCTTCTTGGCAGGAGCCTTCTTGTGCTTGACCTTCTTGACGACCTTCTTCACCGGGGGCTTGGCGGTGGCGTCAGCAGCCGGAGCGGTGGTGGTCGTCGTGGTCGAGGCAGCCGGAGCAGCGGTCGTGGTGGCAGCGGCGTTGCCGAGAGCGGGCATCGCGAAAGCCAGGGCAACGGCGAGACCGGTGGCGGACAGGATGGACTTTTTCATGGCTTCATTTCCTTTTTATGCGGGTCGATTCTGAGTGTCACTGGACCGGGTCGTTCGGTGCCACTCCAAGCAGCTTCAAAGCATTGGCGAGCATCCGGATGCCCTGTGCCTGTTTCTTGGCGGCGCAGTACCGGTTGCCCTTTCTCTGAAGTGCCTTTGCCGCGGTGACCTGCGTTGCCGTGGCGTGGGTTTCGAGGGCTTCATCAAATTGGTGGCTGAGATTGGCGCACCGTTCGCTCCGGGTGAGCGGCGCCTTTGCGTCCGATTGTCCAACAGCGGCAGTGACCAGGCCAAGACCCAGCAACGCACCCAACAAACTGATCGACAACCTTGGCATCGGTTTTTCCGTAAACCCGGAGATTAGCGTCGCAGCCGATAACCTGACCGCCACGGCACCGTTATGCCGCCTTACCTTTTCAGGAGTTTTTCCCGATTGTAGAATTTTGTTTCTGGATTGTGTCTGCCGGGACCCCACCGCTTTCCATGTGGAGAAGGCGGAATTCGTTCTCCCTTGAAATCCAAGGCACTGGCCAACATATGGCCCGAATTCTATCGTGTGGCTCACCTGCTAGGAATGGCTTGGCCGGCAACCGGGACAGGGTACCTCGTGAAATCCGACGCACACATACTGATCGTCGACGACGACAAGGGCATCCGCGACCTGCTTCAGGAGTTCTTCCAGAAGCGGGGCCTGCGCACTTCGGTTGCCGCCGACGGCACCGAGATGGAGACCATCCTGCGCCGCTCGCAGGTGGACCTCATCGTGCTCGACGTGATGCTGCCCGGCAAGAGCGGGCTGGAATTGTGCCGCGACCTGCGCGCTCAGTACACGACGCCGATCATCATGCTGACCGCCGTGACCGAGACCACCGACCGCGTGGTCGGCCTGGAGATGGGCGCCGACGACTATGTGCCCAAGCCCTTCGATCCGCGCGAACTCCTGGCCCGGATCCGTGCCGTGCTGCGGCGCAATGGCGCCGCCGAGCCGAAACGCGCCGCGACCAAGCAGATCTACCGTTTCGCCGGCTGGACGATGGACTGTTCGCGGCGACGGCTGACCGCGCCCGACGATGTCAGGGTCGAGCTGACCATGGCCGAATTCAACCTGCTGCAGACCTTCGTCAAGAGCGCCCAGCGCGTGCTGACCCGCGACCAGCTCATCGAGCTGTCCGGTGGCGACAGCGACTATTCCTTCGACCGCAGCATCGACATCCTCGTCAGCCGGCTGCGGCGCAAGATGGAAGATGACCCCAAAACGCCCAAGCTGATCCTGACGGTGCGCAGCGGCGGCTACCAGTTCCTGCCCGAGACGACCTCCGAATGAGACGTCTCCTGCCGCGGACCTTGCCTGCCTGGGTGCTGCTTATTGTCATTGCCGGCCTTCTGATCAGTCAGGTCGCAACCCTCTATATCGTGTCGCGCGACCGCGCCGCCGCCAACGACGTGGTCGACCTCTACCGCCTCAACGACCGCGCCTTCTCGCTGGTGCAGCTGATGAGCGGCGCCACGCCCGAGGAGCGCAAGGCAACCGCGGCAGGCCTGTTCAACTCGACTTACGCCCTTACCGTCTCTGACACGCCCGCCGTCACCTCCTCGATCGCCGGCGACGACGAGCTGGCCGAACTCGAGGACATCCTCGTTGGCCGGCTGTCGAAGTTCGGCGTCACCGACGCGCGCGTGCGGCGGGACCCGGCGACGCGCGAGGCCGACGACGCCAGCGGCACCGCATCCGGCCCCGATATCGGCCAGGTGGAGCGCGACCTTCTGGTGCTCGCCGCCGATTTCGCCCAGAGCGACAAGCTAACGGCCTCCTTGCGCTTCGCCGACGGCCAGTGGCTGAACTTCACCGAGCCGATCACGCCGATTGGCCCGATCCTGAGCTTCGACAGCCTGCCGCTCTATGCGCTTATCGCCGGGCTGGTGGTGATCATGTCGATCTGGTCGCTGCGCCGGCTGACCGCGCCCTACCGGATGATGGAAACCGCCGTGAACAGGATCGGCAAAGACCTGAAGAGTCCGCCGATCGCCGAAAGCGGCAGCCGCGAGGTTCAGGCTGCCGCGAGAGCAATCAACGCCATGCAGGCCAGGCTGCGCGAATATGTCGAGGACCGCGAGCATCTTGCCGCCGCACTGGCGCACGACCTGCGCACGCCGATGACGCGCATGCGGCTGCGGCTGGAATTGTTGCGCAAATCGGCGGTTCGCGAGGCGCTGGCGCATGATCTTGCCGATGTCGAGAGCATCGCCAGTTCGGTGATCGACTTCGCTACCTTCGAGGTGAACGAGGAAAAGACCGAGCGCATCGACTTCTGGTCGCTCGTGGAATCGATCGCCGACCCCTATCCGGAGGTCTCGTTCGACAATGACGACACCCGTTCGCGCGGCCTGATCTGCATCGCGCGGCCGGTCGCGCTCAGGCGCTGTGTAACCAATCTGGTGCAGAACGCCGTCACCTACGGCAAGAAGGCGCATCTCAGCCTGCACCGCTCGGACGGCACGATCACGCTGACCATCCGCGACGAAGGACCTGGGATACCGCAGGCCCAGATCGATGCCGTGTTCGGCTCCTTCGTGCGCCTCGAACAGTCCCGCAACCGCCAGACCGGCGGCCTTGGCCTGGGCCTCACCATTGCCCGCAACATCGCGCGCGCCGCCGGCGGCGAGATCCGCCTGTCCAATCATCCGGACGGCGGATTGCTGACAGAGCTGCGCCTGCCGCTGGCGGCCTGACGCGGGAATTGCGTCAAACAGGAGATTGCGAGGCGCCTACCGACGCAACACCGCGCTCAGCACGTCGCGGATGCCGATGGCGCCGACGAAGCGGGACTGGTCGTCGAACAGCGCTACCGGTGCGGTCTGCGAGCGGTGCATGGCCAGCATCACGGTTTTCAGCGACGTGCCGGGGGTGGCCCAGAAGACTTGCGCCGCTTCCTCCGACTGGGTCTCGACATCGGCGCAAGATACCCACACCGCCGGCTTGCCGTCGCGCTCGGCCGCCGCCACCAGCCCGTGCTCGTCGATCTTGAAGCGCGTCGTCTTGCGCCGGTCGAGCCACACCCAGCCGTCCTTGCCTTCTTCGAGGTCTCGGCGGTCGCGCATCACGTTCCAGGCGGTAAGCACCGAGAGCGGGTTCACATTGGCGATGAAGTCGCGGACATAGTCGTTGGCGGGCCGCAGCACGATGTCTTCCGGCGCGCCGGTCTGGACGATACGCCCGCCCTCCATGATGGTGATGTGGCTGCCGATCTTCAGCGCCTCCTCGAGGTCATGGCTTACGAAGATGATGGTCTTCTTCAACTCGGCCTGCAGCTGCAGCAATTCGTCCTGCAGCTTGGTGCGGATCAGCGGGTCGAGCGCCGAGAACGGCTCGTCCATCAGCAGGATCGGCGCCTCGGTGGCGAAGGCGCGGGCGAGACCGACGCGCTGCTGCATGCCGCCGGACAGTTCATGCGCGTATTTCTTCGACCACTGGTCGAGATTGACCAGCTTGAGCTGCTTGTGCACGCGTTCCTTGCGCTCGGCTTCCGGCACGCCGGCAAGTTCGAGGCCAAGCCCGACGTTTTCCTCGACCGTGCGCCATGGCAGCAGGCCGAACTGCTGGAAGACCATCGCCACCTGCTTCTGGCGCAGGCGCCGCAAGGTCGGCTCGTCGCAAGTGACCACATCGACAATCTTGTCGCCGTCCTTGACCAGAACCTGGCCGCGCGACACCACGTTGAGCCGGTTGACGGCCCTGAGCAGCGTCGACTTGCCGGAGCCCGACAGGCCCATCAGCACCGAGATTTCGCCCTCATGCACCGTCAAGCTGGCGTCGGCGCAGCCCAGCACATTGCCGGTCTTTTCGAGGATTTCGGCGCGCGTGGCGCCCTTGTCGATCATCGCCAGTGAACCGGCCTGGTCGGCGCCGAAGACGATATCGACGTTCTTGAAATCGACGGCGACGGTCATTTCTTGCCTCCAACGCCAATGCGGGTCATTCGGTCGAGCACGATGGCCAGCACGACGATCGCCAGGCCCGCTTCAAGCCCGAGGTCGATGCGGCGCGAGCCGAGCGCGCGGTTGATTTCGGTGCCCAGGCCGCCGGCGCCGATCAGGGCCGCGAACACCACCATCGACAGCGACAGCATGATCGACTGCGTCAATCCCGCCATGATCGTGGGCAGCGCCGAGGGCAGTTCCACCTTCCACAGAAGCTGCCTCTTGGTCGCGCCGAACGCCTCGCCGGCCTCGATGATCGACTTCGGCACCGAAACGACGCCGAGATGCGTGAGCCGGACCGCGGTCGGGATGACGAAGATGATGGTGACGATGAGGCCGGGCGCGTTGCCGAGGCCGAACAGGGTCAACACCGGGATCAGGTAGACGAAGGTCGGCAGCGTCTGCATCAGATCGAGCACCGGCAGCATGACGCGGTAGACCTTTGGCTTGTGCGCCGCCCAGATGCCGAGCGGCACGCCGATGGCCATGGCCATGGCGGCGGCGGCGACGACCAGCACCAGCGTCTGCACCGTCTGCTTCCACAGGTTCTGGTTGATGATGAAGATCAGGCCAAGGAAGACGCCGATGGCGAGCGGCCGCGAGCGCTGCAGCAGCCAGGCGATGACAGCGATGACCAGCGCCAGCAGCACCGGCGGCACCATCAGCAGGAGGTCGACCAGCCCGTCGAGGATGAAATTCAGGCCGTTGGAGAAGGCTCTGAAGATGGTGTCGAAATTGTCGGTCAGGAAACCGAAAAAGGACTTTCCCCAGGCCCCGATCGGGATCTTGTGATCGACCATGAATTTGGAAATCGGATCCATCTCACCCCTCTTCCACCGGAGCTCTGCCTTCGGCCCCGTGCTGTCGCAACGTCATCTTGTCACAGGATGTGAAAAAGGGCAGCCCTTTGTTAAACGGCTGCCCATCTTCATCCGGTCATGCCGGATGCAAAGTCGGCTCAGCTTCCGAGGGCGGTCTTGATGGCCGCTGCCGCATCGCCGCCGTCGAAGGTGGTCACGCCGGCGATCCAGGGCGCAATCGCGTCGGGATTCTTCTTCAGCCAGTCGGTGGCGACCGTCTGGGCGTCGCCGCCCTTGAGGATCGCGTCCATCATCTGGCCTTCCATGTCCAGATTGAACTTGAGGTTGGCGATGAACTTGCCGGCATTCGGGCATTCGGTGGTGTAGCCCTTGCGCACATTGGTGAATACGGTGGCAGCGCCGAAGCCGCTGTCGCCCATGCCGTCCAGATAGGTGATCTTCATGGCGCCCATCACCGGATGCGGCGTCCAGCCGAGGAAGGCGATCCACTCATTGTTCTTCATCGACTGCTCGGCCTGGGTCAGCATGCCGGCCTCAGAGGATTCGACCAGCTCGAAGCCGTCGAGATTGTCCTTCGGGTTCTTGATCATGTCGAGGATGATGCGGTTGCCGTCATTGCCGGCCTCGATGCCGTAGATCTTGCCGTTGAACTTGTCCTTGAACTTGCCAAGGTCGGTCAGCGACTTGACGCCAGCGTCCGCGACATAGGTCGGCACGACGATGCCGTAGCCGGCACCGGTCAGGTTCGTGCTGATGGTCTCGACCGAACCATCGGCGGTGTAGTCCTTGATGTCGTTGGTCATCGACGGCATCCAGTTGCCGAGGAAGACGTCGAGGTCCTTGTTCTTGAGCGAAGCCATGGTCACCGGCACCGACAGCTGGATCACCTTCGGCTCGTAGCCGAGAGCGGTGAGCAGCACCGAGGCAACCCCGGTGGTGGCCTGGATGTCGGTCCAGCCGACATCGGAAAGACGCACGGTCTTGCAGCTTTCGGCGTCACCGGCGAACGCGGCGCTCGTGGACAACAGAGCCGCCAGCCCGAGGCCGGCGACGAAGGAATTCATACGCGACATAGACAGTCTCCCATTGTGATTCTTTGGCGAAGCGTAGTTACGGTTTCTCTGCCCGCCTTGTTTCGTCAGCCAAACACCATTCTGTTTTGGATTCAAGCGTCAAGGCAATCACGATCAACGGCGCGGACTGGCCAATCAGCGACACGGTTGACGCTTTTATCGTGCCAAGTGTTTTTTTGAGAGGCTTGGCATCTTTTTCGGAAGCGAGCCGGCTTTTTCAGGGGAATGCCGCGGCGGCCCCTCCCCGCACCGAGGCAACTCGGCTTAAAAGAGCGGCATGGCCAAACTCTACTTCAACTACGCAACGATGAATGCGGGCAAGACGACGATGTTGCTGCAGGCATCGTACAATTATCGCGAGCGCGGCATGACCACGATGCTGTTCGTCGCCGGCCACTACCGCAAGGGCGACAGTGGCCTGATCTCGTCGCGCATCGGACTGGAGACGGAAGCCGAGATGTTTCGCGATGGCGACGACCTGTTCGCACGCGTCGCCGAGCATCACGACCACACGACGGTGCATTGCGTCTTCGTCGACGAGGCGCAGTTCCTCGAGGAGGAGCAGGTCTGGCAATTGGCCCGCATAGCCGACCGGCTGAACATTCCGGTGATGTGCTACGGCCTGCGCACCGATTTCCAGGGCAAGCTGTTTTCCGGCTCGCGTGCGCTGCTGGCGATCGCCGACGACCTGCGCGAGGTGCGCACCATCTGCCGCTGCGGCCGCAAGGCGACGATGGTCGTGCGCCTCGGCGCCGACGGCAAGGTCGCCCGCCAGGGCGACCAGGTGGCGATCGGCAAGGACGTCTATGTCTCGCTCTGCCGCCGCCACTGGGAGGAAGAAATGGGCCGCGCCGCGCCCGACGATTTCATCGGCTTCATGGAACCCTGAACGTCCTTCCCTGTGATCCGCGTCAGGCCGCCGAGACACGCCGTCGCGGAAACCGCCAGCCCAACCGGACACCGAGCGTCGCCACTGCGATCAGTACCATGCCGGCGGCCTGTGCCGGCCCAAGCGGATGCCCGTAGATCGCCCAGTCGATGATGATGGCAACGACCGGGTAGATGAAGGTGATGATGCCTATCACCGGCGTCGTCAGGCGCGGAAACGCCGAATTCATCAGCACATAGGCAATACCGGTGTGCAGCACGCCAATGCTGACCAGCCAGCCCCATGAATGCGCGGGAATAGGCTGGCCGATCCCGGCGAAGGGCGCGAGCATGACAATTCCGACGATCGTCTGGCAAAGCACGGTGACTTCTGCGCGCTGCTGGCCCAGACCCTTGGCCAGGATCGTCGCCACCGCATAGAGCAGCGCGGCGACCAGCGTCAGTGCGATGCCCAGCGCCCATGCCGTGCTGGCTTGCGCATGGGAAACCACCAGCCCGCTGGCCAGCACCACGCCAAGGAACGCGCCGAGCATCCACAGCATCTGGTCAAGCGAGATACGCTCCTTCAGGAAGATCACCCCGATGATGACCACGAAGAAGGGTTGGACGTGATAGACGATCGTCGTCGTGGCGATCGACGTCATGGCGAAGCCGGCGAAGAAGGCCGTCCAGCTCAGCACCATGCAGGCCCCGGCAAGCGCTGCCAGCGCGAGACGGGACAAGGACAGGGTGCGGTCCGGCAGATAGCCACGCAGAAGGCACCAAGCGCCGAGGAACGCGGCGCCGAACACGCATCGCCAGAAGACGACGGTGACGGGATGCAATCCCGATTCAGTGACGAAGGCGCCGACCGTGCCGGCGATCGTCATCGCAAAGGCGAGACTCGCGGCCGGAAAACGGGAAGCTGACAGGTCCTTCATCGACGTTTCCTCAAGCGCGCGAGCCCCATCTGGCCAGCAATACAGCTTTCAAACAAGCGAATAGATTTGGAGCAACCTATTCGATATGCTGATAGCACCATGGCCGCTCCGCTTGACCTCAACCTGTTGAAAACCTTCGTCGCCGTCGTCGAGAGTGGCAGCTTGTCCAATGCGGCACCGCGGGTTGGCCGCAGCCAGTCAGCCGTCAGCATGCAGATGCAGCGGCTGGAGGAGATGGTCGGCAACCAGCTTCTGGTGCGCGGTCCCCGAACCGTCACGCCCAACGCGATCGGCGAGGATTTCCTGATCTATGCGCGTCGGCTGCTGAAATTGTCGGACGAGGCATGGGCGAGCGTCACCCGGCCAAAGGAGACAGGCAGCGTGCGCCTTGGCGTGCCGGACGACTATGCCGCGTTCCTGCTGCCACCCGTCCTGTCACGCTTCGCCGAGGATCACCCGCTGGTGACGGTGGAACTGATCTGCGAACAGTCGACCGCACTGGTGAAAACCCTGGCGGAAGGGCGGCTCGATCTGGCGATCGTCACCCGGCTGCCGGAGCAGCCGCTTGACGTGATCCGGCTGGAACGCTTCGTCTGGGTCGCCTCGCCAAACCACGTCGCCTGGCAGACCGATCCCTTGCCCGTCGCTTTGTTCGAGCCGGGCTGCGCCGCCAGGATGAGTGTCCTGCAGGCGCTTGGCGACGCCGATCGCGCCTATCGTTGCACCTATTCCAGCGCCTCGCTGCTGGGCCTGGTCGCGGTCGTGCAGGCCGGCCTGGCGGTCGCCGGTTTGGCGCAGCGCAGCGTGCCGCCGTCGCTGCGCATCATCGGCGGCAATGAAGGGCTTCCAGTACTGCCGGATCTCGAAATCGGCATCCTGCGCAACCCGCTGTCGACGACGCCGGCGGTCGATCGGCTGCACGATTTCCTGCGCCGCGATCTGGCGCGGCAGGCCTGAGGTCATCGTCCGGTTGCGGGAGATCGGCCGGAGGTCCGCCTTGCCAACCCGCCACGATGCAGCGTTTGTTAAGGCCTCGGTCCTATAAGGCCGTCAGCCAAGCTCTTCGGGGTCAGCCATGCTTCGAGCCGTTTCCACAGCCAGTCTTCTTCTGCTTGCCAGCTCCATTGCCGCCCATGCCGGCGGCGACCCCGCGCAGGGCAAGCACGTCTTCAACCGGTGCATCGCCTGCCATGAAGCGGCCAGCGACCGCGACAAGGTCGGCCCGCATCTCATGGGTGTGGTCGGCCGCACCGCCGGTACAGCCGAGAGCTTCCTTGGCCATTATTCCGAAGCGATGAAGAGCGCGGGGGCTGCCGGTCTCGTCTGGGACGAGGCAAATCTTGCCGAATATCTCAAGGCTCCCAAGCTCAAGGTTCCTGGCAACAAAATGGCTTTTGGCGGCCTGACCAACGACGACGACATCGCCAATGTCATTGCCTACCTGAAGGCCGATCCGAAGCCCTGAATGCGCGCCGGCGCGGCTGCGGCCGCGTCGATCTGTTTGCCTGCAACCGGTTAAATTCCCTGTCGAATTCAGCATTTCCACGCCGGCGGGGGCTGACTGTTTTGCCTGCATGAAAGTTCAATGACAGTTGAACCAGTCCCGACGGACCGGCTAATCACGCCATGACCCCACCTGCATTGTCTTTCAAGGCCTTGGCGGATTCTTTTGTTTTCATGCAAGCCTTGTCTTGACGTCTTTCAATCCCCGGAAGCCCCACATATATTCGCCGCTGTTCGCAACCAGCGACCGGAAGCCGAAGCGGGAGGCCCCTATGGCGACATTGCAGAATTTCGACGCCGAAATTGCCAAGACCAAGCAGGTCGTCCAGGATATGCGAACCAAGATCGAGCAGTCCGGCACCGTGCTCGACACACTCGCCACCGCCGACAAGAAGATCGGCGATGCCAATTTCGACATCGAGAACGCCCGCATCGAGGACGTGCTGAAGCAGCAGAAGGTGATGGAAGGCAACATCGCCGACCTGATCATCAGCCTCGAGGATGCCACCAACGTCTTCGGCGCCGAGTTCGAGAGCATGAAGAACTATTCCGGTTGGGAAAATTTCGTCGGCATCTTTTCCGCGCAGCGCAAGCAGCGCCTGCGCACCGACCGCGTCCGCAACATGTCGCTGGCCGGCAATCTGCAGGAATTGCTGGCCAAGTCCGACACCATCGTCGGTATCCTGAAGGCGCAGAAAGAGGTCCTCGACCAGCGCTACAAAACCTCCGAGGCCAGCCTGTCGCAGGTCATCGAGCGCCGCAAGACCACCATGTCCAACCTCGAAGCCGTGCAGAAGCGCATCGAGGAGCTCAACCCGATGCTGCTCGACATCGAAAACAAGATCTCCGTCTCGACCAATCAGAAGGACCGCACGCAGCTCGAGGGCGAGCGCTCGGTGCTCGCCACCGAATACAACGAGAAGCAGGCCAAGGAGCAGGAACTGCTGGCGGAGAGCCAAACGCTGGAGCGCTACACCTCGATGTTCCAGACCTTCGTCGATTCGCTCAACAACCAGATCGCCGCGCAGTCGACGCTGATCAACAAGCTGACCATCGATACCGAACAGCGCATCGTGCTCTACAAGGCGCTGGAAGATTCGCTGAAGACGGCGGCCCAGCAGGATGTCGCCCACAAGATCAACACGCTGGGCAGCCAGGTCGACAACACGGCGGAAGAAACCATGGCCGGCATCGGTGCCGCCTCGCAGAAACACATTGGCGACCTGCTCGAGATGCATGAGAAGAACATGGTCGCCAGCGCCGATATCCAGCGCCGCAAGAAGCTGGCCGACGACGCCTTTGCCCGCCGCTTCGATGAAGTGCTGAAGAAGCACAATTCGGCCAACTACGTGCAGTCATAATTGCCGCGCGCACCGGTGCGACAATCCCAGGGCTGACAGCATGACCCCCGAAAACGACGCGGCGGCGCGGTATTTCTCGGCAATAACGGCCGCGCTCAGCGGCCTTGAAGTGTTCATGCGCGACGACCGCTCGCCGCTCTACCGGCACGGCATCGTCGCCAAGATTGTCGCCGAATATATCGCCCGGCTCGACAAATCCTTCTCCTGCTGGCGCAACCGGCTGGGCTTCATGGACACGTTCCGCATTTCGCGCGCCGAAAGCGGTTTCCCGGTGTTCCAGAACCTGCTCGAACTGGAGAACGACCGTCGGCAGGCTGATGCACGCCTTGCCAACATCCCGCTGGCGGGCGAGCTGCGCGAGGAGATGGCCGACTTCATCCTGCGCCACAAGGAATTCCCCGAAGCGTTGCAGAAGTCGATGGCCGAGCGGCTTTACCTCGAGGACGTCAAGAGCGAGCAGACCTTCAGTCCCTTCACGCTGGCGCAGACCGCCAAGGTCTCGGTCAATCCGAAGACGGCACGGCCCTATTATCTCGTCCATTGGGCCACCTTCGACGGCAGCGCCAACCTGCCGCTGGTCTACATGGTGACAGTGGAGGATTCTTCTGAAAGCATGATCCGCCAGCTCGTCGACCGGGACGGCAAGCTCAACGAAAAGGTCGACATCCCGCTGCCGGTCGACGGCCTGCTCAATCCCGAGCTTGCGCACCGTTTCGACGATTTCACCGAGAAGAATTCCGCCTACACGCTGTCGCCGGCGACGATCGCGGTCAATCTCGACAAGGATTTCGAGCCCCTGCACCCCAAGCAGTTGCGCCGTGTCGTGCTCGGCCCCTTCTATTCCGCGGGGATTACCGACAACAATTCGACGGTGACGGAAGTGCTGGCCAAGGTGCGCAAGCCGGAAAACGCCTGGCTGCTGACCTGGACCATCCAGGAGGTCTATTCCAAGGGTGAGAAGCCCGGCCGTAAAGGGCTGTTTTCCAGCGAGAAGACGACGCAGGAATTCTTCATCAACACCGACGACCTGGAAGCCGCGCGCCAGGGCGTGTCGAGTTACGAGAACCACGCGCTGATCCCGCACGAGGCCTACCAGGCGCTCTACGCCGCCGGCGAGGCACAGAAGATCTTCGGCGGCTACAAGGTCCACATCCTGTCCAACGGACAGGTCATCTCAGACGTCTGACCGTAACACCACGGAGCATCCTTCATGGACACCGGCCTGACCACCATCCCGGAAGCGGCGATCGAGAAGCACCGCGCCACCGCGCAGAGCTTCATCACCCGCATCGTCGTGCTGGAGGATCCCTCGCGCGAATCCGGCACGGCATTGGCCGGCACCAATCGGCGCTTCGTCTCCACCGTCTCGGTCGGCTCGGTGCGCCGCACGCGCGAGGTCGAGCTGTCGAAGACCGTCGGCGCCGTCCATCCCGACGACCAGTTGCTCACCATCCCGCAGCACACGCTTCTGTTTCGCGCCCGGCGCGGCACGGCGATCGCGCTCGCAGTATCGGATGTTTTCGCCGAAGGCTCGGACCTCGAAAGCCTGCAGGCGAAAAACACCCGCGCCCCGCTCGAGGGCGACGAGGCGTCGGCCTTCAAGAAACTCCTGTCGGCCTCGGCTTACATCTCGGCCTTCAGCCTCGCCTCCTATCTGTTCCAGCTTATCGACAGCGATGGCGAGGCGCCCAACGACATCCCCGAGCCGGATTTTCTCTTCGACACGCCGCAGGATGCGGTGAAGTCGATCCTGGCCGGCCTCGACAAGGCGATAGCGGGCTCGAAGGACGATGCCGACCTGGTGACGCGGACACGCGCCTTCGCCCGCGTCGCCATCGATGGGTTGCTGGCCCGCAAAGGCCGCTTCGACGGCATAGGCCCGTTCGAGAACGCCCATATCCGCATCGACGCCGACGACTTCACCCTCGACGGCTTCGACGTCGCGCCCGGCAAGCGCTCCAAGCCGCTGGTGATGACCTTCAAGAGACCGGAAGAGGTCGTCGGCAACCACATCGCCAAATACCAGTCGGTCAAGCTCGCCAAGATGCTGATGGCCTATGATTTCGAGCGCGAGCTGAACCCGTTCGTCGAGCTCGGCGGCTTCCTGTTCACCTTCATCGGCGACGGCGCGCCCGGCACCGGCAAGACGACGCTGATCCAGATGATCGCCGGCCTCGTCAACGGCTACTGCCAGGTCGCCGGCTATCCCTTCGCCTATGAGAATTTCGGCGTCGACCAGATCTCGTCCTACCAGGGCAAGTCAGGCCAGAACTGCCGGCAGTTCATCAACAATGTCTTGAACCCGCGCGTCATCGGCTTCGGCACCATCGACGACATCGACCAGGTGGCGGCACGCCGCTCCGACGACCGCGCCTCGGCCGGCCAGCAGGAGATCACCGGCGTCCTGATGGACGCCTTCGCCGGCGCGGCTACAGTTGTGCGCGGCAATTGCTCGTTCGGCATGTTCTCCAACTATCCCGAAAACGTCGATGATGCGCTGCGCCAGCGCGCCGGCGCCCGCTGGCTGGTCGACG
This sequence comes from Mesorhizobium sp. B2-1-3A, assembly GCF_006442655.1. Classification (NCBI taxonomy): domain Bacteria; kingdom Pseudomonadati; phylum Pseudomonadota; class Alphaproteobacteria; order Hyphomicrobiales; family Phyllobacteriaceae; genus Mesorhizobium; species Mesorhizobium sp. B2-1-3A. The sequence goes on from NZ_VFWK01000003.1 coordinate 42,921, forward strand.
GCCCGCAGACCCGCGACGACTATATCGACATCTTCGTGCTGCTCGCCGGCAAGAACCACAAGATACCGCTCGGCGACCACGAACTCTACGCCGCGCAGGAGATCCAGCGCGCCGTTACCGAGGCTTATGAAGAGCACGAGAAGCCGCAGGAAGACGGGCTGATGAAGGTCTATGAGCGCTACATGAAGGAAAACGGCGCGCCCAAGACGATGGCCGACATCGGCACCTATCTGCACCTGATCAAGGATGCCGAGCCACGCTTCACCGGCCGTGCCATCAAGAACGTCACAGACGCCATCAAGATGCGCGCCATGGACATCGAGCTACCCGACGACTGGTTCGAAAAGCCTGAAGCCTTCATGCACAAGGGCTACGATGAGAAGAAGGCGATGATCGAGGAACTGCGCGGTCCGTTCTCGATGGACATGGTCATGCAGGAGATCAACCGCTACGCCGACTCGGAGTTCCGCTATTCCGACAAATCGGATGATGCAGCTGTCGAAAAGCTGCTGCGCGACGCCCGCCTGCGCGAGAGGGCGGCACGCGAGATGGAGGAGATGAAGAAGAAGGGCAGTTGGAATGCCTAAAGGTACGCAATGACCCCCGCCAAAAAACCCGACCTCCTTCGCGACAACGAGCTGATCTACGGCCGGCTGCTCACCGTCGACGAGCCGCATCTCATCCAGCGCTACAACAAGGCGCTTGCCGCCTTCGGCCTCAAGCCGACCAAGCTCAAGAGTTTCCAGATCGACCGCACCGGGTTCTCGCCCGAAGTGGCCGAGGAATGCGGCGACTACGATTATCTCGACCCCAACGAGGTCAATCGCCGCTTCATCATCCTGACGCCGTCGCAGATCGAACTGCCGGTGGTGCACACCGCCTTCTCCAACACCTCGCAGCTGATGTTCGAGTTCATGTCCAAGAACCAGCGCGCCATCGACGCGCTGACCATCAAGGACGTCATCTACGGCGAGATCGAGGACTCCGTTCCCAAGGTCAACGACATCGAGGACTTGCTGTCGATCAACCAGGTCGAGTTCAAGGTGCTGTCGGCGGAGGATGTGCTGGGCAAGGCCGCCGAACTCGGCAAGCTGGTCGACCGGCTGAAGCAGGAGCCGGACGCCTGGCGCGACAATGCCATGCTGACGCGCATGGTGGACCTGGCGAAGATCTGCGGCGATATCCGCGAGAACGCGCTGGTGCCCGACCAGGTGATCTTCCGCCACAATGCCTACTGGACCAGCCATTTCGGCGGGCTCTACGTGTTCGTCGATCCCGACATGACGACGGTGATCAGCGATCCTGCCGCGCCGGGCTTCCGCCGCTCGCGGCCGTGGCAGGTGAGCTATCTCTCGATCAAGGACGCCGACAAGGTGTTCAAGTTCCTGGCCAGCACCGGCCGCATCGAACTGCCGCGCGCCTCCTGGATCGAGGCGTCGGGCTATCTCGAGCACCGGGCAGAGATGGTGGTGCGTGCACTGATCCGCGACGCCGAGCCGAACCGCAATTTGACCGATGTCGACAAGGTCTGGCTGCAGACCTGGATCCAGAGCCATGCCGACCTGATCACCAGGGACGGCAACTTTCCCTTCCTCAACGCCGCCAAGCGGGAAATCGCCCAGCTTGGCCATCTCAAGATCGAGGATGTGTTCCCGCAGCAGCGCTTCCTGGTGATCCGCGCCAAGCCGGACCATCCCGACGCCTGGCTGACCAACCGGCTGATCTCGGATTTCGTGCCGACCGACTTCGTCTCGCGCTACATCTTCAACAAGCAGGGCTTCTACAAAGACTATGACGGCTTCAGCGACGCCTGGCGATCGCATGTTGTGGACGTTCTGAAAACCACATATTTGAAGGACAAGGTGGCGTTTCGCACACGCCTCTACGGCCTGACTGACTAGAACGAAATGAACCCGTCATTTCGTTCTGACTTATTGTTTTGGCGCATGATGTTATCCAAAAAGTCTGCAACTTTTTGGCATCATGCTGGGGGGTGACACAGCCATGCTCGATCCGATCGTCAATTTCTTCACCCGGATTTTCCAATGGATCGGCCGCGGCATCGGCCTTTTGATCGGCGTCATCCTGTGGCCTTTCATGTGGGCCGGACGCTGGTATACGCAACGCGGCTGGATCCTCAAGGCGGTGGTCGGCCTGGCCCTGCTGGTCTTGATCGGCCTCTACGCCAACTTCTTCTACGCCACCCAGTGGTGGAACAATTTCAACCCCAACTATCCGGACACCTACACTTTCGAGAAGCGCAACGTTTCCGCCGGTGAGCAGGTGACCGCGGGCACCGGCACCGACACGGCCAAGACTTGCGGCAACTCGGGCATTGCCCAGGTGGCCGCGGACCTGACCGACTTCAACGTCAACCAGAATGCCTGGATCTCGTCGATGATCCTCTACAAGCTTGGCCTGTTCGGCATCGACTGGGACAACACGCCCTGGATGGACAACAAGGCCTCGTTCCAGCGTGGCATCAATCAGGCGGTGCGACGCACGGCGACCGAGCTTGCCGACAATCTCGGCCGCGTGCGCACGACCTCGCAGATCGATGCCGACCTGCAGGACGCGCGCGGCAATCTGCAGTTCGACGAATACACCTGGTATTTCGGCGTAAGCCCGTTCGGTCCGAAGACGCCGACGCCGAGCTATTATCGTGACGCCGTGCGCAAGCTGCGCTCGTTCAACGCTCGGCTGGCCACTTGCCAGGCCACTTTCGATGCCCGCGCCGACAATCTGAAGCAGTATATCGACCGCATCGCATCGGATATCGGCTCGACTTCCGCCATCCTGAAGGAGCGCGCCGAGAACCACAACAATGGCTGGTTCGACACCCGCGCCGACGACCGCTACTGGTTCGCCTACGGCCAGCTCTATGCCTATTACGGGCTGATGAAGGGCGCCCAGGCCGATTTCGAGGACGTCCTCAAGGAAAAGCACCTGCAGAGCCTGTGGGACACGATGGACGCTCAATTCGTCTCGGCCCTGCGCATCCAGCCCTTCATCATCGCCAATGGCCGCGAGGATGGCTGGCTGCTGCCGACGCACCTGACGACGATGGGCTTCTACATCCTGCGCGTGCGCTCCAACATGGTCGAAATCAGCAACGTGCTGACGCAGTAGCCTTCGCCAGCCGCAATGCATGTCGCCCAAAAGTGGTCCCGGTTTCGGGAGAACGACATGCGCAAGACAAAAGGCTGAAGCGCGAAGCGCTTTAGTCTGGCGATGGCGAATTTGCGCCGTCGCTTCTGTCGCATTCCGTGCATTGTGCGGCTGTTTTGAGACGGCGGAAGCGCCCCTGCTCTGGCTTCTATACGGCGCGGCAAGCGGAGCCAGAAAGAACCGAGAGCAGGTCGGCCGACCGCAGAGGAATTTTCTCTATAGGAAACATAGTTGCATGAAAGTTGACGCCACGGCAGCGACAGGGTTAGAACATGCCCGCGCTCCCGGTTCCAACCTGCGTGCGATAGAGATCAACCCCGTCCCCTCCACCGTCCAATCCAGAGGAAAGCCGTCATGGCCGAAGTGAAGTCCGACATCGAGATCGCGCGCGCCGCCAAGAAAAAGCAGATCCAGGAGATCGGCCAGAAGATCGGCATCCCGACCGAGCACCTGCTGCCCTATGGCCACGACAAGGCCAAGATATCGGCCGAGTTCATAAAGTCGGTGAAGGGCAACAAGGACGGCAAGCTGATCCTGGTCACCGCCATCAACCCGACCCCGGCCGGCGAAGGCAAGACCACCACCACGGTCGGCCTCGGCGACGGCCTCAACCGCATCGGCAAGAAGGCGATCGTCTGCATCCGTGAAGCCTCGCTTGGCCCGAATTTCGGCGTCAAGGGCGGTGCCGCCGGCGGCGGCTACGCACAGGTGGTGCCGATGGAGGACATGAACCTCCATTTCACCGGCGACTTCCATGCCATCACAACGGCGCACAATCTGCTTTCGGCGCTGATCGACAACCACATCTACTGGGGCAATGAGCTCGGCATCGACACCCGCCGCGTGGTGTGGCGCCGCGTCATGGACATGAACGACCGGGCGCTGCGCGAAATCATCTGCTCGCTCGGCGGCGTCGCCAATGGTTTTCCGCGCGAGGCCGGCTTCGACATCACCGTCGCTTCGGAAGTCATGGCGATCCTGTGCCTTGCCACCGACCTGAAGGATCTGGAAAAGCGTCTCGGCGACATCATCGTCGCCTACCGCCGCGACAAGTCGCCGGTCTATGCCCGCGACCTCAAGGCCGACGGCGCCATGGCCGTGCTTCTGAAGGACGCCATGCAGCCCAATCTGGTGCAGACGCTGGAGAACAACCCGGCCTTCGTTCATGGCGGCCCGTTCGCCAACATCGCCCATGGCTGCAACTCGGTCGTCGCCACCACGACGGCGCTGAAGCTCGCCGACTATGTCGTCACCGAAGCCGGTTTCGGCGCCGACCTTGGCGCTGAGAAATTCTTCGACATCAAGTGCCGCAAGGCGGGCCTCAAGCCGGCGGCAGCCGTCATCGTCGCCACCGTGCGCGCCATGAAGATGAATGGCGGCGTCAAGAAGGAAGACCTCGGCAAGGAAAACATCGAGGCGGTGAAGAAGGGCTGCGCCAATCTTGGCCGCCACATCGAGAATATCAGGCAGTTCGGCGTGCCGGCGGTGGTTGCCATCAACCACTTCTATTCCGACACCGACGCCGAAATCCAGGCGATGAAGGACTATGTCGCCTCGATGGGCGAGGAAGCCATCCTGTGCAAGCATTGGGCCCACGGCTCGGCCGGCATCGAGGACCTCGCCAACAAGGTGGTGGCGCTGGCCGAATCCGGCGCCTCGCAGTTCGCGCCGCTCTATCCCGACGCCATGCCGCTGTTCGAGAAAATCAACACCATCGTCCAGCGCATCTATCGCGGCTCGGAGGCGATCGCCGACAAGTCGGTGCGCGACCAGTTGCACGCCTGGGAGCAGGCCGGCTACGGCAATCTGCCGGTCTGCATGGCCAAGACCCAGTACTCGTTCTCGACCGACCCGAACCTGCGCGGCGCGCCGACCGGCCACACCGTGCCGGTCCGCGAGGTCAGGCTTTCGGCGGGTGCGGGCTTCGTCGTCATCATCTGCGGCGAGGTCATGACCATGCCCGGCCTGCCCAAGGCGCCGTCCTCGGAAAAGATATTCCTCAACGAGGCCGGCCAGATCGAAGGCCTGTTCTAAAATCCTTCAATTCCAAATGGCAAAGGGCGCCGCAGCGATGCGGCGCCCTTTGTGTTTGCGGATATTCCTACGCGGCGTTGCGCGCCAGCGCCCGCTGATTGGAGGCGTAGATCGTATCGCGTTCCGGGAGGGCACCGGTCTTCAGGCACTCGGCCCATTCGGCGGTCTTCAGCACCGCGGCGAAGCGCGACTGCAGGATGATCGTGACCACGCGGTGGATCTCCTCCGCCGAGGCATAGCCGGCGCTGTTGGCATAGGGAACCGAGCCGGTCGCGTCGGACAGGAACTCGACGGCAAACCCCATATGCACGGCATGGATAATGGTCGACAGGTCGCAATTATGCGTCATGTAGCCAACCACCGTGATCGTATCGATGGCATTGGCGCGCAGCCAGTCCTCGAGGTCCGTACCGGTGAAGGCCGAGGGCAGCATCTTCTCGACATAATGGTCGCGGCCGCGCCTGTCGATCTCCGGATGCAGTTCGCCGCCATGGCTGCCCTTGGCGAAGATCGGTGACGTCTCGGGCGCCATCTGCTTGATAACAACCACCTTGACGCCGGCGGCGGCCGCGGCGTCCATGGCGCGCGCCACATTGACGACGCTGTCGCGGAACGGCGGATGCTGGATGGCCAGGTTGCCGCCATCGTAGTCGTTCTGGACATCCACGACGACGAGTGCGCGGCGCGGTGTGGTGTTGGCTCTGTCAGACATGGTGTTTTCCTTCGGGCTTGAATGCGATGGGCTGAAAATAGACCGGTCGACGAGCAGCCAAAAGTGGCCCGATTGACATCATTCGAAAGAATTGGGACAATCCAGCTTCCCACACTGGAAACGCTATGACCGCCCCGATCATTGCAGTGCTTGCCTTCGACGGCATCAGCCCGTTCCATCTCTCCGTGCCTTGCCTGGTGTTCGGCGCGGACCGCACCAGGCTCGGCCTGCCGCGCTTCGACTTCCGCGTCTGCGGGGCCGAGGCAGGCATGATCGAGACGGATGCCGGGCTGAGCATCCTTGTCCCGCATGGGCTCTCCGCGCTCGATGACGCCGACATCGTCATCATTCCGAGCTGGAAGGATCTCGAAGCCCCGCTGGCCAGGCCGATCAACGAAGCACTCGGCCGCGCGCACCGGCGCGGGGCGCTGATCGTCGGCCTGTGCCTCGGCACCTTTGCCATCGCCGCGGCCGGCCTGCTGTCGGGCCGCAAGGCGACCACGCATTGGGCCTATACGGACCAGTTGCAGGCCCTGCACCCCGACATTTCAGTCGATGCCGATGTGCTCTATGTCGATGACGGGGACATTGTCACCTCCGCCGGGGTCGCGGCCGGGCTGGACTGCTGCCTGCATATCGTGCGCGCCCGCTATGGCGCCGAGGCGGCACTGCGGCTCGCCCGGCACGTCGTGCTCTCACCGCACCGTCAGGGCGGGCAGGCACAGTTCATCGAACGCCCCGTGGCAAGAAGCGCGAATGCCGACCGCTTCACCCAGGCGCTTGACGCGGTGCGTACGACGCTCGGCGAAACGCACAGCCTCGACAGCGTCGCCGAATTGGCCGGCCTCACCCGGCGCACCTTTACCCGCCGCTTCCAGAAATCGATCGGCACCAGTTTTGGCGATTGGCTCACCAGCCAGCGCATCGAACTGGCGCAACGGTTGCTGGAAGCCACGGAGAAATCGATGGATATCGTGGCCTTCGAGGCCGGCTTCGGCAGCGCCACATCGCTGCGCCAGCATTTCGCTGCAAGGCTGAGGACATCGCCGGCGCAATACCGGCGGGAGTTTTCCAGACGGGCCGATCAGGACACGCGCGTGGCGCACGTCCTTTCATCCTGAACGGCAAAGGCGCCGTATCGATACGGCGCCTTTGCATTTCCAACCGCCGGGATCAGGCAACGTCTTCCGGCGATGGCGCACGCTTGCGGCCAGTGACCATGGCGCGAACCAGATTCTCGTGGTGACGCAGGCTGGCCAGCAGCACGCCGCCGACATGAAGCCCGATCAGCACCAGGATGCCATTGCCCAGGATCTTGTGCGTGCCCTCGACCCAGGCCACGCCCCACCAGGCATCGGTGGTCTGCATCCAGCCGGTCAGCGCGATCCCTGCCACGCAAGCCAGAAGGGCCAGTACCATGGCGCCGCCGGCAGGGTTGTGGCCTAGATAGCGCCTCTCATCACCCTGCGCCACGTCGGCGAGATAAGCACTCACCGCGCGCGGCCCGCGAACGAACTGACGGAAGCGCGTGTATCCCGATCCCGCCAACCCGGCGATCAAGCGCGAGGCTATCAGAACGCCCGCGCTGTAGCCCGCCAGCTCATGCACCTTCATGATCTCGCCGGAGGACAGCCACGCCACCGCGACGCACAGGACCAGCGACCAGTGAAAGAGGCGGACGTAGGGGCTCCAGACCTTGACCAATTGTTCTCGTGTCGAAACGGTGGCGTTCATGGCGATCAACCGTCGTCGGAATCGGCGCCGACCGACTCGAGCGTCTTGGGATTGAACACGCCTTCCAGCTTCTTGCCGTTGGCGTCGAGCGCCTTGGCTTCATAGCAGCCATTCTCCGTCTTGATGCTGCGAACCTTCCAACCCTCGCTTTCAAGCTTCTTCTGCAGCGCCTCGCGCGGCTGCCACTGATCGGTCGGCACATCGCATTTGTCCGCGGCGAAGGCTGGCCCGGCAACAGCCATCACCAGCGCGGTCAGGATCAAGGTCTTCATCTTGTTTTCTCCATCGGCCAATTCCGATGCCGCGGAACTTGGCTGTGGAACCTGACAGCCACCTGAACGCCCCTCGCCTCGTGCAAAAGCGGCGATTGGCTTTCGTTCAGCTTCCTGTCAGCCTTGTGCAGCATGAAGGCGGCGTGTTGCCGTGAACACGGAGGTAAGGTGCGCGTCCTGCTGATCGAAGACGACCCCGTGCTGGGCGAGGCGGTGCGCGATCACGTTGCCGCCGATGGCCATGCCGTGGACTGGAGCACGACGCTGGGCGAGGCCGGCGAGCACCTGCATGTCGTCTCCTATGAACTCATCCTGCTCGATCTCCATCTCCCCGACGGCAAGGGCCTCGAATTCCTGAAGACGCTGCGCCGCGGGGGCACCGATACGCCAGTCATCATCCTGACCGCGCGCGACCAGCTCTCCGACCGCATAGAGGGGCTGAATTCCGGGGCGGACGACTATCTGGTCAAGCCGTTCGATCTGGGCGAGCTATCCGCACGCCTGGCAGCGGTTGCGCGCCGCTACGCGGGAAACCCGAACCCTTTGCTCCGGCTTGGGCCGGTCGAGATCGACCAGGCATCACGCCGTGTTGTCGTCGATGGCGTGGAGGCCATGCTGACGTCCCGCGAATGGGCGGTGCTGGAGCAGTTCCTGCGCCGGCCCGGCATGACGGTCGGCAAGAACCAGATCGAGGACGCACTCTATGCCTTCGGCGCGGAGATCGAAAGCAACACCGTAGAAGTCTATGTCAGCCGCCTGCGCAAGAAGATCGGGCGTCAGACGATCACGACCGTAAGGGGGCTGGGCTACCGCTTGGCATCTCCATGAGGGTCCTCAACAGCCTTGCCGGTCGCCTCGTTGCCTCGCTGATCCTGGTCACGGTGGCCCTTGGCCTGATTGCCGCGGCCACTGGAAGCATCACCCTGCATCGGGAGATCAACGAAGCCATGGACAGCTCGATGCAGGAAGCAGCCCGCCGCCTGCTGCCGCTCGTCATCGACGATCTCTTCGGGCGCGACACGTCGCAATCACCGCGCGGGCTGGCGGAGGCCGTTCCGGATGATGACGGCGGCCGCATGGTCTATCAGGTCCGCGATGGCGCCGGCCGCATCCTGATGCATTCCTACGGTGCTCCAACCCAGCCGCTGACCGCCCGGTTGACGCAAGGGTTCTCGGAAGAAGCCGGCTGGCGCATCTACACCGAGCCCGCGGTCAGCGGCACGGTCTTTGTTCAGGTCGCCGAACTCGACACGCGGCGCAACGAGGAAACATTCGAAGCCGCGACCGGGTTCCTGGTGCCGATGATCATCCTCATCCCGTTGAGTGCAATCGTCGCTTGGCTGACCGTGGCGCGCTCGCTCAGGCCAATCGCCACACTGCGCCGGGAGATCAGCGCCCGCCACGGCGACAATCTGGCGCCCATCCACGCCGAGGAGCTGCCCTCCGAACTTGCCGCCATTGCCAAGTCGGTCAACAGCCTGATGCGGCGCCTCGACATGGCACTCGACGCCGAAAAAGAATTCACCGCCAATGCCGCGCATGAATTGCGCACGCCGATCGCCGGCGCGCTGGCCCAGACGGAGCGCCTGATTGCCGAAGCTCCCGACGAGGCCTCGCGAAAACGCCCACGCCAGATCAAGCGGGCCCTGTCCGACCTCGCCAACCTGTCGGAAAAGCTGATGCAACTGGCGCGCGCCGATGCCGGAGTGGCGGTCGCCGGCAAGCCAGCCGATCTTGCCGAGGTCGCGGCACTGGTGGTCGAAGACTTCGAGCAGCGCGGCCAGAACAAGAGCCGCCTTCGCCTTGAAACGCCGAGGACCAAGACATACGCCGCGATCGACACCGATGCGCTGGCCATCGTCCTGCGCAACCTCATCGAGAATGCCTTGCGGCATGGCGCCGAAGGCGGCGAAGTTGTCGTGCGCATCGACGAGGACGCCCGGCTCAGTGTGATCAACCAAGGCCTGGTGGTTCCGGCCCCGGAGAGCTTGATCAAACGGTTCGAACGCGGCGCGACTCGTGCCGAGGGGTCAGGCCTCGGATTGGCGATCGTCAACAAGATCCTGCAACAGATCGATGCGACGCTGGTCCTGAACTCGCCAGCATCCGGCCGGCAGGATGGTTTTGAGGCAACGATCCGGTTTCCCAAGGTGTAACGTCAACGGCGTTTGACCGGTCGCGCCGGATTGCCGACCACCGTCTCGTTCGCGGGCACATCACGCGTCACCACGGCGCCGGCGCCGACGATGGCGCCTTCGCCGATGCTGACGCCGCCAAGGATGATGGCGCTGCCGCCGATCCAGGCATGGGCACCGATCTCGACCGGCCTGGCGATCTCAAGCCCCGCCTGTCGCCCCGCAGCTTCCTTGTGGTGCTCGGCGCAATAGATCTGCACATTGGGGCCAAGCAGCGTTCCCTTGCCGATGCGCACGCTTGCCGTGTCGAGGATGGTGCAGCCGGCATTGAGGAAGACGCCGTCGCCGAGAACGATGTTGAAGCCGTAGGCGCAGTGGAACGGCGCCTCGATGCGGGCGCCCTCGCCCACGCCGCCGAGCAATGCCTTCAGGCCCGGCCCGAGATTGCCACGCTGTCGCGGCGGCAGGCAATTGTGCTCGAACACCGCTTCGCGCGCCGCGACGCGCAGCGCCTCCAGCTCGTCATCAAGGCAAGTGTACCATTCGCCGGCCGCCATCTTCGCGCGCTCGCTTCCAGCCATGGCGTGGTCTCCCATTGACGTCTTTGAAAAGCATGAGTGCGCCCAGCAGAAAAGCGCCAATCCCAGTACTGGTCAAATATCGGACCTATGGTAGCCTGTAGTCTCAAGGCCGTCCTGGCCAGTGATCGAGGGGGATCATCATGCTCTTGCTTCTTGCACTTCTGATCGGTGTCATTGCCGGCCTGCGCGCCATGACAGCGCCGGCCGCGGTCGCCTGGGGCGCGTATCTGGGCTGGCTGCCGGTTGCCGGCACCTGGGCCAGCTTCATGAGCCATTGGGCCGCTGTCGGCATCTTCACCATCCTGGCCATCGTCGAGCTCGTCACCGACCAGCTGCCGTCGACGCCAAGCCGCAAGGTGCCACAGCAATTCGGCGCACGCATCCTGCTTGGTGCTTTCAGCGGCGCGGTGATCGGTGCGACCGGCGGTTCCACCATAGGCGGCCTGATCGCCGGCGCCATCGGCGCGGTCATCGGCACGTTGGGCGGCGCCGAAGCGCGCGGCCGGCTGGCGGCCGCCTTCGGCAAGGATCCGCCCGCCGCCTTCATCGAGGACGCGGTGGCGATCATCGGCGGCCTGCTGATCGTGGCGGCGGTCGTATGACGGCAAAAACCTTCGACGCCATCATCATCGGCGCCGGCCAGGCCGGGTCGCCATTGGCGGGCCGCCTGTCCGCCGCCGGCATGAGCGTGGCGCTGATCGAGCGCAAGCTGGTCGGCGGCACCTGCGTCAACACGGGCTGCATGCCGACCAAGACCATGGTTGCCAGCGCCTATGCCGCGCATCTGGCGAGGCGTGCCGCTGACTATGGCGTCACGCTCGGCGGCCCGGTCGGTGTGGATTATCAACGGATCAAGGCGCGCAAGGACAAGGTCACCAACGACGCCCGCGGCAATCTGGAGACATGGATCGCCGGCATGAAGGGCTGTACCCTCTACCGCGGCCATGCGCGTTTCGAATCCGCCAACACGGTGCGTGTCGGCGACGACCTTTTGAGCGCCGAAAAGATCTTCCTCAACACGGGCGGCCGCGCGTCCGTGCCCGACCTGCCCGGCATCCACGACATCGACTACCTGACCAATTCCTCGATGATGGATCTCGACGTCCTGCCGCGCCACCTCATCGTTGTCGGCGGCAGCTACATTTCGCTCGAATTCGCGCAGATGTTCCGTCGTTTCGGCTCGGACGTCACCGTGATCGAGAAGAGCCCGCGCCTGACCGGCCGCGAGGACGAGGATGTCTCGGCCACCATCCTGTCGATCCTCGAGAACGAAGGCATCGCGGTCCATGTCGGCGCCGACGACATCGGCTTCGCCAAGCGAGGCGACGACATCGCGGTGACCTTCTCGGCCGGCAAGCCGGCGGCCGTCGGTTCTCATGTGCTGCTGGCGCTGGGACGCACCCCCAACACCGACGATCTCGGCCTCGACAAAGCCGGCGTCGCGGTTGACAAGCGCGGCTTCGTCATCGTCGACGATCAGCTGCGCACCAGCGTGCCCGGTATCTGGGCGATGGGCGACTGCAACGGCAAGGGCGCCTTTACCCACACCTCCTACAACGACTACGAGATCGTCGCGGCCAATCTGCTCGACAACGATCCGCGCAAGGTCAGCGACCGCATCGAGGCCTATGCGCTCTACATCGACCCGCCGCTCGGCCGCTGCGGCATGACCGAGGCAGCCGTAAAGAATTCCGGACGCCGCGCGCTGGTCGGCCAGCGGCCGATGACGCGCGTCGGCCGCGCCGTCGAAAAGGGCGAGACGCAAGGCTTCATGAAGATCCTTGTCGATGCCGACACCAGGGAAATCCTCGGCTGTTCGGTGCTCGGCCCCGGCGGCGACGAGGCGGTGCATTGCGTGCTCGACCTGATGTACGCCAAGGCACCCGTCGACACTCTGGCGCGCGCGGTGCACATCCACCCCACCGTCTCGGAGCTGCTGCCCACGATTGCCCAGGAGTTGAAGCCGCTGGTCTGAAACCTATTCGGCTTCCGGTCCGGTCAGCTTCGCCTCCAACCGGCCGAGCAGGAGCATTGCGCCTCTCAGTTCAGCGTCACCGATATCGCTGAGCAGCTCGGCGCGCAGCACCGCCAGCAGGCGCTCAATCTCGGTCACACGGCCGCGCCCGGCATGGGTGAGCGACAGGATCTTGGCCCGCCTGTCGGCGGCATCCTCGGTGCGCGTCACCAGCCCCTCCTCGACCAGCAGGTCGACGATGCGTACCAGGGACGGCCCTTCGAAACCGAGATGATCGGCAAGGACACCCTGGCGCCGATTGTCACCCAGCCGCGACAGCATCACCAGTGGCATGGCGGTGGCATGCGACAGGCCGCAATCGTCGAGCGCCTTGTCGGCCGCGCGCCGCCAAAGTCTTGCGACTGATATAACCAGTTGGCCAAATCTGGCACCATCCGGGTCTTGCTTGGGCATGGCGAAAAAGATAACATGCTATTTATTAGGTTGCGATAAAATTCTTTTCCCTGGCGAAGCCCCAGTCGCCAAGAACCGGAAGCCGACGACCGAACTCGAAAGATCGCCCTGACGGCCCTTTTCGGCCGCCGCGACCGCGAGGCGCCGCCCCCCGGAAAAGCGTGAGGACCGATATGTCGAAACAAGATTCCAACAGCTCCGGCGGCATCTGGCTGCTCGTGCTTTTCGGCCTGGTGCTGATGATCATCGGCCTGCCGCTGCTCTATGGCGGCGTCCAGCTCATCGGCCTTGGCGGCTCCTGGTATTATGCGCTGGCCGGCGCCGGCATCATCGTTTCCGGTTTCCTCTTCGCCTTGCGCCGGCGCGCAGGCTTCTGGCTCTACCTCCTCATCTTCCTTGCCACCATTGCCTGGGCATTGTGGGAGGCCGGACTGAACTTCTGGCCGCTGGTGCCGCGGCTGGTCGCGCCGGCGGTGCTGGCCGTGATCGCCCTCCTGCTGGCGCCGCTGTTCCCGTCATCCGGCGGCGGCAAGCGCGGCCCGTTCGCCGTTGCCGGTGTCCTGATGCTCGGCCTGATCGCCACTGCCGCCTACGCCTTCCAGCCGCATGGCGTGATCCGCGACATGGTCGCCGCCAGCGAAGCGCCGCCGCTTGCCGCGGCCGCCTCCAGCACCGATTGGCGTCATTACGGCCGCACGCCCGCCGGCACGCGCTATGCGCCGATCGGTCAGATCAACAGGGACAATGTGAAGGACCTCAAGGTCGCCTGGACCTTCCGCACCGGCGACATACCGGTCAAGGGCGCCGAGGACCAGAACACGCCGCTGCAGATCGGCGACACGGTCTACACCTGCTCCTCGAAAAATGTCGTCAACGCGCTCAACGCCGAAACCGGCGAGCCGCGCTGGAAATTCGACCCGAAGGCTTCGGCGCCGCTGTGGCAGCGCTGCCGTGGCGTCAGCTACTACGAGCCGGCGGCCGATGCCGCGGCCAGTGGCACCCCAGCGGTCTGTGCCGGGCGCATCGTCATGACCACCATCGATGCGCGGCTCATCGAGATCGATGCCAGGACCGGCCAGCCTTGCCCGGATTTCGGCCAGGGCGGCACCGTCGACCTCAAGCAAGGCATGGGCGAGGTGAAGGCCGGTTTCTACTTCCAGACTTCGGCGCCCACCGTCATGCGCGACCTGATCATGGTCGGCGGCTGGGTCTGGGACAATGTCGAGACCGGTGAGCCGTCCGGCGCCGTCAGGGCCTTCAGCGCCAGGACAGGCGAGCTGGTATGGGCCTGGGACCTCGGCAATCCGGCGATCACCAAACTGCCGCCGGAAGGCCAGAGCTACACGCGCGGCACGCCCAACGTCTGGTCGACGCCGAGCTATGACGACGCGCTTGGCCTCGTCTATTTGCCGACCGGCAACGCCACGCCCGACTTCTTCGGCGCCGAGCGCAGCAAGGCGGCGGAGGATTACACCGCTTCGGTCGTCGCGCTCGATATCGCCACGGGCCGCGAGCGCTGGAAATTCCAGACCGTGCATCATGACCTCTGGGACTATGACCTCCCCTCGCAGCCGGCGCTCTATGACGTGCCCGACGGCAAGGGCGGAAAGGTGCCGGCGCTGATCCAGGTCACCAAGCGCGGCCAGATCTTCATGCTCGACCGCCGCGACGGCAAGGCGATCGCCGAGGTGCAGGAAAAGCCGGTGCCGCAGGATGGCGGCGCCAAGGAGGATTTCCTGTCGCCGACCCAGCCCTATTCGGTCGGCATGCCTTCGATCGGCGATAAGCCATTCACCGAAGCCAGCATGTGGGGCGCCACTCCGTTCGACCAGCTCTATTGCCGTATCGGCTTCAAGAAACTGCGCTACGAGGGCGAGTTCACACCGCCGGGCCCGACGCGTTCGCTGCAGTTTCCCGGCTACTATGGCGGCATGAACTGGGGCAGCGCCTCGATCGACGAGGCCAACGGCTACCTGATCGTCAACGACATCCGCATGCCGCAATTCGTCGAATTGCTGCCGCGCGCGGTGGCCGACAATTATGGCCCCTCGGCGGCGCATGACGGTCTGGGCACTCAGCTCGGCACGCCGTATGGCGCGCTCAAGAACGGCTTCATGTCGCCGCTCGGCGTGCCCTGCCACCAGCCGCCCTACGGCACGATCAGCGCCATCGACCTGAACACGCGAAAACTCGTCTGGCAGGTTCCGGCCGGCACGCTGCAGGACACCGGCCCGCTTGAGATGAAGACCGGCCTGCGGATCCCGATCGGCATGCCGTCGCTCGGCGGCCCTGTGACGACGGCGGGCGGGCTCGTCTTCTATGCCGGCACGCAGGACTATTATCTGCGCGCCATCGACGTCGCCACCGGCGAGGAGCTTTGGAAAGGCCGCCTGCCGGTCGGCGCGCAGGCGACGCCGATGACCTACACCTCGCCCGCAAGCGGCCGCCAGTTCGTCGTCGTGTCGGCGGGCGGCGCGCGTCAGTCGCCCGATCGTGGCGACTACATCATCGCCTATGCCTTGCCAAAGGCGCCATGATCGGGAAAGGCTCGTTCCCCAAGGCTGATCGCAAACGAGGCGCTGCGGCGCCTCGTTTCAATCTGCTCCACGCTTTCTGCATCGCTGCAATGCAGCAATATACATTGCGCCCGGCACGGCTCCTCGCGCAGACTCAAAATTGAACCGATTCAGTCTGGACGCCCCATGCCCTTGCCGATCCTTGCGCTTGCCATTGCGTCTTTCTGCATCGGCACCACCGAGTTCGTCATCATGGGCCTGCTGCCGGAGGTCGCCGCCGACCTTCGCGTGTCGATCCCGTCGGCCGGCTTGCTGGTCACGGGCTATGCACTGGGCGTCGTCTTCGGCGCGCCGATCGTCGCGATGGCCACCGCGCATCTGCCGCGCAAGCCGGTGCTGGTCGGGCTGACGGCTTCATTCGTCGTCGGCAATCTGTTCTGCGCCATCGCGCCTGATTATTGGACGCTGATGGCGGCGCGTGTCTTCACCGCTTTTGGGCACGGCGCCTTCTTCGGCATCGGCTCGGTCGTTGCCGCCAGCCTGGTGCCGCGCAACAAGCGCGCCAGCGCCATGGCGCTGATGTTCGCCGGCCTGACGCTTTCGAACATTCTGGGCGTTCCTGCTGGCACAGCCCTTGGCGAAGCGTTCGGCTGGCGCTCCACATTCATCGCCGTTGTCGGCATCGGTCTGATCTCGGTCGCGGCCATCGCCTGGCTGGTGCCGTCGGATGTCGCGGAGCCGAGCGGCGGTGGCTTGCGCGGCGAGCTGCGCGTGCTAGGCAGGTTGCAGGTCTGGCTGGCGATGCTGATCGCCTCGCTGGCCTCGGCCAGCCTGTTTGCCGTGTTCACCTACATCAAGCCCTATCTAACCGACGTGTCGGGCCTGTCCACCCCGGCCGTTACCTGGGTGCTCCTGCTGTTCGGCGCCGGCATGACGATCGGCAACATCATTGGTGGGCGGCTGGCCGACTGGAAGCTGATGCCGACCGTCATCGGCACGCTGCTTTTGATGGCGGTGCTGTTCGTCGGTTTCATGCAGTTCGGCGCCATCGCAAGTGTGGCCATCGGCATCGTCTTCCTGTGGGGCTTGCTCATTTTCGTCGTCGTGCCACCACTGCAGATCCGCGTCGTCGAGGCGGCCTCGGAAGGGCCGAACCTTGCTGCCAC
Organism: Mesorhizobium sp. B2-1-3A; assembly: GCF_006442655.1. Lineage (NCBI taxonomy): Bacteria > Pseudomonadati > Pseudomonadota > Alphaproteobacteria > Hyphomicrobiales > Phyllobacteriaceae > Mesorhizobium > Mesorhizobium sp. B2-1-3A. The sequence continues at coordinate 59,667 of NZ_VFWK01000003.1, forward strand.
GCTGAACCAGGGCGCCTTCAATGTCGGCAATGCCGGCGGCGCCTGGATTGGCGGCGTGGCCCTGTCGGCAGGCGTTTCCTACGCCAATCTGCCGCTGGTCGGCGCGGTGCTCGCCTTGCTGGCTGTCACCGTGGCGGTGCTGTCGCAGGCATTGGACCGTCGCGCGCCCGTCCCGCTCCAGGCTGCCGCGGAATAACGTCTCTTTCGTAAGAGGGACAGAAATCTTGCGCCCATAGCGCGGCCTGCTGGACCAATCGACATCGATGGCCTCAAATGGGCATGTCTTCTTGCTCTTGATGGAGGAAGTCATGCAGAAATCGATCGAACGCATCGCCGGTGATAGCGAAGGCGTTTCCTACGAATTCCCGGTGTTCCACTTCACAGGCAGCGACAAGGCGGCGCCCTCGGCCTATCTGCAGGCGGCACTCCATGCCGGCGAACTGCCAGGCGTCGTCGCCATCGACGCGCTGATGCCGGCGCTGAACAAGGCGGAGGCCGAAGGCCGCATCAGGGGCAGCATCACCATCGTGCCGTGGGCCAACCCGATCGGCCGCGCGCAATATCATTTCGGCGAGCACCAGGGCCGCTTCCATCTGGGTACCCGCACCAATTTCAACCGCGGCTTTCCGCTGCTTGCCGCGCCCGACACCAAGCTCTTGCCGGACACCGCGTTTGGCGGCGCCGACCAGCGGCTGAAGTCACGCCTGGTGCAGCTGTCGCTGGGCCACGACATCGTGCTCGACCTGCACTGCGATGACGAGGGACTTGCCTATCTCTACGTCCACACCAGCCTGTGGCCTGATATGGCCGATTGCGCCGCCGCCATGGGTGTCGATGCGGTCGTGCTGTGGAGCGAGGACACCGACGGCACCTTCGAGGGCGCCTCGATCATGCCGTACCAGAACGTTCCCGCCGATGTGGCGAGGTTCGACCGGCGCGTCGCGACCACGGTCGAATATCGCGGCATCATCGACGTCGATGGCGCCCTGGCCAAAACCGACGCCGAAGGCCTCTACCGGCTGCTGGTGGCGCGCGGCGTGATCGCCGACAGCGCGCTCCCCGCACCCGGCCCTTTCACCGGCACTGTGGCCCCCCTGGAAAACATCGACATGATGCCAGCGCCACGGGCCGGTGCTGTGCTCTATGACGTGAAGCCCGGCGATCGTGTCGCCAGGGGCACGCGCCTCGCCACCATCGTCCACGCGCCGGGCGAAGCCGATGGCCGCGCGGAAGTGTTCGCGCCGCAGGACGGCATCATCCTGACCCGCCGCTCGCGCCGCATCGTCCGCGCCGGCGAGGACCTTCTGAAGCTGGTCGGCGACAGGAAGAGCGCCGACGCAAGGTCGGGTACGCTGGAGGATTGAGCTCTTCGACACAGGAGCCTTTACGAACGCTTGCGTCGAAGGCACCTGCCTCGGTGATTAGCGGAAAACGCTCATCGCTTCGTCATCCACGGGCGGAGCAAGGAGCGTAGCGACGCCGCGCAGACCCGAGGATCCATGCCGCGACTTCGATGCGCCGCTACGGTGCAGAATTTTGCCCCGCTGCACCCGCCAGCAAGGTCACGGAATGGATCCTATGGTCTGCGCGGCGTCGCTACGCTCCTTGCTCCGCCATAGGATGACGAAGTTGGGGATGCTTTCACTTAGCCAGAAATCGCCAGCCGCGCTTTCGCCTCCAGCCATTCGGCCATCTGCCGGTAAGGCACCGGGCCATGGCTGATGCGGGCGACGCCGAGTTCGGCCAGCCGCTGGCGCGGCGGCACATGCGCCAGTGCGATGATGTTGACCGGTAGGTTCGTCGACTTGCAGAGCGTCTCGATCAAGCCCTCGTCGCCAAGACCCGGTGCGAAAAAGCCATTCGCTCCGGCCTTTTCATATGCCTGCGCCCGCTCGATGGCCTGATCGAGCAGTTCGTCGTCATGCGCGTCCGGCTTCGCCTTGAGAAAAATGTCGGTGCGTGCGTTTAGGAATGCCGGAATGCCGGAAGCCTTCACGGCAGCGGCGGCGGCTTCAATGCGCGTTACCTGGACGACGATGTCGTGCAGGCCGCTGCCGCCGACAATCTGGTCTTCGAAATTGAAACCGATGGCACCGGCGCGCAATGCCAACGTCACCGTGCGAGCAACGAATTCGGGATCGACGCCGTAGCCACCCTCGAGGTCCATCGTCACCGGCAGGTCGACCGCCGCCACGATACGCTTGATGTTGTCGAGTGCCAGTTCCAGCGGGATCTTCTCGCCATCGGCATAGCCGAACGCTGCCGCGACCGGCCAGCTTCCGGTGGCGATCGCCTTGGCGCCCGCCTTCTCCACGATCTTCGCCGAGCCCGGATCCCAGGCATTGTAGAGAACGATCGGGTTGCCCTTCACGTGAAGGGAATGGAACGTCCGCGCGCGCTCGGCCTGTTCGGTCATCGGTGTTTCCCGTTTTCGTATTGTTGAAGGTCCAGCCTAGACGCGACCGCCGGCTCTGGCGATGTGCCATGAGCCTGGGAACCGGCGGCCACCGAAGAGGCTTTTCAAATCAGTTGCGCATCCAGTTTTTCGCCGCTATGGATTTCGCCATGAACATGCGTTCGACCAAGACCATTTGGTGGTGGGCCTGCTGACAGCGGCCTGTTCGAACGCGCGTGCGTGAAAAGAGAGGGTGGCCGCAACGGAAAGTCCGGGCGGCCATTTGTTTTTTCCAAGCCAGTCCCGGGTCCGTTGCCCCAACAAGCCAGATGGAGACGGCAATGACGATGAAGGTTCTGGAAAACGGCGCTGAAAGCTTCGTGACCGCGGGTGGCATCACCATCACCCGCGAGCGCCACGACCGGCCCTATGCAGGCGCGATCGACACCTATGTCGACGGGCTGAATTCGCGCCGCGGTGCCGTGTTTTCCTCGAATTACGAATATCCCGGCCGCTATACGCGTTGGGACACGGCCATCATCGATCCGCCTCTGGTCATCTCCGCGCGCGGTCGCGCCATGCGCATCGAGGCGCTGAACGGGCGTGGCGAAGCGCTGTTGCCGGTCGTCGGCAAGACGCTGGGTGGCCTTGCAGACGTCACCATCGCCGAGACGACCAGGAAGCTGATCCGCCTCGATGTCGCCAAACCGGGCCGTGTCTTCACCGAAGAGGAGCGCAGCCGCGTGCCTTCGGTCTTTACCGTGCTGCGTGCCATCACCGCTTTGTTCAAGACAGCGGAAGACGCCAATCTCGGCCTCTATGGCGCCTTCGGCTACGACCTCGCCTTCCAGTTCGACCCGGTCGACTACAAGCTCGAGCGCAGGGAGAGCCAGCGCGACCTCGTGCTGTTCCTGCCTGACGAGATCCTGGTCGTCGACCATTATTCGGCCAAGGCCTGGACCGACCGCTACGATTATTCAGGCGAGGGTTTTTCGACCGATGGCCTGCCGCGCGACGAAATCGCCGAGCCGTTCCAGACCGCCGACCGCATCCCGCCGCGCGGCGACCATGAGCCCGGCGAATATGCCAACCTTGTGCGGCGCGCGATGGACTCGTTCAAGCGCGGCGACCTGTTCGAGGTCGTTCCCGGCCAGATGTTCTACGAGCGGTGCGAGACGCAGCCATCCGAGATTTCGCGCAAGCTGAAGTCGATCAACCCTTCGCCCTATTCGTTCTTCATCAATCTGGGCGAAGGCGAATACCTGATCGGCGCCTCGCCGGAAATGTTCGTGCGCGTCAACGGCCGCCGTGTCGAGACCTGCCCGATCTCGGGCACCATCAAGCGCGGCGACGACGCCATTTCCGATAGCGAGCAGATCCTGAAGCTGCTTAACTCCAAGAAGGACGAGTCCGAGCTCACAATGTGCTCGGACGTCGACCGCAACGACAAGTCGCGCGTCTGCGAGCCGGGCTCGGTGCGCGTCATCGGCCGCCGCCAGATCGAGATGTATTCGCGCCTGATCCATACCGTGGATCACATCGAGGGCCGGCTGCGCGAAGGCATGGATGCCTTCGATGCCTTTCTCTCGCATGCCTGGGCGGTCACCGTCACCGGCGCGCCGAAACTGTGGGCGATGCGCTTCATCGAGCAGAACGAGAAAAGCCCGCGCGCCTGGTATGGCGGCGCCATCGGCATGGTCAATTTCAACGGCGATATGAACACCGGCCTGACCTTGCGCACCATCCGCATCAAGGACGGCATCGCCGAGGTGCGCGCCGGCGCCACATTGCTCTTCGACAGCATTCCCGAGGAAGAAGAAGCCGAAACCGAATTGAAGGCATCCGCCATGCTCTCCGCCATCCGCGACGCCAAGACGGGCAATTCCGCCAGCACCGAGCGCACCACCGCGCGCGTCGGTGACGGCGTCAACATCCTGCTCGTCGATCATGAGGATAGTTTCGTCCACACGCTGGCCAACTACTTCCGCCAGACCGGCGCCAATGTCTCGACCGTGCGCACGCCGGTGCCGGAGGAAGTTTTCGAGCGGCTGAAGCCGGATCTCGTCGTGCTGTCGCCCGGACCCGGCACGCCGAAGGATTTCGACTGCGCCGCCACCATCAAGAAGGCGCGCGCCCGCGACCTGCCGATCTTCGGCGTCTGCCTCGGCCTGCAGGCGCTGGCCGAGGCCTATGGCGGGGAATTGCGGCAGTTGCACATCCCGATGCACGGCAAGCCCTCGCGCATCCGCGTCTCCAAGCCGGGCATCATCTTCTCCGGCCTGCCCAAGGAAGTTACCGTCGGCCGTTACCACTCGATCTTCGCCGATCCGGTGCGGCTGCCTGACGACTTCATCGTCACGGCGGAAACAGAGGACGGCGTGATCATGGCCTTCGAACATCGCAAGGAGCCGATCGCCGCGGTGCAGTTCCACCCGGAATCGATCATGACGCTCGGCCACAATGCCGGCATGCGCATCATCGAGAACATCGTCGCCCATTTGCCGCGCAAGGCCAAGGAAAAGGCAGCCTGACGAAATGGCCGAAGCCGAGAACGCCATGATGATCGCGACGAAAGCCGCCGGCAAGCGCAAGGTCGCCAACCTTGCCTTCTGGTCGATCGTGATCGCCTTTGTCGTGCTCGCGCTGAAGGTCGCCGCCTGGTACGTCACCGGCTCCGTCGCGCTCTATTCGGACGCGCTGGAATCCATCGTCAACGTCATTGCCTCGGTCGCCGCCTTCTGGGCGATCCAGGTCAGCTACAAGCCGGCCGACCAGGACCACCCGTTCGGCCATCACAAGGCAGAGTATTTCTCGGCCGTGCTTGAAGGCGTGCTGATCGTCGTCGCCGCGCTTTTGATCCTGAACGAGGTCTGGCGCTCCTGGCAAACGCCGGCGCCGCTCGAGCAACCCTGGAAAGGACTTGCCATCAATGGCGTCGCCACCGCCATCAATGCCTTCTGGGCCTGGACGCTGATCCGCGTCGGCCGGGCCGAGAAATCGCCGGCGCTGGTCGCCGACGGCAATCATATCATGACCGATGTGGTGACCTCGATCGGCGTCTTCGGCGGCCTGGTCGGCGCAATCCTGACCGGCTGGCAGATCCTCGATCCGGCACTTGCCGTCATCGTCGCGCTCAACATCCTGTGGCAGGGCTGGCACGTCATCGGCTCGTCGATGAACGGGCTGATGGACCGCGCCGTCGACACGCAGGAACATATGCGCATCCGCGACATCATCTCGGCCAACTGCAAGGGCGCGCTGGAGGTGCACGACCTCAAGACCCGTATCGCCGGCCGCGCCACCTTCATCGAGTTCCATCTGGTCGTCGACGCCGACATGTCGGTGGGCGCCAGCCACGTCATCTGCGATCGCATCGAGGACGCGCTGAAAGCCGAAATCCCCTCGGTGCGCGTCACCATCCATGTCGAGCCAGATGATGAGGCGAAACTGCCCAAGGGCACGACGGCCGTGCCGTTTGCGTAGCCTCGCGCTAGCCTGAGGCCTGTCGAGATTCAGGTCAGGCCGAGTCGAGAATGGTGGCTTCCGAGAACCGGAGCGGAGCGTACTCAAAGTACGTGAGCACCGGAAGCGCAGGAAGCCGCCATTCGCAGGCCGGCCTCACCTGAATATCGGCAGGCCTCAAGGTGCGCAGGCCGATTGCGGCATTGGCTCCAGCCGATAGACCTTGTCGTCCGACTTCGTCCTGCCGTCGGCGGCTTTCGAGCACAGATCGACAATCGCCAGGCTGCTATTGGGATTGGCCAGCATCATCATGCCATTGGCGCCGCGCTTGAGGTAGATTTCCTTCTGCGCGATGTCGCAGGCAAAATCGCTCATCTTCGAGCTTGCCGCGCAACGCCACTGGTCGGCCTCGCCCTGGCAGGAATAGGTCTGCGTGACCTTGGTCTCATTCTTTCTGGTCGTCACTGAGATGGCAATGTCAGCGCCGTCGGGCCAGTTGGCGGCGTCGCCGCTAGAGGCGAAGGATGCCAGCTCCACCGGTCCGCGGAAAACCCGGATCGACTGCGTCAGCTGGTTGGGGTGCGAACTCATATGGGCCGTGTCATAGTCGCGCCCATAGCAGAACGGCTGGTCTGGCTTCAGCCGCACGCGCAACGGGTCCCCAAGCGCCGGATCAATGGGATCGATGCGTGCGAACTCGGCCTTGCAGGTCGCGGCCGGCATCGGGTCAAGGCGGAAATTATCATCCTCCGAGCCGAGCGCCTGGCGGTTGTATTCCGCCTTGCCGAGTTGCTCCTCCGAGTCCGGATCGAGGTAGATATCGGAGGACAGATCTGAGAGGAGCAGCCGGCCCTTGTCGTCGACTTTCAGCGAGGCCAGCGTACGATCGCAATCCATGCCACAACGGATCGGGCCTGATGTGCCGTCCTCGGATTCATGATTGCACCAGCCGCCGGCCCATTCCGGCGCCTTGGCGCCACGCACCGTGGTGGAGAGAAAGCCATTGTAAGACGTGTCGGCGTTTGCCGTGGGCTCTTCGTTCGGCCGGCTGACCGGGTCATGGCCGTAGTAGAAGAAGATCCGCGCCACCTTCTGCTTCGGATGCGCCTTGAGATGGGCTGCGTCATAGACCCGCCCGAAACAGGCGTCCGCCCCGTTCGGGCTGAGTTCCCTGAGTTTAAGCGTGTCGCCGGCGACAGCCGTGCCTGACAGCAAACCGAGCAGCACCACGCCAAATCCAGCGCGCGCAATTGTCTTCCTTTCCTCTGCCCTGAACGTCATGTGATCCCTCCTCGCATCGACAGGACGTAACGTCAATTTATGCTAGTATTGCGGCCGGAGCCACGCAAATCGCGGTGAAATTGGAGGAGGAAGCCATGCGCCGGCGTGACATGTTCCGCGCGGTTCTTGCCGGAACCGGAACGTTTCTTGGCTTGCGGGCGGTGCAGGCGGCAGCCACCGAGCCCGCCAGGCTGAAGGTCGCCTATCACCTGAGCGATGTGGACAAGGTCAATTTCGTGCTCGGCAACATCAAGAACCACTATGAGGGCACTGGCGGCAATGTCGACATCGTGCTGGTCGTGCATGGCCCGGCCCTGGCCGCCTTCAAGTCTAAGGGTATATCGGCCGCGGTCTCCGGCCGCTTCGCCGGCCTGGTGCGGCAGGGGCTCGAGCCGCAAGCCTGCGCCAACACCATGCAAGGCATGGACATTTCGCTCGCCGACCTGCTCGACGGCTTCCATGCCGCCGACAAGGGCGGCGTCGTCAAGCTCGCGGAACTGCAAAGCCAGGGCTATGCCTATCTCCGGCCATAGTGCACAGTCTCGACCATGGGACTTGGAACGGCTGGTCCCGTTGAACGCTCCGGAGGACCGACAGTGCCCACCACGACCGCGCTTACCATCCCCGATCTCGCTGGCAAGGCGGTGCTGGTCACCGGCGCCTCGACCGGCATAGGCGCGGCACTCGCGCTGGCCTATGCCGCGCAGAAATCCAAGGTGGCGCTGCATTACAATTCGAGCCAGGAGGCCGCCGAGAAACTTGGCAAGACCATTCGCGACAGCGGCGGCGAGGTCTTCCTCGTCCAGGGCGATTTTTCCCTGCCCACGGATGTCGAACGCGTTGTCGAGGACAGTGCGCGGCATTTCGGCCGTCTCGACGGACTGGTCAACAATGCCGGCGGCATGCTCGGCCGCATACCCTATGCCGAACAGACCGAAGCGCATTACGACGCCGTGATGGACCTCAACGCGCGCTCGGTGCTGACCGCCTCCCGCAAGGCAATCCCGTGGCTGAAGAAGCAGGGCGGCTTCATCGTCAACACCTCCTCGATCGCCGCGCGCAATGGCGCGGGCGGCGGTGCCGGTCTCTACGGTTCGGCCAAGGCCTTCGTCTCCAATGTGACACGCGGCATGGCCAAGGAGCTGATCGGCTTCGGCATCCGCGTCAACGCCGTGGCGCCCGGTACCATTCTCACCCCGTTCCACGAGCGCTATTCGACCGAGGAGCAGATCAAGGGCATGGTCGCCACAATTCCGCAGGGGCGGGCCGGCACGGCGCAAGACTGCGTCGGCGCCTATCTGTTCCTCTCATCGGACCTGTTGAGCGGCTACATCACCGGCCAGTCGATCGAGGTGAATGGCGGCCAGTTGATGCCGTGAGCCGTGAATTGCATACTGGCGCCCTGCATACTCCTTTCGCGCCAATCCCAGGGGGAGACACGGAATGTACGGACTGATCGGCAAGATGCGGGCAGCGCGCGGCCAGCGCGACGCGGTCATGGATGTGCTGCGCGCCAGCACCGGCGCCCTGCCCGGCTGCCTGAGCTACATCGTCGCCACCGATCCGGCCGATGCCGACGCGATCTGGGTGACCGAAGTGTGGACGGATCAGGCAAGCCACAAGGCTTCCCTGCAGCTTCCGGAAGTCCAGGCGGCCATCGCCAAGGCCCGCCCCTTCATCGCCGGCTTCGAATTCCAGGTGGAGACCCACCCCGTCGGCGGCTTCGGGTTGGTCGACGGCAAGACGAGCTGAGCCGGACAGCTAAGGCCCGCACAGTGTCAGTCATTGAGGAGCAACCCTTTGACGCGGACGGTCAACATTCGCGATGCGAAAGCCCATCTGTCGCGCCTCGTAAGACAGGTAGCCAAAAGGTGAGTCGTTCATCATCACCAACGCCGGCAAGCCATTGGCCAGAATCGTGCCTATCGATCAGCCCGCACCGCAGAAGCGACGGGTTGGTTCTATGACCGGCCTTTCCGTCCCTGAAGATTTCGACCGCATGGGTCGCGATGAGATCGAGCAACGGTTCAGCGCCGACATATGAAAGCTGTTACTCGGCGCCTGGACGCGTGAAACCATCATTTTTTCGGTAAACCGTGGTTCGCATTTTCACGCGCCAGGTCTAAGACCAAAACTATGGATTCCTCGGCCGAGTCTCCACCCCAGGACCAGCCCGCCACCGAGCGCATGGCGCGGATGGGCAAGCCTTGGCAATGGCTGGTCCTGCTCACCATCTCCGCTCTGTTTGCCGGTGCGCTCGAACTCGCCGCTCTGCCGGCGGCGCTGCTGATCGGGCCGATGCTGGCGGCGATCGTCGCCGGCACCAATGGCGCCACGGTGCGCGTGCCGCGCCTGCTGTTCGGCTCCGCCCAGGCCATTGTCGGCTGTCTCGTCGCCGCGTCGATCTCGGCCGACATCTTTCCCGTCTTCTACGCAGAGTGGCCGCTGTTCCTGGGCGTTGTGATCGCAACGGTCGCGGCCTCCAGCCTGCTTGGCTGGCTGATCAGCCGCTGGCGCATCCTGCCCGGCACCACCGCCGTCTGGGGCTCCTCGCCGGGTGCCGCCACCGCCATGGTGCTGATGGCCGGCGCCTTCGGCGCCGACCAGCGGCTTGTCGCTTTCATGCAGTATCTGCGCGTCATTTTCGTTTCGATGACGGCCGCCATCGTCGCCAAGATGTGGGTCGACACATCGGGCATCGAAATCCCGCCCATCATCTGGTTTCCGCCGATCGATGCCCAGGCCTTCGCCGCCACGTCAGGCATCGCGCTGGCCGGCGGCCTGGCGGGCAAGCTCTGCCGGCTGCCCTCGCCCTTCTTCCTCGGCACCTTCATCTTCGGCAGCGTCATCCATCTCGGTCTTGGCGTCGAGATGCAGTTGCCGCCCTGGCTGCTGGCTATCAGCTACGCCATGGTCGGCTGGTCGATCGGGCTGAATTTCACCAGGCCGATCCTGCGCCATGCGACGCGGGCCTTGCCCCAGATCATCGCCTCGATCGTGGCGCTGATCGCATTCTGCGGCGGGCTCGCTTTCCTGATCAGCCATCTCCTGGGCATCGATCCGCTGACCGCCTATCTGGCGACCAGCCCCGGCGGCATGGACAGCGTGGCCATCATTGCCGCCGCGGCGCAGAACGTCGACATCTCCTTCGTCATGGCGCTGCAGTCAGCGCGCTTCCTGATCGTGCTGCTCGTCGGCCCGAGCGTCGCGCGTCTGGTGGCCAGAAGCATCCGGGACTGATCGGCTTCAGCGCATCGGCGCCCTATTCCTCGCCGCCGCCGTTCTCGCCTTGCGCGCCGCGACGCCAATAGGCGGTGACCATATGCCTGTCGCGTGGCAGGCCCCACTCCTTGCGCACGATCTTGCGCAGTTCGCGGAAATCGGTGAATTCGCATCCGGCCCAGACGAAGAGGCCGTCGGCAAGCGCTGCGTGACTGCGCTCGCGCAGGGCGGCCGGCAGCAGGCCGGCGGTGCCAGCTTCACGGCCGTGCCGGTAGAACCAGCTGATATCGATGTTCTCGCCTTGCGGCAGCGCGATCCGGTCGTCCGGCCCATCGACCTCGATGAGCGCCTCGGCTCGGCTTGACGGCGGCAGATGCTCGAGGATCCGGCCGATGGCGGGCAGCGCGGTGTCGTCGCCGACCAGAAGCAGGGTTCCTGCCTCCGGCGCATCGCCGCCCCCGGGCCCGACCATGCCGATCACGTCTCCCGCCCGTGCATTCTGCGCGAAGATGGCGGCCGGCGTATCCTGGCCGGGATGCAGCACGAAATCGACATCGAACCAGCCGCTTGCCGCATCGATCGCCCGGATCGTGTAGACCCGTATGGTGAGCGCATCCTCCCCCGCAGGCCAGACAAGCAGGCCATCAGGGCCCACGGAGGGCCAGACCGGCCGCCGGCCGCGCGGCGGCAACAGCAGCCGCATGTGCAGGCCGCCATGAGTGAAGCGGTCGAGATCCGTGCCTGCGAAGCGCAGGCGCTGCATGTGCGGCGAAATCCGCGCCGACGACATCACCGTGATCTCGCGGAAGAAGACCGGCGTGCCGGCGTCGCTGCCATCGCCTTGCCAGCGCAATCCGCTGGCGGTGCCGAGATGCCGCGCGACATGTCCGGCAACCGTCATCTTCATGTAGGACAGGCAGGTCTCGTCGATCGCCGCGACACGGATGAGCATGGCGTCGCCCTCACGCGTCGCGCTCACCGACCCGTAATACAGGCGAAGCTCCCATCGATCGGCGGCACCGGTTTCGATCTCGAATTCGCGGTGCTCGGCGCGTAGACGCTCGATCGCCGACCTGATCGCCTCGTCGCTGATGCGGGTCTGCGCACTCAACTGGTCCATCGCTGAAATCCCTCGATAGCGCTTCAAACGAAGCCGCCGAAAGATCCTGGCCTCGTTGCCATCACGGGGCATGCCACAGCGCCGCCGGGGTTTCCACCGAAACTTGATGTAAGTAATCATATTTTTATCAGGACGCCGGAGAAGACACTATCCGGCCTCTGCCGGCTCGGCTTTGCCATCGTCGAGGTCGAAGCGGAGACGTCCGGCCTCGATCCGCACGCGCAAGTGGCGATACCTCGCGAGATAGCGAACTCCGACGAGAGCTGCCGCAAAGCCGGCAATGGCGGCCACGCCGAGCGCCCAGCGTGGGCCGACATCATCGGCCACCCAGCCGACCACGGGCGCGCCGAGAGCGGTGCCGCCCAGCGTTATGGCCAGCAGGATCGCCATCACACGCCCACGCATGGCAGGTTCGGTTGAAAGCTGCACCAGGCCGATCGTCGAGGTGGTCATAGTCTGCGCCGAGACGCCGATGACAACGAGCGCCAGGCCGAACAGCCAGTAATTGGGCATGATCGCGGCCAGGCTGAAGCCAAAGCCGAAGATCGCGGCGCCCGCCAGAAGAAACGCCAGGCGGGGCTGCTCGCGCCGGGCCGCCAGCAATGCGCCGGTGACCGATCCGATCGCCATGGTCGACGTCAACAGCCCGTATTGGCCGGCGCCCGCGTGAAAGACGGAAACGGACATGGTTGAAATGAAGATCGGGAAGTTGAGCCCGAACGTACCGATCAGGAAAAGCATCAAAAGGATGGCTTTGAGGTCAGGACGCTTCCAGACATAGGCAAAACCCTCGGCAAGCCTGCCGCGGCTCCGCTGCGTCTTGTCCTTCAGGTGAAGCTCACCGAGGCGCAGCAGGCCGAGCGAGGCAAGGACCGCGGCAAACGATGCCGCGTTGATCAGGAACACCCAGCCGGAGCCGACGGAGGCGATAAGGGCGCCGGCGACGGCAGGCCCGATCATGCGCGCGACATTGAACGAGGTGGAATTCAACGCCACGGCATTCGACAGGTCTGTCTCGCCGACCAGATCGGAGACGAATGTCTGGCGCGCCGGCGCGTCGAACGCCGTCGTGCAGCCAAGCAGGAATGCGAACACATAGACGTGCCACAATTGCACGAGCCCGGCGACGGTGAGCAGGCCAAGGCCGAGCGCGAGCAGGCCCATGGCGGCTTGCGTGGCGAGCAGCAGCTTGCGCCGGTCGAGATGATCGGCGGCAAAGCCCGTCCATGGCAGCAGCAGGATCTGCGGCGCGAATTGCAGCGCCATCACCACGCCCATGGCGGTCGCGTTGTTGTGGGTCAGTTGGGTCAGCACCAGCCAGTCCTGGGCGGTGCGCTGCATCCAGGTTCCCACATTGGACACGATCGCGCCACCGGCCCAGATCCGGTAGTTGAAATTGGCCAGCGAACGGAACGTGCCTTTTGCCGGACCGCTCATCCGTCGGCTGGGGCATTGCCGCCGTTGAAGCGGCCGAACATGCGTGCCGTCGCCACCCCCATGAGGAGGGTGCCCAACCCCAACGCGACGACATCATCCGTGGATCGCAGGTCGAAATCTCCGACACGCACCACCAGGAGATAACCGATCGCCAGGTTCAGGAATCCCCACAGGGCATTCACGGTCGAGGAGGAATGGCCCTGGCCGCGCGGCTTGGCGAAGGGGCTTTGAAAAGGCCGCCCCATCACGCCGCTGACGAAATGCGGCACGGCATTCGTCAGCACGGCGCCACCGAAGAAATAGGACACAAAGTCGATCCATTGCATTGTCAGGCACTCCCCTTGGCCAGGAGATCGAGGATGTCTTGTGTCGTGCCGTTTTCGCCCAGCCTCGGGAAAATATTCGCGGTGCTGTTGGTGTGGGCATCGAGGCTCATGTCGGTCATGGCATCGACGGCGAGCGTGACGTTGAACCCGAGATCGCGCGCGTGACGGGCGGTCGCTTCGACGCCCATGCTGGTGGAGACGCCGGCGATCACCACCTGGGTGACGCCCTCGCCCTTCAGCCAGGCTTCGAGATCGGTGTTGACGAAGGCGTCCACGGTGCGTTTGGTCATGATGTGATCCTCCCGCTGCTGCTTCAGTTCGGGGACAAGATCAGTCCAGCCGGCGGGAAATTCCCGCACGCGCGGCGCCTGCTCCGTCCGGCCCGAAGGCGCGCCGGCGACGTTGACGAGCACGACCGGCAAGGCGCGGCCGCGAAACGCATCGGCGAGCGCGCCGGCCCGCTGTATGACGTCGCCGACCGGATGGGCACAGGGTAGCGAAACAATGCCCTTTTGCAGATCGATGACGATAAGTGCGGTCTTCGGGTCAAGCGTGGTGACTGCCATTATGCTTCCTTTCGGCGATCGAACGGCTGCGTGGATCGTGGATATTGAAGGGTCAGGAGTCGGCGAGCCGTTTCAACAATTCGACGGCGCCCGCGAGTTGCTTCTGCTCCTCGCGGTCAAGGTTCGCCTGGATGGCGCGGAACAACCAGTCCTGTCGGGCCGCCCGCCCGGTCGCGATCATGTCCCGGCAGGCTGCCGTGAGCGACAGGAGGATCTGCCGGCCATCGGCCGGATCCGGCGCACCTTCCACCAGACCGGCCAGTTGTAGCGCTGACACAATGGCGCCCATCGACTGCGGACGCATGTCCTGGGCGCGCGCCAGCGTCGTCACCGTCGCCGGCCCCTCGCGCTCGAGATGCAGCAGCGCCGACTTCTGCGACGTGGTCAGATCACCGGTATCGGCCTGTTCGCGCAGCCGCCGGATCAGCCTGCCGGCCACCACCCGAAGCTCGGCCGCCAGGGCTAGCGCATGCGCGGCTTCGGGGTCGTCCTGCGGGGGCAATTGATCTTTCATGGCGGCTTTTGTAGTAGATACGAAGCTAAACTTCAAAGTTTAACTTCATATCCGAAATCACAAGACCGTGACCTCTGGCCGGCCGAAGGCCGTGACCTCTGGCCGGCCGAAGACCGTGAGCCCGGGCCGGCCGCAGGCCGTGCCCCGCTAGTCCGCCTATCGCGCCACAGCGAGGCGCTCGGGAAGGAAATCGACGAAGACGCGCACCTTCGGCGACAGATGGCGATTGGACGGCCATAGCATCCGGAATTGGCCACGGCCGTCGACATGATCGTCCAGCACGATCCGCAGCTTGCCGTCGCGTAGCGCCTCGCGGACCAGGAAATCGGGCATGCAGGCGATGCCGAGGCCAGCCATCGTGGCGCCCTTCAAAGCTTCCATATTGTTGCAGGTTAGCATCGAGCGGATCTGCGGTTCGGCGGCGCCGGTGATGAACGGCCACTCCAGCAGTCTGCCGCTGTTGAGAAAGCGGAAGTTGATGCCGAAATGCCTGATGAGATCTGCCGGCACGCCGGGAGTGCCATGGCGGTCGAGATAGGACGGCGCCGCGCACAAAAGCATGCGAAACGGCGCAACGGGTCTCGACACCAATCGTGAATCGGGCAGCTGGCCGCTTCGAATGGCGACATCGATGCCCTCTTCAATGACGTCGACGATGCGATCGTTGAAATCGATATCGAGCTCGATCTCGGGGTAGCGCTCCATGAACTCCGACAACACCGGCAGCAGCAGATGGTAGGTGACAATCGGGGTCGACACGCGCAGCCGGCCGTGCGGCGTCTCTCGTGTCCGCGACAGCATCGCCTCGGCATCGTCGATGTCGTCGAGGATGCGGCGCACCCGCTCGTTGAACAGCCTGCCCTCTTCCGTCAGCCCGATGCGCCGTGTGCTGCGCTGCAGGAGGCGCACGCCGAGTTCCTGTTCGAGCCTTGCGACACTCTTGCCAACAGCGGAGGCAGAGATGCCGAGCGCCCGGCCGGCCGCGATGAAACTGCCGAGTTCGGCGGTGCGGGCGAAGGCCATGAGGCCGCTGAGACGATCCATCGCATTCTTCCATTCGAGCGTTTTAGTCCGGTATATCAGGAGATATAATACCATTTTTCCTGAAAGGCCGTCGACCTATCTTGTCGTTACGACCGGCGCCGCAACCCGTGCGCCATGCCGGCCGATGCTGCTTCAGATAGGAAAATCCATGACATTGCAGACCACAACCGGCTCGACAGCGAGATGGCTCGTGCTCTTGTCGGTATGCCTTGCCGCGATGACCATGCCCTTGACCTTTACCGGCCCGGCCGTCGCGCTCTCCCGCATTGCTGCCGATCTCGGCGGCAGCCCGATCGCGCTCAACTGGGTGACGAACGCCTTCATGCTGACCTTCGGCGCCGGCCTGATGGCATCGGGAGCGCTGGCCGACAACCACGGCCGCAAACGCGTTTTCCTTGCCGGCCTCTGCCTCTATATCGTGGCATCACTCGGCGCGATGCTGGCGCCCGACATCGTCTGGTTCGACATGTTCAGGGCCGCGCAAGGGATCGGCAGTGCCTTGGCCTTCGCCGGCGGCGCCTCGGCACTTGCCCAGGAATTCGAAGGGCCGCTGCGGCTGCGCGCCTTCTCCTTCCTCGGCACCAGTTTCGGCATCGGCCTGGCCTTCGGCCCCATCGCCTCGGGCCTGCTCATCTCCGCATTCGGCTGGCGGTCGATCTTTGTTCTGGTTGTAGTACTTGCGATCGCCGCGGCAGCCCTCGGCCTGCGCACCATCAGGGAATCGCGCGACCCGGATGCAACCGGGCTCGACTGGGCGGGAGCCGGCACCTTCACCGTCGCGCTGGCCGCGCTGACCTATGGCGTGCTGCAGGCGCCGCAGACCGGCTGGACCGATCCCGTCGTCATCGTGTTGCTCGCGGCGGCAGTCCTCTTCTTCGCAGCCTTCGTCATCGTCGAGCGGCGCGTGCGCCGGCCGATGCTCGATCTCACCCTGTTTCGCTTTCCCCGCTTCGTCGGCGTCCAGTTCCTGGCGGCGGCACCCGCCTATGGCTTCGTCGTCCTGCTGGTGCTTTTGCCGATCCGCTTCATCGGCATCCAGGCAATGAGCGAGGTCAAGGCCGGGCAATTGATGATCTGCCTGTCGGGGCCACTGCTGATGCTGCCCTTGCTCGCCGGCCAATTGGCGCGCCGGATCGCACCGGCCACGATCTGCGGCGCGGGTCTGTTGATTGCCGCCGCCGGCCTCGTCTGGCTGAGCCTAGTCCCACCGGTCGCCATCGCGCTGGTGGCGCCGCTGATGCTGATCGGCGTCGGCATCGCTCTGCCCTGGGGATTGATGGACGGGCTCGCCGTCAGCGTCGTGCCGAAGGAGCGCGCCGGCATGGCGGTCGGCATCTTCAACACCACCCGCGTCGCCTGCGAGGGCGTGGCGCTGGCCATCGTGATGGCGACCCTGTCGGGCTTCACCGCAGCACAACTCGCCACTCGAGGCGCATCTCCCAGGGATACGGCCGCCGCGGCGCAGTTGCTGGTCACCGGCAATGTCGGTGAAACGGCGCAACATTTGCCATTGGCCAATGCCGGCGTCCTTGTCGAGGCCTATGAGACGGCGTTCGACCGGCTGCTGATCGTGCTGGCCGTAATCACCATCGTCACCGCCCTTGTCGTCTTCCTCGGCCTGCGCCGCGGATCGGCGGCGGAACACGAGGCGGTCCCGCTGCCGGCGTGCCAGGAGGCATGATCGTCCGCGACGACATCAGGTGATGACGAGGCTCGCTATGCGGTCTCCATCCAGCGTGAAAGCCATGTCGCCCTCGCCGTTGAAGCCCTTGCCCTTGACGGCGATGCGGACGCGATAAGTGCCGTCCGCCGGCGTGACGCTGACGATGCTCAGATGTGACTTCACGCCGATATTGTCCGACTGGTTCCAGCCCGCGATCTGCTCGCGGCCCTGGAACGATCGTCCCCAGTCGCTCAGGAACGCGCCGTCGGCAAAGCTATCGAGAAAGGCTTCCGTGTCACCCTTGTTGGTGGCATCGACAAAGCGGCGGATGGGGTCGGGTGTGTTCATTCGTCAGCGCCCAAGGTGCATTGAGATTCAGGTCAGGCCGAGTCGAAAACGATGGTTTCCGAGAACCGGAGCGGAGCGTACTTGAAGTACGTGAGCACCGGAAGCGCAGGAAACCTTCGTTTGCAGACCGGCATCACCTGAATATCAATGCACCTTAATCGAGCCGATGCATCAGATCATCATCCAGCCACCGGCCGAAGAAATAGACCAGCTGCTTGTGCCACCATGGCCAATCATGGCTGACATCGCCACCCCAATAGTCGACCCAGGCCGGAATCGACTTGTCGCGCAGTATCTGCTCCAGCTGGCGCGTCTCGACCAGCATGCGCTCTTCCCAGGCGCCCTGCCCGCAGCAGAAGATCAGCCTCAGCGCCTTCAGCCGGGCCAGCAGCTTGGGGTCGACGATGCCGGGCAGATAATCGAGCGGCGAGTTGTAGAAGATGTCGCCCTCCAGCGCCTTGCCGAAGAAATCGCGGGCCGAATAGACGCCCGACAGCGAGATGACGCCGCTGGCCAGCTCCGGAAAGCGGAAGACGAAGTTCGAAGAGTGGTAGCCGCCCATCGAACAGCCTGAAAACAACGGCTTCAGCTTGCGCCCGCCATTGGCGGCCGCCGCGGTGGACAAAAATTCCGGCAGCGCCTCCTCGCGCACGTAGCGGAAATAGGCCTCGTGCCGGGCGATGCGGTGCGCGGCGTCGTGATGCTTGTCGAAGAAGGATTCCGAATCGATGCCGTCGACCGTGAACAGCTGGATGCGGCCGGTGTCGATGAATTCGGCCAGTGCGCCCACCCCGCCGGAATCCTCGAACTGATAGAACCGTCCCTGCGAGGTCGGGAACACCACCACCGGTCGGCCGGCATGGCCGTAGCGCTTGTATTCCATGTCGCGGCCGAGATTGCGGGCCAAATGCTTGTGATAGGAGATGTCCATCGCCTTCAAGCCTTTTCAGCGTGGATATAGGCGACCGCCTCACGCAGATCAGCCTGATCCTTCGAGCGCATCTGGTAGGCGTAATTTCCCATGGCGCGGCTGAAAACCTCTTCTATCGGCTGATGGTGGACGATCTTGTCGCGGTGCGCCGCTAGCACGTCCTCATGACTGTGCAAATAGTGGAGGTGCCGCTTGCGGCTGGCATAGGCGGTGAAATATTTGCCCTCATAGGGCCCGCCGGCAGCGTCCTTGACCACCATATCGGCCCATGCCGCGTAGACGTCGATATCGAACGTGTAGTTGATCGCGTCGGTCATCCAGGCGCCGGGCGGCCGCATGTTGACCTCCAGCGCGATGATCCGGTCGTCCCTGGTCTCGAACAGCTCGATGTGGAAGAAGCGCTCGCGCACGTCGAACGCCTTCAGGATCTTGCGTCCGGCCTCCTCGACAACAGGTCGGATCCGGGGAAAGCAGGTGTAGCTCATGTGGCGGTCCTTGTTGACCACCTCCATGACGCTCTGGTCATAGCGGTGGCTGGCCGCCAGCACGACCTCGCCGTCGCGGTTGACCAGCCCGTCATAGGTCACCACCAGCCCTTCGATGAACTGCTCCATGACGAAGGTCACGTCCTCGGGCTTGTCCCGGAAGAACTGGTCGAGTTCCTTGGCGTTGGAGATCTTGAAGGTGTTCGAGGCGCCGGAGCCCGAATCCGGTTTCACCACGACGGGATAGCCGACGCGGCGGATGAAGGTCATGGCGCCGGCGCGGTCGGAGCATTTGCGCTGCGCGATCGTCTCGACGCCGCTCTTGCGGAAGAAGGCGCGCATGCGGCTCTTGCGCTTCAGGTTCTTCACGAAATCGAGCTTGGTGCCGTAGACGTTGAAATCGGTGCGGATGTTGGCTTCCAGTTCCAGCCAGTGCTCGTTGAGCGATTCGAAGCGGTCAATGCGGCCCCATTTGTGGATGAAATGACCTATCGCCCGGAACACCGCATCGTAGTCCTCCATGTCGGCGACGCGGTAATATTCCGAAAGTGCTGCTTTCAGCTTGCCGTCCAGCGCGTCGTAGGGCGTGTCGCCAATGCCGAGCACGGTGGCGCCCGCCTTCTTCAGCCGGTCGCAGAAATCGGCGCCGTTGGCGGGGAAATGCGGCGAGAAGAACACGAAATTCATGGACGACCCCCTTCCCGGCGATGGCGCACCGCAGCCCCGCCGGCGCCCAAGTCTGGCGCATTTGCGGCGCGCGGGAAAGAGCATCCCATTGAGGATAATGGTCGACGGATCCCGGCCCGCTTGCCTCTCACGGGCCGCTCCTGTATGAGAGCCGGCATGAACACGCGCGCCACCACCGCTTCCCGTCAGACCGGCTTTGCCGGCGAGACCGTGCGCGCGCTTGCCTCGACCCTGCTTCTTCTCGGCCTTATCGGCGATCGCCGGGTTCGCTGAAGGAGCGCCCGGCGGTCGAACCGCCGCGCAAGCGCATGCTCCTTGGCAGTCATATCAAGCGAACGAAAATCTGGTAAAGGCGCCACTCGCCACCCATCCGTCCAAGACGGATCCGAGGGCCGCCGGGAGAACAAGACGATGAACGCACGAGAAGAAATCCGCCCTGATGCCGCGGTAGCCGGCAAGAATGCTCCGAAGGGCATGACCGAGTCAGCCCAGGGCATGCCGGATGCGGCCCGCAAATATCAGCCCTATCCGACCGTAGGCCTCACCGACCGGACCTGGCCCTCGAAAGTGATCGACAAGGCGCCGATCTGGTGCTCGGTCGATTTGCGCGACGGCAACCAGGCGCTGATCGATCCGATGGGTCATGAGCGCAAGGCGCGCATGTTCGGCCTGCTGCTCGACATGGGCTTCAAGGAAATCGAGATCGGCTTCCCCTCGGCCTCGCAGACCGATTTCGACTTCGCCCGCTGGTGCATCGAGGAAGGCAACGTCCCCGCCGACGTATCGCTGCAGGTGCTGGTGCAATGCCGGCCCGAGCTGATCACCCGCACCTTCGAAGCGCTGAAGGGCGCCACCAACCCGATCGTGCATTTCTACAATTCGACCAGCGAATTGCAGCGCCGCGTCGTCTTCGAAAAAGATGTCGGCGGCATCAAGCGCATCGCCACCGACGCCGCCAAGATGATCACCGACATGGCGGCCAAGGCCGGCGGCGGCTACCGTTTCGAATATTCGCCGGAGAGCTTCACCGGCACCGAGCTCGAAGTGGCGCTGGAGATCTGCAACGCCGTCACCGAGATCGTCAGGCCGACTTCAGACAACAAGCTGATCATCAACCTGCCGTCGACGGTCGAGATGTCGACGCCCAACGTCTATGCCGACCGCATCGAATGGATGTGCCGCAATCTCGAC
Source organism: Mesorhizobium sp. B2-1-3A (assembly GCF_006442655.1). NCBI lineage: Bacteria > Pseudomonadati > Pseudomonadota > Alphaproteobacteria > Hyphomicrobiales > Phyllobacteriaceae > Mesorhizobium > Mesorhizobium sp. B2-1-3A. The sequence goes on from NZ_VFWK01000003.1 coordinate 80,339, forward strand.
AACCGCGAAAATCTGATCATCTCGCTGCATCCGCACAATGACCGCGGCACCGGCATCGCCACCACCGAGCTCGGCCTGATGGCCGGCGCCGACCGCGTCGAAGGCACGCTGTTCGGCAATGGCGAACGCACCGGCAATGTCGACATCGTCACCCTGGCGCTCAACATGTACACGCAAGGCGTCGATCCCGGCATCGACTGCTCCGACATCAACCGGATGAAGGACGTCTACGAGTACTCGAACCAGTTGAAGATCCCCGAGCGTCACCCCTATGTCGGCGAACTCGTCTACACTGCCTTTTCCGGCTCGCACCAGGATGCCATCAACAAGGGTATGAAGGCCTTGAAGAAGGCCAACACCAGCCTGTGGGAAGTGCCTTATCTGCCGATCGACCCGGCCGATGTCGGCCGCAGCTACGAAGCGATCATCCGCATCAACTCGCAGTCGGGCAAGGGCGGCATCGCCTATGTGCTGCAGGCCGATTACGGCTTGAACCTGCCGCGCAATTTGCAGATCGAGTTCAGCCAGGCGATCCAGGCGATCACCGACGCCGAAGGCAAGGAGGTTCCGGTCAAGCGCATTCATGAACGCTTCCTCGAGACCTATGTCGACCAGCCGGGCGCGCGCCTGAAATTCCTCGACCACCACACCTATCCCGATACCGAGGTGAAGGGCCGGCGCGTTGTCGAGGCGGTCATCCTCGACAACGGCAAGGAAGTGACCATATCCGGCACCGGCACCGGTCCGATCGACGGCTTCGTCGACGCGCTGTCGCGTCATGTCGGCGTCGAGATGTCGGTGCTCGATTACTCCGAGCACTCGATGCAGCGCGGCTCGAATGCGTCGGCCATTTCCTATGTCGAGATGGAATATCCCGGCGGCAAACTGTTCGGCGCCGGCATCAACACCAACATCGTCGCCGCATCGCTGGAAGCGGTGACTTCGGCCGCCAACCGCATCGTCGGCCGCAAGGCGCGGTAGCATTTGCCGGTTATCGGCGCGAGAGATTCGACCGGCTCTCGCGCCGCTATTTTTTCAAGCCGGAACAAGAGCTTGCCCACATCCACCCGCGTCGTCCCGTGACCGGCGGCGGCCCCGGTCATTAACCACCGGAAAATTATCCGGTTAGGTACGCGATCGCATAAGGGCTGCATACTTGTGTGGCGATGCGGGCACTATATGATCGCGCCTCAACCTGTGCCGACTTCGAGAGGATCGACACTTGCAGCATGCCACGCCTGCCGCCCCCGCAGTGCGCGAGACACTGGAGCGACTGCTTGCCAGCGAAACGTTCGGAAGATCCGAGCGCGCGCGCAAGCTGATCCGTTATCTCGTCGAACGCGAGCAGGCCGGCGAAGCCGACAGGCTCAAGGGCTTTTCCATCGCCATGGATGTCTTCGGCAAGGACGGCGATTTCGATCCGTCGACCGATGCCGTGGTGCGAGTGCAGGCAGGCAGGCTGCGCGAATTGCTACAGCAGTATTTCGCCAATGAGGGCATCGCCGAACCGGTCCGCATCGCCATTCCACGCGGCGGCTACGTGCCGGCTTATGAGCTCAACGCGATCCGTTTGCCGGAAGCCGTTGAGCCTGCCGGACAGGCCAAACCGGCGACCGCTCTGTCCGAACCATCCGATGATCCTGCCCCCGCCGCGGCATTGCCTGCCGTACCTTCTGCCACCCCCTCGGTGGCGCGCCATCTCAGGTTCTTCTGGATGGCGATCGCCCTGGTCATCGCCATGCTCGGCGTTCTGATCATGCGTCAGGGCAGCGGCGCGCTGCTCGCGGGCGGCGACATGCCGGCCGCGGTCGAGACTGCCGGCCTGACCAGCAGCATCGCATCGTCGCCCGCGAGCGAGGCCTTGCCGCTCGTCTATATCGCCGTCAAGGCCAGCGGCGCCGACGCCAGCCGCGTCGCCGCAGCGCTGCGCGCCGGTCTGAGCGGCTTCGACACGATCGACTTCATCGGCCGCGACACGGTCGACAAGACCGATTCGGCCGCCAGCGCGGCAAGCTTCATCTTCGATGTCCTGCCTGGACCGGATGCTGGCGACGTGACCATCGAATTGCAGAGCGTGGCGACCGGACGGGTGCTTTTGTCGCGCAACCTGACCACCGCCGACAGCGCGCCATCGGCCGTCGAGGACCGTATCGCCGGCATACTGAGTTCGGCCCTTCCCGCGTCCGGCACCATCTACAGCTACATCGAGCAGAGCGGCATTCAGACCGCCCTGACGCAGTGCCTGTTGCTCAACGACAAATATTATCTCGACCAGAACGCCAAGACGCACGAGGCCGCCTATCGCTGCCTCGAAACCCTTGCCGACAACGGCGCCAGATCGCCGCTGGTCTATTCGGAGCTCGCCTCGCTGCATCTGGAGGCAGTGAACGACCACTACGCCTATCCGCCGGACGCGACGATAGAGAAGGCGGTGACATTCGCGCATCGCGCCGTGCAGATGGGGCCGACCAGCCCCTATGCGCATCGCTCCTACGGTTACATCAATTCGCGTATAGGCAATGCCGACGAGGCCCTGCGCTGGATGCGCAAGGCCTATGACCTCAACCCCTACGATCTCGCCATGGCCGCCGCTTATGGCTATGGGCTGATCTTCACCGGCCGGTACGCCGAGGGGACGCCGATCCTGGCCCATGCGGTGGATGCCTCCAGCGGCCATCCGACCTGGTGGGACTTCGGGCTGTTCGCCGGCGAGCTCATGCTCGGCGACACGAACAAGGCGGCCATCGCCAGTTCCGCCCTGCGAACGACCGCGACGAAATCGCACTATCTCGCCGCCCGGCTGATCGGCGCCAGGATCTCCGGCCAGGACGGTCAAGCGCGAAAGCTGATCGATGAGCTGAGCGCCAAGTTTCCGAGATTCGCCGCCAATCCGCGCGCGACCTTCATCGACCGAAAATATCCGGCCGACCTGACCGAACGCCTGGTCGGCGCCTTGCGCGCCGCCGGACTCGGCAACGCCAGCTGATGTCCAATAGACCGGGCCTATTTGGACCAATGGGACAGTTGGACGCCCGCGCGCTGCGGATAAAGCCATAATCGCGCTGATTTAGCCGGCTTTGCCGGCGAAGCCATGGAATGGCATGCTCGCGCCCGGGCGCCAGTCGCGAAAACTTTACTGGTCATCCGGCTGGACAAGGAGCAATCCAGCCACATTTCGAGTTTTCCCGCAATCTAGCACCTTCCGCGATCATGATCTCATCGCTCCATGCCACCGAACAGGGTGTTGGCTCGAAGACCATCGTCCTGCTGCACGGTTTCGGCGGCTGCTCCGACGGCTGGCGAGACGTGGTGGCCTCGCTCGCGCCTTCCGTGCGCACGCTTGCTTACGACTTGCCGGGGCACGGCCTGTCGCTCGATTTTCCGGGCGCCGGGCCCGCAAAGGTCGCGGCAAGGGCCGTTCTTGCCGATCTTGCGACGCGCGCGGCCAAACGGATCCATCTCGTTGGCCATTCGATGGGCGGAGCGGTGGCGACCCTGATGGCGCTGGCCGAGCCCGAAAAGGTGGCCTCGCTGACCCTGCTGGCGCCCGGTGGCTTCGGCCCGGAAATCAACGGGCCATTGTTGCGCCGCTATGCCGGCGCACACAGCCCATCCGAGATCCGCGCCTGCCTTGCTGCCATGTCGGGGCCACGGGCACCGCCTTTTGATCACGCTGCCGACACCCTCTGCGACATGCGCAAACGGCCCGGGCAACCGGAAAAACTCGTCGAGATCGCCGCCGCCATGACCAGGGACGACCGGCAAGGCGTCATCCCGCGCGACCAGTTGGAGAGGCTGGCCATGCCGGTGATGGTGGTGTGGGGCAGTGATGACGCGGTGCTGCCCTTCACCCAGGCGGACGACCTGCCGGCGCGCTTTCATGTGCATCACGTGCTGGAGGCCGGCCATATGCTGGTCGAGGAAGCACCCGATCTGGTGGCTGATATCATCCAGCGCAACATGAACCGTCGCGCCAGGCCCATTCGCCCGAGGCTCGCCACCGCGACTGGTTGAGTTCTTCCCGCGCAACGGTGCCCGCGCCGCGCGCCGTCCATCTCGCCAGTGCATTTTGCCGGCGGCTGTGTTAACTGCGTGTTAACCAACCCCGCGAGGCAGACGCCGATGAAGGACGCAGGCGAAAAGATCGATCCGTCGAGAAAACTGTCCGATGCCATCCGTGATGTGAAGAACGCCTTCGCCGACCGCGACGATGTCGTCGTCGACATGCGCGAGGCGCATCGCATGCGCCTCGATCTCCTGGCAGCCGAGCTTGCGCCTGTCTTCGCCGACGTGCCCGCCGACATGGACAATTTCGATTTCGTCGTTTCCTCGGGGCTGCAGCCGCGCCTGTGGATCGACGCCGTCAGCCATGTCGCGATGGGCCGCGACCGCCGCACCTATCGCTTCCTCAAGGACACCCGTATTGGCCGGGTGGTGCTTGCCGAATCGACGGAGATGAAGCCGGTTGCCGATTCCGTGACACGCTATGTCGCCGAGCGCATCGTCGAGCGGCAAAGGATGATGGAAGGCGGGGCCGAACCGGCCGTCGCCGGCATGAGGCGCGCCCAGGTGGCGGAAGCCGAGCCGCCGCTGCGCTCGACGACGCGCGGCAAGGGCTGGTCGGCCTTCCTGTCAGGCCTTGGCCTGGTCGCTGCTGGCGCCCTGGTCGGCCTGGCGGTGTCGGTTGCCCTGTTCTGGGACCGCCTCGTGGCTATGGTGTTCAGCCTGCGGCAATAGAAGCGCTGGCCTCCACATCCAGTTCCATGGTCTGCAGATCGGTAGGCGGCATCGCCGGCCCGGTCAGGCCGCGCCGCGTCAGGCGGATGCGCCAATTGCCCTTTTCGCCATCGATGTCGAACAGATTGTACTGTGCCGCCGGATGGTTGCCGCCCGGCGCCTGGCCAGCGGCGGCGACGCCAACCACCGGGACCTTGGCGTCGCGCGGGCCGATCTGGAACAGTGACGGTAGATGCGAATGTCCGTGCAGGACGAGCTCCGCGCCGTGCCGGCGGATGATCTTGTGGAAGCGGGCGATGCCGAACAGCCGCTTGTGCTGCGAGACGGCGCCGCGCACCGGCGGATGATGGATCATGATCGCGCGAAACAGGCCTTGCGCGGCCGTGTCGCGAAGAATCTTGCCGAGCCGCTCCGCCTGCCCCTCCATGAAGAAGCCATTGGCCATGAAAGGGGCCGTGGCACGCGCCGTCGAGACGCCGATCAGCGCGACATTGCCGCGCACGCGCAGATAGGGAAATGCGTTGCGGTCGACCGGTGCGTTGACGCCGTCGCCGCTCATCCAGGCCGCCCATGCGCGGCAGACCTTGTCGAAGGCGCCAGGCACATAGGCGTCGTGGTTTCCCGGAACCACCGAAACATCGTGCGGCGATCCCAGCGTCTCCAGCCAGTGCTTGGCCATCTCGATCTCGCCGTCGAGCGCCAGATTGACCAGGTCGCCGGTGACGGCGAGATGGTCGGGGTTCTGCGCCTTGATATCGGCGGTGATGGCATCGATGACGGCGTCATGCATGTGGCGGCGGCGGTTGCGCTGCCAGTTGACGTAGCCGAGCACGCGCTTGGAGGCGAGATCGCGATAGGATACATCGGGGAGCGGCCCCAGATGGACATCGGAAATATGCGCGAGCCTGAACATCCATCCCTCATAGGCGACCAGCGCCCCGCTTTCCACTCAAGGTTTCCTTATCACCCACGGTTTCGCACCTGATGGCAAATCCGGAAGATGCCTTCCGCCAGACCGGTTGGCCGGGGCTGCGCGCCAGACTGTTCCATCTCTATTTCGTGCTGCGGCGGCCAATGACGCTCGGCGTGCGCGGCCTCATCCATGACGCCGCCAACAATTCAGTTTTCCTCATCCGACACACCTATGTGCCGGGCTGGCAGCTTCCCGGCGGCGGCGTCGAAACAGGCGAAACGCTTGCCGAGGCGCTGGCGCGTGAACTGGCCGAGGAAGGCAACATCGCGCTGAGCGGGCCGCCGGTTCTCAAATCGATGCATTTCAACCGCCGTTCCAGCCGCCGCGACCATGTCGGCCTCTACCTGATCGAGCACTTCAGCCAGATCGCGCCGAAGCAGCCGGACCACGAGATCGCCGAGGCCGGTTTCTTCCCGCTGGATCGCTTGCCGGAAGGCACAACGCCGGCGACGCTGCGGCGCATCGCCGAGGTCTTTCGGGGTGAGTCGACATCGCCCTACTGGTAGATCAGGCCCGCTCCCCGAACCGGACCCGGTCATGCGGCGCGCCATAGTCCAGTTCCGGCCCTAGCGGCACGATCCGTGTCGGATTGATCGTTTCGTGACTGCCGTAATAATGCGCCTTGATGTGATGCAGGTTCACCGTGCCGGCGACACCAGGCACCTGATAGAGGTCGCGCAGATAGTTCGACAGGTTCGGATAGTCGGCGATGCGGCGCAGATTGCACTTGAAATGGCCGACATAGACTGGGTCGAAGCGCACCAGCGTGGTGAACAGCCGCCAGTCGGCCTCAGTGATGCGATCGCCCGCGAGATAGCGTTGCCTGGAAAGGCGATCCTCCAGGGTGTCGAGCGCCGAAAACAACTCGCCGAACGCTTCCTCATAGGCCGCCTGGGTGGTGGCGAAGCCCGCACGGTAGACGCCGTTGTTGATGGCGGGATAGACTAGCGCGTTGATCGCATCGATCTCGCCCCGCAACGCTTCAGGATAGAAATCGAGGCTCGCGTCACCCCATTCGTCGAAGGCCGAATTGAGCATCCGGATGATTTCGGAAGACTCATTGGAGACGATGGTCTGCTCCTTCTTGTCCCACAGCACCGGCACCGTCACTCGGCCCGAATAGGTGGGATCTGCCCTGGTATAGATCTCGTGCAGGAAATCGAGGCCGTAGAGCGTGTCGCCGGTGGCGCCGTCTTCGGCAAGAAACGTCCAGCCATTCGCGCCCATGAAATGATGCACAACCGAGACCGAGATGATGCCCTCGAGCTTCTTCAGCGCGCGAAAGATCAGCGTCCGGTGCGCCCACGGACAGGCGAGCGAGACATAGAGGTGATAACGGCCGGGTTCGGCCTTGAACCCGCGGCCACGGTCTCCGGCGGGCGTTCCGTCGCGCGTGATCCAGTCGCGCCATTGCGATTGCGGACGCACGAACTTGCCGCCGCTTTCCTTGGTGCCGTACCAGCGGTCCTGCCATTTGCCGTCGACCAGCAATCCCATGAGATGTCCTTTCGCGTTTCCACCTCATGTAGAGCGCGATGCGGCAGGCCGGAAATCATTCAGGGCTGAACAGATTGTCAATCAGTAGGGCCAGCGAAGGCGCCGATTGCGGCGGCCGAAAATTGATGCTAGCGGACACTCCGCATGTCCGACTTTGCTTTGATCCGGTTTGACCGACGACGAAAGGGCGCCCGCGCTTGAAGCGCTGACTGGCGAATGCTGCCGTTCGCAGCAACCTTTCCTCCTCTACCGGAACGCAAAGACCATGAGCCTTGCCGACGTTAAATACCTGCCGGAAACTCCGGCGCACGACCCTGAAATCGAAGCCATCAATGACGAGGCCTTCGGGCCTGGCCGTTTCGTGCTTGCCGCCTACAAGATCCGCGAGGCCGGCGGCCATGAGCGTGGATTGTCCTTTGTCGCGGTCGACGGCGATATCGTCGTCGCCTCGGTACGCATGACCCGCATTGCCGCCGGTGCCGGCCGCGCGCTGATGCTCGGGCCGCTTGCCGTGCGGCCGGCCTTCAAGAATCTCGGCATCGGCCGCCGGCTGGTAGCGATCGCGCTGGAGGCCGCCGCAAAGTCCGGGGCGCCGGCCGTCATACTGGTCGGCGACGAGCCCTATTACGGGCCGCTCGGCTTCAAGCGCATCCCGCGCGGCCAGATCTCGATGCCGCGTCCCGTCGACCTCGACCGCCTTTTGTCGCACGAGATCACACCGGGCGCGGTTGCCAGGCTCACCGGCGAGGTCGGCCATGCCAGCCAGGCCAGGCTCGCCGAGCACGTCTAGGCGATGGCTTGACCTGGTCCTTCGATCCGGGCCTTGATCCGTCCTGTTCTCCTGGAGCAATTCCAGGAAAAATGTGAAACGGTTTTCCCACGGGACTTGAACCGCTTTAGGAGAGGATGACGCCATGAATCCGAACGGCCAGATCGCGATCGTGACCGGCGGCGGCTCCGGCCTTGGTGAGGCAACGGCGCGTGCGCTTGCCGCCAAGGGCGCTCGCGTCGCCATCTTCGACGTCGGCATCGACCGCGCTGCCAAGGTCGCGGCCGACATCGCCGGCATTGCCGTGCAATGCGACGTCAGCAGCGCCGACAGTGGCACTGCGGCCGTCGCCGAGACGGCGAGCAAGCTGGGCGAGCCGCGCATCCTGATCAATTGCGCCGGCATTGCCATTGGTGTGAAGACGATCGGCAAGGATGGGCCCCATCCGCTCGACCAATACCGCAAGGTGATCGAGGTCAACCTGATCGGCACCTTCAACATGATCCGCCTCGTCGCCGACCGCGCCGCCAGGCTCGAGCCGCTGCAGGGCGGCGAGCGTGGCGTCATCGTCAACACCGCTTCGGTCGCCGCCTATGACGGCCAGATCGGCCAGGCCGCGTACTCCGCCTCCAAGGGCGGCGTGGTTGGCATGACGCTGCCGGTGGCGCGCGACCTTGCCCGTTCCGGCATTCGGGTCTGCACCATCGCGCCCGGCATCTTCAAGACCCCGATGATGGCCGGCATGCCGCAGGACGTGCAGGATTCACTGGGCGCCGCCGTGCCCTTCCCGTCGCGCCTCGGCGAACCATCCGAATATGCCGCTCTTGCCCTGCACATCATAGAAAACCAGATGCTGAACGGCGAAACCATCCGCCTCGACGGCGCCATCCGCATGGCGCCGAGGTAAGGCATGCCGCCCATGAGCCTGCCCACGCCTCGAGCCACGGGTGCGAGGGAGTTCCGGGATGGCGACATGCATGGAACACTTGCCAAAACAGGCCTCATCGTCTGATAAGTGGAATGGAAAAATCAACTTAGCAGGGCGAGAACCTTGGACGACCGAAAGAAGGATGTGATCCGCGAGACCGACGCCGAGGCAATCCGATTGGCGAAAACGCTTCTGCGCAGTGCCCGGTTCGGCGCACTGGCGGTGCTGGAGGCGCAGACCGGGTCGCCGCTGGCAAGCCGGGTCGGCGTCGCCACCGACATCGACGGCGCGCCGCTGATCCTGGTCTCGATGCTCTCGGCGCATACGCCTGCCATCCTTGCCGATCCACGCTGTTCCCTGCTGCTCGGCGAGCCCGGCAAGGGCGACCCGCTGGCGCATCCGCGCCTGACCCTGATCTGCCGGGCGTCGCGGCTGGAGCGCGGCTCTGACGCGCATGCCCGTGCCGAGCGCCGCTATCTCAACCGCAATCCCAAGGCGAGCCTCTATGCCGGGCTCGGCGACTTCTCGATCTTTCGCCTCGAGCCGGAGCGCGCCAGCCTCAATGGCGGTTTCGGCAAGGCCTACCTGCTCGATCGCTCCGATCTCGTCACCAGCGGGCCCATCGTCGAAGAGCTTGCGGCGAGCGAACAATCCGCCGTCGAGCACATGAATGCGGACCATCTCGACGCGATCGCGGTTTATGCGCATCACTATGCCGGGGCATCTGGCGACGGCTGGAGCATCGCGGGTTTGGACGCCGATGGCATGGATTTGGTGTCTAAAGACAATGTTTGCCGGGTATTCTTTCCGCAACCCCTGGTGGCAGCGCGGGACCTGCGACCCGTTCTGGTCGCCATGGCCAGGAGCGGCCGGGCTGCCGGGCAGGCAACCAACGAAACTTAATTGCATTTGATCGAAAGCAACACTTGAGATTTGAAAGAAATGTTCTACCCTTTGTGAAGGGCGCTGACTCGTCGGTTGCCTTTCGCTATTGAATTTATGGATTCAGGCACCATTGCCCCCATGGCGCCTCGATGAGCAAACAGCATGGGGCATTCATGGTCTCGACAAAGCTAATCGCCAACGCCGAATCGGCTGCCGAATTTCTGATGCTGATGGGCAACGAAAAACGGTTGTTGATCATGAGCCATCTGATCGACGGTGAAATGTCGGTCGGCGCTATCGCCGAAAAGGTGATGCTCAGCCAATCCGCCCTCTCGCAGCATCTGGCCAAGTTGCGGGCGCTCGACCTTGTGGAAACCCGCCGCGACCGCCAGATGATCTACTACTCCTGCAACTCCGATGCGGTGCGGGAGTTGCTTGTCGTGCTGGATGGTATTTTCGGCGGCGGCAAGGAGGATCTGTCCCAGATGGCACAGAGATTGCGCCGCGCCGGCACTTGACCGGACGCGGCTGCGGCCGTCTACCTCGCTGACGATTTCCGGAACATGGCTTGCGCGCCGTCCTCGACGCACAAACCACGCTCTTGATGTTTGAGCGGAGGATATGGACCCAATTCGCATCGAAGATCCGGGCGATCCCAGGGTCGCCGCCTATCTTGATATCCGCGAACGCGATCTCGCCGGCCGGCAAGGGCGTTTCGTCGCCGAAGGCAAGGTGGTGCTCGACCTGCTTCTGTCGTCCGGCCGCTTCGGCGCCGAATCCGTCCTGGTCCTGGAAAACCGGCTCGGCGGCCTCAGCGACATCCTGTACAAGGCGCCGGTGGACCTGCCGGTTTTCGTCGTCACCGGTGCGGTGATGGACGCGATCGCCGGCTTCCACATGCATCGCGGCATCCTGGCCATCGGCCGCAAGCAGACGCCGCAAGCGGCCGGGGCATTGCTGGATGCCTTGCCCGGCCGAGCCCTGGTGGTGGTGCTTGTCGGCATCGCCAACCACGACAATATGGGTTCGATCTTTCGCAATGCCGCCGCCTTCGGCGCCGATGCGGTGCTCATGGACGCGACATGCTGCGATCCGCTGTACCGCAAGGCGATTCGCGTTTCTGTCGGCGCCGCGCTCAAGATCCCGTTCGCATCCTTCAGCGACGCCCCTGGCTTTGTCGCAACGCTCGCCGAACGGGGCTTTGAACAATTCGCCCTGTCGCCGCGCGGACGAACCGACATGCGCGATGCAAGGCCGGCCGAACGCCTGGCGCTTTATCTCGGCACCGAGGGCGAAGGCCTGCCCGAAAACCTGCTAGCCAGCCTGCAGACCGTGCGGATCACAATGTCGAAAGGCTTCGACAGCCTGAACGTCGCCGCCGCCTCGGCCATCGCCCTGCATCATTTCTCACACCGTTAGAGCAGCACGAGCACGACTGTGGCCGCCACCTTAGTTCGTGGCCGCTTTCTGCAAGGCCCGCACGCGGTCGGCGAGACTGAGGTCGCCGCCGTCGGATCGGCTGTCCTGCGGGCCCGCCAGCGCTTTCGCGATCGGCGAATCGGGTCCCTCGAGCTTGGCCGTCAGGTGGACGACTTCAGCCGCCAACTCGTTCATCTGCTCGCGCAGCGCGGCACTGCCATTCACCGAACCAGACGATGCCACGGCGCCGAGATCCGCCTTGAGCCGCTTGTTCTCGCGCGCCAGCGCCGTCAGCCTGGCCTCCAGCCGTCCGCGATCGCTGTCGAGCTTGGCGATCGCCTGGTCCAGGTCGTCGCGCCTCTTGGCCTCGTCATCCCTTGCCGCGTCATCCGGCCTGCCGACCACTCGCAAGGCCGGTGCGCCGTCCTCGCCCTTCGCCTTTTCGCGCAGCCGCACCAGTTCCTTCTCGCGACGGTCGAGCTTGTCCTCGCGGTCGGCGAGCGTCGCCAGCAGCCGTTCGACCTTCTTGTCGAGTTCGGCCGCCCTTTTCTTCTCCGCCTTCAGGGCATCGCGCGCGGCCTTGCTTTCGGCCGCGATTTCCTGATGACGCCGATCCGCTTCCTTGCGCTGGCCGCGCAGCAGCGAGATGTCGCTGGCGAGCTTCTGCAATTCGGACTCGCGCGCCACGAGCTCGATTTGCCGGCTGCTGGAGGAAAAACTGGCATCGTCGTACATGTGCTCCAGCTTTTCGAGTTCGAGCGCCCGCCTCTCCAGCTTGCGCTCGGTTTCCTTGAGCCGCTCCGAAAGCTGGTGCAGTTCCTCTTCGCGTTGCCGCAATGCTTCGCTTTTGGCGCCGAGTTCCGCGAGCGCGTGATTCTTGTCCGTGCGCTCGACCGCCAGCCCCTTCAACGCCTCGCGGCCGCGACTGATCTCGACGAGTTGTTCGGCCGCCTTCTCGCGCAACGCCGTGACGTTCATCTCGAGGCGGCGTGTCGACATGGCGTACTCGGCCCGGATCCGGTCCTTGTCGGCCTGGATCTCGGCCTGCGTCAGCGGAATAGAGGCCTCGATGCGCCTGCGGGTCAGGGAGACCGCACGCCGCCAGACGGCCGGGGCCACGATCAGCGCCAGAAAGCCGGCGCAGAGAAAGCCGAGGGCAAAGAACAGGACCGACTGAACCAAAAGACAACCCGCTATCGGCGGCAACCACCTGGACTGGACCGCATCATATTGGCATGGCGGAAATCCGGCGCGGCGGCAAGAGCCTGCCGCGGCGCATGGAGCATCACGGACCTACAATTCCCACGGAAAAGCCGGCATTGCGGTCACGGCGAACTGGAATCAGAACGGATTCCAGGTCGCCCGCTCGGTCAGCTTCAGGTAGCCGAGATTGACGCCGAGCCGGGCGCCGACACCGGTGCGGATCGGCACCAGAAGCACATTGTTGTTCTTCAGTACGTTGAAGCCGACACCCGCCACCACATAGGCCGAACCGGCCACGCCGCCATAGCGGTTGTAGAGGTTGCCGACATCGTCGAGATTGTAGACCAGCATCATCACCCGGGAGCCCTCGCCGCCGAAATCCCAGCCCAGCGACGGGCCTTGCCAGAACACTTTGTGGTCGCCGGCATTCTTGGTGTAGAGCGTGCCTTCGCCATAGGTCAGGCCGCCGATCAGCGCACCCGACCCCTCCTCACCGAGGAGATAGCCATTGGGCAAGCCGTAGGAGGCGAAGATCTTCTCCACGACCGTGGCGAGTCCACCCGATGTCGCGCCGAAGAACTTGTGACCGGAATCGACAATCTCCTGAGCGGTATATTCCTGAGCCCGCAGGGCTGAAGTCGAGAAGACGAGGACGCCCATGAGCGTGATCGCCATTGAGAGGACACGGAGGACACTCCGGTCATAGATTCGGGAAAACATGCTTCCAATCTCCGTCATGGAGCACTTTCGCCGACGCCTCGCATCCGGTCCGGCTCTTTAGGCGGCCGTTAAGGATGACAGTTAAGGGCAAACTATGCCGTAATTCTTTTTCAACCATTAACTCCCACAGGAAGATGGCGGTTCGAAGGCTGGCTTTGGGGTCGCGCGGCGCCGGCGGCCTGCGCGAACACGCCATTTGCCAGACGACAATTTTGGGTTTGTTGCTGTACCTACGAGTGCTGTGTATTCAGAAAGCCTCGGGTTGGAGCATGATTCGTGTGCGCAGGCGCGATAATCAATCGCTCGGCCGCGAATTGTGGAATTTTGCAGGGATTTTCACCGATGGCCGATCTGTTCACCCTTTCCGCGCCTGACCTGGCGGCGCTTCTGTGCAGCCGCGTCTGCCACGACATCATCTCGCCGGTCGGCGCGATCAACAACGGGCTTGAACTGCTCGACGAGGGCGGCGCCGACGAAGACGCCATGCGGCTCATCCGCCAGAGCGCCAAGAACGCCTCGGCCCGGCTGCAGTTCGCCCGCATCGCCTTCGGCGCGGCCGGTTCGGCCGGCATGCTGATCGACACCGGCGACGCCGAAGCGGTGGCGATCGCCTTTCTCAAGAATGAAAAGCCGGAACTGACCTGGAACGGGGCGCGCGCGCTGCTGCCCAAGAACAAGGTCAAGCTGCTGCTCAACCTGATCCTGGTCGCCAATGCCGCCATTCCGCGTGGCGGCAAGCTGGTCGTCACCCTCGAGAATCTCGAAACCGAGCCGCGCATTTCCCTGTCGGCAAGCGGCCCGATGCTGCGCGTGCCGCCGAAATTCCTCGAACTGCATTCCGGCCACAAGCCGGAAGAGCCGATCGATGCGCATTCGGTGCAGCCCTACTACACGCTGCTTCTGGCCCGCGAGGCCGGCATGACGATATCGATCCACGCGACGGCGGAAGAAATCGTACTTTCGGCGGCCTGAGCGGCCTGCCGACTTGCCGGCAGGGCAAAGTATTTCAGCAGCGTAATATTGTCGTGACGGCTCGACTGGGAGCGCCATCGAAGCATCCGCAAAGAAAAGCCTCTCAAACGCATCTTTGCAAAAATTTTACCCAATGGCTTTCCGGGTTCTTTACCAGATTGGTCTAGGGTGCGCAGCAGATGCCCCGCACGACCGGATTGCCCAAGGGCAAAGAGGACCCGGAATGAAACGCTGCATGTTCGTCGACGATTCAAGCGTCATCAGGAAGGTTGCAAAACGCATCCTGGGCGGTTCCGACATGGTGGTCATCGAAGCGGCCAGCGGGCTTGATGCACTGGAGATGTGCGCCGCCGACATGCCCGACATCATCGTCGTCGACGGTGCCCTGCCGGATGTCCAGGCGGTCGACCTCATCCGCCGCGTACGCGCCATGGAGAGCCCGATAAAGCCGCAGATCCTGATCTCGCTGGTCGAACTCGATATCGCGTCGATCATGCGGGCCAAGCGCGCAGGCGCCCAGGGCTATCTCCTGAAGCCGTTCAACCGCCCCCAGTTGCTTGAGCGCTTTCGCACGCTGAAGATCGCGGCCTGAGACGCCGGAACGGTTCACGGAACCGCCGAACTGCTCCATCTCATTGTTTTGCATGCAATTCCGGACGGGAAACCGTTTCCTGGAATTGCTCTGGCAGCCCGTCATTGCGATCGCTGACGCAAAAACCCGGCCGAAGCCGGGTTTTTTGTCGAAGATGGCAATAGTCGGTCGGCTCAGGCGCTGACGCGGATGTCCTCGGGTTCACGCAGCACATAGCCGCGGCCCCAGACCGTCTCGATGTAGTTCTGGCCACCGGACGCGGCGTCGAGCTTCTTGCGCAGCTTGCAGATGAAGACGTCGATGATCTTCAGCTCCGGCTCGTCCATGCCGCCATAGAGATGGTTGAGGAACATTTCCTTGGTGAGCGTGGTGCCCTTGCGCAGCGAGAGCAGCTCCAGCATCTGGTATTCCTTGCCGGTCAGGTGCACGCGCTGGCCGCCGACCTCAACGGTCTTGGCGTCGAGGTTGACCACCAGGTCACCAGTGGTGATGACCGACTGGGCGTGGCCCTTGGAGCGCCGCACGATGGCGTGGATGCGCGCCACCAGCTCGTCCTTGTGGAACGGCTTGGTCATGTAGTCGTCGGCACCGAAGCCCAGGCCGCGGACCTTGTCCTCGATGCCGGCCATGCCGGAGAGGATGAGGATAGGCGTCTTCACCTTGGAGAGACGAAGCGTTCTCAAGACCTCGTAGCCGGACATATCGGGCAGGTTGAGATCGAGAAGGATGATGTCGTAGTCGTAGAGTTTGCCCAGATCGACACCCTCTTCGCCGAGGTCCGTCGTATAGACATTGAAACTTTCCGATTTCAGCATCAGTTCGATGCTTTGTGCGGTTGCACTGTCATCTTCTATCAGCAGAACACGCATTTCATTCCCCTTTTCTGCTGCCGGACCATTTCACGACCCGTCCTGCCCCGGAGCAGTGGTTGCCTTGTGCAGAGGCTGCCATCGAATGGTTAACAAAACCTAATTTCCCGTCCATGACGGTATCAGATTTTTTAACCCCTTTCTACACCCTCTTGAATCTAATAACGAATCCTAGACCCAAATTCCTAATGCAACACATTAATAACCTGGACTAAGCGACTCCAGGGACTCATCGACGCGCCTTCGCTTCGGCGACCGGAATTTTTACCCGGCCTTAAGCCCTGACCCGTATGATTAACAATGCCCGTAAACGAATGGTTACCGCCGGCAAAAAACTTTAGGGTTTTGTTTCCCATAGTTCGGGGAAAGCCGGTGGACACGGGCAACGCCTGGGCGTTTCCAGGTGGTTTGGACGATATGTGCGGGTGTGCGTTTCCGGGAGTACCGAATCATGAAGTCACGTGAAAACCTCGTTCGGCTGAAACAGTTTCAGGTGAATGAGAAGCGGCGGCAGCTGCTGCAACTCGACATGATGATCGCCGAGTTCGAACGCATGGCCGTCGAACTGGAGCTTCAAATCACCGCCGAGGAAAAGAAAGCCGGCATCACCGACATCAATCATTTCGCCTATCCGACCTTCGCCAAGGCGGCACGCTTGCGCCGCGACAACCTCAGAAATTCGCAAAGCGACCTCGCACAACAGCGAAGCGCTGCCGAATCACTACTCGGCGAAGCTGAAGCGGAGCTTTCCAAGGCCGAAATGCTGGAATCGCGCGACACCAAGATTCGCGAAGCCGAGACCGGCGGCCGCAGCGCCATGATCGGTTGAACAGGCCGAGATCGTCGGCATGTCCGCGGGCGCGTAGCTGGAGCAATTCCAGGAAAGTGCCTGGCGGTTTTCTGTACGGACTTGCGTAAAAACAAGAAAGAATGCGGTTTCCGGGAAACGGCGAGCTGCCCTAGGCGGCCCATTCCCCTTCATTCGCCGCAATCGCCCTGGCTCGCGCATCCTTGATGTCTGGGGCGTGCTGTTCCGCCCAGGCCCTGATCTGGGTCAGCAGTCCCGCCAAGTTCTGGCCGAGTTCGGTCAATTCATATTCGACGCGCGGCGGAATGACCGGGAAGATCTCACGCCGCACCAGGCCGTCACGCTCCAGCACGCGTAGCGTCTGCGTCAGCATCTTAGGCGTGATGCCTTCGAGCTTGCGGGCAAGCTCGCCATTGCGCAGACGGCCTTTGCGCAACGCGCAGACCACCAGGTAGACCCATTTGCTGGCCAGCATCTCCAGCACGGTATGCGACGGACATGTCCGCCGGAACGCGTCATAGCCGAAGGGGGAGGCATCTTCACTATCCATGAGGTACCTATATATCAAGAAGGTACATACTGGACAAGGGAATATTACTATCCAAATGATAGCGGCAGCAACCAAGCAGGAGACATCCCATGCGTGCCGTTATCCAGAATTCCGTCGGCGGACCCGACGTCCTTGTCATTGCCGATCAGCCTGACCCGACGGCAACGCCCGGGGAAGTGCTGGTCCGCGTCAAGGCCGCCGGCATCAATCCCGTCGATGGCGCCGTACGCGCCGGCTACTATCCGCTGCTTGGCGAACCTCCCTTCATCCTCGGCTGGGATATTTCGGGAACCGTCGAGGCATTGGGCGCCGGCGTCACGGATCTCAAGATCGGCGACGAGGTGTTCGGCATGCCGCGGTTCCCCAAGCAGGCGGCGGCCTATGCCGAACTGGCCGCCGTGCCAGCCGACGAAATCGCGCTGAAGCCGAAGGCGGCGGACCACATCCAGGCAGGCGCATTGCCGCTGGCCGGCCTGACCGCCTGGCAGGGCCTTGTCCGCCATGGCGCATTGAAGCCGGGCCAGCGTGTGCTGGTGCATGCGGGCGCCGGCGGCGTCGGCCATCTGGCGGTGCAGATCGCCAAGGCGCGCGGCGCTTATGTCATCGCCACCGCCAGCCCGAACAAGCTCGATTTCGTCCGCAAGCTCGGCGCCGACGAGGTCATCGACTACACTCAGGGCGATTTTACCAGCCGGATCAGCGACGTCGATCTGGTGCTGGACCCGATGGGCGGCGAGCACGCCGAACACTCTTTGAAGGTCATCAGGAATGGCGGTGTGCTGGTGTCCTTGCTGAACCTGAACGACACCACCAGGGCACTGGCAAGCGCGCGCGACATCCGGGTCGAGCGCATGTCTGTCGTGCCTGACCGCGAAGGCCTTGTGGAGCTTGGTCGGTTAATCGACGCGAACAAGCTTGCCGTTCATGTGGCAAGGAGCTTTCCGCTCGAAGAGGCGGGGGCCGCCCACGCCTTTCTCGCCACCAGGCCGATCGGCAAGGTGGCGCTGACGGTCTGACCGCGGGAAATTGCCTCAGGACCAGGAACCTGCCTGGAAAAGCAAAAGGGCGCGGAGTGCCGCGCCCTTTGACTGTACCAGGCCGGCTCTAGTGCCGGTATTGCTGGATGCGCGTGGTGCGCAGCCCGGCAAGGCCATATTCGTCGATCGACGCCTGCCAGGACAGGAATTCCTCGGTGGTTAGCTTGTAGCGCTGGCATGCCTCCTCGAGGCTCAAAAGCCCGCCGCGCACCGCCGCGACCACTTCCGCCTTGCGCCGGATAACCCAGCGACGCGTGTTCGTCGGCGGCAGATCGGCAATCGTAAGAGGGCTGCCGTCAGGCCCAATAACATACTTGACTCTAGGTCTAACCAGATCGGTCATCGTACTCTCTACAAAAAACTCAAAGACCCAATCCCCGCCACGTTACCGCCACAGCTTTAAAAATTGCCTAAGCAGACCCTAATGACTAGGTAAGGATCGTGAACGGCGCGTTAGTCTTTTCGCAGGCATTTGAAACATCGGGCTCGAAGCCTTGAATTGGTTGGGAAAAATCCGACGGATGGCGGATCGTTCGCAATCCGTGAATCGGCCTGCAAGCTGGCGTCGTGGGAAAGCTTGACCTATATTCTCGACATTGGCATTCAGACGCCGCGCAGAATGAAAGCATCATGAACAGTCTCGACCTTCCCGGACGTCCCGAAAACACCCGCATCGTCGTCGCCATGTCGGGCGGCGTGGATTCGTCCGTGGTCGCCGGCCTGTTGAAGCGCGAGGGCTATGATGTCGTCGGCGTCACCTTGCAGCTTTACGACCACGGCGCGGCAACGCACCGGGCCGGCTCATGCTGCGCCGGACAGGACATCGACGATGCCCGCCGCGTCTCCGAGACGCTGGGCATTCCCCACTATGTGCTCGACTATGAGGAGCGTTTCCGCAAGGCGGTCATCGACCCCTTCGCCGAGAGCTATGTTGCCGGCGAGACCCCCATTCCTTGCGTCTCCTGCAACCAGACGGTGAAGTTCGCCGATCTCCTGGCCACCGCCAAGGAGCTTGGCGCCGACGCGCTCGCCACCGGCCACTACATCCGCTCCGGCGCCAATGGCGCCCACCGCGCGCTCTACCGGCCGGTCGATGCCGATCGCGATCAGAGCTATTTCCTGTTCGCCACCACCCAGGCGCAGATCGACTATCTGCGCTTTCCCCTGGGCGGCCTGTCGAAGCCGCAGGTTCGCGCGATTGCCGAGGAGATGGGGCTGACGGTGGCCGCCAAGCAGGACAGCCAGGACATCTGCTTCGTGCCGCAGGGCAAATATTCCGACATCATCGCCAAGCTGAAGCCGTCCGCCGCCAATCCGGGCGACATCGTCCACATCGATGGCCGCGTGCTTGGCCGCCATGAGGGCATCCTGCGCTACACGATCGGCCAGCGCCGCGGCATCGGCATCGCCTCCGGCGAGCCGCTCTATGTCGTCCATCTCGACGCCGAACGGGCCCGCGTCGTGGTCGGCCCGCGCGAGGCGCTGGAGACGCACAAGATCTATCTGCGCAACATGAACTGGCTTGGCGACGGTCCGCTCGCCAACGTGCCCGCCGGCGGCATCGAACTGTTCGCCAAGGTGCGCTCCACCAGGCCGCCGCGTCCAGCGGTGCTGCGCCATGAGGCAGGCGTGACATCAGTCGAATTGGCGGACGGCGAATCCGGCATCGCGCCCGGACAGGCGTGCGTGCTCTATTCCGATGACGGCAACGAAGCCCGCATCTTCGGCGGCGGTTTCATCGAGCGCTCCGAGCGTGGCGCCGAGGCCGAGGCCATGCTGACGAAGCTGGCGGCAAGGCCGGCGCAAATTCCCGCCGAATAGGTGACCACCTGCCCTGTCGCGCCAAGAGTACGGCGCGGCCTTCCTTCAAGATTTGGTGTGGGTGACCGTGCCCGCCGTCAGTATGCGCAGCACCCTGATCGCTTCTTCGCCGCTGGTGCGCGGTTCGGCACGCGTCTCGATGCAGTGGATGAAATGCTCCAACTCGCGCGTCAACGGCATGCCTTGCGCGACCGCGACATAGGATGGCTCGTTGGTGGTGAACGCCCATTGGCCGCTGTCCTGCCAGACCGCGTGGCGGTAGACGGCAAGCTTGCGCTCCCACGGCTCGACATCGTCGAACACCGCCATTGCCTTGGTGCCGACCACTGTCAGCCGCCGCTCACGGTAGGGATTGAGCCGCGAGGTGAAAAGATGGCTGCGCAGGCCGTTGGGAAAGCGCATGTGCAGATGCGCGAAGTCGCTGAGATTGTCGAGGAGTGCGGCGCCCTCGCCGCGCACCTCGATCGGCTCGGTGCCGGTGATGGCCAGGATCATCGACAAATCATGCGGCGCCAGATCCCACAGCGCATCGTTCTCGGTGTGGAACTTGCCAAGGCCGAGCCGGTGCGAATGTATGTAGCGGACCTCGCCGAGCTCGCCATTGTCGATCAGTCCCTTCAGCGTCTCGAAGGCGGGATGGAAACGCAGGACATGGCCGACCATGAAGACGCGGCCATTGTCCTTGGCCGCCTGCACCGCACGCTCGGCATCCGGCACCGTCAGCGCGATCGGCTTTTCCACCAGCAGGTCCTTGCCGCTTTCGGCGGCGCGCACGGAAAGGTCGGCATGGAACTGCGGCGGCAAGGCCATGACGATGGCGTCGATGTCGTCGCGGCCGAACAGCTGGTCAGGCTCGATCGCCAGGCAATCCTGTTCGCTGGCAAAGCCTTCGGCTCGCGCCCGGTTGGCGTCGGAAACCGCGTACAGCGCGCCAAGCGCCTTGAGGGTGCGGATATGGTTTGAGCCCCAGTATCCGCAACCGAGGACTGCAATGCGCGGCTTCATCTGTTTCAAACTCTAAAAACTCGTGGCCGAGACATAGCGACGTGCCCCTTCGAACTCAACCCCGGCGGTTGCAACCAAATGTCCACGCGGCAAAGCTTTTTTCGGCAATGAGAATATGCGGCGATATGGAATGCTTCGAAGCTTGACAGGCTCGCCCTCCCAACCTTATATCCGCGCGACCTTGGCGAACGCCTCGAAATGCCTTTCGATTTAAGGTGGATTTCGGGCCTTTCGCCGCCCTGGCGGGGTAGCTCAGTTGGTTAGAGCACGGGAATCATAATCCTGGGGTCGGGGGTTCAAGTCCCTCTCCCGCTACCATCAATACAGCGTCAGGCGCCTCTCCTGGTTTGCGGTTTGCCAGGTTGAGGAGCTCCGCCAGCGCACCGTGGACCTTCAGCTCAATCTGCCCCCTGCCCTCGGTCGGAATGACCTCGATCTTCGCAACTAGCGAGCGGACAATCCTCGCTGCCTCGTGGCGCTCGCGTTCGTCGGATTGCAGAGTCCGCTGGAGTTCTGACACCTTCCGGCGATAAGCCTCGACCGCCGCCGGGTGAAACTCAACAATGCTTTCAGCGGCTGCCATGGCTTGAAGCTCTCGCGCTAGACTTTCCTTCTCGCTCTCGAGGTCCAGCAACTTCGATCTCATGCTGGCCGTCGAGACACCGTCGGCAATGGCATCAACGATATTGGCAATCTGCCTGTCGATGCCGATGAGCCGCTTCTCAGCTTCCTTATTCCGTTGGCGGTTCGTCACGTTCAGCCGCTTTTGCTCGGCCTGATATTCGGCAAGGAAGCCGGCGATGGCATCTGGCGCCAGCAATCGCCGCTGAACGCCAGCAAGCACACGCTTTTCGAGATCGCCAACACGGATCGTCCTGCTGTTGGCGCAGGTACCTTTTTCACGATGCGCAGCACAGGCCAGTTGGTCTTGATTCTTCACGGTATAGGAAGCGCCACAGCAGCCGCACCGCACGAGCCCTGAGAACATATGTTTCGGCCGTCGGCGATGATGGAGTTTCGCCCCTCCATATAGCTTCTTGCGAGCTTGGGCTGCTTCCCATAGCGCATCATCCACGATGCGCAGATGCGACACCTCCATGACCTGCCACGTTTTGGGCGGGTTCGGTCGCGAGATGCGCTTGCCGGTTTCTGGATCCTTCACCATCTTGATACGGTTGAAAACGAGCAGCCCGATATAGATTTCGTTGTAAAGGAAGCCGCTTCTTCGCTTGAGATTGCCGTTGATCGTCGAGGCGCCCCAAGCACCACCAAAGGGCGATGGGATACCTTCTTTATTGAGGTCAGCAGCTATCGCACGCGCTGATCGACCAACCGCGAACTCCTGAAAGATTCTGCGCACGACCTGGGCTTGATCCTCATCGATCTCGCGCAGACCGCGAATCGGTTCGCCACTTTCATCGAGCTTTTTGACCACGCGATAGCCATAGGAAAGGCCACCAGCCGCATAGCCATTCAATATTCGTCCGCTTTGTCCGCGCCTGATCTTAACCGCAAGATCACGCAGGAAGAGCGCGTTCATCGTTCCCTTGAGGCCCACATGGAGTTCGTCGACTGCACCCTCGGAAAGGGTGACGAGGTTGACGCCGGCGAAGCGCAGCCGTTTGAAGAGACCAGCCACGTCCTCCTGGTCGCGTGAGAGGCGATCAAGCGCCTCGGCAAGAACGATCTCGAACCGCCCGCTTTGGGCATCACTCAGGAGCCGCTGAATGTCTGGTCGGCGGACGATGCTTGCACCAGAGATGGCTGCATCGGCATAGGTCCCAACGACGGTCCATCTCTCCTTAAATGAGTGTTCTCGGCATAGTCGCAGTTGGTCCTCGATGGAGGCTTCGCGTTGGTTGTCGGACGAATAGCGGGCATAGAGTGCAACACGGGTCATGGCGGCGGATCCTCTCTACTGTTCCCAGGGGGTCTGCCATCCGGCTCCCTGCCC
Source organism: Mesorhizobium sp. B2-1-3A (assembly GCF_006442655.1). NCBI lineage: Bacteria > Pseudomonadati > Pseudomonadota > Alphaproteobacteria > Hyphomicrobiales > Phyllobacteriaceae > Mesorhizobium > Mesorhizobium sp. B2-1-3A. Next base: position 103,078 of record NZ_VFWK01000003.1, read on the forward strand.
TCTCCCTCTCGGCGGACCGGCCGATTGTCGTTGGCCGCCAGCCCCGCCTCGAATGCCTCCCGCGCCAGCTGCCGGCCGATCAGCCGGGCGATATCCAGCACGACTCGATCCAGCCTGGCCGCCATGTTTTCTGGGCGGCCCTCGGGGTTGGCGAGGTCGCCGTTGTCGTTCGCCGGAACCAAAGTCTGTGGGCCAGTCTTGGTTTCCTCTGCCATCGCGTTCGCGCTCCCCATGGTGGATCGACCGTCTATCGGAGGCCGCCGGACGGCTAGGGGAAGCACGAAGTTCATGGCGTAGGGCCACAGCGTGCAATGACTTGCGCGTTGCGGTTTCGGAGTGTCAGGAGAGCGCTACATCGTCACGGCACTCCGCCGCGCCTTCCTCTTTCAGGGCCGCGACCAGCCTGACCGCGGACTCCCAATGCTTGGCAATGTCGCTCCGCGTCCTTTCCCGGCTACACCGTCCAACTGGCAAGTCGCCCGCGATTGCCTTCAAGTCTCGCAGTACGGAAGCTATGTGCGGCCACGGGAAGTCAGTAGGGTCACCAATGTCTCGATCAGCACCAACGATCATTTCTAACTTGGCGATAACACCGACTAGCGATGTAGCCGAGACCTCGGGGATAGAATCTTGAAGTTTGAGAGCTTCGGTCATCGCAAGGACCTCAGCCTCCCGCGCAATTGCATAGTCCCATGGAGCGCCGAGAGTGAGCGCCGCTTGGCCTTGAACTTGAGTCGGTGAATCTGTGGTCAATCCCTGAATTCCGGGATTGACCATGATTTGGCTCTCCAACCGCTGCTGCACGCGGCACAGCAGCAGGGAGATGTACCGAGCCATTTGCCAGTCACTCACCAGCAGAAGTGCGGGATCGCGTAGGGCTTGTGGCTGCAGTTCCGTGTCGTCGCGGCTTGCGGCGAGATCGGTTGATGAGTTTGGCTCAATTCGGATTTCCACTTCTGCTGGCGATTCCTCGATCGCACTCGCCGATGGCTCAGTCCCCGTCTCGCGCGTGACGAAGGGCAAAGTCGTGGTATTGTCGGAATCAGCCATGGATCCGAGCTCCCAACAGCTTGGCTGTGGTTTAAGCCGGGTTGCGTGCGAGCGCACGTCGCCGGCCATATTCGCGCAACGGCCGATATCAGCAAGGACCTACGTCGTTGCAAGCGGCTGAAGCGGCCAGTCTATCGTGCCCTTTTAACCGATCCGAGATCACTTTGCAATCACATGATCTAAAAGATATCACTGGTGCTCAAATGCGAGCCGCGCGCGCATTGGTCCGTTGGAGCGCGAAGGATCTGGCCGAAGCTGCAAGCGTAGGCGTAGCGACTGTAAGGCGTGCCGAGGCCGGTGACGGCATTCCGCCTACGACCCTAGCGAACCGAAAAGCGATCCGCGGCGCGCTGGAGGCGGCGGGCATCGAATTTATCCCAGAAAATGGCGGTGGCCCTGGTGTGCGCTTGGCCAAGCGACCCTAGCGACACCGCAATCTCGCGTGTTATTTTTCGAACCTAGGTAAGTCCGAACGGCCCGGATCCCGATTGTAAGCTACGCTGCCGATATCGCTGAGGAATTTCCACCGACCTCCACAAGCCATCTATCGGCAGTTATCGGCTCTTCCAGATCTCCAGCTCTGATGCCCGAACCCAGCTTGCGGCGAAAAGTGCCGTCAGCGTTGGTAGGACATAGTACATACGAGAGCGGGCAAGGTCTGGCCCCATCAGAAAATCTCCAACGAGGGGAACAAATTGACCAAGAAGCCAAGCCACGTACGCGTCTTGGCGACGGCGTATCAGGGCGACGACGATAGACACGTGGTGGGTGTATGCCGGCCCGCCACCATCCCGAGCGGACTACCACGAACCAGCCGACAGCACGAACCCAGATTACCGTGCCACTTGCCGTCAGCACGATCTATGAAATGGAGAAGCGCGGCGACCTGCTCCGAGAACGCCAGCCGAAACCTCTGCATTTGCCCAGGCTGCCTCCGGGGTGGTCACGAGGGCAGAAGACCAGCCTCCCGGTAGGCATCGACGAGGCTATCAAACAGGCCAATATCGGATCGGCTTCTGGCCAACAGTTGCGCTCCGGCAATCGACGCGAAGATCGCACGCGCCCTCTCCTCGGCCGCAGCGTCCGCACTTACGATCCCCGCCGACAAAAGCATCCGGCTAAGCCAGGTCACGTTGACATCTGCGAATGTCTGCACTTCCAGTATGACGGACTCCGGCAAGTCGTCATGCTCTGCCGACAAGAAGCTGCCGAGGCATAGACGGTTCTCGCTTTCGAGCGATCGGCGGAATATCTCCGGGTATCGGCGCAGCGACGACTTCGGATCCTGCTCCTGAGTGTGAATCGCGTCGAGGTTGGCCGCCGCGTCCTCCCAATAGCGCTTGGCCACCGCAGCCCCCAGGTCCGCCTTGCTCGCGAAGTGATGGTAGATGCTAGCCGGCTTGATGCCGACGCGATCTGCCAACTCGCGGAAGTTCATGCCGCCATAGCCGTGGGCCTGTGCGATCCGCCGTGCTTCCGTGAGGATCACTTCCTTCGCACTGGTCGCTGCCATCGTCTCTTCTCCAAAAAACCTAACAGTCGTTAGTTAGCTGTTGACGGGGCCAAATGAAAGGCCTAAGCGTCATAGCCTAACGAACGATAGGTAGGTATTTCCGATGAGCGACGACATTATCTTTTCCGATGCAACCAAGCTTGCTGAGCTAATCCGCACCAAGGCGGTATCCCCGGTCGAGGTGGTGCAGAACCACCTCGACCGGATCAAAGCCGTGAACCCCTCGATCAACGCGATCGTAACCGTCGCCGATGGCGCGATCGCCGCCGCAAAGATTGCTGAAGCTGCCGTGCTGGCCGGTGACGAACTGGGACCGCTGCATGGCGTGCCGTTCACCGTGAAGGACTCGATCGATACCGCGGGCGTGCTGACACAGCGCGGTTCGCCGATCTTCAAGGGCCGGCTGCCAGACGCCGATGCGACAAGCGTCGCCCGCATGAAGAAGGCCGGCGGCATTTTGCTTGGCAAGACCAATCTTCCCGAGTTCTCCTATTGGATCGAGAGCGACAATCTTCTCTCCGGACGGTCGAATAATCCTTGGGACGTGACTCGAACGCCGGGCGGTTCGAGCGGCGGTGAGTCTGCCGCCATCGCAGCCGGCATGTCTCCGATCGGGCTTGGCACCGACCTGGCGATCTCGGTGCGTGGGCCGGCCGCACAGACCGGCATTACCTCCATGAAGGCGACACACGGCCGAGTGCCGATGACCGGCATCTGGCCACGCGCACCGCGCCGCTTCTGGCATGTCGGTCCGATGGCGCGCTCGGTGCGCGATATCGCGCTCGCCTTCTCTCAGCTCATCGGCCCGGACGGCCACGATGCGTTCGCGACCAGCACCGTTCAATTCGACGCCGGTATCGGTCGCCAGCCCTATCGTTCGCTCCGCGTCGGTTGGATGGTCGGCCCAGGTTTTGGGCCGGTCGATCCCGAAGTTGCTGGCACGGTCAAGGCCGCAGCCGAGGCGCTCAAGGACCTCGGGATCCAGGTCGAGCAGGTCGGTATACCGGCTCTGGAACGCGATTTCGCGCTCGACGTCTTCAACAGGCTTCACGTGATGGAGATGAAGCCCGCCTTCCGCGAGGCGACCGCCGGTCACGAGGACCAGACGTACAAGATGGCGAAGACCATGTTGTCGCTGCCCGATACGTCGATGGCCGATTACATTGATGCCGAGCAGGCGGCAGAGCGTATCCGCGACGGCTATGCGGAATACTTTCGCGGCTTCGATGCGCTCATCACGCATGTCCTGCCAATCCCGGCCCACAAGCATAACGTCGATGAGTTTGTCATTGACGGGCAGACGGTCGATGCGACCTACCTCCAGGGCGCGACCGTGCCGCTCAACGTCACGGGCCTGCCCGGCATCTCGATGCGCTTCGGCACAAGCAAGGAAGGCATGCCGATCAACGTGCAGATCGTTGGTAGCTGGCTGGCAGAGTCGACCATCCTGCATGTGGCGTCGCTGCTCGAAAGCGTCAGCCGCGTGCGGAACTTGCACCCGAAGCTGTGATGATGAGGCGCCTATGGCGAGCACGTCGGGGCAATTTCCTGCCATTTTCTGAACCGTTGTGGCGTTGCTGCAACGGCTGAAGAGAGGATCCAGCATGACGACGCAGATATGGCTCGATCACACGGGTGGCCCTGAGGTGTTGCAGCTTCGCATCGTCGACCGCGAAGTCCCCGGGCCGGGACAGGTCTGGCTCGACCAGGAAGCGATCGGGGTCAATTATCTCGATGTAACGCAGCGCAAGGGTGGCGTGCCGATCACGCTGCCGGGAGGCATCGGTCTGGAGGGCGCGGGCCGCGTCGCCGCGCTTGGGGCTGGCGTTACCGATTTCGCTGTAGGCGATCGCGTCGCCTACGCGCTTGGACCGCTCGGGAGCTATGCCGGTGGTCGGCTGTACCCGGTGGAGCGCCTCTTAAGACTGCCAGACACTCTATCGGCGCAAGATGCTGCGTCGATCCTCTTCAAAGGACTGACCGCGCAGTATCTGATATTCTCGACCTATCCTGTTACGAAGGGGACCGTGGTACTTCTATACGGCGTTGCTGGTGCCGTCGGCCAAATCCTATCGCGCTGGGCGACGCATTTGGGCGCTAGCGTTATCGGCGTTGTGTCTCGTGCGGAAAGCATCGACGCAGCCAAGGAGGCCGGCTGTGTTGCTGTGCTGGTATGGGGCCAGGACGACTTACCCAACGGTATCCGGGCCGCGACCGGCGGGAACAAAGCAGATGTGGTTTACGACGGGATCGGGCGTGAGACATTCGCCACCTCCCTCGATTGCCTCCGTCCGCGTGGCTTGATGGTCTCGTTTGGCGCATCGTCGGGCAAGCCCGATCCGGTCGCCGTCGAAACCCTAAACAGCAAAGGCTCACTCTACCTGACTAGACCTGGACTGGCTGCTCACATCAGCGATGTAGACGAGTACCGAAAGCGTGCCCGAGCTGTGTTCGATGCAGTCGCAGCCGGAACTATCGTGCCAAAAATCTGGCGTACCTACGCCCTTGCCGACGCTGCGACGGCCCACGCGGACATCGAGGGCGGCCTTTCACGCGGAGCGATTGTGCTAACGCCCTGATGAAAGTTGGAACGTGATAGAGAGGGGTGCCCGAACAACGTCCATCGGGCTTTCAACGCTGGCTGGCCATTGCGTCGGCCAGATATCGTTTGGATATCGAGGCGAGTAGCGAACTCGACCTACCAGAACACATTCAAGTTCTTCTACTTAGCCGAAACGGGCGGCAGTGCGCCGATCGCGTCCCTTCCCGGCTCCAACCTTTCGTTGCCCGAGCACCGCACATTGCGTTAAGCTGCCGAAACCATTCAGAAATTGTCATCGCCAAAAGGTGCGACGAATATTCAAACATTGTGAAATTGCCACTTAACGCATTGAAAACAAACGACCGCTGAAGCGCGCACCCTGCGGGCTTTTATCTTGCCGTCTTAATCGGTCGTATTTTGCGAGACTTGTTTTCCATCGTCGTTTCTCTCCTAATCTACGATAATACATTATTCTATGCTCTATGCCACGATCCCGTACTCTTGCGTTGAGTCCCGATGCGCCGTGCAGTCTTCCGCGCTCTGCGACGGCGTAGCAGCGCTGCTTATTTGCAGCACGGGAACCGTCGTGGCGCACTTTTCCATCGGAGTGACGGAGCATCGTCACAGGCAATCCGGCGCGGTCCGGCGGTCTCGCGATCGGCGCGGCCGCAGGCAAGATAACGTGCGTTCCGTCGTTCCTGGTCTGCATCGGTCCTCATCCGCCGGAGCGGATTCCTTGTGTCAGATGGCGCCCGTCAGCGTGCCGACGCCATGCGTTTCGACTGTCGATCTTCTGCTCATCCATGCGCTCCCAGCAGCTTGCGGGCCTTGTCATTGGCACGCCGGCCGGTATCCGCTTGGGTTGCCGCGGAATCGCCGACATAGAACGTGCCGTCGGTCCAGATCGCGTGCATGATCACCGCCAGCTTGCGCGCCACGGCGACACAGGCCTTGCGGTGGCATGAGCGTTTGGCGATCGCCTGGCCCCAGCTCTTGACCTTGTCCCTGCCCTTGAAGCGCGTCATCAGCCCCGACGCCGCCTCGTAGAGCGAGCGTCGCACGTCAGCATCGCCGGCCTTCGATATGGGACCCTGGACGTCGATCGAGGTGCCCGACTGCCAGCGCCGCGAGGTTAGCCCGAAGTAGGCCGCGACGTCGCGTGAGCGGCGGAAGCGCGACGGGTCGTCGATCGCCGTCATGAAGGAAAGTGCTGTCACCGGGCCAACGCCAGGGATCGCCATGAAGCGTCGGCACAGTTCGCTGCGCGCCACCATTTTGACGACGAGATCGTGTAGCCGGCAATACTGCCGCCACAGTGCTGCGCGCGCCGACAGCATGGCGTCCATCAGCTCGGACGACAGTGGATCTTCCGCGACCGCGGCGCGCACCGCCTGATCGAAGGCCCCGCGTCCGACCTTGCCCAAGCGTATGCCGAATGCCTTCAGCGAGTGCCGGATGGCATTCTCCAGGTCGAGGAACTTTGCCTTCAGATTGCGACGATGCGTCAAGAGAAGCTTCGTCCGGTAGCAGCTTTCCGACTTGATATGGGCCTGGCGGAACCAGCCGGTGCGCATGATATGGGCGATGCCGAGCGCGTCAGCCTTGTCGGTTTTGTTGCGCTGCGCCGACATCGCGGCGCGCACATGCTGTGTCTCCAGGCAGACGGCCGGCAGGCCGAGTTTCTTCAGCTCCGGATGCAGCCAGGACGACAACGCGCCAGCCTCGTGGCCGACGCGGCGCAAGCGCGGCACAAACGGCTTCAACACCGCAAACAGCGCATCGGGATCTGTCACGGCCGTCGTCTCAAGATGCACCGCGCCATGATCGTCGACGACGCACACCGCTGTCTCGTCCATCGCTACGTCCAGTCCGCAAAAGAATTCCATCGTTCGCCTCCTGCGTTGCTTCACAGGCGCAGATTTTGCCGCCGAGTCGTCGGCCACCGCCAGTTGACTAGCGGTCGACGCACAGTTTTGCTGCTCTGCCAGGCGCTCGCCCCGATTACGGGCGGCAATCGGTCTTCGGTCGTATTTCGTGGCCCTCGCTCGACAGCACCAAACCTCGCTTGTCACGCGGTAATGTCCGGCTACCCCCTGCTGCGCGAGGAACTACGAAAGGGAGCAGATCGCTTCTGAAGCGTCCCGCTGATGCTCACTGAGAGCGCTGCTTCAGCTGCAGTCAATCTGCAGCCGCCTTGATGATATAGGCGCATCCCTGGCACGATCGAGGGCACGTTGGAGTTGCCAGATTTGACCCTTAGATCGCGCTGGCCGGCCTGTCATATCGACACTGCGAAGGCCTGCCAAAAACAGCCTGGTTGAACAAGATGGAGGTAAGCCGACGTGTGGCAGAAAGACATTCTTGTGTTGCCCGACGATCTGATTGCGTTCGCATGGTCGGCACCGATGCGGGACTTGGCGGCGAAGCTTGAACTGTCCGACGTAGGGCTGAAGAAGTTGCTGACGCGATGTGGAGTTGCGTCGCCACCGCAAGGATATTGGAACAAAATCCGTGCCGGAAAGAAGGTGCCAGTACTACCCAAAGCGCCACCGAGGCGCCCCGGTGAATTGGGCCGAGCAAGTGTCGACGCCCGCTTCAAAAAGGTGCTGCCGATAGCAGCTCCTCTTCCATCGAGTGGGCCATTTGCATCGGCTCTGGTTCCAGAAGACCTCGACGAACTCCACGCACAAGAGTTGAAGGCGATTGGCAAAGCTTCCGTCCCACACACGTTGGACAGGCCTCACAAAGGGCTCGTTCAAATACTGAAGCAGGAGCAGCGCCGCCGCGATAAGAATGCAGAACGCGAGTGGACCTTTGACGAACCCAAGTTCGACAATCCACTAGGCAAGCGACGACTGAGAATCTTCAACGCGTTGTTTTTGGCGCTTAGCAAGCGCGGCCACGACGGTGGTGCCTACGAGCGCGATGGAGAAATTCACGCGGGAGCAGCGATCGGCGACACACATGTTGGCTTGGAAATTGGAATAGTCGGCAGCCACCGAACCGTGCGTCAGCAGGGGTACCTGCGGCCGGCGCCGGACCTGCCAGCATCAACCTCACTTGCCCTGCGGATCGATCCGGGGTTCGACCGCAAGAATACAGTTTCTTGGCAGGATGACGGTGACGCCAAGCTTGAGTCAAAGATCGCTGAGATTGCGGCTGCGATCATCGTGGCGGGCGAGAAAAAGTTCAGAGCTAGCCTGCGGGAAGACGAGGAGCGCGCAGAGCGGGAGCGGATCGAAAAGGAAAAGCAGCGCCAGGAATGGTTAGTCCAACTCAACCAAAAGCGCCTGCAAAACCTGCGGACCAGCGGGGAGCTGCTGCGTCAGGCTGAAGACATTCGCGTGCTTGTTGAGCGCGTCCGTCGCGCGATCGATGATGGTTCGGTTGATATCGATGCATCGACACTGGACGCATGGCAACGTTGGGCACTCGCAGAGGCAGACAGGATCGATCCAGTGCGGTCTGGTCAGATTTTGACGCATCTCAACGAGCCGTCGCTTTAGTAAGTCAGCTGCGCCTTTCTAACCGAAAGCCCGGCTGTTGAGGAATTTTGCAGGGAGCAATACGGAATAGCGAGTGGCTACCGCCACTGACTCAACGTTGCGTTCTCTGTCGCACCTTTGTCTTGGCCAGGATGCGTCGATTGATCTTCTCTTTCCACGCCCTCTGTGGCTGGGAGAGCCTCCGCTTTAAGACCGTCTGCTTGAGGAAAGTGTATTCCTTCTCGCCAAACAGATAACCGTTGCGCCAAGCGTGTTCGATCAGATCGTGATTGGCGTTAGCGCTGATGTCCGCGGCGATGCGTCTTAGGCCTTCGAACAGATTACCGGTATCGATCTGGATAAAGCGGTTGATACACACGTTGCCGACGTAAGTTGCATACCCGTTCAGCCGATTGCGGATGTAGCAATGCTCCTTGATCTCCTGCCCGCAGGGACAGTTGTCGAATTCATCACTGATTTCGATCGCTTCAAGGAACCACTCCGTCCGGGCGACGTCAAATACCTGCGAGACCGAAAGCGGCAGAATGTGCGCCTTGAGGCGCTCGAAATTATGACTTTCCATAGACCAACCTTAAATCCCTGCTCAGCATTGCGCAAAATTCCACATTGAATACACCAATTACCTGAATATAGTGGTTTTTTGGTCAGGAATCTTAGAATATCTAGGCTTGGGCGGATTTCGATGGAAGGCACCGGGGTAGAGATTGCACAGATAACCTTCTTTCTCGCGAAGGAAGGCGTCACAATGGTTTCGATTATCGAAGACGAGGCCGACCTGGAAGGCGAGAAGGCTGTTCAGACGTTCGACTTCGAAGTGGAGGACGCAGCCTGTCGCTTCATCTATTTCGAAGCGAAATCAGTTCGGAAGAATCCTCCGTGGCTTGACTTCATCAACGAGCAAATGGGCGATGTCCCAATTACCTTCAGCTCCACCAGTCAAAGCCCCAACGGCTTACTTCTGATCTCGGTCGATAAGCGACTATTCGCTGCGGTATTTGGCCGGAGCGCGGTGGGCTACCTGAACAGAAAAATGCTCGAGCCAGATTTCGGCATCAAGACCGCGATGAACATGTGCGGCAACGAGGAAATTCGCCAAACACGTAGTCAGAGCAATACCATCACGCCGACCCATATCGACCGTCAGGCCACCAAGCCGTCCGACAGCTTCGTGTTTGGCTTGAGCGAGGCGGAGGACCTGAGGTACATATCGGCACACATAAAGGGCAACCGAAACACCACATTGCAAGGGCGTGACAGCCTAACAGTGAAGGTGATCGGCGAGGAAAAGCTTAGCTGGAAAAAAGTCATCGCACAGTGCCAGGAGTTCCTCGGCCGCTTCGGCGCCCGGGACTATATCGCCTTGTTCCCAAACTACCGCAATTTCCAGCCTGCATCGGATGAGGATGCCGCCATTCTCGACGCTGCCTTGATCGCGGCACTAAGAGCGAAGGACTATGGCAAGATCGAGCTGTGCATCCCCGAGTTCCTTTTGGAAGAGGACTACAGTTTCTCCTATTCCAATAAGGCTGAGCGAGAAAACACGATCTATTCGTTCCTTGAGCCCGAGCAGATGGAGAAGGTGTTCAAGACGCCGGAAGCTATCACTGTTGATCACCTCCAAAAGAAGCGTATCTTTGCTTATTCGACAGCTGAGGAACGTGTCCTGGGTTATCGGCGCTGGTCGATATATAATTGTCTGGTCTACGAGCATGAGCTCGACGGCCGCTATTTCATTCTGAACGATGGCCGATGGGTTCAGGTCGATCCCGATTTCTATAAGTCCATCGTCGAGTTCATTGCCGACCGTGTGCAGGAGGAAGCGCCGGAAGACTGGTATCTCGATATCGACATAAGTGATGATGCCGCGAAGAGGAACAGTGAAGCGATCTTCAATGCACGAATTGTCGAACTGCGTCCGACTTGCGTCCTGTTCGACCGCGCCAAGCTCCAAATTGGTGCAGGTCGCAAGGATAAGGAGTTTTGCGATGTTCTCGACTTGCGGGGCGACGGAGTGGTGCGAATCATAAATGCCAAGCAGTACAAAGACGCGTCATCGATCAACTACCTATTTTCTCAAGCAAAATTCTATTGCGAAGCATTCCTCAACGATGACACTTTTCTCAGGGAAATCCGAGAATTCATTGAAAAGAGCCCGAGCCCGCAACGGGCAGAATATCTTGATTACATAAAGCCTGAGATTGAGAACAACCACGGCGCCGACTACGTCCTATGTCTCTGGCTGCTCTACGATAAGAACACGGCAGCACCTTCAAAGGGCGACATCCCACTCATAGCTCAGTATGAGCTCAAGCTAATGCACGACCACCTGCGCAAGGTCTGCAAATTCCAAGAGATCATCATTCGTTTCATTCCTGTGAAGACGACACGATACACGCTGTCACGCAAGAACAAGAAAGCGGCGTAAAGGGCTGCCTTGTGTAGGCGAGGAAGCCGGCATTCGAGCGCTCGAAAATGTCATGTCGGACACAAGACAGCTGAGTACGTATCTGGATAGGCCCCCAGTCAATCGACAAACCCTATGTTTCTTCCATTGGGGTGCTTAGTGCCTGGCCCAAATCAGTCGGCAGGAACCACTCCCTCCAAACATCCTCGTAGTTCTTCGGCAGGATCGACAAGCCTTGCCACAGGAGGAACACATCGACCTTTCTTAGGTGGTCATCCATTTCTCCCTCGAACGTCCTAACGTCGACGAGAGGGATTGACCGCTCGATGAGGCCAGGCTGCCCCGTCTCGATGAACCGCCGCAGACCATCGCGGTAGTGTCCGATAATCGGACACATCTCGACGTCGTCCCAGAAGTCGTATCTCGCAATCTTCTGGGCGAAGTGTTCCGCTAGCGATCGCCAGTCGCCATTCTCAGCCCAGTTCAATTCCGAGTGCTGAAAGGTGAATCTCTGGAACGCTGAGAACAGCTTTGAACGCTTGGCATACCAGCGTAGCGCTATACGCCCGACAGTCCCAGAGACGTCGTTGGTGCAGGGCAGGTGTATGGTCCGGTGTTCCTTATCACGGTAGTCGTCGAAACGCGGAACGAGGATCTTGTCGATATAGTCATTGAGGCAAACGAAGATGCATCTCTCCCGTGTGAGATCGGCGATAACCAGCAGGACCGGCAGCCCGACCCCCATCCTTTCGATCGTGACGAGTTCAGACGTCTCAAGGCTGAGCCTGTATGTCTCGATCGACATGGAAGGCTCGTCATCGAGCTTTTCCCGACCCTTTTCGACATTGCCGCGACGATGCAGTTGCAGGCTTCCAATTTTCGGGGAGTCGGTGCTTTTCAGCTGAATGAAGAAATGTTCACCGAGCGTCTGGGGATACGGCGTCCCCGCATCCTCGAAGACCTCCACCGCATAGTCCAAGCCGTAGTCAGGTCTGTACTCGCGCAGTACCCAGTTCACCGGCATTACGCGCTTCAGCAGCGCAATTCCGCGCTCGTCGATCAGATGCTGGGGAGCTCGTCGCTTTGCATGACCTACCATATGATGCCTTTACCGTTTCGCTTCTTCTCACGTCGCTTGGCGGCGCGACCCAGAAAGTTCGAAAAGCTTCCAAGAACCCAGGTGGACTAGACTAGACGCCTCGTGAACCTGGCGCCCGACGGGCCGGCAGCTTAGCAGGATCAGATTGCAAATAGCTGACGTTCAGTTACGAGACGCAGTGATACTGCGCATAGACCGTCGTTTAGCAGATTAGCTGGACCAGTCGCGCCGCTCGGCATCCTCATCCTCCCGCTTCGCCTGCCAATCATAACTGTCGGCAAGCTCGTTCAGCGCCTTGGCAGTGTAAGGGTGCTCGAAGGCGATGGCCTTCGCCCAGTGTCGGTACTTCGTCACCTCGTTCCGCTCCAGAATGCCGCCATCGCCTGGCATTCGAGTGGTCACGCCACGCCGGTTTGCCTTGCCAACGCGAAACCCCTCCAGCATGGATTTGCTTCGGAAAATGTCGAGAGCGTCGCGGACGGGCTCCGCGGGCCAGTTCCCATCTGCGCCCTGGGGCGAAGAGGAAAGCATCTGGCCAATCTTGCTATCGGCGATGTCGAGCCGGCCGACCGACTTGGCCAGCGCGCGCGCGTCCTTGATCCAGGCTTCCAGCGTCTCGCCGTCGATGCTGTTGCCTTCGCGCTGGCCAGGGATGTGGTTCCAGAGTTCGAATAGCCGGTAGGCCTGGCGGGCAACCGCGTGCGCCTGTTCGGGATCGTTTGGCTCGGGCTCCTCGATCCCGCTTTCGGCGCTGGGTTTGAAAACGGCGCTTAGCATTTCGATGAATAGCTTCGGCTGTTCCGAAAGAACTGACAGCAGCACCTTCGGGGGTCGGCGAGAGTACTCAAGGACGCGCAGGTAATTCCATTCCACCATCGCCAGAGCATCGCGATCAACATCATCACGGCCGTCCAATTCCGTCAGCGTCTCGGCGACATAGTGCTGGAACATGGTAGCCTCGTTGCCGTCGGCCTGGTTCTCAGCGGGTTGGCGCGCCGCCTGCTCCAGCACCTCAAGCAGCAGGGCGGACGGAAGACCGACCGACTTGTCGCGACGGCCTACGAGCATCAGAGCGTGACTGGCCCGACCCACGTCGATCAGTTGGCGGATGGCGTAGACGATGGCTTCGCTGTCTCCGTCTATCCAAAAGACCGGTGCGCGGCGCCAGTAGGTCGCCAGCGTCTCGCCTCCGATCGACGCGACCTGGTCCCAGGTCCATCGGCCGCTAGGCAGGGCGCGCAGGACCGTCATCATAGCGTCCTGGCCCCAGGCGTCCGCTCGCACCCGGGCGATCAGCGCCTCAGCCCATGTCACGTTGCGGTCTCGGAATGCCGAGATGATGAGGCCGTGGGCGACGTCACGCTCGTGCGGATCGTCGCTTCTAGCAGCCGCTTCGATCAGGGCATCCAGGTCGACGGTCGTGATGCCGCTGTCGTAGAGTGCCTTGCCGATGTGGCCAGCTGTTTCTACCAGTCGAGCTAGGCCGAGGATCGCCGGGATCCCTCCCTTCTTGAAGAGGGTTTCAGCGGCCACCTGGCGGGCCACCTCTACCTCGCGCTGCTCGGCTTCCCATCCTTTGCCCGCAGGTTTGGGCAAAGCGACAGAGTTCTCGAACAGCCATGCAGCCAGAGCCAGTGAGTCGCTGGGTGCAAAGCGCTCGTAGACCGCCTCCAATCGTAGCAGCACTTCCTCCGACAATGACCACTGTGCGTCGGGAAACTGTCGATGGTGGTGCAGGACGCGCCGAAGCTTTTCCCAGAAGACGGCACGATCGCTGCTGTTCGTGACCTTTGGTTCAGCCGCCTCCAACGTCGCAAGTGCGTGTCCTAGGTCTGGCGCAAGGTCGCCAAACCGATCCAGCAACGCCGACCATCGCTGAGGATCGATGCCCACGTCGGCGATCAGCCGCTCGCGGATACTTGCGGCGCCCTGGCCGATCAGATTCCAGGTCACCACTTCCGGCTTGTCGACGCTGAAATCGCGCCAGCGCGGCTGGGGCGACGGACTTGAGATGTCGTGCCCGCTCGGCAGCACGCCGAGCATTAGTTTCCACGCCGTCGCCGGTTCGCGTTTGCGTATCAAGTCGAGCGCGCGAATACGCTGCTCTTGCGTAGCATAGGTCTGTGGGCTCCAGAGCAGGTGAACCTCCTTCAGACTGTTCATCGGCCCATTGATGTATTTGCGCGGCTTGACGTCTATCGCGTCGAGACGTGCCAAGGCATGAGTTACGCGCGGCATCCAATCGGGTGACCATGCAAGGGATTCCAGCGCCCACATCAGGTCGGACAGGTGCTCGGTACCGAAGACGCCGCCGTCATCGTGCCCAAACAGAGCGCCAATCGGCGGATCGTTGTGGTCTAGACTGTCTTCGATAGCCGTAAGGAAGGCATCGGGCGAAGCCTCGGCGAGCAGCCGAAAGTCGCCAGACAGTGACCACCAGCGCCGCTCGTCGGCGCCTCGTAGCAGTCGCGCAACGATTGCGTCCGCGCGTCTCGGCGCGTCTGCTACGGTGCGAATCTTGCCCCCCCAGAGTGCCAGCAGGATCAGCACCTGGCCCACGCCATGTCGCAGAAGGCCTGAATAGCTCGGCTGAACACCATGGATGTCGGCCATCCAGCGGTCGTCTGGCTCCATGTCAAAACGAGGATCGGGCGCACCAAGGACCGCTTGAGCGACATTCTCGAAACGGTTGAGATCGGCGGGCGTTAGGTAGTGGGCCAGCAGAATCCAGGCGTCAGACGGCGACGCTATGCGCCATGCCTCACCAACCTTCTGCAGCGGACTGTCGAAGGCGCCCACAAACGTCGCAAGGTCGGCGATGACGGCGTCGTAGGGCTGCTCTGCAAGTTCGGCCAGACGCGCTCGGTCGCCCTCCGAGGTCTCGACCCAGCCGCCGGCGAGCAGCGCCGCCAATAGCGCCTTCGGCGGGGCCGCTTCCGCCCACCACGGCAGACGTCCAGGAGCGCCCGGAATGAGCCGACGCAAGACGGCAAGATTTCGTGCGCTGTCGCGAGCCAGCGCCTGCGCCCGTGGTTCGCCTATGCCCGCTGCTTGGAGGGCGTTGGCGATGCCTTCTCGAGATGGCCGAGCCAGGGCTCGGACCTCGCCGCGTCCGATCAGACGCTCGTCATAGGCCAGGAGTACGAAATGGCCCCGGTTGGCGAGGGAGCGGGCAAGACCCGGATCAGGTTCGGTGAAAATCAGGATCAGCGGCCCCCTAGCATTGCTCAGGGAGCGGGCCGCCTCGGCCGTCGTAACCACCAACGTGCGGGCGCGATAGGCCGCCGCGAGATCGTCCGGAAGTTCGCTCAGCGCAGCATGAAAGAACGCGGCCACCTCTTCGGTCGTAGTCGCCTGAAGGGAAAGGACGGACGGTTCGCCGCGCAGCCAGCGCAGGACCTCGGCCGAATCCTCGCTCCGGTCGGCGAGCACGAGGTCCTCGGTAAGTCGCCACTCGGTAGCGAGCGACCACTCCTCCCATAGCTCATCGAGTTCTCGCGTCCCGGGCGGCCGCTTGTTGAGACGCGACGCGATCCAGAGGCCAACTGCCGGATGCTGCTCGATCCAATGCACCAGGTCATCAGCATCGTAGACGCGTACCTCCCGCCATGGCCCCAGTGCCTGACGGGACCTGGCCCAGGCGTCCTTCTGCGGCCAATGCCGCAGCGTGACGAAAATATAGGCGGACGTAGCGGGATCGAGGGGACTCGGTGTGGCCGTCCGCTTCTCGTAGTCTTCCGTCGCCTTCTGCTGGATGTTTCGCCGCTGGGCGCCGAGTTCCCAGCCAGCGCGCCCTTTCGGGATGTAAGCGTTACCGTTGACGGCGACGGTAACGCCGTCCCATCCGGGGTGACGAACGCCTTCATCAGACGGGAAACGCAGTTCGATGTTGGGGTCGAGCGCAGCCTGGACCAGTTTGGCGAGTAGCGTAGGCAGGCTGACCGAACCGTCTGTGCGGTCAGCCCATTCCGATAGGTCTTGCGCACTGACCCAGCGAACCGGAGTTCCGGTCGCCTCGCCGCCGGCGATAGACGGCACCGCGGGACCGATTACCGCGCCCGTGGGCAGGAAGGTGATGCCCGCGCTCTCCAGGGCGGTGCGGATGGCCTGAGCGTTGTTGGCGACCGGTGTACGTGAGCCGCGCTCGAAATCGGCGATGGTCGATGTTCCCACGCGCGCCGCCTTCGCAAGATCCTGCTGCGACCAAGCCAGTAGAGCGCGCGCAGCCCGAACATGCTTGGGTGTAAGTTCCGTGGGGGGACTGGAGTTTCTCATGGTCATATGAAATATATGACATCAGAAGGAAAATCTCAACCGTTACCTTGTGTTGACAATACCTAATTTATGCCGACAATAGGTAACATTGTGGCTGGTCGTCATATGGGTTATCGCGAACGCGCCCTTGATCTGGTCCGTGCCCGAGGCATAGCCCGAGCGCGAGACTTCAAGGCTGCCGGCATCCCCCTGACCTACCTCAAACGCCTGACTGACACCGGAGACCTGGTTCGTCTAGGCCGCGGACTCTATCAGGATTCTGCCCACGTTGGTGAGCATATCGAGCACAATTTGGCGGAAGCGGCGCGCCTTGTCCCGAATGGCGTCATCAGCCTTATCAGTGCGCTCCGTCACCATGAGCTGACGACCCAGCTGCCACATGTGGTCTGGATGACAATCCCCCACAAGGGCAGGACGCCGAACACGAGGAACCTTAAGATTGAAGTCGTCCGAGCAACTGGGAAAGCCCTGACGGCCGCGATCGAGCTAGTGATGATAGAAGGGGTGCCGGTGCCGATCTACGGCGTCGCCAAGACCGTCGCCGACTGTTTTAAGCATCGCCGGCAAGTAGGCGAGGACGTGGCGATCGAGGCCCTGCGCGACGCCCTGAAGCAGCGGAAGACGACCGTTAGCGAGCTCATAAAGTATGCCGCCATCGACCGGGTGACCAGCCGAATGGAGCCATTCATCAAGGCTATGCAATGAAGGACAAAGTCATCAAAGATCCAGCCGCATCAATCCGCGCGCGGCTGTTCGCCCACGCCAAAACAAATGGCGACGATTTCCAGCGGGTCCTGACGCGCTACGCCATTGAACGCTTGCTATTCCGCCTTAGCCAGACCGACGCGGCCGAGAGTTATGTCCTGAAAGGGGCCATGCTGTTCGTCACCTGGCCCAAGCACGCCCTTCGGCCTACCGGCGACCTCGACCTACTCGGCTACGGGGACCCCGCCCCCGAGGCCCTGATGACGTTGTTCAAACACATTTGTCAGATGGAGCTTCCGGAGGACGGCATCCTGTTCGACCCAGCTACGCTGAAGATCGAGGCGGTCCGCGAAGACGACAAGTATCAAGGCGCCCGGCTAACCCTGAAAGCGACTTTGGCCAGCGCGGTCATCACCGTGCAGGTCGACATCGGCTTTGGGGATCACGTCTACCCGCCGCCGAAAGTGGAAATTTTTCCGTCTCTTTTGGCGGGCCTGCCAGAAGCCAGCATCCTCATGTACCCGCCCGAGACTATGATCGCCGAGAAGTTCGAGGCAATGATCCGCTTCGGGCAGACCAACGGCCGCGTCAAGGATTTCCACGACATCTGGGTAGCCACGCGCATATTCCCGTTCGAGATGACCAATGTAGTGGAGGCAGTCGGCGGAACACTGCACCGCCGCGGGACGGCCATCCCAACGGAGATGCCCGTCGGCCTAACCGAGCCCTTCGCAGCGATCGCGGAGCAAGGCCTCTGGAAAGGCTTTCTGCGCCGCACGCCGCCTGTGATGAAGCCGCCCCCTTTCTCACAGCTGCTAGGTGAGCTTCGACACTTTTTCGGACCGATCATCGTCAGCCTAAGCGTCCCAGAAGGCGCGCGCGGACGTTGGGACCCTGATGGCAGCGCCTGGCGTTGATTGGCTCGTCGCCTGCGGTCATCCCTGGATGACAGTACGCAACGCAGCGATCGGCAAAACGAAACTTCAATCAAGAGTGCCGTACGGGCAATGTCACGGGTCCAAGCTCTTATGGCTACCGCATGGCCGCCAGGGTCCCTTGGCGCAGCGTTGCCCGGGACGCAAAAAACCGCCCCGGTTAGACCGGGACGGTAATTGATTTATGATGAAATTGGTTGCGGGGACAGGATTTGAATCTGCTGAGCTCTCTTGCGAAGTCCCATTAACAGACGAACTCGGTTGCAGCGCTGTATTGGCGGTAGCGCTCTCCCGCTACCACTTTCTCCACACTGTTTTGACGCCGTCGGGGGTACTCTCGCCCAAGGGTGCGGTGAGACGCTCCGCGACTTCAACTTCACCGATCCTCGGTGATCTCGAAACACAGAAGCGGCCGTCAACAACTCAATGCCAATCGACACTGTGCATCTGTTCGCAGGAGCGGGAACTCCGGCTCGCGAAGGTGCGGCTACTCGCTCAGTATGATCCCGGATGCCACGATTTGCGCCGTGCGCTCGGTTAGTTTTTCGCGTTTCACAAGCGTGGGTTTGACGTAGGTTTTCTTCATGGTCACGCTCCGATGGCAGTGGCACCGGGACTAAACGACCGCGGCGCGGCAACGTTCCATGGGACCCGGCAAGGCGACGCTGGAGCGCGCAGAACCGATGTTTTGCCCTGGCCAATCCCGTGGCGCTGACGCCTATCCAAAGTGCTGACCGAGCTATGGGCGCCACCTGCGAATGTGAAGCATGATCGGCCGCATTGCCTTCTGCAATCGCTCGCTGGATAGTCCCGGCAATGTTCGACACCATTACGACTCACTGGACCCAAATCCTGGCAATCATCTCGGTGGTGATGGCGACCGTCGGCATCGCCCACGCCGTCATGACCAAGGAAGATGTCCGCGCCGCCACCGGCTGGGTCGGCGTGATGGTGCTGTCACCGATCCTCGGCGTGCTGATCTATGCCGTGGCCGGCATCAACCGCATTCGCCGTGCCACGATCACCGCGCAGCGCCCGCTTGCCGGCGATGCGGTGGCCGCCAAGCACGAGGGTGACGTCGCTGCCGAGGAGACACTCATTGTCGAACGGTACGGGCAGCGCTTCACCGGTCTGCGGACACTGGGCGACAGGGTGGCGCGGCGCGCGCTCAACCCAGGCAATGCCATCGACGTACTGGAGACCGGCGACGAGGCCTATGCCGCCATGTGCGCGGCCATCGATGGCGCCGAACGCAGCCTCCTGCTCGAGACTTACATTTTCGACAATGACGCCGTCGGCCTGCTTTTCGTCGAATCGCTGGCCGGTGCCGTCCGGCGCGGCGTCACCGTTCGTGTGCTGATCGACGCCGTCGGCGCCCGCTATTCGGTCCCTAGCATCCTGGGTCATCTGCGCGAGGCCGACATTCCCGCCGACGTCTTCAACGGCAACATCGTCATGGGCCTGCGCCTGCCTTACGCCAATCTCAGGACCCACCGGAAGATCCTTGTGGTCGACGGCACGGTTGCCTTTACCGGCGGCATGAACATCCGCAAGGGTTTTTCCGCCGAGTTCGCAGGCTCCAACAGCGCAAGGGACACGCATTTCAAGGTCACCGGGCCTGTCGTCGCCGACCTGTTCTCGGTTGCCGCCGAAGACTGGCGCTTCGCGACCAACGAGGCCCTGAAGGGCGATGCCTGGCGAATTGCCCCGCTGTCGCCGCCACCTGGCCAGCCGATGCTGGTGCGGGCGGTTGCATCCGGACCCGATGCCAGCAATGAGACCAACCACAAACTGCTGATCGGCGCGTTCTCGGTCGCGCGCAAGTCGATCCGCCTGATGTCGCCCTATTTCCTGCCGGACCGGGAGCTGATCAGCGCCTTGATCACCGCCGCCCGACGCGGCGTCGAGATCGATGTCGTGGTGCCCGCGGTGAACAATCTCTTCCTCGTCGACCGCGCCATGACCGCGCAATTCGACCAGATCCTGAAGAACTATTGCCGCATATGGCGCACGGAAGGCCCATTCGACCATTCCAAGCTGCTTTCGATCGACGGCGTCTGGGCCTATGTCGGCTCGTCCAATCTCGACGCCCGGTCGTTGCGGCTCAACTTCGAGATCGATCTGGAGGTCCTCGACGCGGGCTTTGCCCACGAGATCGAAACCCGGATTGGATCGGCAATCGAAACGGCCATCCCTGTCACCCTGGACTCCTTGCGGGCCCGGCCCTTCATCATCCGGCTGTTCGACCGTATCCTGTGGCTGGGATCACCCTATCTCTAGAAGGCCTGGCTTTAACAAAACGACGTGTTTGCCGGATAGTTTGAAGTCGATCATGGAACATAGGCGCAAAGACTCTATTTGAAGTGCATGGTGAAGGCAGCAGCAATGGCAAGCACACGATGCGAATGAACGGACGCAGCCTTCCGGCAAGCATGCTTTTGACCATCCGCGACCGGCGGATGCGGAAAGCAAACGCCGCGGCCCACAAGGCGACCGCCGCCACCGGCACGCTGGTCGCTTCCTACAATGTCCATAAATGTATCGGTGTCGACCGGAAGTTCGACCCTGAGCGGACGAGCCGCGTCATCCGCGAAATCGACCCCGATGTCATCGCCCTGCAGGAGGCCGACAACCGTTTCGGCGACCGTGACGGCCTTCTGGACCTGCCCCGCCTCGAGCGCGAAACCGGCCTCGTGCCGGTGCCGATTTCGGCCACCGGCAAGGGTCACGGCTGGCATGGCAATGTCCTGCTGTTCAAGAGGGGTGTCGTCCGTGACGTGCATCAGATCAGGCTTCCGGGCCTGGAACCGCGCGGCGCGGTGGTGGCGGAGATCGACCTCGATGGCAACCGGACATTGCGTGTCATCGCCGCCCATCTCGGCTTGCTGCGCCATTCGCGCTCCCAGCAGGCTCGCGTCGTGCTGGACATCATGAGCAGCGCCGACGAGAAGCCGACCCTGCTGCTTGGCGACCTTAACGAGTGGCGGCTTGGAAACCGCTCCGCGCTCAACACGCTGCATGCGACTTTCGGGCCGCAACCGCCGGCGGTCCCGACCTTCCCCTCCAACCTGCCGCTCTTGGCGCTAGACCGGATCATGACCAATCGGCACGGAATGATCGCCGCGGTCGAAGCGCACGATACGCCGCTCTCGCGCGTTGCCTCCGATCATCTGCCGCTCACAGCCTTCGTGCGCCTGGATCATATGGTTTCGGCCGATAACGCAATGTCTCCTGCGTCGCAAAGCGTGTAGATTTACAGTGGAACGCTCGGTTCTTCCGCGAGTTGATACGTCGAGTTTAAGTCCTGAACTCGCAGGAGGACGAAATGAAGAAATTGATTTTAGCTTCCCTTTTGGCATTGACGGCGACAGCGGCAGTCATTGCGCCAACGCAAGCCGCTAGCGTGATTATCCAGTCCGACGACGGCAACCGATATTCACCGGATGACGAGTCCGATAATGGCGGAATTATTGTTCGCCGGCACCATGACCGCCGCTATGACAATCAATATGATGGCGACCAGAACGTCCAGTACGACAATGATGGCGAATACCGGCGCCACCACCGGCATCACCGCTGTCATACCGAAACGGTCGTGCATTGGCGCCATCATCACAGGGTGATCGAGGACGTTCGCGTCTGCGGCTAATGTGACAGGCCTGCCTCGTCAGCTCACAAAATAGCGCTGCCATTCGAAGTCAGTGATGTGCGACGCCTGCCAGGCGTCGAACGCCGCCTGTTCGGCGCGCCGGCTTTCGGCATAGTTGTCGCGGAAGGCCTCGCCGAACGCTTCGGCGCAGAAATCGGATGCCGCGAAGGCTTCGATCGAGGCATTGAGCGTGCGCGGCAGTTTCGGCTTGTCGAGAGTGGCGAGGTTCGACGTCACCGGCGCTTCCAGTGGCAGGTCCTTTTCAATGCCCTCGCAGCCCGCCGCGAGGATCGCCGCGATCGACAGATAGGGATTGATGTCGGCGCCCGGCGCACGATGCTCCAGCCGGCAGGCCCCGTCATTGGGCGTGGTGATGGCGCGGATTGGCGCGGTACGGTTCTCGAAACCCCAGGCGACGTCTTCCGGCGACCAGGCGCCACGGTCGAAGCGGCGGTAGGAATTGACCGTCGGCCGGAACAGGAGATGCGTTTCCTGCATCCGGCTGAGCACGCCGGCGAGGAATTTCTCGGCGAGCGGCGTCAGCCTGTTCGGGCCAGCGGCGAAGGCCGGCTTGCCGTCGCGCCACAGGCTGATATGGTGATGCGCGCCACAGGCGCTTTCCTTGCCCGGCGGCTGGAAGCGGGTCATGAAGGTGGCAACCAGGCCCCGCTCGGCGCAGAGTTCGCGCAGGTGCAGCTTGGCGCGCATGGCGTCATCGGCCGCCTGCAGCGGGGTCTTTGGCGTCAGCGCATATTCATACATGCCGTAGCCATATTCGGTGACCAGCGAGGCAACGCCGATGCCGATGCTCTTCATCCGGGTGATGAACTCGGCGGCGAAATCCTGATACTCGCCGCTGCGCACCAGATCATAGTTGATCAGCGAATGGCCCCATGGCTTGAGCTCACGATAGCGCCCGGCGCGCATCAGATCGTGGTCGGCATGGAAGATGCCGAACTCGTATTCCAGCGCGAACATCGGCTCGTAGCCGAGCGCCTTGGCGCGCTCCTCGACACGAGCCAGCACGCCGCGCGGATCGAAGGGACAGACCGCGCCGTCGAGCATGTAGGAGCGGGTGATGGCCGAGGCGAATTTCGGCTTCCAGCCATGCCGCACCACGGTCGCCGGATCGATGATCCCCTTGATGTTGGGAAAGCCGTTCTCCTCATTGGCGCTGGGCGATGCAAAGGCGACATCGCCCATCGGCTGGCCGTCGCCATGGGTGACGCAATAGAGGATGGCGTTGATGGATTCGCCCTGCGTCGACAGCTTCAGCGGTGCGATCTTGGAGCGGAACGCGCCCGACGTGTCGACCGTATGCACCTCGATGAACTCGACCCCGTCGGCCGCGAGTTTCTTCTGCAACGCCTCGAGCTGGGGCGCGTAAGCCGCGGCCTTGTCCTCAAATTCCACTTTCAGTCCTCCACCAAGAATGCCGGGCGCCGCTATTTCGCGTTGCGCCTCAAAAATCGCGACAACAATTCGTCGAGCTCGTAGCGGCCGCTGATGCCGCTCGGCCGGAACGCCATGCACAGCACGATGACGACGCCGAGCGCCACGCCGGACAGGCCGAGCAATTGCGGCAGCTGGACGCTGCCGATCGTCACGCCGGATTCGATGCTGCGGATGAATTCGAGCCCGACCGAA
This sequence comes from Mesorhizobium sp. B2-1-3A, assembly GCF_006442655.1. Classification (NCBI taxonomy): domain Bacteria; kingdom Pseudomonadati; phylum Pseudomonadota; class Alphaproteobacteria; order Hyphomicrobiales; family Phyllobacteriaceae; genus Mesorhizobium; species Mesorhizobium sp. B2-1-3A. Next base: position 126,403 of record NZ_VFWK01000003.1, read on the forward strand.
AGCACGATCACGCCGGTCACCGCGCCCGTCACCGTGGCCATGCCGCCCAGGATCAGCATCGCCAGCGTGTTGAAGATCATCTGGAAGTAGAAGAGTTTTGGGCTGATCGTGCCGGCGAAATAGGCATAGAGCACACCGGCAAGGCCGCAGATCAGCGCCGACAGCACCCACGACATCAGCCGCAGCTTTTTCGCGTCGATGCCGAGTGCAGCGGCGGCTTGCGGACTCTGGGCGCTGGCCCGCAGCTGCAGGCCCCAGCGGCTATCCTTGAACAGCCGCGCCAATACGATCACCACCACCGAGAACACCAGCATCCAGGGCAGGCCGACTACTTTTGGAATGCCGAAGAAGGCCTGGTTGCCCTTGAACAGATCGGTCCAGTTGAGAAACACCGAATGCACGATGATCAGCAGCGCCAGGCTGACGATGGTCGCGGCGACGCCCGACAAGCGGCTGATGACCTTGCCGCTGATAGCGGCCACGATGCCGACCACAACGAGAGCGATCAACGCAGAGGACACCGGGTCGAGCTGCAGCGTCGCGAAACCGAATGGCGCGTTGGGGATCGACAGCTTCTTCATCGCCAGCGGCGTCGAGAGAATGGCGACGCCATAGGCGCCAAGGCCGACAAAGGCGCTGTGGCCGAGATTGGCGATGTTGGAGTTGCCCATGAACACTTGCAGACCGACGACGACGATCAGGTTCACGAAGGCGCCGAGCGCCAGATAGGTGTAGTAGGTCGGCGCGAAATTGAGGATCGCGAGCCCGATCACCAGCACCGGCAGCGACGTCACCAACCCGCCGATAAGCGAGCGCTTCAGGGCGCTGTTGGGCCGTGTGACAGCCGCAACCGGATTCGCAGTGGTTTCGATAGTCTGCGACACCCTAGATCTCCTTGTCGCCAAGTTCGACCCGCTGGCCGAGCAGGCCTTCCGGCCGGTAGACCAGCAGCGCGACGATGATCACGTAGGTGAGCGCATCCTTGAAGCCCCCATATTCCTGCGGCAAGGCAACCAGCAGCCCGACTTCAATGAAGCCGAGCAGCATGCCGCCGGCCGCCGCCCCCGCCAGCGAGCCGAAGCCGCCGATGACGCAGGCGACGAAGGCCTTCAACACCAGGCTGAAACCAAGGTCGGGCGAGACGCTGCCGCGCCGCGCGATGATGAAGACGGCCGCGATGCCGGCCAGCGCGCCCGAAATGGCGAAGGCGGTGGCGATCACCCGGTTGGCCTTGATGCCCATCAGCCGCACCGTGGCGAAATCGCGCGATGCCGCGCGGATCGCCAGGCCAAGCGTCGAGCGGTTGAGGAAGAGCACCAGCGCCAGAATGGTCAGGCCGGAAACGATGAGTTCCATCACCTGCAGCGAAGACACCGCGAACGGGCCGAAGAACCACATCTGGTTCAGCCCGTTGAGGATCGAGACCGACTGCGGCTTGGGCGAGATCAGCAGCATGAACAGGTTCTGCACGACGATCGAGACGCCGAAGGCAGTGAGCAGTCCTGTCGTCGTCGGCGCGTAGCGCACCGGCCGGAACGCGACGCGTTCGAAGGCGACCGCCGCAAGGGCGGCGGCGGCGACGGCAAGCAGCACGGCCACGAATGGCGAGGTCAGGCCAAGGGCGGCCGCCAGGAACACGCTGTAGGCAGAGACGCCGATGATTTCGCCATGCGCGAAATTGACCAGGCCCATGATGGAAAACACCACCGCCAAGCCGAGCGCGACCAGTGAATATTCCGCGCCGAAGGCCAGCGCGTTGAGAAGCTGCTGCAGGGCATAGTCCATGTCGCCGCCTACCCGCCAATATAGAGGTTGAAGAGGCCATGCTCGTCGGCAAGCTCGGCCGGCGGCCCGTCATAGCGGAGCGTGCCGGCGCTGACGACATAGACGCGGTCGGCGAAGCGCAGCGCCTGCTTGGCGTTCTGCTCGACCACCAGCAGCGTCAGCCCTTCCCGCTTGAGTTCGCCTATGAAATCGAAGATCTGCACGACGATCTTCGGCGCCAGCCCGAGCGACGGCTCGTCGAGCAGCAAGAGCTTCGGCCGCGACATCAGCGAGCGGGCGATGGCGAGCATCTGCTGCTCGCCGCCCGAAAGCGTACCGGCCGCTTGGCCGTAGCGCTCGGACAGCACTGGAAACAGCGCCAGGAAGCGTTCGATATCGCCGCGCACGCCCTTGGGATCGCGTCGTGTCGCTGCACCCAGCCGCAGGTTCTCGCCCACGGTCAGATTGGCGAAGATGTGCCGGCCCTCCGGCGTCGAGGTCAGGCCGGCGCGGATACGATCCTCGGTGCGGACACGCGAGATGTCCTGGCCGTCAAGCACGATTCGACCGGAGGCCGGCGTGACTAGGCCGGTCAGCGCGTTGATGGTCGAACTCTTGCCCGCGCCGTTGGGACCGAGCAAGGCGACAAGTTCGCCCCGCCCGACCTTCAGGCTGAGGTCGCGCACCGCACTCACCGCGCCGTAGCGGACGACCAGATTGTCGACGCTCAGCACGACTGGGCCTGCCAGGCTCTCATCATCATCGCCTGCTGCCCGTCAGTTCAGCGCCGGCACGAAGGTCGGCGGCGTGTCGGTGATCAGCACCCGCTTGCCGTTGGAGAAGCCCATCACCGGTACGGCTTTCACCGGATAACCCTTCTTCTCGGCGAAGGAGATGGTGGGCGCGGTGGTGCCGGGATAGCCGCCCGGTGCGCGGATCGCCTCACGCAAGGCAGCGGGTTCGACGGTGCCGGATTTCTTGGCCGCCTCGTAGCTGATCTGCACCATGTCGGCGCCGAGCGCGTCGAAGATGCCGTTGATCTTGTAGCCATCGGCCTTGCACTGGGCGAGGAACTTGTCGATCGGGCTGTCGATGCCGGTCGCGCCATGGGTGGCGAACATCACCTTCTCCAGCGACGCCGGATCACCGACGGTGCCTTCCAGGGACTTGTCGTCGAAGGCATCGCAGCCGGCGACCCAGCCGTCATAACCATTGGCGCGCAGCTGGCGGATGAAGATGCCGACGTCGGGCAGCACGCCGCAAATATGGATGGCGTCCGGCTTCTGCGGCAGCGCCTTGATGCTGGCGATCTGCGGCGACCAGTCGGTGGTGCCCCAGGAATAGTTGAACTTGCCGACGACCTTGCCGCCGAGATGCTCGAACACCTCGCCGAACCATTCCGGCAGCTTTTCCGAATAGGATCCGGCATCGGGCGAGACCATCAATGCCACGCTGCGCGCGCCCTTGCCGTAAAGCGCGTTGGCGGTGGCCGCCGCGTTGATCGGATCGGGCACCGCGCCGGCGATGAAATTGTCGAGCCCTGCCTGCTGCATTTCAAGCTGCGTGTTCGGCGCCGAAAACACGGTGGCGCCGTAAGGCGCCGCGATCTGCGCGGTCGGGATCAGCGCGTCGGGGAACGGCACGCCGGTGATGATCTGCGCACCCGCATCGAGGAACTTCTGGCCGAGCGACACCGAGAGCTGCGGGTCGGAGCGGTTGTCCTCGATCATCAGCTCGACCTTGGGATCGCCTGCCGCAGCCGCCTTGTTCAGCTTGTCGGCCATGCAGCGCGCGCCCTCGGCTTCGCTGTAAGGTGCATAGGTGCCGGTCATCGCCACGGCGAGCCCGATCTTCAGGTCTGCGGCCTCGGCATGCGCCACCTGCAAAAGCCCCGCCGCGACGACCGCGGCTCCCAAGATCATTTTCTCCATTTGAACCCCTCCTTCTCCCTTGTTGTTGCTGGCCCGGGCGCCGTCACGATGTGGCGGACTGCCCGACATAAACCTCGATGACGCGCGGATCGCGCCACACCTCTTCGGTCTGTCCGGAGGCGATCACCTGGCCCTGGTCCATGACGCAGAGCCGGTCGCAGAGCCGGTTGATGAAGCGCAGATCATGATCGATGACGATGGTGGCGCAGCCGACATCGCTGCGAATACCTTCGATCGCCACGGCCAGCGTCTCGGACTCGCCTTCGTTGAGGCCCGCGGCCGGCTCGTCGAGCAAAAGCAGCGATGGGCCCAGAGCCAGCGCTCTGGCGATTTCGAGCCGGCGCTGGCTGCCGTAGGACAGCGTGCCGGCCGGGACGTCGGCAAAACCATCGAGCTGATACTGGGCGAGCAGCTGGTCGATGCCGATGCGCGCCGCCGCATCCGGGCGAACCGCCTGGCAGGTGATATGGGCGACCTCAACATTCTGCCGGACGGTCAGATCCTTGAACAGGCGGATGGTCTGGAAGGTGCGCGCGACCCCCGCCCGAGCGCAATGCTCGGGACCATGGCCGGTGATCTCCTGGCCTCCCAGCCGGACACTCCCGGTATCGGGCTTGAGCACGCCGGAGATGGCATTGACCAGCGTGGATTTCCCCGCGCCATTGGGGCCGATCAGGCCGAGGATTTCCCCGGCCTCACAGGACAGCGACGCATTGCGCAATGCCTGTACGCCGCCAAAGGTCTTGCTGACTGCCTCAACCGACAGCATCGGTCACATCTCCCATCCCGGTCGATGGCTATTTCTCCTGTCGGCCGGTCAAGTGGATGCTAGACCTCCGACTTTTCCATAACAAGTATTTTTTTCCATTTTAGAAAATATTCTTGAGATGAGGAGGTGTGCGGTCAGGTTGGACTCAAATCCCCGCGCCGGCGGGAAGCCCGTCGCGCGGCACGGTGTTCGACATGAGCATGACGACGGGCTCGTCACCAAGCGCGATATAGGCGTGCTGCATTTCGCCGTCGAACAGGATGCTGTCGCCCGGCAGCAGCACCGTCGGATCATAGTGGATCGTGTGCAGTTCCAGGCTGCCGCTCAGCACGTGGATGAACTCTTCGCCCGAATGGCTGCGCCAGCCGCCATTCTCCTCGAAACTCTTCGCGCGCAGCGTGACGCGCCAGAAAATGTTGGTCTTGTCGCGGAAATCGCTGCACAGGACCTCGAATTCCATGGCATTGCCCTGGTGCAGGATGCCGCTGCCGGCGCGCGTGATGGAACGGCGTGCCTGCATGCCGGGCTTGGGGCTGAACAGGAAGGAAGCCACCGGCACATGCAGCACGCCGGCGATCATCAGCGCGACATCGACCGTCAGCCGCGCCTTGCCGTTCTCGAGTTTGGACAGTTGCGACACAGACAGGCCGGAGCGTTCGCTGAGATCTCGCAGCGTGATATTCTGCTCCTTGCGCGCGTCGCGGATCTTGCTGCCCACATTGCCCTGCATCGCCCACGCCCTTGGCTGTCGTGTTTCCAATTCGACAAGCTCTAGCGGGGCCGCCTTGGGGCGTCCAGCCTCTAGAGCAATTCCAGGAAAAGTGTGCGGCGGTTTTCCCGGGAAAAGCGCATCGCGCTTTCCCTTGGGAATTGCGTCAAAACAAGGAGATAAAGCGGGTCGCCGTTCGGCGAACCGCTTTAGACGGCTACGGCTGGTTTCGGCCATAGCGACATCGCAACAGTTGCAAAGACGGTTTCGAGCGTGCGGCTGACAAGCTCGAATGTTTCCGGATCGGAAAGCAGGTCGTTGCGGACCTCGAGGTAGAGGCAAGGCCTGCCCTGCTCCAGTCCGTGCCGGTTCAACGTGTAGCCGATCGCCTGGCGCCAGTCATAGGGTTCGTTGTCGCCGATCCTCAAGCCCGCTTCCGCACCGTGCGCGCCAAGCATCTTCAGCACCGAGGTGACGAAGGCAGACGGCTCCCGCCACAAGACGCCGATGTCGACATTGCGCCTGACACCGCCCATCACCGGGGTGAAGGAATGCACCGAGACCAGCGCCTGCCGGCCGGCTGCGGCCTCGACGATTGCCTGTTCGACCGGCGCCCAGGCGATGGACTTGCGCAGCCTGACATCGGTGGCATCCGGCGCGACATTGCCGGGCACCGGGATGCCGCCGAGATCCGGACGCATGAAGTCCCACTCGTCGGCCGGCCTGTTGTAGTCCAGGAACAGCCGCGAGTAGTGCGCGAGAACGGCCGGCGCCCGTAACGTGCGCGACAGCCTGCGGGTCAAGGCGTCGATGCCGATGTCGACCGCGAAATGCGTGCCGAGATAGGGCCCTGGCAGGCCAAGGTCATGCCAGGGCGAGGGCACGACATCGCCGGCGTGCTCGGCGATCAGCAGGTAGGGGCTGGCGGCATCGATGTGCAGCCGCTCGACGCCGGCCGCGGCCAGCGCGGCGATGGCCGCATCGTCAAGCCCTGCAAGGCCCGCGGCGTTCATCGCACCAGGCTCCGGATCAACCGATGACGGAGCGGACATGGTAGGCCTTCGCCGCTGTCGCCTCCGCCAGTCCGGCGCGGCCATTGGTGCGGCCAAGGCCGGAGTTCTTGATGCCGCCCCAGGGCAGATGCAGGTCGGCGTGATCGCAGCGGTTGAGATAGACCGTGCCGGCTTCGACTTCGTCAAGCAGCGCCACGCCGCGCTCGATATCCCTGGTCCAGATCGAGGCGCTCAGCCCGAAATCGCTGTCGTTCATCAGGCGGATAGCCTCGTCATCGCTGCCGACCGACTGGATGCAGGCCACCGGCCCGAACAGCTCGTCGCGCATCATCTGCATGGTGTGATCGACCCCGACCAGCACCTCCGGCGCGACATAGGCGGCGCCGAGGCCGGAGGCCTTGAGCGCGCCATCCTGCTGCATCAGGCGTCTGGCCCCTGCCCGCACCGCGCTTTCGGTAAGAGCGCGAATGGTGTCGGCCGCACTCGCCCGCACCACAGGGCCGACCATCGGCTTCTCGTCGAAGGGATGGCCAATGGTCCATTTGGCGGTCTCGGCGACCAGGGCTTCGACGAAGCGGTCATGGATTGCCTTGTCGACATAGATGCGCTCGACCGAGCAGCAGGACTGGCCGGCATTGGAGTAGGTGCCCTCCGCGATCTGCGGGATCGTCGCCTCGATGTCGGCATCGGCCCTGACATAGGTCGGGTCCTTGCCGCCGAGTTCGAGATGCACCTGTGTGAAGGTGCCGGCGGCGGCGGCATGGACACGCCTTCCGCCATTGACCGAGCCGATGAAATTCACCGCGTTGAAGGCACCCGACGCGATCAGCTTCTCGGCATCGGCATGGTCGAGATGCAGGCTCTGGAACACGCCCTCGGGACCGCCGGCGGCACGGAAGGCTTCCTCGGCCAGTTCGGCGATCAGCGGCGTTTGCGGTGAGTGCTTGAAGATCACGACATTGCCCGCCGCGAGCGGCGACGTCACGAGATAGCCGAGCATGGCGGTCGGGTAATTCCAGGCGCAGATCGACAGATGCAGGCCACCTGCCACGGGCTTGGCATAGCGGCGGATGTTTTCATCCGAAGGATACGGCACATCGGCCAGCGTTTCCGGTGCGACGCCGGCCAGCAGTTCGCCAACCAGCGCCAGGCGCGGCGTCTCGTCGGCCTGCCACAGCGGCCGGCCGATCTGCCACGCCACCATTTCAGCGAGCGGCGTTGCCCGCGCTTTCATCTCCTCGCCGAAGCGCAGCAGGATCGCCAGCCGCTCTGCCAGCGGCGTGCGCCGCCACGACGGCAGCGCGGCACGTGCCCGGCTCAGCGCGGTCTCGATGGCCGCCCCGTCCGCATAGGCGCGCGTCGTGTAGGTCGAGCCGTCGACGGGAGAAGTCACGGAAAAGGTCCGCGCGCCGGAATGCAGGTTCATGGTCGTGAAATCCATCCGAGATGAGAGGTCATTCGGGGCACGATATCGCGATTTTCCATTTTGGCAAATTTTTTCTAATACCGCTTGATGGAATTTTTATCCGCCCCTATTGTCCCGACATCGCGCATTGGCGGCAGCACATGAGGGAGTTGAGATGATCGCTTACGATTTCACCGGCAGGCATGCGGTGGTCGCCGGCGCGGGCGGCGGCATGGGCGAGGCGATCACGCTGGCCCTGCTCGATGCCGGCGCCTCCGTCACCGCCATCGACGTCAAGGCCCGTCCGGCGTCGCTGGCCGCCTATGACGACAGGCTCACCTTCGCGCAGGGCGATCTGACCGACGCCGCCTTCGTCGAACAAGTGGTCAATACGGCGGGCCGCGAACGCGGCGGCATCGACTATCTCGCCAATGTCGCGGGCGTGCTGTGGTTCGGCCGCGACAAATCGGCCTTGGAGATGGACCTCGACGTCTGGGACGAGGTTTTCAACATCAATCTGAAGTCCTTCGTCCACACCGCACGCTCGGTCGTTCCGCATATGCGCTCGGGCGGACGCGGCGGCGCCATGGTGCATTTCTCGACCATCCAGTGGTATCGCGGCGACGCCAATCCGCAGGACGCCTACCAGGCCTCGAAGGCAGGTGTGTGTGCGCTCTCCAAATCACTCGCCATGCAGCTCGCCGGTGAGCGCATCCGCTCCAACGCCATCTGCCCCGGCATGGCGTTGACGCCACTGCAGGCGCGCTGGGACACCGAGGAAAAGCGCTCGGCCGTGGCGAGCTACGCACCGCTCGGTCGCATCGGCACGCCGCAGGACATGGCCAACGCCGCGCTGTTCCTCCTCTCCGACGCGGCGAGCTACATCACCGGCATCGAGCTTGCGGTCGATGGCGGCCTGTTGATGCGCATGTAGAAGGCGCCCGCCAGGTCGCGATGGCGCGACCGAAGCGAACGGCCGCAGAGCCGTTCGAACCTGTCCAAGTGTTAATTCGACTTGGGCCGGTTTCAGCCATATTGGTTCACGGGGGTGAAAGACGCCGCCATGGACCAGCAATTGGAAATGCCCCTGCAGACGACCGTCGCGCAACGCCGTTCGCGCGGCTGGATCCCCTGGCTGATCTTCATTGCGATCGTTGCCGCCACGGGCGCCTATCTCTATCAGCGGCCGCATGTCGAGGCCAGGCAGCCCGGCGGCAGACGCGGCGCGCAGCCGACGACGATCGGCGCCGCCGCCATCGAAAAGGGCACGATAGATGTCACCCTCAATGCCCTCGGCACGGTGACTTCGCTCTCCACCGTCACGGTCAAGCCGCAGGTCACCGGTCCGCTCGTCCAGGTGAATTTCAAGGAGGGCCAGGACGTCAAGAAGGGCGACCTGCTTGCGCAGATCGATCCCCGCCCCTACCAGGCGGCGCTTGCCCAGGCCCAGGGCCAGTTGGCGCGCGACCAGGCCATGCTCAGGGATGCCCAGCTCGACCTCGTTCGTGACCAGAAGCTGGTGGCCCAGGGAACGGCGACACCCCAGACCCTCGACGCGCAGGTCGCCCTTGTCGCGCAGGATCAGGGTTCCATCCAGGTCGACCAGGCGATGATACAGACCGCCACCCTCAATCTCGATTATTGCCGCATCCTGGCTCCGGTCGACGGACGGGCCGGCCTGCGCCAGGTCGATCAGGGCAACTACGTAACCCCCAGCGATGCCAACGGCATCGTCGTCATCACGCAGGTCCAGCCGATCAGCGTGCTGTTCACCGTGCCCGAGGATGAATTGCCCGCGATCGCGCAGCGCATGCAGCAGGGGGCCACGCTGCCCGTCACCGCCTTCGACCGCGCCGGAGCCAAGAAGCTCGCCGCCGGCCAGCTCGAGACCTTCGACAGCCAGATCGACCCAAGCACCGGCACCATCAAGCTGAGGGCGGGCTTCGCCAATGAGGCTCGTGTCCTCTATCCGAACCAGTTCGTCAACGTCGCGCTTCTCGTCGACGAGCACAAGGACGTGGCGATCTCCCCGGTAGCGGCGATCCAGCGCGGCCTGCCCGGCACCTTCGTCTACCTGGTCAATCCCGACAGCACGGTTTCCGTGCGCAAGGTCACGCTCGGCGTCACCAATGGCGAGCATGTCGAGATACTCGCCGGCCTGAGCCCCGGCGACCGTGTCGTCGTCGACGGCGCCGACAAGCTCCGCGACGGCGCCCATGTCAACCTCGCACAGGACGGCCAGGCGCCAGCCCCGGCACAGCCCTCAACACAGGCGCCAGCACAGACACCTGCGCAGGCATCCGCTGCCTTGCCCGCCGGCACGGCGCCCCAGGCGCAGGCGCCGGCATCCGACCAGCCCGTATCCGATACGCCGAAGCCGGACGACACGGGCAGGCACAAGGGCCAGGGCCGCAAGCACCGTCACGCGGAGTCCGGGCAGCAGCAATGAGCCCGTCGCGAGCCTTCATCCTGCGGCCGGTGGCGACGTCGCTGTTCATGGTCGCCATCATGCTGTCCGGCCTGCTCGCCTATCGTTATCTGCCCGTCTCGGCCCTGCCCGAGGTCGACTATCCGACCATCCAGGTGCAGACCTTCTATCCCGGTGCCAGCCCTGACGTCATGACGTCCTCGGTCACCGCGCCGCTGGAGGTCCAGCTCGGCCAGATCGCCAACCTCAACCAGATGAACTCGGTAAGCTCGGCCGGCTCCTCGGTCATCACGCTGCAGTTCAGCCTGGCGATCTCGCTCGATGTCGCCGAACAGGAGGTGCAGGCCGCCATCAACGCCGCCGGCAATCTTTTGCCGGCCGACCTGCCGGCGCCGCCGATCTATGCCAAGGTCAATCCGGCGGACGCGCCAGTGCTGACGCTGGGCCTGACCTCGGCCACGATGCCGCTGCGCGACGTGCAGCAGCTTGCCGACACCCGGCTGGCGCAGAAGATATCGCAGCTGCCGGGGGTCGGCCTGGTCAGCCTCAGTGGCGGCCAGCGCCCCGCCGTGCGCGTCCAGGCCGACCCGCGCAAGCTCGCAGCCTATGGCCTCAATCTCGACGACCTGCGCACCACGCTGGGCAGCGCCAACGTCAACACGCCGAAAGGTAATTTCGACGGACCCTCGCGCGCCTACACGATCAACGCCAACGACCAGTTGAAGAGCGCCGACGAATATCGCTCACTGATCGTCGCCTACAAGGATGGCGCCCCGGTGCGGCTCAGCGATGTGGCCGATGTGGTCGACGCCACCGAGAACAACCGGCTGGCAGCCTGGATGAACAGCACGCCGGCGATCATCCTCAACATCCAGCGCCAGCCCGGCGCCAACGTCATCGACGTGGTGGACCGCATCAAGGCGCTGCTGCCGCAGCTCCAGGCCTCGCTGCCGAACGCCATCGACGTGAAGGTCCTGACCGACCGCACCACGACCATCCGCGCCTCCGTGCGCGACGTCGAATACGAGCTGACGCTGTCGATCATCCTCGTCGTGCTGGTCATCTTCGTCTTCCTGCGCAGCGCGCGCGCCACGCTCATCCCGAGCCTCTCGGTGCCGCTGTCGCTGGTCGGCACGCTGGGCGTCATGTACCTGTTCGGCTTCAGCCTCGACAATCTGTCGCTCATGGCGCTGACCATCGCCACCGGCTTCGTCGTCGACGACGCCATCGTCGTCATCGAGAACGTCGCGCGCTATGTCGAGGAAGGCGCGACTCCGCTGCAGGCGGCGCTGAAAGGGTCGCAGCAGATCGGCTTCACCATCATCTCGCTGACCGTCTCACTGATCGCGGTGCTGATCCCGCTTCTGTTCATGGGCGACGTCGTGGGCCGGCTGTTCCGCGAATTCTCCATCACGCTCGCCACCACTATCCTGATCTCGGCCGTGGTATCGCTGACGCTGGTGCCGATGGCCTGCGCCAAGCTGCTGAAACCCTTGTCGGCGGTGCATGAGAATGCCCTGCAGCGCGCCAGCCACGATTTCTTCGACTGGGTGATCCGCGGCTATGGCCGGGCACTGACCTGGGTGCTCGACCGGCAGACGCTGATGCTCGTGGTGGCGGCGGCGACCCTGGTGCTGACGGCGGTGCTCTACGTGGTCATCCCCAAGGGGTTCTTCCCGGTACAGGACACCGGCGTCATCCAGGCCATATCAGAGGCGCCGCAGTCGATCTCCTATGCCGCCATGGCGCAGCGCCAGCAGCAGCTGGCTGCCATCATCCTCAGGGATCCCGATGTCGACAGCCTGTCGTCCTTCATCGGCGTCGACGGCACCAACACCACGCTCAATGTCGGCCGCATCCTGATCAACCTCAAGCCGCATGAGGAGCGCACCGCCGGTATCACCGCCGTCATCGCGCGCCTGAAACAGGAAGCCGCTTCGGTGGCTGGCGTCACCCTCTACATGCAACCGGTCCAGGATTTGACCATCGACGGCCAGGTCAGCCGCACCCAGTATCAATTCGTGCTTCAGGACGCCAATGCCGACGAATTGGGCGAATGGACGCCGAAGCTGCTCGCCAGGCTGAACACGCTGCCGCAGCTCGCCGATGTCGCCAGCGACCTGTCGAACAGCGGCCTTGCCGTCTTTGTCGACATCGACCGCGACCAGGCCGCCCGTTTCGGCATCACGCCGGCGACCGTCGACAATGCGCTTTACGACGCTTTCGGCCAGCGCATGGTCTCGACCATCTACACCACGTCAAGCCAGTACCGCGTCATTCTCGAGGCCGCCCCGTCCGAACAGGACTCGCTGAAGGCGCTGTCCTCCGTCTACCTACCTTCGTCAACGGGTGGCGCGCCGGTGCCACTGTCGGTGGTGGCGACCACCCATATCGCCACCTCGCCGCTGCAGATCACCCATATGGGGCAATTCCCGGCCACCACCGTCTCGTTCAACCTGGCGCCGGGCGCGTCGCTCGGCGAGGCGGTCACCGCGATCCAGCAGGCGCAGGCCGACATCGGCATGCCGCTCAGCATCATCACCAGCTTCCAGGGCGCCGCCCGCGCCTTCCAGGCTTCGCTCGACAACACGCTGTTCCTGATCCTGGCGGCGGTGGTGACCGTCTACATCGTGCTCGGCGTGCTCTATGAGAGCTTCATCCATCCGATCACCATCCTGTCGACGCTGCCTTCAGCCGGCATCGGCGCGCTGCTGGCGCTGATGATCGCCGGCCAGGACCTGACCATCATCTCGATCATCGGCATCATCCTGTTGATCGGCGTGGTCAAGAAGAACGCCATCATGATGATCGACTTCGCGCTCGACGCGCAGCGCCATGAGGGCAAGACGCCGCGCGAGGCCATCTACCAGGCCTGCCTGCTGCGCTTCCGCCCGATCCTGATGACGACACTGGCGGCAATGCTGGGCGCCTTGCCGCTGATGCTGGGCACCGGCGTCGGCTCGGAGCTGCGCCATCCCCTGGGTGTCTCGATCGTCGGCGGCCTGCTGCTCAGCCAGTTGCTGACCCTGTTCACCACGCCGGTGATCTATCTCTGGTTCGACCGCCTTGCCGCCCGCTTGCGAGGCATCGAACCCAATCGGCCCGGTGCCCCCGATCGTCCCCGCATCCAGGGCATGGACGCCAGGCCATGAACCTGTCGGTTCCCTTCATCCGGCGGCCGGTGGCAACGACGCTGCTGACCTTCGGCCTGCTGGCGGCCGGACTGGTGGCGTTTCCGCAATTGCCGGTGGCACCGCTGCCGGCGGTCGACTACCCCGTCATCTCGGTGTCGGCCTCGCTGCCGGGGGCCAGTCCCCAGGTGGTGGCCAACACCGTCGCCAGCCCGCTCGAGCGGCATCTCGGCGAGATTGCCGACGTCAATGAAATGACCTCGTCGAGCAGCGTCGGCAGCGCCCGCATCACCTTGCAGTTCGGGCTGGACCGCGACATCGACGGCGCCGCGCGTGACGTCCAAGCGGCGATCAACGCCGCGCGCGCCGACCTGCCGTCCAGCCTGCGCTCCAACCCGACCTATCGCAAGGTCAATCCCGCCGATGCCCCGATCCTCATCCTGTCGATGACATCGGACACCCTGTCCAAGGGCCAGCTCTTCGATGCCGCCAGCACCGTGCTGGCGCAGAAACTATCGCAGGTCGACGGCATCGGCGAGGTCTCGGTGGGCGGCAGCTCGCTGCCGGCCGTGCGCGTCGAACTCAACCCGCAGGTGCTCTACGATTACGGCATCGGGCTGGAGGATGTGCGCGCGGCCCTTGCCTCCGCCAACGCCCACAGCCCCAAGGGCGCGATCGATGTCGGCCAGCAACGCTATCAGATCTACGCCAACGACCAGGCCAACCAGGCGGACGCCTACCGCTCACTCATCGTCGCCTACCGCAATGGCGCGCCGGTCAGGCTTTCCGATGTCGGCCAGGTCAATGATTCCGTCGAGAACATCCGCAATGCCGGTCTCGCCAACGGCAAGCCGGGCGTGCTGATCATCCTCAACCGCTCGCCCAACGCCAACATCATCGCGCCGGTGGACCGGGTGAAGGCGCTGTTGCCGACGCTGCGCGCCTCCATCTCGCCGGCCATCGACCTGTCGCTGGCGGTCGACCGCTCGACCACCATCCGCGCCTCGCTGAGCGAGGTCGCGCGGACGCTGATGATCGCCATCGGCCTGGTGATCCTCGTCGTCTTCGCCTTCCTGCGCGACGTGCGCTCGGCGCTGGTGCCGATCGTGACCGTGCCCGTGTCCCTGGTCGGCACGCTGGGCGCTATGTACCTCATGGGCTTCAGCATCGACAATCTGTCGCTGATGGCGATGACGGTCGCCACCGGCTTTGTCGTCGACGATGCCATCGTCGTGCTTGAAAACATCGCCCGCCACACCGCTTCCGGCATGGGCCGCATGGAGGCGGCCATCAAGGGCTCCCAGGAAGTCGGCTTCACCGTACTGTCGATGAGCCTGTCGCTGATCGCCGTCTTCATCCCGATCCTGCTGATGGGCGGCATCGTTGGCCGGCTGTTCCGCGAATTCGCCATAACGCTGTCTGCGGCGATCCTGGTCTCGCTCGCAATATCGCTGACCACGACGCCGATGATGTGCTCGATCCTGCTGCGCCCCGAGGGAGAACGCGAACACGGCCGGCTGTATCGTTTCAGCGAACGTATCTTCGAGGGCATGCTGAATTTCTATCGCCGGTCGCTGTCCTGGGCGCTCGACAATCCGCTGCTGATCATGGCCGTGCTTGCGGCCACGCTCTGCCTCAACGGCTACCTCTATGTCACCATCCCGAAGGGCTTCTTCCCGCAGCAGGACACCGGACGGCTGACCGGCTCGATCCAGGCCGACCAGGCAACCTCTTTCCAGTCGATGTCGCAGAAACTCAGCCAGTACGCGGCCATCGTCGGCAAGGATCCGGCCGTCGACACAGCCGTCGGCTTCACCGGCGGCGGCCAGACCAATTCCGGCTTCATGTTCGTGTCGCTGAAGCCGCTGGCCGAGCGCAAGATCTCCGCCGACCAGGTCATCGGCCGGCTGCGGCGCGAACTGGCTGATGTGCCGGGCGCCACGCTGTTCCTGCAGGCGGTGCAGGATATTCGCGTCGGCGGGCGTCAGTCGAACGCGCAATACCAGTACACATTGCAAGGTGACAGTTTCGACGAGCTGGCGGAGTGGGCGCCGAAGCTCGCCGCCGCGCTGCAAACAGAGCCCAGGCTCACCGACGTCAACTCCGACCAGCAGAACAAAGGCCTGGAAGCCGACGTCACCATCGACCGTGATACGGCGACGCGCCTCGGCGTATCAGCCAGCCAGATCGACAACACGCTCTACGACGCCTTCGGCCAACGCCAGGTGTCGACCATCTACGTGGCGCGCAACCAGTATCACGTCATCATGGAGGTGGCGCCGCAATACTGGCAGAACCCGGACGCGCTGAACAAGGTCTATGTCAGCACCTCCGGCGGTTCGGTGCATGGTTCGCAGGCCAGCAATGCGGTCGCCGGCACATTCGTTGCGGCAGGCCGGTCCACCTCGGCACAGTCGATCGCCGCCGACGCGGCGCGCAACCAGGCCAACAATTCCATCACCAGCACCGGCAGGACGGCGGCCTCGACCGGATCGGCGGTCAGCACCGGAGCCGAGACCATGGTGCCGTTGTCGGCCGTCGCGCATTACGGCCCCGGCAGCACGCCGCTGTCGGTCAACCATCAGGGCCTGTTCGTCGCCACCACCCTGTCCTTCAATCTGGCGCCCGGCGTCGCGCTCAGCGAAGGCGTCGCGGCCATCAACGCCGCTGCCGACCGCATCGGCATGCCGGCCACCATTCATGGCAGTTTCCAGGGCACGGCGCGCGTCTTCCAGGACTCGCTGTCCGATCAGCCGCTGCTGATCCTCGCCGCGCTGATCGCCGTCTATGTCGTGCTCGGCATTCTCTACGAGAGTTACGCCCACCCGCTGACCATTCTGTCGACCTTGCCTTCGGCCGGTGTCGGCGCCTTGCTGGCGCTGACCCTATTCAACATCGAGTTTTCGATCATGGCGCTGATCGGCATCATCCTCCTGATCGGCATCGTCAAGAAGAACGCGATCATGATGATCGACTTCGCGCTGGCTGCCGAGCGCAACGAAGGCAAGCCGGCGCATGACGCCATCTACCAGGCGTGCCTGCTGCGCTTTCGCCCGATCATGATGACGACCATGGCGGCATTGTTCGGCGCCGTGCCATTGGCGATCGGCCTTGGCGAGGGCGCGGAACTGCGCCAGCCGCTTGGCATCGCCATCGTCGGCGGCCTGATCCTGAGCCAGATCCTGACCCTCTACACGACGCCGGTCATCTACATCTATGTCGACCGCTTCAGTCGCTGGTGCCGGCAATTGCGTTCACGGGCACGGTATCCCCGGCAACCAACTGTGCAAGCCGGGGAGTGAGCCGGCTCACCCCGCCGATCACAACCTGTCAACTTTCCGTTCCTCTGCCATGCCGGGCCCCGGAACATCCCTATATCGACTTTGCGGGCCACGAACCGCCGGCGATGACAGGATCATCGCGACGCGACGGGAGCAGATTGCCCGCGATCGGAAAGCGATAGCCTTACCGCTTTTCCCGTTGAAGGGAGGCGCAACCATGCGCGGTTTCACACCAAAGATCATAGCAATTGCATCGCTCCTGGCGGCAGTGCCACTATCGAGTGCTTACGCGGTGCATCGCCACCGGGTCGAACCTGGCGGCATGTCCGTCGAGTCACGGGCGGTCCTGGATCAGTTGCAGGGCGTCAAGCAGGGGATTGTCGAGGCAATGGATGCAAAGGCGATCACCCCTGAGCAGGAGCACGATCTGATGACGCAGGCCGACAGCATCCATCGCTCGGCCACCGGTGGCGGCGCATACCAGAGCTTGCTCGGCCAGATCGAGAGACTGGATCAGCAACTGCAGACCGATTCAGGCGGCGGCACCTACATCGGCGACGGCGCCGATGGCGGCTATTACCCGAACGGCTGACGCGGGCTGATCATCATCGCACGGCGCCTCGGACAGGTTTCCGGGGCGCCGATTTTTTTCATCGAGCCTCGCGAACGAGTAAGGCAGGAGCCTGCCGGACCGAGGTAATTTGCGCGGATGGAAGCTGTTTCGGCCAGGCCTTGGCCGAAGGTCAAGCCACCAAGCCGAACATCCTCGACCAGCATCCGCCTGTTGCCATCCACCGGCGGGCCGGTGAGAAGGCCGTCACCGGCCCGCCAGCACCATGTGCATAGGCTTATAGCCCCCCTTCACTGGCTGCTTGCGATGAAGCCCGCACCGGCATAGGTGATATCGTTCGAGTTTGCCGCGTTGGAAGATCAATCCAACGGGCGCTCGTTCGACTGACGGTGATTGGGAGGATTTTTCCAAGCCATGGCAATCAGTTAGCAGACCGAACCGTGAACCTGTCGCCGTGGATCCATATCTCGGCTGGCGCTGTTCTTCGCAATTGGTACGTCTGGACACAAATACTGAAGGTTGGAAAATGAGGAACGCAATCTCGCCATCAGAGTTGTTTCACAGCTTCAGGAGATCCGCGCTGAAATTGGAAGACATAGCGGCCCATCCGGCCTTGCACCGCTACGTTCAGGAACAGTCGCAGTCCCTGATCCGAATCTATGAGGAAACCCCGCGACTGGCTTCCATCTTTGCCACGCAGCAGCGCTGGCTTATGGGCCATGTCGGCCTTGCCATGCACTTCAGGCGCGACCCGAACGACCGCCGCAAGGAACTGACAGTCTCGCGTTTCATCGAGGTCGTGCACAAGAACGCGGTGGCCAGCCGCAACACGGCGGACGCCTTCATCAAGGAGATGCTGCACTACAACATCGCGGAGTATGTGGCGGGCGGGGACGGTCGCACGCATCCCCTGCAGCCGACGGCGGCCACCATCGAGAGATTCACCGGCTGGGTCATTGCCCATCTGCGCACGCTTGACCATATCGATGGCGGCGACCGGTTGGCCAGATTCCTGGACCGGCCCGACATGCTTGCCACGCTGCAGCCCCTGATAGCCGACGGCCTGCTGGCCTCGAAGCCGGTGCGTGAACCCAACCAGACCTTTTCCCTGTTCATCTGGCTCAACAATGGCGGCATCGTCATGGACTGGCTGATGTCCGGCATCGATCCCGATCACGCCGGCCTGGAGCGAATCCCGACCAGCGTGGTTTCGATCGGCGACTTCGCCAGATGGCTCAAGCTGTCGCGGACCCATCTCGGCCGCAAACTGCGCACCGCCGAGGAATTGGGCAGCATTGGCTGGGTTGGCCAGCGCGGCCATTCGGTGATGTGGGTGTCGCACGGGTTCTATGAGGAGTACATGACTGTCCAGGCCGCCAAGCTGGCCGTTGTCGACACCGCCTTCGAGACTTGTTTTCCGCCATCGCGAGGCGGTGGCTGAGCAGCGGCGTTTGCGAGAAGCGATGAAGCGCTCCCGCGATTTGTACCACTGTGCGCATTCACTCACTGTTGACGGCCGGCGTCTGGACACAAGGCGCGAAGACTGAAAATGTGTCCTCGCGTCTTCGCGACAAGGGGTCTTATCGCAGCGGGGGGAATGGCGCTGACGTTGGAAGAAATTGCCGCTCATCCGGCACTGCATCGCTGTATCCGCGTCCAGGCACAGGCGATGAACCAGACTTATGAGATGAATCCGCGGCTCGCGTCGGTGTTTGCCACGCAGCAACGCTGGCTCATGGCTCATATCGGTCTCGCCTTGCATTTCAGGCGGGAGCCCGACGACTATCGCAAGGAACTGACGGCAGCCCGTTTCCTCGACGCGATCCGGCAGAATTCGGTGGCCAGCCGCAACACCGCCGACGCCTTCGTCAAGGAAATGCTGCACTACGGTTTCATCGAGTATGTGCCCACGGCACAGGACGGCCGCATCCGTCCCATGCAGCCGGCCGCGGCCTCGCTGGAGCCGGTCACCCTCTGGCTGATGGCGCATCTGCAGACGCTGGACGGTCTCGACGGTGCGAACCGCCTGGCCCTGTTCCTGGCCAGGCCGGACGCGCTCGCCATGCTGCAGCCGCGGATTGCCGATGGCTTGCTCTCGTCCAATCCGGTGCGCGAGCCCAAGCAGACCTTTTCCCTGTTCACCTGGCTCAACAATGGCGGCGTCGTAATGGACTGGCTGATATCGGGCGTCGATCCCGAGCATGCCGGCCTCGATCGGATCCCGACCGGCGTCGTCTCGATCGGCGATTTCGCGAAATGGCTGAAACTGTCGCGCACTCACCTTGCACGCAAGCTTCGCGCCGCCGAAGACCTCGGCAGTGTCGGCTGGCTCGGCCAACGGGGCCAGTCGGTCATGTGGGTGTCGCGCGATTTCTATGGGGAATACATGGCCGCCCAGGCGGTGAAGCTGGCGATCATGGATGCCGCTTTCACCGAAACCTTTGGTTCGACGGCAGCCCGCTGACCCGTGCGTCGTCTGCCGCACGGGGGATGCACGAATCCGTCATGCCCGCTAGCACTCCAATCGCCGCTATGCGCGGCGCCATGATTGGAGAGGGACCTGCATGAAAGACGTTATGAAAAGCCGACGCTGGACAAGCGCGAACGATTGTCCAGCGTCAGTGCGGCATGTACGCCCTCCACCTGTGTCGATTGATGCTCGCCGAGCCCAATCGACACTAGCCTTGGACAACCCCCGGCGGTCTCAATCGATGTCGAATGAGACGCCCTGGGCCAGCGGCAGCGCCTTGGAGTAGTTCACCGTGTTGGTGGCGCGCCGCATATAGGCCTTCCACGCATCGGAGCCGCTCTCGCGGCCGCCGCCGGTTTCCTTTTCGCCGCCGAAGGCGCCACCGATCTCGGCCCCCGACGTGCCGATGTTGACGTTGGCGATGCCGCAGTCCGAACCGTCGACGCCGAGGAAGCGCTCCGATTCTTGCAGGTCGCGCGTGAAGATCGACGACGACAGGCCCGCACCCACCGCATTGTGCTCGTCGAGCACGGCGTCGAAGTCGGAGTATTTCATTACATAGAGGATCGGCGCGAAGGTTTCTTCGGTCACCGGCGAGACCTGCTTCGGCATTTCGACAAGGGCGGGATGCACATAATAGGCATCGGGATGACCGTTCTCGACCCGCGTGCCGCCGGTCACCTTGCCGCCATGGGCGGTGGCCTCCTTCAACGACTTCTGCATGGACTCGTAGGCGGCCTTGTCGATCAGCGGCCCGACCAGCGAGGAGGTCTCTAGCGGATTGCCGACCGAAACGCTCTGATAGGCCTTCTTCAGCCGCGGCAGCAGCGCGTCATAGACGCTCTCATGTACGAACAGCCGCCGCAGCGTCGTGCAGCGCTGCCCGGCCGTGCCCATGGCGCCGAAGGCAATCGCGCGCAGCGCCATGTCGAGGTCGGCGCTGGGCGCCACGATGCCGGCATTGTTGCCGCCGAGTTCCAGCACCGCGCGCGCAAAGCGCTTGGCCAGCCTTGGCCCGACCTCCCTGCCCATGCGCGTCGAGCCGGTGGCCGACACCAGCGGCACCTTGGGATGATCAACCAGGACTTCGCCGACGGCACGGTCGCCGATCAGCACCTGGAGCAGGCCCTGCGGCGCGTCGGCGCCGAAACGCTTGACGGCGCGCGCAAAGATCGCCTCGCAGGCAAGTGCGGTCAGCGGCGTCTTCTCCGACGGCTTCCACACCACCGCATCACCGCAGACCAGCGCCAGGGCTGCGTTCCACGACCACACCGCGACCGGGAAGTTGAAGGCGGAGATGACGCCGACGACGCCGAGCGGGTGCCAGGTTTCCATCATGCGATGGCCTGGGCGCTCGGTGGCGATGGTGAGACCATACAATTGCCGCGACAGGCCGACGGCGAAATCGCAGATGTCGATCATCTCCTGCACTTCGCCGAGCCCCTCGGACGGGATCTTGCCGACCTCGATCGACACCAGCCGGCCAAGCTCGGCCTTGTGGATACGCAATTCCTCGCCGAGCAGCCGCACCAATTCGCCGCGCTTGGGCCCCGGCACCAGCCGCCAGGACTGGAACGCCTTGTGCGCGGCATCGATCGACCTGGCCGCATCGGCCGGCGAGATCGTCTTCAGCGCCGCGATCTCTTCACCCGTCACCGGGCTCTTCACGATCAGGTCGCCGCCGGCAAGCGCCTCCCTGGCAACACCCAGTTTCGCCAGAAGCTCAGCCGTTTCCTTCGCTATGGTCATTTTTGTCCCTTTCAGATCCCGCCGTCATCATATGGCGTCGGGTCAAAGCCTCGCTATTTCGCCCGCGTGCCAAAGGCACTCCAGGCACAGTCATGGCGTGGCCTTACTCGTTTCAGGGGAAAATCGCCACCCCGGCATGGTCCAAGCCCAAATTACAAGATTGAGCCAGAGACGATTGAGCCAGACCGGCGAATGCTGCTCAGTTGGCCTTTTTCGCCGGCGCGCGCACGGCACCGTCTTTCATTAAACGGTCGATATGCATGCGGATATGGGCAGCTTCCGCGGCCGTGTTGGCAAGCGCGATAGCCCGGTCGAAGGCGATCCGCGCCTCCTCGCCCCGGTCGAGTTGCATCAGCAGTCCGCCCTTGAGGCCGAAGAAATGAAAATAGCCGGAAAGCCTCGGCTCCAGCGGCTCGATCATGGCAAGGGCGGCTTCCGGGCCGCGCACCTTGGAGACCGCCACCGCGCGGTTGAGCGTGATGACCGGCGACGGCTGCATCTGTTCGAGCAGGCCATAGAGCAGGTCTATCTCCACCCAGTCGGTGTCCTCGGCCTTATCAGCCCGCGCATGCAGGGCGGCGATCGCCGCCTGCACCTGGTAGGGGCCGGGCTTGCGATGGCGCAAAGCCTTGTCGACAAGGGCCAGCCCCTCGTCGATCATCTTGCGGCTCCACAGGCCGCGATCCTGGTCCTCGAGCAGCACGATCTCGCCGTCTTCGTCGAAACGGGCCGGTGCGCGCGCATGCTGGAGCAGGAGCAGCGCCGTCAGCCCCATGATTTCCGGCTCGGTCTGGAACAGCCGCAGCAACAGCCGGGCCAGCCGGATCGCCTCCTCGCACAGCGGCGCGCGGGCCGGTGCCTCGCCGCTGTTGGTGGAATAGCCCTCGTTGAAGATAAGGTAGACCATGGCCGCCACCGCCGCGAGCCGCTCGGAGCGCTCGACGGCGCCCGGCGTCTCGAACGGCATACCGGCGTCGGCGATGCGCGCCTTGGCGCGGGTGATGCGCTGTTCCATGGCGCTCTCGCCAACCAGGAAGGCGCGCGCGATCTGCTTGACCGTCAGGCCGGAAACGATGCGCAGCGCGACCGCGATCTGCTGCGTTGCCGGCAGGTCCGGATGGCAGCAGATGAAGAGCAGCCGCAATATGTCGTCGCGGTAATGCGCTCCGTCCAGCCGCTCGGCGATATCGCTTTCGGCATCGTCCAGATCGGAGATCTGGTCTTCTTCGGGCATCGGCGCCTGCTTGGCGCGCTTGCGCACCGCGTCGATGCCGCTGTTGCGGCCGACGAAGATCAGCCAGGCCGCCGGATCGCGCGGCGGCCCGTTCTGTGGCCAGTTCTTCAACGCCCTGAGACAGGCATCCTGGAAAGCTTCCTCCGCCGTATCGAGATCGCGGAAATAGCGCAGCAGCGCACCCATCGCCTGCGGGCGGGCGGCGCTGATCGCGGAGCTGATCCAGGCAAGTTCGGTCATACGGCAACCCCGGTGGGATTGAACACCGAGACCGGCCGTATCTCATAGGATCCACCGCTCGGATTGACCTCGGAAAGCTCACGGGCGAACTCGACGGCCTCGTCGAGATCGGCGCATTCGAGCGTATAGAAACCGAGGAACTGCTCCTTGGTCTCTGCGAACGGGCCGTCGATGACGATCGATTCGCCCTTGACCTTCCGCAGCGTCGTCGCCGCCGTCGTCGGCAGAAGCCGCGCCACGGGACCAAGCCGGCCGGCCTTGGCGTATTTCTCCTGGACGCCGAGGAGATTGGCCATGACTTCGTCGTCCTGCGCCTTGCTCCACGAGCTGACGACGTCTTCGGAGGCATAGCAGAGGATGGCGTAGAGCATGGCTGGTCCTTTCTGTGTCAAAGGACGAAACAGTAGGGCCGATCCCGACACGACGTCGATAAAAAAATCCCGAGATGGCGGGTGACAATTGCCGTCAGTCAGCGTTCGTGCGTTTCAACCATCTCAGCACGAGCGCCTCCTCCTCATCGAGACCCTCGATGGACCGCTTGCGCTTGTTGGCCTCCGCCATTTCGGCAAGCAGCCGCCCCTGCAGCCAGGCCTCGAAGACCTGCGGGTGGATATAGCATTTGCGGCAGACCGCGCGGGTGTTGCCCAGCCGCTCGGCGACCTTGTCGATGACACTGTTCATCACTCGCTTTTGCTGTGCCTGGCTTTCGGGCAGCTCCGTCTGCGCAAACAGCGACGCGGCATGGATGGTGCCGCCCCATGTGCGGAAATGCTTCGAGCTGAAGGCATCGCCAACCGCCTGGCGGATATAGCGGTTGACGTCGTCGGAGCGGACCGGGCGCCTGTTGCCGTCCTCGTCGAGATACTGGAACAGCTTCTGGCCCGGCAGATCCTGTGCACCCCGTACGATCCCGGCAATGCGGCGGTCCACCAGCTTCAGTTTCCATTCCTTGCCGGATTTGCCCTTGAAGGCAAAGCGCAGGCTCGACCCCTTGATGTCGACATGGCGGTCGCGCAATGTCGTCAGGCCGAAGCTCTTGTTGTCACGCGCATAGGCGGCATTGCCGACGCGGATCATCGTGTTGTCGAGCAGCCAGACGACCGCGGCGACGACACGCTCAAACGGCAGGCCGCGGCGGCGGAAATCGCGATCTATGGTGCGCCGGAGCTCCGGAAGGCTTTCGGCGAAGGCGACGAGGCTTGAATATTTGGCACCGTCGCGTTCCTCGGCCCATTGCGGATGATAGCGATACTGCTTGCGTCCGCGCTGGTCCCTTCCGGTCGCCTGGATATGCCCATCCGCGTCGGGCGAGATCCAGACATCCGTCCAAGCCGGCGGAATGACGATCGCCTCGATCCGTGCCCTGGTGGCATCCGAGACTGCTTTCCCGTCCGGCCCCTTGTAGGAAAACCGCTTGCCTGCCTTCAGCCGGCGGATGCCGGGCTCGGCATCGCTGACATAGGTCAGTGCGGCATCCCTTGCCGAAAGCTGCGCGCCATTCTTCGCTTCACCGCCAGCCGATCGGCTGTAGGTTGATCCGGATTTCTGCAGCATGACGGCTCCATGCAGATGTCGGTAGATAAGCCGTTGGCTGACTGCTGGTTCCACAGCCATCCGAAAAGTCCGCGATGCGGCGCCGAACGGGCGCCGAATTGCTCTAGAGCACGCCTTGCAGTTCTATCTGCTGAGCCGACAGCCGGCGGCGCACGGCGAGCTTGAGCTTGTAGCGCAGGCAGCGCCATGCCTCCGAGCGTCGCTTCGGCGCGACCGCCGCCACAGCCAGGAAGCGCGCGGCTGTGTCCAGGTCGCCACGGGCGTAGTGGACGCGGGCGATCTTGAGGGCGACCAGTCCCTCCCTGGCCTTGAGCGCCGAGACCGGGATGCTGCAATCCGTGAGCGTGCGCAGTTCGCGACGCCACTCCAGGAAGCGCCGCACCGGGTTGATCGCAAAACGATCGTCCGAACGGGTGGGCGAAACCTCGTAGACCATCACCGGCTGCGGCATCATGGCCAGCGAGGCCTTGCTCATCAGCCGTGCCCAGAACAGCGTGTCCTCGTCATAGGCAAGCCCCACAGGAAACCGCGTCTCGCCGATCAGACGCCGGGACGCCAGCACGCTGCCCACCGCGACCGAGCGGATGTCGCCTTTCACATAGGCGGAAGCGTTTGCCAGGCAGGCGGCCTGGTAGCCGTTCGGCACCTTGATCTGCCGATCCTCACCGCTCACCCGCCGCCGATAGGCACCAACGATCATGTCGGCTTTCGGCTGGCTCTCGGCCTGCCGCAGCAGTGCGCGCAATCCGCCATCAAGATGCAGATCGTCGGCGTCGATCAGGTAAACCCACGGATGGAATGCCTCGGCCAGCGCCACGTTGCGGGCGCCGCCGGCGTCGCGGCAATTGGCCGGCAGCACACGCAGCGGCAAGGACAGTTGCGCCGCGGCCTGCAGCGCCGTCGCCGCCGTGCCGTCCGTCGATGCATCGTCGACCAGCAGGATCTCGCCGATAACCTCGGCCTGGCAGGCGAGTGACGCCAGTGTCGTGGCGATTGTGGCCGCTGCATTGTGGGCAGGAATGACGACGCTGACCGCTTTCAATTACAAAATCCCGCGCTCGCGCGCCTTGGCAGTACGATGATTGTCCCTCGGAACGAATACAGACTAGCGGCCCGTTCGATGTTTGAGAAGTCGCCTTCGACAATCCAGAATTGCAACAACGGGACTTCTCGGCGTTTCGCTCGCATTCATACCTTTTCGAGCGCGACCGGAATGACGTCGACGGCCTGCTCGCCCACCTGACCGCCCGTGGTCTTGAGAACGCCGACGATCGGCGCGACATCGGAATAGTCGCGGCCATAGCCGACGGTGATGTGGTCGTTGCTCGCCCGCATGCCGTTGGTCGGATCGAACTCCTGCCAGCCGGCGTCACGCCCGCACCAGACCTTGACCCAGGCATGCATGGCATCGGCGCCTTCCAGCCGGGGCTTCCCCTTGGGTGGAATGGTGCGCAGGAAGCCGCTGACATAGCCGGCCGGAATGCCGAGCCCGCGCAGGCCGGCGATCATGATGTGCGAAAAATCCTGGCAGACGCCGCGCTTCAACTTGAAGGCATCGCTGGCCCGGGTCCGCACCGTGGTCGCTTCACCGTCATAGGTGAAGTCGCGATGGATGCGATTGCAGAGATTCATCGCCGTACCGGCGGCCGAACCGGCAATGCTGTCCCCCGCATAGGCGGTTATCGCCGCATCGATGCCGGAGTGAGCGCTTCCCGCCAGAAAATGGTGCGGCGCATCAGGCGCCAGCGACCGCACCGCGGCCAGTTCCTGCCTCAGCCGGGCGATATCGGGCGACACGTCGAGTCCGGGTTCCGGCCGCGACACCGAAACGCGTGCGCTCATACGGATGTCGAGCGCGTCATGCGCGTCGCGAAAGGCGATGGACGTGACGCTGTTGCCGAAGAAGTCCAAAAAATCCGACCGTTCATTCGGCGCCGGCGTGAATGACAGGGATGCGGCGATGACGCGTTGCACACCGGAAATCGTCGACGGCAGCACGCGGATCTGATGGCGGCCGCCGCCGGCCGCGGCTGCGTAGTCGTAATGGAGATGGAGCCTGATGTCGTAGAGCATGCGCTGCTTTTCTTGTTTGCCGCAGGTTCTTGTCGCAGAACCGTGCGACACTTTTGCGGAGCCTGCCTAGAGCATGATGCCGAAAACTGTGAAGCGGTTTCCGGACGACGTCATGCTCTATCTCCTAATTTAGAGCTGGATGATTGATCTGAAATCATCCGGCTCTAACCGAAATAGGCCTTGGCGAGGCTGTTGTAGAGCCCCCCGATCTCATAGGCGAGCTCGTCCAGCGCCTTTGCCGTCATGTCCGATGGCTCCTTGATGGCGATGGCCGTGTTGAGCTGCAGGATCTCCTTTGCCGCCGGCGACATATGCCCCTCGCCGCCAAGCGACGGCAACAGGCCGATCTCCGCCTTCAGCCTTTCGAGCTGGAACAGGATGGAGCGCGGATTGAGTGGGTCGAGCGCCAGAAGATCGATCACCGTGCGCCGGCCAGCCTGCACCGGATACTGCCGGCGGTGGGTCATGACGCTGTCGCCGATCTCGAGCATCATGTCGAGCGCCCCATCCGGCGCCTTGGAGCCGGTCAGCCGGGACAGCGTACGGGCAATCTGGATGCCGCGCTCCAGCCGCCGGCCGATCTCGAGGAAACGCCAGCCGGCGAAGCGGTACATGTTCTCGTGCAGCAGGCCGGAAAAGCCGGCGAGCTTGCGCAGGATCACCGTCATTGCCCGTGTCGCATCGTCGCCCGGCGCCACCGTCTTGGCGAACTGATGGATGGTCTTCGACAGGTCCTTCAGCGCCAGCCAGCCATCGGGCGAGAAGCGGTCGCGGATCTGTCCTGCGCTGTAGACCGCGCTGTCGAGCGTTCCGATCAGCCCCAACGGGATCGCTGTCGCAACGTCGATGCCGAACGGTTCGAGATAGTCCCTGATGTCGGCCATCAGCGGCATATCCGGATCGGAGGTCTCGGCCAGCCGCACATGATAGGCGCGCAGGATGCGCACCGTGTCTTCCGAGCGCTCGATATAGCGCCCGAGCCAGGTCAGGTTCTCCGCCGCGCGGCTGGGCAGGCTGCCCGGCCGGGTGCGGCTGAAGCTGTCGCCCTCCTGCGGCAACAGCGTTTCACGCTCAACCGGCCTGTCGCTGACCACCCAGACGTCAGCCGCCTGGCCGCCGCGCTGCATGGCGATCGCGGTCGGGTCGAGCGACAGGCCGACGCGGGCGAACCCGCCCGGCATCACCGTCCAGCCCTCGGGCGTGCGTGCCAGATAAACGCGCAAACTCGCCGGCCGCGGCTCCAGCCAGCCGCCGACAAAGACCGGTGTCGTCGACAGCGTCACCGCTTCCTGGCCGACGAAGGCGCCGCCGTCGCGTTCGATGCGCGCCACCAGTTCGGCCCGCTCGCCGGCCGACAGCGTCGAGCCCAGCGTGGTCTGGCCATCATCCTCGAAGGCTAGTCTCGTCGAGAGCGCCGGGCCGACCACCATGCGGTCGATATTGGCAAGCACATGGGCGCGTTCCGTCGCCTGCCCGCACCACCAGGTCGCGACGCTCGGCAGCAGCAGCTCCTCGCCGCGCAATTCGCGCGCGATCTTGGGCAGGAAAGCAAGCAGCGCCCGCGTTTCCATCAGGCCTGAGCCCAGCGCGTTGACGGTCGCAACCGCACCCTGGCGGATCGCTTCCACCAGCCCCGGCGTGCCGATCTGCGAGTCCGAGCGCAATTCGAGCGGATCGGCGAAGGCGGCATCGAGACGGCGCCAGAGCACGCTGATCGGCATCAGGCCGGAAACGGTGCGCACCATCAGCCTGCCGCCGGAAACAGTGAGGTCCTCGCCCTCGAGCAGCATGATGCCGAGGTAACGGGCGATATAGGCGTGTTCGTAGTAGGTTTCGTTGAGCGGCCCCGGCGTCAGGATGGCGACGCGGCCGTCGGTTTCCCTGGCCATGCCGATCAGCGCATCGCGGAAGCGTCGGAAGAAGCCGGCAAGCCGGTGCACGTGCATCTCGCCATAGATGTCGGACAGCGCGCGCGTGGTGGCGACGCGGTTCTCCAGCGCGAAGCCGGCGCCCGATGGCGCTTGCGTGCGGTCGCCCAGCACCCACCAGCGGCCATCGGGTCCACGGCCGAGCTCGAAAGCACAGAAATGCAGGAAATGGCCACCGGCCGGCGTGGTACCGATCACGGGCCGCAAATATTCGGGGCTGGCCGCGATCAATCCCGCCGGCAGGATGCCTTTTTCGACCAGCCGGTTGCGCCCATGGATATCGGCGATGGTTTCCTCGAACAGCTCGGCCCTCTGGATGAGCCCGGCGCTGATTGCGGCCCATTCGGCGTCTTCGATGGCCAAGGGCACATGCGCCAGCGGCCATTCGCGCTCATTGGCGCCGGCCTTGTCGTAGACGCGGTAATAGACGCCGGCATCGCGCAGATACTGGTCGGCGCGGGCGAAACGCTGGCCGAGCTTTTCAGAGCCTATTTCGTCGAGCGCCTCGATGAACTGCTTCCACGCCGGACGGGGATTGCCTGACGCGTCGACCATTTCGTCGACGACACCGTCGATCGGCTGGTAGTGCTCCAGCAGGCTGTGGATCTGCGGCTTGCCGCGTACCCTCTTGTGATTCCCCTTTGCCATGTCCGATCACAGTCTGGGTGGACGCCGAAGGTCAAGGGTCATCGGGAAATCTTCCGCCGGTTGTTCTTCGCGCAGCACATAGCCTGATGGCGTGTGGCCGCGCGGTTCGAAGCGGGCGAGCCGCCGCGCTTCCGCCTCGTTGCCGTTGACCGGGAACGTATCGTAGTTGCGCCCGCCGGGATGCGCGACATGGTAGACGCAGCCGCCGACCGCCCTGCCCGACCAGCGGTCGTAGATGTCGAACACCAGCGGCGTGTTGACCGGCAGCGCCGGATGCAGGCCGGACGCCGGCTGCCAGGCCTTGAAGCGCACGCCCGCCACCGCCACCTCGCGATTGTCCGTCACCTTCATCGGCACGATGCGGCCGTTGCAGACGATTGCATGGCGTTCCGGATTGAGCCCTTCGGTCTTGACCTGCAGCCGTTCGACCGAGGAATCGACAAAGCGCACGGTTCCGCCGATCGCGCCCTGCTCGCCCATGACGTGCCACGGCTCCAGCGCCTGCCGCAGTTCCAGCTTGATGCCGGCATGCCGCACCTCGCCGCAGAAGGGAAAACGGAATTCGAGCTGGGCGTCGAACCATTCAGGCCGGAATTCGAAACCGTTGAGCTTGAGGTCGTCCAGCACGTCGAGAAAATCAGCCCAGACATGATGCGGCAGCATGAAGCGGTCATGCAGCGAAGTGCCCCAGCGCACGAAACGGCCGTCGAGCGGGTTCTTCCATGCACGGGCGATGATGGCACGGACCAGAAGCTGCTGCGCGAGGCTCATGCGCGCGTTGGGCGGCATTTCGAAGCCGCGGAATTCGACCAGGCCGAGCCGGCCGGTCGGCCCATCCGGCGAGAACAGCTTGTCGATGCAGATTTCCGAGCGATGCGTGTTGCCGGTCACGTCCGTCAACAGGTTGCGGAACAGCCGGTCGACCAGCCAAGGCAGGGGTGCCGCGCCCTGGTCGGGATGCGGCACCTGCGCCATGGCGATTTCGAGTTCGTAGAGCGAATCGTGGCGCGCCTCGTCGAAGCGCGGCGCCTGGCTGGTCGGACCGATGAACAGGCCCGAAAACAGGTAGGACAGCGACGGATGCCGCTGCCATTGCAGCACCAGGCTCTTCAACAGATCGGGCCGGCGCAGGAACGGGCTGTCGTTTGGTGTCGCGCCGCCGACGACGACATGATTGCCACCGCCAGTGCCCGTGTGGCGGCCGTCGATCATGAATTTGTCGGCGCCAAGCCGCGTCAGCCGCGCTTCCTCATAGATTGCCGTCGTCGTCGCCACGCAATCCTGCCAGTTGGAAGCCGGATGGATGTTGACCTCGATGACGCCGGGATCGGGCGCGACGCGGATGACATTGAGGCGCGGATCATGCGGCGGGCCATAGCCCTCGATGTGGACGGGAAGGCCGATGGCTCGCGCAGCGTTCTCGGCGGCCGCGACCAGTTCGAGATAGTCCTCCAGTGCTTCAACCGGCGGCATGAACACGCAGAGCCGTCCATCGCGCGGCTCAACCGAGAGCGCGGTGCGCACCGCGCCACCAATCTCGGTGATCTCCTGTTCGACCCGGTCCTGCTGGCCGGTCGCCGCGGTGAACGACACCGCCTGCTGCCGGCGCGCCATCTCGTCGGCGCCTTCAAGTTCGGCAGGCGCGGCGGAGGGCAAGATGGCTTCACGCGCGGGCAGCGCTCCGCGCGGCAGCGACGGATCGACGGGCACGATGTAGGGGAATTGCGCCGGTGGCACATAAGGCAGCGTGCCGAGCGGCAAGCGATAACCGACCGGTGAATCGCCAGGCACCAGGAACAGCCGCCCGCGTCGCGTCTTCCATTTTTCCGAACGCCAGCGTGGCCCGGATGCCTGGCTGTTCCAGCGCTGCACCGGCAGCACATAGCCGGACGGCTTGGTCAGCCCGCGCTCGAACACTTTGGCCATACGGCTGCGCTCTTCCGGATCCTCCAGCTTGGAATTGGACGGATCGACATTCTCCGGCAGCTTGCCTTCCTTGAGCAGCCACTCGGCCGGGTCCTCATAAGCTTCGCTGACCATCGACGTGTCGATGCCGAGTTCACCGGCGATCGCGGTGAGAAGGCTTTCGGCCTGTTTCGGGCCGATATCGGCCGAACTCTTTTCGCGCGCGATCAGCGACGGGTCGCTCCACACAGGCTCGCCATCGGCACGCCAGTAGAGCGAAAAGGTCCAGCGCGGCAGGCTTTCACCGGGATACCATTTGCCCTGGCCGTAATGGAGGAAGCCGCCCGGCGCGAAACGTTCGCGCAGCCGACGGATCAGCGCATCGGCCTTTTCACGCTTGGTCGGCCCGACGGCGGCGGTGTTCCATTCGGCCGACTCGAAATCATCGATCGACACGAAGGTCGGCTCGCCGCCCATCGTCAGCCGCACATCGCCTTCGCCAAGTGCGGCATCGACCCTGTTGCCGAGCGCGTCGAGCGCCCGCCAGCTTTCATCCGAGAACGGCTTGGTGATGCGCGGATGCTCGGCGATGCGGTCGACCCGCATGTCGAAGCCGAATTCGACATTGGCAAAGCTCGCCATGCCGGAAATGGGGGCCGCATTGCGGAAATGCGGTGTCGCGGCGAGCGGCACATGGCTCTCGCCGGTGAGCAGGCCGGAGGTCGGATCGAAGCCGATCCAGCCGGCGCCGGGAAGATAGACCTCGCACCAGGCATGCAGATCCGTGAAGTCGACTGATGTGCCGGCCGGCCCATCGAGCGCGATGAGGTCGGGTTTGAGCTGGATCAGATAGCCCGACACGAAGCGCGCGGCGATGCCGAGATGGCGCAGGATCTGCACCAGCAACCAGCTAGAGTCCCGGCACGATCCCTTGCCGGCGGCCAGCGTTTCCTCCGGCGAGAACACGCCGGTCTCCATGCGCACGATATAGGCGATCTCGCGTTGCAACCGGGCATTCAGGTCGACAAGGAAATTGACCGTGTTCTTCTGGGTGGTGTCAACGGTTTTCAGGAAAGCCGAAAGCAGCGGCCCCGCCGGTTCCGGCGTCCGGTAGATAGCGAGGTCATCCCTGATCTCCTCCGGGTATTCGAACGGGAATGTCTCGGCCGACGGTTCGACGAAGAAATCGAACGGATTGTAGACCGTCATGTCGGCGACGAGGTCAACCTCGATCTTGAGCTCGCTCACCGGCTCGGGAAAGACGAAGCGGGCAAGGAAGTTGCCGTAGGGATCCTGCTGCAAATTGACGAAATGGTTCGCCGGCTCGACCTTGAGCGAGTGGCTCAAGACCTTGGTACGGGAATGCGGTGCCGGCTGCAGCCTGATGATCTGGGGCCCGAGAACCACCGGCCGGTCATATTTGTAGTGGGTCAGGTGGTAGACGGCTGCCAGAATTGCCATGGGGCCCCGGAGATCGGCGTTTATTCAGCCGAACCCTGACACATCTGGCCGCCATTCTCCAAGCGGATGTTGCGCTGCACCTAAATTAAAGAACCGGTTGCCGGCTTAAAGTCGCTCAAAAGAACGCCTGTATCCCGGTCTGGGCCCGCCCCAGGATCAGCGCATGCACGTCGTGCGTGCCCTCATAGGTGTTGACGGTCTCCAGGTTCTGCGCGTGGCGCATGACGTGGTAGCCGATCTGGATGCCGTTGCCGCCATGCATGTCGCGGGCCTGGCGGGCGATGTCGAGCGCCTTGCCGCAATTGTTGCGCTTGACGATCGAGATCATCTCCGGCGCCATCTTGCCTTCGTCGAGCAGCCGTCCGACGCGCAAGGATGCCTGCAGCCCGAGCGCGATCTCGGTCTGCATGTCGGCGAGCTTCTTCTGGTAAAGCTGCGTGCCGGCCAGCGGCTTGCCGAACTGCTTGCGGTCAAGGCCATACTGGCGGGCGCGATGCCAGCAATCTTCCGCCGCCCCCATCGAGCCCCAGGAAATGCCATAACGAGCCCGGTTGAGGCAGCCGAACGGGCCGCCCAGGCCCTTGGCGTTGGGCAGCAGCGCGTCTTCGCCGACCTCGACGCCTTCCATCACCACCTCGCCGGTGATCGACGCCCGCAGCGACAGCTTCCCGCCGATCTTCGGCGCAGACAGCCCCTTCATGCCCTTTTCCAGCACGAAACCGCGGATCTCGTCCTTGCCGTTCTCGCCCTTCAGCTTCGCCCAGACGACGAACACGTCGGCGACCGGCGCGTTGGAAATCCACATCTTGGAGCCGGAGAGCTTGTAGCCGTTAGCGGTCTTCTCGGCGCGCGTCTTCATGCCGCCCGGATCGGAGCCGGCATCCGGCTCGGTCAGGCCGAAGCAGCCGATCCACTCGCCGCTGGCGAGCTTGGGCAGGTACCTCTTGCGCTGTTCGTCCGAGCCATAGGCGTAGATCGGATACATCACCAGCGACGACTGCACCGACATCATCGAGCGATAGCCGGAATCGACACGTTCGACTTCCCGCGCGACCAGCCCGTAGGTCACATAGTTGGCGCCGAGCCCTCCGAACTCTTCCGGGATGTTGATGCCGAGCAGGCCGGCAGCGCCCATCTCGCGAAAGATGGCGGTGTCGAAGGTCTCGTTGAGGTAGGCGTCCTCGATGCGCGGCGCCAGCTTGTCGGCGGCAAAAGCCGCTGCACCATCTCGCACCATGCGCTCATCTTCGGAAAGCTGCTCCTCGATCAGGAACGGATCTTCCCAGACGAAGGCATTCTTGTCGGCGGCCATGGCTCTCTCCCGGACTCTATGCATGCCGGCGAAGGAGTTCAGGATCCTTGGCAACAACGGCATGCGTGAAGCAAAATCTTGGTCCGGCTTATCGACCCGGGGCCTGAAAAAATCAAACGAAATTGCTTCACCAATCAATGAGCGTTAGGAATGGATCATGAGTGTCCAGCGCCGCCTCCTGCCTAACATCAGCGCCCTCGCTGCCTTCGAAGCGGTGGCTCGGCTTGGGTCTTTTACCGCCGCTGCCCAGGAGCTGGATTTGACTCAAGGCGCTGTAAGCCGGCAGATCAAGCTGTTGGAGGATCAGTTTGGCCGCCGGCTGTTCGAGCGCGACAGCCGTAATGTCCGGTTGTCGACGGCGGGCGAAATCTACGCCGAAGCGGTGCGTTCGGCACTTGGCCAGCTGCGCGACGCAGCCCTTGGATTGATGAGCAATCGGCATAGTGGCATCTTGAACCTCGCCATTCTGCCGACCTTCGGCACGCGCTGGCTGATGCCGATGATCCCCGATTTCGTCGAGAACAACCCCGACATCACCATCAACTTCGTCACCCGGGTCGGCCGTTTCGACTTCGCCAGGGAGAGGCTGGACGCCGCCATCCACTATGGCCTGCCCGATTGGCCGGACGCCGACTCGACCCTCCTGGTGCGCGAAACGGTGGCGCCGGTGGTGTCGCCCGAATTTCTCGCCGGCCGCGCCATCGCCACGCCGGCTGATATCGGCCGCTTGCCCTTGCTGCATATGGCAACGCGTCCCGGTGCCTGGACCGAATGGTTCGAGCATCAGGGCCTGAGCGCGCCGACCGGGCCCGGCATGCAGTTCGAGCAGTTCGGCACCGCCGCCCAGGCCTGCATGGAAGGGCTTGGCGTCGCGCTCCTGCCGCTGCTCCTCATCGCAGGCGAATTGCAGCGCGGCCAGCTTGTGCCGGCGCCCGGCCAGCCCATGCAAAGCCGCAGCGCCTATTATCTCGTCGTCCCGCACGACAAGCGCGGCCATCCGCCCGTCGCCAGTTTTCGTGACTGGCTGCTGAGCCAGGTCGAGAAGGAGCCGACTGTTCTGGCGTGGTAGCTACTTCCGCTTCAGCGCATCCGCCAACGCAGCACCAAATGCGCCCTGCTGGGCCGGCCGCTCCGGCTGGCGCTGCGGTGCCGGGCCACGTGGCGCCGGCCTGCCGCCGCCATTGTCGCGCGGCCCACCTTTTGACGCTCCCTCGCCGCCGTCCTTGCGCATGGAAAGCGCGATGCGCCTGCGCTTGATATCGACATCGACGACGCGCACCTTCACTACGTCGCCCGCCTTGACCACCTCATGCGCGTCCTTGATGAAACGGTCGGCCAGTTGCGAGACATGCACCAGGCCGTCCTGGTGCACCCCGATATCGACAAAGGCGCCGAAGGCCGCGACATTGGTGACGGTGCCTTCCAGCAGCATGCCGGGCTTCAGATCCTTGATGTCATCAATGCCGTCGGCAAAGGTCGCCGTCTTGAAGCCGGGGCGCGGGTCGCGGCCAGGCTTTTCCAGCTCGGCAAGAATGTCGCGCACCGTCGGCAGGCCGAAACGCTCGTCGACGAAGACGCGCGGGTCGAGCGCCTTGAGCGCGGCGCTGTCGCCCATCAGCGAACGCACATCGCGGCCGCAGGCGGCGACGATCTTCTTGGCGACCCCGTAGGCTTCCGGGTGGACCGACGAGGCATCGAGCGGCTCGCTGCCATTGGCAATGCGCAGGAAGCCGGCGGATTGCTCGAACGCGCGCGGCCCAAGCCGTGGCACCTTGAGAAGGTCCTTGCGGCTGGCAAACGGCCCGGTGGCGTCGCGATGCGCGACGATGGCGTCGGCGAGCGACGCGCCAAGGCCCGAAACGCGCGCCAGCAATGGCGCCGAAGCGGTGTTGAGATCGACGCCGACGGCGTTGACCGCGTCCTCGACCACCGCCTCCAGCGAGCGGCCGAGCCGATACTGGTCGACGTCATGCTGATACTGGCCGACGCCGATCGACTTCGGTTCGATCTTGACCAGTTCGGCGAGCGGATCCTGCAAGCGCCGCGCGATCGACACCGCGCCGCGCAGCGATACGTCCAGACCGGGGAATTCCGCCGCCGCCGTTGCCGACGCCGAGTAGACCGAGGCGCCCGCCTCGC
Organism: Mesorhizobium sp. B2-1-3A; assembly: GCF_006442655.1. Taxonomy (NCBI): domain Bacteria; kingdom Pseudomonadati; phylum Pseudomonadota; class Alphaproteobacteria; order Hyphomicrobiales; family Phyllobacteriaceae; genus Mesorhizobium; species Mesorhizobium sp. B2-1-3A. The sequence continues at coordinate 162,118 of NZ_VFWK01000003.1, forward strand.
TGACGATGACCTTGAGCGGCTTGGGTCCGCCATCGGAAGGCATGTCGGACAGCATGTCCGCCACCAGCTTTTCCGTCTCGCGGCTGCCGGTACCGTTGCCAATGGAAATCAGCTCGACCTTGTGCAGTCGGATGAGTTTGGCGAGTTCGGCCTGCGTGCCGCGCACATCGTTCTTCGGCGGGAACGGATAGACCGTCGTCGTTGTCAGCACCTTGCCGGTGCCGTCGACCACGGCAACCTTGACGCCGGTCCGGATGCCGGGATCAAGGCCCATCGTGGCACGCGAACCGGCGGGCGCGGCGAGCAGCAAGTCCTTGAGATTGCGGGCGAAGACATGGATCGCCTCCTCCTCGGCCCGTTCGCGCAGATCGCGCATCAGGTCGAGCGTCAGGTGCAGCGACAGTTTTATCCGCCAGGTCCAGCCGGCGACGTCCATCAGCCAGCGGTCGCCCGGCAGGCTGGCGCCGATGGCATAGGCGTTGGCGATCATCCGCTCGACCGGCTTCACCGGCGACGTGTCGTCGGCGTCGACCTCGATGTCGAGCGACAGCACCTCTTCGTTGCGGCCGCGCAACATGGCCAGTGCACGGTGGCTCGGCACATTTGCCCAGCGCTCGACATGGTCGAAATAGTCCGAGAATTTCGCCCCGGCCTCCTGCTTGCCGTCGACCACTTTGGCGCGCATGAAAGCGCGTTCCTTCATGTAGGTGCGCAGCTTGCCGACCAGGTCGGCATTCTCGGCGAATTGTTCAGAGAGAATATCGCGCGCGCCCTCAAGGGCCGCCTTGGCGTCGGCCACCTCCTCGGTGACATAGGCCAGCGCCAGTTCGGCGGGCACCAGTGAACGGTCCGCAAGAATGGCCTCCGCCAGCGGCCCCAGCCCGCGCTCCCTGGCGATCTCGGCCTTGGTACGGCGCTTGGGCTTGTAGGGCAGATAGATGTCTTCCAGCTCCGCCTTGGTAGCGGCGGCGGCGATCTTGGTCTCAAGCTCCTGCGTCAGCTTGCCCTGTTCGCGGATCGAGCCAAGGATGGTGTCGCGGCGCGCGTCGAGCTCACGCAGATAGGCGAGCCGCTCGGCAAGGTCGCGCAATTGCGTATCGTCAAGCCCGCCGGTCACCTCCTTGCGGTAACGTGCCACGAACGGCACCGTCGCGCCCTCGTCGAGCAGTTCGATCGCCGCGGCCGCCTGTTCGGGCCGGGCAGCGATCTCGGCCGCGATGATGGCTGCGATGCGCTTGATGTCGGATGCCATGTCATTCCCACTCTTGTCGAAAAGAGCGGCGACCATAGGCGCAGACATCCGGTCCGCCAACCGCCGCGCCTCCATCAGCCCGGCGGTCCACAGGAAAGCGCGCGCTAATGTGGCTGCGGAGCCGCTTAGACCATCCGGCTCAACGCTTCGAAAAACGCGACGAGTTCAAGATCCAGCGGGTCGTCGACCGGCTCCGGTTGCGACGACATCTTGGAGATCACCACTTCGGTGCTGGGATCGACATAAAGCCACTGGCCATGGATGCCGATGCCACAATAGGCACCGTTCTCATGTCCGGTCTGGTACCATTTGTTGCGATAACGGCCCTTGGGAAACAGCGGCAGCATCGCGCCGCGCTGCCAGGCTTCCGTACTGCCGCCGGTGCTTGTCGTGTCGCGCACCCAGGCCTCGGACACGATGCGGCGTCCATTGGCGGCGCCCCCTTGCCGCATCATTTCGCCGACGCGCGCCAGATCGCGCGGCGTCACCGAAATGCCGCCGGCGGTGCGCGCCGTGCCTTCCATGTCGACGCCGATCGAGGCCTCGCTGACGGCGCCAAGCGGCAGCCACAGCTTCTCGCGCATCAGGTCGGTGAAGCGCTGGCCGGAAGCCCGCTCCAGCAATAGGCCGAGCAGGTCTGAATTGGGCGAGCGATAGCGGAAGGTCTGGCCATGCGGCTCGGCCAGGCGCTGCAGGGTCAGGATGAATTGGCGCAGGCTTTCCGTGCCGCCGCCCGGATTCCACAGCGTGGCGCGACGGTAGCGCGCGAAAGCGCTTTCCGGATCGAGATAGGCTTCCTCGAAATCGAGGCTGACGCTCATGTCGAGCACATGCCGGCAACTCGCATCGCCATAGGCCGAGCCGGCGGCTTCGGGGATGTAGGTCGTCACCGGCGCTTCCGGATCGAACACGCCCTCGCCTTCCAATATGCCGGCGATGATGGCGGTGACCGACTTGCTGATCGAGAAGATGATGTGGCGGGCGCCAAAATCCATATGCGGCGCGAACCAGTCACCGATCACCTTGCCACCCTTCATCACCGTCAGCGCATCGGTGCTGGAGCGCACGAGGAATTCCGCCACCGTCTCCGGAGCGCTGGCAACCGAAACCTTTTCACCAAGCAAGCCACCGAAATCCCGCGCGGGTGCCTCGGCACTACCCGATGTAGCGGTCACGCGCGCTGTCGGCACCAGTTCGCCCAGATTCTGGAACGACCATCGATTGAACGGGTTCACGCGCCAGTTGGAGAGCAGCACCTCGTTGCGGCGAAAGCCGTAGCGGGTCTCGAACGCGGTCTTGCCGGTCATGGCGTTTCCCCTTCCAGGTCGTTTCTTGTGGAGGCTCAGATCAGCGCGGCGGCGATGGCGTGCACCGCCTTCAGCGTCGCTGTGGAATAGGCGAGATTGCTGAAATCCGGCCAGGTCGAAAGCTTCACCACGACCATTCCTGTGTTCCAGTCCATATGGATCATTTGCCCGAACACACCCCGGCACATCAGTGCGCGCGAGCTGGCATTCTCGATCCAGAACTGATTGCGATAGCTGCCTTCCGGCAGGCTGGTGGAGAAATCCGGCCCGTGCTCGCCGTTGCGTGTCGCCTCGATCCAGCCGGCCGGCACGATGCCGCCGCCATTGTCGAGGATCATCTGGCCGAAGCGGGCATAGTCGCGCAGCGTCGCATTGAAGCCGCCATCGGCCAGCGCATAACCGGCACTGTCGACGGTGAAGCAGGCGCTTTCATCGGCACCGAGCTTTTGCCAGAGTTCTTCCGAAACCAGCTGCGCCAGCCGCTTGCCGGTCACGCGCTCCATGATGAAGGCGAGCACGTCGGTCTCGATCGAGCGGTATTCAAATGCAGTGCCATGCGGGCGGACCGTGTCCTTCAGGCCCAGGATCAGCTCGAACATGTGCGAGGGCCAGCGAAAATCCGGATCGCTGCCTGGCGGCACCGGCTTCCATCCGGTGGCGACGTCGACTTGGCCGATATCGGAATAGCGGTCGGTATATTCCTCGGAAAAACGCACGCCCGTCGTCATGTCGAGCACATGCTGGACGCTGGCCCCGGCCCAGCCGGTGGCGCCGAGTTCAGGCAGATAGTCGGTGACCGGCCTGGCCGGATCGATCAGGCCACGGCCGGCCAGTATGCCGAACACCGAGCCGGTGACGGACTTGGCCATCGACTGCGACAGATGCAGCGTGCGCTCGTCCATGCCGTTGAAATAGCGCTCATAGGCAATCTTGCCGTCCTTGAGCACGAGGAAGCCATCCGTATAGGTCTCGTCCAACAACCCGGCGAGGGTTGTTGGCTTGCCCTCGCTGTCCTCGACCGCCAGCCCGTCAAGATCGACCTCGGCGCTTTCGAGGCGATGGCGATGGCCGTTGCCGCGCCAGACTTCGGCTGTCGGCAGAATTTCCCTGATGTGCTGGAACGCCCAGCGGTTCCACGGCGGCCGGTCCCAGTCGAGCTTCGGAGGGACCATGGCGGGCGGCGAGCCCTGCATGATCGGCGGCCGCGGATCGCTGTTGCGATAGGAGTCCATGAAAGGCCATTCCCGGAAAAGATAAAGACCCGGCGTGTACCGCCGGGTCTCTCACGCAGCGATTACTTCTGCAGTTCGGTCCAGATCTTGGTGTAGAGTTCCTGCGTTTCCGGCGCGCACATCTTCTGGAACTCGCCATGCGGCTTGGCGTCGGCCGGAATGACGACTTCCGGCGCGTCCTTCATGTCGGCCGGCATGTACTTGTCCGAGCCGGTGATGGCGTTGGCATAGCGGTGGAAGGCCGAGAGGCCCGCCGCGTTTTCCGGATCCATGATGAAGTTCTGGAACAGCTTGGCGTTCTCGACGTTCTTGGCTTCCTTGAGAACGACAACGTTGTCGCTCCACAGGCCAAAGCCTTCCTTCGGATAGTTGTAGTGGATGGCCGGGTTGGCCAGGCGCTGGCGCAATGCCGAGCCGTTCCAGTCGCTGGTCGCCTTGAAGTCGCCGGCGCCCATCTTCTCGATGGTGTTGTATTCCATCGCGATCCAGTTCGGCTTGGCCGCCACCAAGAGGTCGCGCACCTTCTTTAGCACCGCCTTGTCGTCCGTGCACTGCTCGCCGCCGACATATTTGATCGCCGCGAAGATAACGTCACCCATCTCGGGAACGACGTTGACCTTGCCTTTCAGCTCGTCCGGCGTGTTGAAGACGATACCCCACGTGTTGGCCGGCCCCTTGTAGGCATCGGTGTTGACGACGACGCCGATCGTGCCCCAGGCCCACGGCACGGAATATTTGCGGCCCGGATCGAACTCAGGATTGGCCCATTCCGGAGCGACGTTCTTGAAATTCTCCATCTTGCCCGGATCGGTCTCGAGCAGGAGACCTTCCTTGATCCAGATCGGCACGTAGGTCTGCGAGGGCACGGCGATGTCGAAGCCGGTGCCGCCCTGCCGGACCTTGGCGAGCGCGGTGTCATTGGAATCGTAGTCGGTGATGGTCACCTTGATGTTGTATTTGTCCTCGAACTTCTTGATCACGTCGGGGCTGGTATAGTTGCCCCAATTGTAGATGTTGAGCACGCCGTCGGCGTGGGCGAGGCCCGTCGAAGCGAGCAGCGCCAACCCCATGGCGGTCGCTGTGGTCTTCCAGTTCATCGTTCTATCTCCCATTTCAGGTTCAGTCTCGTTTCCTGCTGACAAAGAAAAACAACGTGACGATCGCGACCGAAAGCAGCAGGAAAGCGGTCGATATCGCGTTGATCTCGGGTGTAACGCCACGGCGGATCTGGCCAAGCATGTAGGTGGGCAGCGTGTCCTGGCCGCCCGATTTGACGAATTCGGTGATGACGACATCGTCGAGCGAGATGACGAAGGCCAGCATCAGGCCGGCCAGGATGCCCGGCCACAGAAGCGGCAGCGTGATGCGGCGGAAGGTCTTCCACGGCGTTGCGTAGAGATCGGCCGCGGCACGCTCCAGCGTCAGGTCCATGTTCTCCAGCCGCGCCCGAATCGGCAGGTAGGCGAACGGGATGCAGAACGCCGTATGCGCGGCGATCAGGTAGCCGAGGCCGGAATAGCCGGTGAAGATCTTGATGCGCGAGAAGAAGATCAGCAGCGCCACGCCGGTGACGATCTCGGGCACCATCAGCGGCTGGTTGATCGCCGCGTATTTGAAGGTAAGGCCGGGATAGGAGGCGGTACGCGTGGTGGCGAGCGCAGCCATGGTGGCGAAGATCGTCGACAGCACCGCCGCGATGGCGCCGATCTGGAACGAGCGCAGCGTCGCGTCGATGACCTGCGTGTTCTGGTATGCCGACTGGAACCATCTCATCGAGAAACCGCCCCATTCGGATGTCGAACTCGCCGCGTTGAAGGCGTAGACGACCAGCACGATGATCGGCAGATAGAGCACGACGAAACAGGTTGCCGCGATCGCGGTGAAGCCAGGCTGGTGCTTGATGGAGAAGTTGCTAGCCATGACGCACCCCTGACTTGCCGGCATTGCGCACATAGGCGAGCAGCGCCACCATGACGATGATCATCACCGTGATCGACAGCGCCGAGCCAAGCGGCCAGTTGCGGCCCTGCCCGAACTGCAATTCGATCAGGTTGGACAGCATCATGTTCTTGCCGCCGCCAAGCACGCTTGGCGTCACATAGGCGCCGAGGGCTGGAATGAAGACCAGGATCGAGCCCGCGATGACGCCGGGTTTGACCAGCGGGAAAATGATCTTCCGCAGCACCTTGAACCGTGTCGCGTAGAGATCATAGCCCGCCTCGACCAGGCGAAAGTCGAGCTTCTCCATGCTGGCGTAAATCGGCAGCACCATCAGCGGCAGGTAGACATAGGCCATGCCGATCAGGATCGCGGTGTCGGTGTAGAGGATCTGGATCGGTGCCGAGATGATGCCGAGCTTCAAAAGGATGGTGTTGATGATGCCTTCGTTGCGGATGATCTGCAGCACGGCGAAGGTACGGATCAGCAGGTTGGTCCAGAACGGGATGGTGATCAGGAACAGCCAGAGGTCACGGGTCTTTTCGCTGCGCGTGGCCATGAAATAGGCGGTCGGGAACCCGAGCGCCAAGGTCGCCAGCGTCGTTACCACCGCAAGCTTGATCGAGCGCCAGAAGATGGTGACATGCGCCGCCGCGAGCGAAAGCGTGTCGTCGAAAATATCGCGTTCCAGGAACACCGATGTCCATGCGTCGGACGAGAACTGCCATTTCACGTCGCCATAGGCGCCGGGCGTCAGGAACGAATAGACGAGCACGATAAGCAACGGGCCGGTGGCGGCGAGCAGGATGACCAGCAGCGCCGGCGCCGACAAAAGCCAGCGGTCACGGACATCGCGCCGTTCGGCGGCCTTGGCGACTTCTTCCGCGGTGGCCATCAGTCCCTCAGCACTTGCGCGGCGTCGTTGCCGATCAGGACGCCGACCTTGTCGCCGCGTTCGAAACCGCAGCCTGCGCTGCGCGTGTTCTGCTGGCGCACGGTGAAGGCTTCGCCGCTGTCGAGTTGGACATGGATATGCGTGTCGGTGCCGAAATAGACGATGTTTTCGACCGTGCCCGACAGGTCGCCCTTGTCCTTGGTCAGCTTGGCGTGCTCGGGCCGCACCACCACGGTGGCGTTGTCCTTCGGCTGGAACCCTTCGGCAACGGTGGCCTCGATGGTCGTGCCGGATTTGAGCGTCGCGCGCGCCTTGCCATTGCCGGCGCCCGATATGGCGGCGGTGAGGAAGTTGGTCTCGCCGATGAAGTCGGCGACGAAGCGTTCCGCCGGCTTGTCGTAGATGTCCCACGGCGAGCCGACTTGCAGGATCTTGCCCGACGACATCACCGCGATGCGGTCCGACATGGTCAGCGCTTCTTCCTGGTCATGGGTGACGAAGATGAAGGTGATGCCGGTTTCGTGCTGCAGCCGCTTCAACTCGATCTGCATCTCCTTGCGCAGCTTGTAGTCGAGCGCGGAGAGCGGTTCGTCGAGCAACAGCACTTTCGGCTGCGGCGCGAGCGCCCGTGCCAGCGCCACGCGCTGCTGCTGGCCACCGGAAATCTGGGCCGTGCGGCGGCCCGCCAGCGCTTCCATCTTGACCAGCTTCAGCATCTCGGCGACGCGCGCCTTGATCTCGGCCTTGGGCTTGCCCAGCATCTCCAGGCCAAACCCGATATTGTCGGCCACGGTCATGTGCGGGAACAGCGCATAGGACTGGAAGACGGTGTTGACCGGCCGCTTGAACGGCGGCAGCGGCGCGATGTCCTGGCCGTAGAGCAGGATTTCACCGGCGGTTGGAAAGTCGAAGCCGGCGATCAGCCGCAAAAGGGTGGTCTTGCCGCAGCCGGAAGGTCCCAGCAGCGTGAAAAACTCGTTCTCGCGAATGGACACCGAGACCTTGTCGAGGGCAGCGACCTGCCCCTCACCCGATCCGAAAATTTTACTGACGTTTACTACTTCAATCGCATTCCGACCCGGTTTGTCCGGCACGATTACGCCTCACTGTTGACCCCGCTCTTGCTGGCGGAGCTGTTCCCCTGTTCGATGTGACCACACGCCCGGTAGGTTGGCAAGCCCGGCATTGAATCACAGTTCAGTCCGTCTTTAGCCAGCAAGCCTCATGCCATTGTCAGGCCTGATAGGTGATCTTGCCACCGCAGATCGTCGTCACCGGGCGCACCTTGTGCAGATCGGCCGGCGCCGTCTTCTCGATGTCACCAGACAAAACCACCAGATCGGCCATATAGCCTGATTTCAGCGCGCCTTTGCGGTGTTCGGCGAATTCGGCATAGGCGCCTTCGACCGTGTAGGCGGCGATCGATTCCTGGAGCGAGAAACTCTGGTCCGGATCGCTTTCTGCCCACGGTTTGCGCATCACTGCCGCCTGAATGCCCAGGATCGGGTCGATCGGCGACACCGGCCAATCCGAGGCGAAGACGACACGCGCGCCGGCGTTCTTCAGGGTCCGCCAGGCATAGCTCAGCGGCCAGCGGGCCGGCCCGATCCGCGACACGGTCGGCTCGAGCGGGAAATCCATGGCGCCCGGCGGATGCGGCGGCTGCATCGAGGCGATGACGCCGAGTTCGGCAAAACGCGGCACGTCCGCGGTGGTGGTGACCTCGATGTGTTCGATGCGGTGACGGCTGTCGCGCTTGCCATTGGCTTTTTGCGCCGCCTCGTAGCCGTCGAGCACCGCACGCACCGCGCCATCGCCGATCGAGTGGACGGCGATCTGCAGCCCACGCCTGTCGACGGCGACCGCCAGATCGATGAACTGCTGCGGCGTGAACAGCGGCTCGCCGACCCAGTCCGGACGGTCGGCGTAGGGCTCGACCATGACGGCCGTCCAGGAATCGAGCACGCCATCATAGAACACCTTGACCATGCCCGACGACAGCCACTCGCTGCTGTAGCGCTCGGCCATGACGGACGCCTTGTCGAGCATGTCGAGCGTCATGAAATTCTTGTAGTGGAAGGGGATCTGCACGCGGCAGGGCAAGCCCTCCTCGGCGTCGATCTCGGCCAGCAGTTCGAGCTGGTAGAGATTGCCGTCCATGTTCTGGATGGAGGTGATGCCGTGGCGCGCGCACCAGGCGAGGCCGCGCCGCATGATGTCGCGGTCGGCGGCGCGTTCGGCGGCCGAGGGCATCGGGTCCGGCTCGCCGCCGGTGGCCAGCCCCAGCCTCACCCGGCCCTCGCCGGCAAGATCGAGCACCGGACCGAAGGCCTCGCCCTCGCGCAATTCGCCCGCCGCCAGGCCATCGTCGCCCATGACGATCTCATTGCCCGGGCCAAGCGTGCGGCCATGCAGAATGCCGGCCAGCTCCAGCGCCTTGGTGTTGGCCCACATCGTGTGGTGATCGGGCGCGGCCATGCAGAAAGGGCGGTACGGCAGGATCGCGTCGAGATGGTGGCGCGTCACCCGTTCGCTGCCGAGCACCGTATAGTCGACACCCTGCCCGACCAGCATCGGGGCATTGGGCTTTTTCGATGCATAGTCGCGGATCGCCTTCTGCAGCGCCTCGAAGCCATGGACACCGCCAAGCTGAAGATGCGCGAGCTCGGCCCCTCCCGAGAACAGATGCATGTGGGCTTCGATGAAACCGGGCAGGACCGAACCGCCCTTGGCGTCGATCACTTCTGTGGCCGAGCCCTTGAGCTCTTCGATTGCAGCGCGGCTGCCGATGGCGATGATGGCGCCGTCCTTGACGGCAACGGCCTCGGCAACGGGATTGCCTCCGTCCATGGTCAGCACACGACCATTGATGACGATCAGATCCGCATTGTGATCCGCACCCGTAACAGACATCGCGACTCCGCGCTTTTGATGACCGACTGACACCGACAACACCGCACCCAACGGTCTGCCGCTCCAGCGAAGCGGCGCCATGGGACAAAAAACAATGTCAGTACGCCGGCTCTGAAATTCCCCTTGTGATCTCAAGAGACAGCGTGGATAAAGAATGCGACTGATTATTCGCGTTTGTCAACATGCGGAATTTAGAATGTATTGTGGACAGCACCCCGCGCCTGTGTTGGGACCAGGCGGGGAACGAGGGCATCGAGCAGTGAAGCGCAGTCTCGACCGCAAGACCAGGATAGCGCTCGAGCCGCGCAAGCAGCCGCGGCAGCAACGGTCGAGCAGGGTTGTCGACCGGATTCTCGACGCGGCGCTGATCCTGACGCGAGAGCAAGGAACCAGGACGCCGACGACGCTCGCCATAGCGCAGCGCGCGGGCCTGTCGGTCGGTTCGGTCTATCAATACTTTCCCAACAAGGAAGCCATCCTTCTGGACCTCGCCCGGCGCTGGCTGTCCTCCTTTCCCGAGGTGATCGAGAAGCGCATCAAGGTCCCCCGGCCCACCAATCGCGATGAGTTCCGGCGCGAAGTTCGCAAGCTCTTCATCGACACATCCAGCATCTATCTCGAGAACGCGACCCTGATGCCGGTGATCGAGGCGATATCCGGCAACGCCGATCTCAGGCCGATCCAGGACGAATATGACGAGCAGATCATCGCGCTTTACGCAGCCTGGCTGCGGCATGTGAATCCTGCTCTCGAAGACAAGATCGCCAAACGGCTCGGCCTGGTGATGATGGAGGTCGGGCACGCCTGCCGGCTGGTCGGACTGAAGAGAGATCGCAGGACATTCGACCTCATCGAGGACGACGTCGAAGCCATGTGGCTGGCTCTGGTGAGCCCCTATCTCAACCTGGACTGATTTCGCATTTCGAGAGGAATTTCATGAAGACTGTCTATTCACCGCTTCATGCTGGCCATGCCGGCCAGATGGAACTGGTCACATCGGCCATCGTGCCGGGTTTCGAAAAACCCTCGCGTGCCGAATTCATAAAGGCGCGGGTTGAAAGCGAGAAGCTCGGTCCAATCGTCCTGCCGCTCGAGCACGACCTTGCCGCCGCCAAGCGCGTCCACAGGGCTGACTATATCGACTTCCTGCCGACGGTCTGGCCGCAATGGGTGGAATCCGGTTTCCAGGGTTCGGCGATGCCGTTCACCTGGCCGACGCGTGGCCTGCGCGGCGACGTGCCGCCAAAGCGCATCGACGCCCTGCTCGGCTATTATTCCTTCGACGGCGGCGCCACCTTCGTCGAAGGCACATGGGCAGCGATCAAGTCCTCCTACGACGTGGCGCTGACCGCGGCCGGCCTGGTCAAGGGCGGCGAAAGGTCTGCCTTCGCGCTCTGCCGCCCACCCGGCCACCATGCCGGCGCCGGCTTCATGGGCGGCTATTGCTACATCAACAACGCCGCCGTCGCAGCGCAATGGTTTCTCGACCAGGGCGCGGCCCGCGTCTCCATCCTCGACGTCGACTACCACCATGGCAACGGCACGCAGGAAATCTTCTACGACCGCGCCGACGTGCAGGTCCTCAACCTGCATGGCGACCCGATGGTCGAATATCCGTTCTTCCTCGGCCATGCGGACGAACGCGGCGCGGGCGCGGGCGAAGGTTTCAACATCAACTACCCCATGCCTTTCGGCACCGGCTGGGACGCATGGAACGCCTCGCTGGAGGATGCCTGCGCCAGGCTCGCTGCCTACGCGCCCGACATCGTCGTCGTCTCGCTTGGCGTCGACACCTTCGAGAAGGACCCGATCAGCCAGTTCAAGCTGAAGAGCGCGGACTATCCCAAGATCGGCCGCCGCATCGCCAAGCTCGGCCTGCCGACGCTGTTCGTCCAGGAAGGCGGCTACGCCGTCGAGGAGATCGGCATCAATGCCGTCGGCGTGTTGACCGGTTTCGAGGATCGGTAAGCCTGCAAACCCGGGGCGGATAACAACAGGCAAGAAAAGGGCGGCATATCAGCCCTTTTCTTTTCGCCAGCTACGTCGCGGCGCCGGCGCTCGGTGTCCCCATGGGTGCGGCAGCCTTGCGTGAACGGCCGAGATAATAGACCGCCGCCGCCGCGATGATACCGGCCGCCAATATGCCCGCGGCCAGAACCGGCCGATACCAGAACCAGGCAATCGCGATCGTCGTCGTGCCGACCAGGATCGCCAGGAAGAAGGCGATGATGCCGGTTCCCATACGCGCCATGCTGCCGAGGAACGGGATGACGTCGAGGATCACGCCGATCGGGCTGAGAAAGAGCGCGAAACCGATCGTCAGCAACAGCAGGCCGGCGGCGCGCAGCAGCCAGGTGATCAGCGTGTTGGCGCTCACCGCCTCGGCGAACATCTTGTCGGCCGGCACCTGGCCGGTGTCGACCATCAGCAGCGCATCGCCGGCTTGCGTCTGGTATGGTTCGAACCGGCTGCCGGCCTGGCGCGCCACGATGCTGACGACGCCGAGCGGCGCCAGTTCGTAGCCGATCCGGTAGTCGCCCAGCGCGGGCGTTGTGTTGTCGCTGCCGAGATAGATCTTGCCATCAACGATGCTGAGCGGCTTCGTCCCGGTATAGGCGGCCTTGATCGCCGCCGACTGACTGGCCGACAGCGAATAGGCCTTATCGCCGTCGATGCGATCCAGCACTGGCGTGTCCAGATCGAAGGCGACGAGCTTGCCTTGTGGTATCTGGAAGGCACGGCTGTGGATCGCCATTGGCGGATTCTGATGGCCGTCCGGCTTCTTGAAATCCGACGAGTCGATCTGGCTGTCGTCCCAGACCTTCGAATAGCTGTAGGTGGTCTCCGTCTCCTCGCCGCCGCCAAGCTTCTTGGTGGTCTCGGATTTGGACTCTTCCTTCCACTGGTACATCTCGACGTTGCGCGACAGACGCAGCCCTTGCGCTGCGATCCCGAAATCCGGATCGGACAGGCCGCTATCCGCGGTCACCGGCCCGCTGACATGCACCAGCTTTCCGTCATTGCCGGCATCGACGCTGTCGGCGTTGATCGAGACCACGGCGCCTGCCCCTTCGGCCAGCGAACGCGCAGTCTGCACCGCGCGGCCCTCGTTCCAGAACAGCCCGATCACCATCAGCACGATCAGCAGCAGACCGAAGATGACCCCGCCAACCGCCCGCTTGATCCGCCCGAACCACGAGACGGATGTGACTTCCCGAAATGAATCGCTCATCGTTTCCCCCGAAACAAAAGAAGCCAGGAGCCCGCGTGCCACGGCTGCGGACAACCGTATCCGTCCTGCAGCTCACGAACTCGATTGCCGGAGGTGCCCACCCCTTCGGCGCTCGCGAATCTATCGCAACCTGCCGATCGCCGATATGGCCGGCTTGCGCAGTCCCGGTATTTTCACGCCGTCGAAGGCCGCGAAAATGGCCCCCTGAGTCGCGCCTGAGTCCATCGGATTCGATTTTGTCAAATCGCGTTTGATGTCAGATTCATCTACGGGTAGATTAGACCCGAATCAGCCGGTCCTCGGGGGGCGCGGCGACCACCCAAAGTCTCACGTTCCGGAATCTTCCGGCGCCAGACGCGGACGGCTTCGCGTTCCCTGAATGGATTCCGTCTGGTTGGGCGCGGCCCCGCGCCTCGTGTGTGTGTCTCGTAAAAGTAACGCGTTTTCGGGTTCGGCGGCTGGCTCTCCAGCATCCGGGCATCAGAAACGATTCCGGCCAAAAGCAACAAATGAGCAGTCCCGCCGCGCCTCTTCAATCCGACACATTGGGCTCGCGCCTGGCGTCGCGCGGTGATCTGACCAGCTTCTTCATGGAGCTGACCGCCGAGATCGGCGCCGACAGCTACATGCTGGTGGCCATCGTCCATGACCAGGACCGCAACGACGCGCGCATCGTCTCCTCCAACTGGATCTTCGACGCCATCGAACTGATCGGCAAGCGGCTGATCGCCGGCCTTGCCCAGGGCGCGCTTACCGTCGCGCCCGGCATCCGGCCCAGACCGCTGGTGGCGGCACAGGCGCCCGACGTCGACGGGCTGGTCTCCGGCGAAGAGGCCCGTCTCCTCGACGTGCTCGGCCATGCCGAGATCTATTCGCTCAGGCTGAATGTCGGCCGCCAGCGCCTGTTTGCTCTGTTCTCGGCGGCGACATCAGGCCAGATCGACCAACCGGCACTGATGAAGGCGCAATTGAAATGCTGCTACGCGCTCTCGCACATTCCGCAGCTGATCGCCGCCGCGGCCATGCAGGATCCGCTCTCGGATCGTGAGCGCGAATGCCTGTTCTGGGTTTCGGAAGGCAAGACCACCGATGAAGTGGCGGTCATCCTTGGCGTCTCCTCCAACACCGTCAACAGCTACATCACCCACGCCATCCAGAAATTCGCTGCCAGCAACCGTGCGATGGCCATCGCCACGGCGATCAGGAGTGGCATCATTTGAAACAGGCCGACATCAAGGACGCCGCGGAGGCGATCTTCAACGATCAGCGCAGCCCCTTCGGCGCCTTCTCGCTCGGCTCCGAAACACATCACGCGGTCACCATTCCCGACGCCGTGCGCCGCTGCCGGTGGATCGCGGTCGACATCAACGCCTCGGCCTTCGGCCTGTTCTTCGTCAGCCCGTCGCCGGAACGCGCGCGGCTGGTCCCGTGTTTCGATTCCGACTATCCCGGCATCGCCGTGGCGACGAAGTTCATCTCGGGCGCCAATGGCGAGGAGATCGTGCGCCACACCCACAACTCGACGGAGCCACGCTGGTGGACGGATGACGGCGTCGCCGCGATGACCGAGACGTTCGGCAATCTCGCCTGGACCGAGCAGATGGCGCCGCTGGCGCCCGGCACCAGCGGCATCGCCTTTCCTGTCCATGCCGATCGCGGTCAGTGCGGCCTTGTCGTCTTCCTGGGGTCGGAGATCGCGCTGCCGCAGGATGCACTCTACGAAATCCACGCCCGCTGCTTTTCCCTGTTCGCCGCGGTCGCCCGCATCCGTCCGGGTGACACCGGCAGGATGCGTGCCATCTCCAAGCGCGAGTTGGAGTGCCTGAAGCTGACCGCCAACGGCAACACCAGCGAGGAGATCGCGCGGCTCCTGAAGCTGTCGGTGCACACAGCCAATCAGTATCTGACCCAGTCGACCCAGAAGCTCAACGCCGTCAACCGCAACCAGGCGGTCGCCAAGGCGCTGCGGCTCGGCCTGATCGAATAATGAACGATGAGGCGCTCAACGTCTGTTGAGATTGAGACCCGGCCGAGCCGCGATCGAAGACGGGCGCGAAGCGACCAAACCGGTGGATAACGAGAGCCGGAGCGGAGCGTAGGCTTGGGTATGTGAGCACCCGAAACACGGGGAGCCCTTTTGCAGACCGGTCTCGCCGGACCCGCGACAGACCTCAGAAAGCCATGGGCTCCACCTTGCGGATACGGGCCTCTTCGATCACCGCTTCCAGCAGCGCCGTATTGTGCTCGGGATCCTCGCCAGGCTTTTCGAACGACACGTAATTGACCACGACCGAGTTACCGGCCTCGCTCAGCGTCAGCTGGAAATAGACGGTCACTCCGGGTGGCCGCAACTCCAGATCGAGCACGATGCGCGGGCTGCCGCTCCAGTCGACATGCGCCTCGCCGCCGTGGCCGAGCCTGAGCGTGCCGGGCATGAAGAACAACTCCACCGCTGAATCGACCAGGTCCGACAGGCACGCGAAATGCTCCAGCCGGATGAAGGCGATATAGTCGGCGACATCGATCAGCCGCAATTCGCCAACCACCTGCTCGATGGCGTTGGCGACGATGATCTCGCGGGATTTTGCGTGCGGTTGGCGATTCATGAAATCTGTCTGCGCTCAGCCTTTTTCGAGTAGACGATCCGCACCAGTTCGGCGACGGCCTGGTAGAATTGCGACGGGATCACATTATCGACCGAAACTTGCTTGTACATGGAGCGGGCGAGCGCCACGTCCTCGAAGATCGGAATGTTGTGCTCCTTCGCGATCTCGCGGATTTTCAGCGCCACCAGATCCTGCCCCTTGGCAACCACGAGCGGCGCCGCATCCTCGTCGCGCACATATTTCAGGGCGATCGAGAAGTGGGTCGGGTTGGCGATGATCAGCGTCGCGCGCGGCACCGCCGTCATCATTCGCTTGCGCGCGCGGTCGCGTGCCAGCGAGCGCAGCCGGGACTTGACGATCGGATCGCCCTCGGACTGCTTGAACTCGTCCTTGACCTCCTGCTTGCTCATGCGCAGGTCCTGCCTCCAGTGGAAGCGCGACCAAACGATGTCGATTGCCGCGATCAGCCCCATGACGAAGACGATCGCCACCAGTATGTCGACCGCGATGCCGCGGATGACGAGACCGAAGGCGACTGGATTGGTGATCATCCCGGCGAGCAGCTTGCGGTGATCCTCCGACAGCGTGAAGGTGAGCACGGCGATGGCGAAACCGACCTTTGCCAGGGATTTCAGGAACTCGACCCAGCCCTGGGCACCGAACATCCGGCTCCAGCCCTTGGTGATCGAAATGCGCGAAAGCTGCGGCCTGATTCGCTCGCCGACGAATTGCGGCATGTTCTGGAGCACCGAGGCGCCGATACCGGCGACGGTCAGAAGCACCAGCAGGCTGACGATGGCGCGGCCCACTTCCAGCATGACAATCTTGTAGAGCTCGATGACATCGGTCTCGGTGTCCATCGGCCAGGCTTCGGGCTTCTCGAGGAACATCGACAGGAACATGCCGAGATTGATGACCGCGTCCTTGGCATAGAAGACGGTGAACACCAGTATGGCGACGAAGGAGGCCAGGATCGCGGTTTCCCTCGAATGGGGCAGCTTGCCCTGTTCGATGGTGTCGCGGATCTTCTTCTCCGTCGCCTCTTCGGTTTTCGAGTCCTTGTCGGTCGCGTCGGACATAATTTAGAGCATGGTGCCGAAAAGTGTGGAGCGGCTTTCGGATGATATCATGCTCTAATCCTTTGATTTAGAGGCAGATTCAGACTTCAGGGCGATTCGACCTGAAGTCATCCGGCTCTAGGCGGCGTTCTGCGTCGACGGAAGCTCGAATGCGCCTTCGCGCGACAGCCGGATCGTCGTCGACACGATCGTCTTGCGCGCCGCCATGACATCGGCGAGGGGTACCCCCTCCGAACCCTGTCCGAGTTCGGCCTCGATCATGCGTCGCGACCGTGCGCCGATGGCCGACAGGACCGCTTCGGCGAGTGCCGCCGAGGTGCCGCGCAGCGCCAGCGTGACGAGCTCGGTCGACAGTCCGTCGAACAGCAACACGCGCGCCTTCTGCGTGAGCAATGGCAGGTCGTCGAAAGCGAAAAGCCTTGCCCGCACACCGTCGAGATCGGGCGTGCCGGCCTCCTCCAGATCCTGCATGACCTCCTCGAGCAGCGGCTTGTCCAGCTCGTTGAGCACGCTGGCGACGCGCGCTTGTCCCGCCGACGTGTCCTTGGTCGAGGTTTCCGCCAGCACGCTGGCGCGCAGCCGGTTCTCGACGATCCTGGCGGCGGCGTCCGGAACGTTGGCCATCGTCACCATGCGCTTGATGATTTCGCCGCGCATCGGCTTCGTCAGTGTCAAAAGCACGCTCGCCGCCGCTTGCGGCGCCAGCTTCGACAACACCATGGCCGCCGTCTGCGGATGTTCGCCGGCGAGGAAGGAGCCGAGCCGCGAGGGTTCGAGCTTTTCAAGATCCGGCCAGATCGGCGGTGGCCCTTCCGGCGCCGCCTCCGGTTTCTTGTTGCCCATGATCGCGTTCATCTCTTCGGGCGACAGGGATTCGTTGAGGATGGTGTCCATCCTGTCGGCGGAATCGAGCAGGCCGGCACCCTCGGTGAATTCGGCCTCGAATTCTGCGACGATGCGCTCGAGATCGCTTTGCGGAATGGTTCTCAATAGCCGAGCGCCCTCGATCAGCGCCTTCAACTCTTCCTGCTTGAAGAATTTCAACAGGCGGCTGGCGGATGGCTTGCCCATCGCCACCAATATGGCGGCGGCCTTCTGCGCGCGCGTCAAGGTCGTCAGCGGTGTCATGCTGCCTCTCGCCTCCGCTGCAACCGGCAAGCCCCACCAGCCATGTCTAGGCGCCCTTCGTGCCGGCGATGATTTCAGTCAGCCTGATGCCGAAGCGCGACGGATCGCTTTCGAGCACCGTGATCTCGCCGCGCGCGATCTTGCGGCCATTGACCACGACGTCGACTGGCTCGCCGATGCGGCGGTTGAGCGCCACCGTCGAGCCCTTCTGCAGCGCCATCAGGTCGGAGACCGGCATCTCGGTGCTGCCGAGGATGATCTGGACATCGACCGGGATGTTCATGATCACGTTCGAATTGGCCGATGAAGCGGCCCTGAACGCCGCGTCCGGACGTTGCTCTTCTTCATGCAGGACGCCGCGCAACTCCTCAATGGCACGGTCGAGCTGCTCGTCGGGCTGGTCGTCTGGTTGATCGAGGGCGGCTTCCACCTTGGTCTTGGCCATGCGTCGTCTCCAAATGCTCAGGCACGCCCGGCGGAAGCCGGCATCAGCCCATCGATAAAGTCCTGACCGGCATCGTAGGGATGCTTGATCCGGACGGTGTAATTTTGCCCCAGCTTGCCGAACTCGCACACGAACAACGTCTTGCCGCGCGCGCCGAGGCGTGCCCGCGACTGCGCCGTTTCCTCGAATTCGATGACCTGGCCGATTTCGAAATCGGCGAGGTCGCCGAGTGTCAGGCGGGCCAGCGGCATGGTGGCCTCGAGCTCCACGGTGGAGCGCATCACCTCTTCCGAAAAGCGCTGGCGCCAGCTCGCGCTCTGGTCGTCCTCGCCGCCGGCGGCAGCGCTATCGCGGCTGGCCAGAACGACACGCTGCGGCATCGTCACCGTGACGGTGCCGCTGTCCACCGGTGTCGAGATACCAAAGACGATGCGGACCGCCGCGCCGTCGCGCAGCACGTGCCGCTTCGCCTCGGTGCCCGATGCCGCCCGCGGCACGGGAAGGCGCAGGTCGAGCGAGCGCCGTCCCGATCCGTTGAGGGCTTGCGCGACCTGCTGGAACACCATGGTCGAGACATCGATCTCGATCTGCGACAGATCGCGCTCTATCGGCGATGCCGGCATCTCCGGGTCGCCGCCGAACAGCGTGCAGACCGCGATCGCGATCGCCGGTGCATCGATCACCAGGGTCATGGCATCGGAGGACATGGACGACGCGACGACAGTCATGGCGAAGGTATCGCCAGCGCGCGATCGTGCCTCCGAGACGCGGCTCACCTCGACGGCCCTGAGATCGATGGTGACCGGGACGCCAAGCTCACTGGTCAGGCTCTTCTGCAGCAGCGGCGCGGCGCGCTCGGCCATGCCGCGGCCGGTGCCGATGACCTGGCCCGCCTCGCCGCTGTCGCCGACCAGGCGCTCGATGATCAGCGAGCGGACCTCCGAGGGGCTGCCCGGACTGGTCATGACAGTGCTGGTACCAAGCTGTCGCGCATCGCTCAGGCGGCCTTCTTCTCGGCGGAAGCGGTGTTCATCGTGCTCTGCTCGACGGCATCGATCGTCGGCCGTTCATAGGATGAGATGGTCTTGCGGCCGAACTCGATCGCCACCTGCGGCAGCGCGCCGTTCATGTAGGCGAGCAGCGTCTGCTTGACGATGATGTAGAGGCGGTTCTTCTTCTCGCGCACCGTCTTGATCTTGGTGGCCACGGGCCCGACCACGGCATAGGACAGGAAGATGCCGAGGAAGGTGCCGACCAGCGCGGCGCCGATCAGGCCGCCGAGGATTTCCGGCGACTGGTCGAGCGCGCCCATCGCCTTGACCACGCCCAGCACCGCGGCGACGATGCCCAGCGCCGGCAGGCCGTCGCCGACCGCGACCAGCGCGTGATAGGCCTTCATCTTGTCGCTCTTGATGGTCTGGATTTCTTCATCCATCAGCGCCTCGATCTCGTGCGAGCGGGCATTGCCGATGATGATGATGCGGCAGTAGTCGCAGATGAAGGCCATCAGATCGTGATTCTTGAGCACCGTCGGAAAGGCCTGGAAGATGGCTGATTCTTCCGGATTGTCGATATGCGCCTCGACCTCGCTGCGCGACTTCGAGCGCAGTTCGCGCATCAGGCTGTGCAGCACGCCGAGCGTTTCCAGATAATCCTGTTCCTTCGGCACCGCCTGCTTGAAGGCTTCCAGAATGCCCTTGCCGGTATCCTTGACTGTCTTCATCGGATTGGCGACCAGGAAGGTGCCCAACGCAGCGCCGCAGATGACCACGGCTTCCCAGGGCTGGACCAGCACGTGCAGATGCCCGCCCATGGCCATGAAGCCGCCAAGGACGCAGCCGAGCGTCACCACAAGTCCGATCAGAATGCCCACGGCAGGTCCTTCCGCATTTCACACCAGGTGCAAGGGATAGTCCCCGTGCCTTGTGTGAGGCTTGAATCCGAGCTGCCGTGGAACCGAATGTCAGGGCGATTCAGTTTCGCGCAAGGAAGTGCGGCTATTGTGCCGGCATAGCTTCGGCCGGAGGCACGTTCTTGCTCAATACCTTTACCAGCTACCAGTTGATCACCAAGGACATCAACAAGTCTATCGACCGCATCGAGCAACAGCCGACGGTTGATCGCGACACCAAATATTATCTCGCCAACATCACCAAGGTGAAATCGATCGACGATTTCGTCAACAATGACCGGCTGTTCAAATATGCCATGAAGGCCTACGGGCTGGAGAACATGGACTACGCCAAGGCCTTCATGGTCAAGGCGCTCAAGGAAGGTGTCACCGACCCCAACAGTTTCGCCAACAAGCTGACCGACAAGCGCTATGCCCAGTTCGTCAGCGCCTTCAATTTCGCCGCCAACGGCGCCGACGCCACCATCTACAACAAGGCGCAGCAGCTGGTGACAAAGAACTACGCCACGCAGGCTCAGATCGCCGGCGTCGATCCGAATTCAGACTATGTGAAGGGCGAGACGACGTATTATCTCGCCAACATCACCAAGGTGAAGTCCATCGACGACCTGATGTCGAACGACCGGCTCTACACCTATGCACTGGCGGCGTTCGGTCTCGATTCGGCGACCGAGGACAAGGACCTCATCAAACAGGTCCTGCAGGGTGGCGTGCGCGACCCCGACAGCGTCGCCAACAAGCAGACGGATCCGGCCTACGCGGCACTGGCCTCGGCCTTCAATTTCGAGCAGTACGGCGAGAACGCCACCACCATCAATGCGGCGCAACAGCCGACCGTCGACAAATACATGCGCCAGACGCTGGAGGAGGATGCCGGCAAGACCAATGAGGGCGTGCGGCTGGCGCTCTATTTCCAGCGCAAGGCGCCCGACATCACCAGCTGGTACGACGTGCTGGCCGACACGGCGCTCGCCAGCGTCGTTCGAACCGCGCTGGGCCTGCCCGATTCCTTCGCCACCGCCGACATCGACAAGCAGGCGCAGTTGTTCGAGCAGAAGCTCGACCTCACTGATTTCACCGATCCCGCGAAGCTCAGCAAGTTCCTGACGCGCTTCACCAGCATGTACGAGATCAACAACCCGACCTCGACCGCGGTGTCGTCCATCAGCGTGCTCTTTGCCAAGCCAGTCACGTCGGGCATCTCCACCGACCTGATGATGGCCATGCAGAAGTTGAAGTTCTGACCATGCAAGACAGTCTCTACGTCGCCCTTTCCGCGCAGATGGCGCTCGAGCGCCGGCTCGACACGATCGCCGACAATGTCGCCAACGCCAACACCGTGGGCTTCCGCGCCACCGGCGTGAAATTCGAGGACGTTGTGTCGGGCACCGGGCAGAAATCGGTATCCTTCGCCTCGTCCGGCAAGACCTATCTTTCGGGCGCCCACGGATCCCTGACCGAGACCGGCAATCCATTCGATTTCGCCATCCAGGGCGACGCCTGGTTCGCCATCGACACGCCGGCCGGCACCGTCATGACCCGCGACGGCCGCTTCTCGATGAACGAGAATGGCGAGCTGATGTCGATCGAAGGCCATCCGGTGCTCGACGCCGGCGGCGCGCCGATCCAGCTCGACCCCCGCAACGGCCCGCCCAAGGCCGGCGCCGACGGCTCGCTGCGCCAGAATGACCAGCTTGTCGGCTCGATCGGCCTCTACAATTTCGACCCGGGCGAGAATTTCGTGCGCTACGGCAATTCAGGCATCGTGCCTTCGCGCACTCCAGATCCGGTCACCGATCGCTCCGATGTCGGCATCGCCCAGGGGTTCGTCGAGGAATCCAACGTCAATCCGGTGATGGAGATGACCCGCCTGATCATGGTCCAGCGTGCCTTCGAGAACACCGCCGCCCTGATGCGGCAGACGGATTCCTCCACCGACGAGGCGATCAAGACGCTCGGCTCGAAGTCGTAGCATGCCGATCGGCCAGCCCTCCATCCGCGCACCCGAAATTCAGCTCCATCCGGCGCCGGAAGATCGGCTTGCCGCGTTGGAGCGGGTATGGCGGCGCTTCAGCAGCGCCGATGGGCTGGTCAAGCGTGGCGGTCTGGTCACCGAAGTCACGCCCACGCATTACAAGGTGCGCGGCCTTTCCGATTTCGCCAGGCTGGGCGACATCGTCGAGCAGCGCGGCCAGGCCGGCACGCGCCGTGGCGAGATCGTCAAGATCAGCCGCGACGAGGTTGTCATCGCTCCCTTCGAACGCAGCGCCGACGCCGGTATCGGCGATGCCGTGTTCCGCAGGGGTCCGCTCGCGGTGGCGCCGCACGCCTCATGGCGCGGACGTGCCATCGACGCGCTCACCAGGGCGATCGATGGTGGCCCGCCGCTGATCAGGGGCGACGACATGTCGGGCGGCACCACGCCCGGTGCCATGGCACGGCAACGCGTCGGCACCGCCTTCATGACCGGCGTCAAGGTCATCGACATCTTCACGCCGCTCTGTTTTGGCCAGCGCATGGGTGTCTTCGCGGGCTCGGGCGTCGGCAAGTCGACACTGCTCGCCATGCTCGCCGGCGCAGACGCGTTCGACACCGTCGTCGTCGCGCTGGTCGGCGAACGCGGCCGCGAAGTCCGCGAATTCCTCGAGGACACGATCGGCGACAGCATGGCCAAGACCGTGGCCGTCGTCGCCACCAGTGACGAGAGCGCCATGATGCGCCGGCGCGCGCCCGACACAGCCATGCGGGTCGCCGAGCACTTTCGCGACCAAGGCCATCGCGTGCTCCTGGTGTTGGATTCGATCACCCGCTTTGCCCATGCCTTGCGCGAGGTGGCGACAGGCACCGGCGAGCCCCCGGTCGCGCGCGGCTATCCCGCATCGGTTTTCACCGAACTGCCCAAGCTGCTCGAGCGCGCCGGGCCTGGCGCGGAAGGCAAGGGCTCGATCACCGCCATCATTTCCGTGCTGGTCGACGGCGATGACCACAACGATCCGGTCGCCGATTCCGTGCGCGGCATCCTCGACGGCCATGTCGTGCTCGACCGCACGATCGCCGAACAGGGCCGCTATCCGCCGGTCAATCCGCTGTCGTCCATATCGCGCCTGGCCGGCAAGGCCTGGAGCGTCGAACAGCGCGCGTTGGTGACGCGGCTGAAATCGATGATCGCCCGCTTCGAGGACACGCGCGACATTCGCCTGCTCGGCGCGTATCAGGGCGGCGCCGACGCCGAGCTCGACATCGCCGTGCGCCAGGTGCCGCTGATCTACGAGGCGCTGACGCAATCGCCCAGGGACCGCCCTTCGGCCGATCCGTTCTCCGATCTTGCCCGCCATCTCAAGGGAAAGCTGAATGCCGAACCAGGAGACTGAACGCCAGTATACCGAGCGCATCCTGAGCGAGATGCTTGCCGAGGCGAAGGCAGCCGAGGAAGCGCGGGCCGAGGAAGAGAGAAGCGCCAAGGCAAAGGCCGCCAGCGCCATAGCCGCCAAGACCGCGGCTGTGCTGGCCAGGGCCGCCAAACCCGCTCTGCCCAGAGCCAAGCCGGCTGTACCCAGATCAGAGCCGGATCTCCCCAGATCCCAGCCTGTTCTTGCTCAGACTGCCGTGCCCGCCATGCATGTGGTTCCCCGCGTCGAGGCTGCCGAGGCGACGCAGGCAAGCCGCGAATCGTTGATCGACGGCCTGTTTCCCGTCACCGAATGGCCGCAACCGCCAAAGCCGCAATTTCCGAAATTGGCCAGGAAGGCAGACCGGCGAAGCGACTTCGTCATCGCCGCGCTCGGCGTCACGCTCGGCCTGATCTGCGCCCTGTTTCCCTGGTATATCTTCTTCAACCAGGACCAATTCGGCGTTCAGGCGATCAAGTTTGGCGGCACCGGCACCAATTCGGGACGCGAGGGCGGCGGCGTGGTCGCCGAGCGCAGCGCGCCGCTGACGACCAGGGATGTTCCCAACACAAGCATCGATCTGTTCGCCACCGGAACGGTGCCGGATGGCACCACCCCGGCAGAGCCGCCCGGCGACCAGCCCTTCCCCGCCGATGTCGCGAAATTCCGCATGGTTCATGTCGCCAACGGCCGCGCCATGATCGAGGACGATACCGGCCTGTGGATGGTCCAGCGCGGCTCGACACTGCCGGACTCGAGCACGGTCTCGTCGATCGAGCAACGCAACGGCAAATGGGTCATGCTGACCAGCACCAACCAGGTGATCCCGCTTTCCCGGTAAGGCCGTCGCGGTTGTGCCCTGCCCTGGATCAAGGAGAGGGCATGATGTCGACCGAAAACCGGCTCACGCTTTTCGGCGTCATGCACTAGCCGCTGTCCGCAAGGTCCGCGCAAGACTGGCGGCCTAGTCTTTGGGCACATGCCCGGAGATTCCCATGGAGCCTGTTTCCCTTTTCGATCTCGCCGCCAAGCAAGCGCAGTGGCTTTCCGTGCGCCAGTCGGCGATCGCCGGCAACATCGCCAACGCCAACACGCCGGGCTACACGGCAAACGATGTCGAACCCTTCGAGAAGGTGCTCGACCGTACGGCGGTGTCGCTGCAGACCACCGAGACAGGCCATCTCGGCAGCGCGGCGACCAATGCCGGCTTCACCATCAAGCCGCAGGAAGATGACGGCGTGGTCATGCCGTCCAAGAACACCGTCGTGCTTGAAGACCAGCTTCTCAAGGCCGGCGAAGTACGCCGCTCCTTCGAACTCAACACGGCGATCGTCAAGGCCTTCCACTCGATGATGATGATGGCGGTGAAGAGCTGATCATGGACGCGCTGACCGCAGCCCTGAAAGTCGCAGCATCCGGCCTCGGCGCCCAGTCCGAGCGCCTGCGCGTGGTTTCGGAAAACCTCGCCAATGCCCAGTCGACCGGCACCACGCCCGGCGCCGACCCCTATCGCCGCAAGACCATCAGCTTCGTCTCCGAACTCGACCGGGCGTCCGGCAGCTCGACGGTTGAAGTGAACTCGATCGATCGCGATCCGAGCAATTTTCCCATCGAATTCCAGCCCGGCAACGAGGCCGCCGACGAGAAGGGCTACGTCAAGATGCCCAATGTCAACGTGCTGATCGAAATGGCCGACATGACCGAGGCCAACCGCTCCTACGAGGCCAACCTGCAAGTCGTGAAGCAGGCGCGCGACCTCATTTCAATGACCATCGACCTGATGAGGAACCAATGATCGTGAACGGCATCGGTGCGCTTAACCTGAAGCCCGGACTGGGCGACACGGCGACGGACCTGCTTCAGGGCGGTGTCGCGCCGGCCACGGCCGGCAACCTTGGCACCTCCTTCGCGGAAGCGGTGAGCCAGGCGGCGTCCAAGACCGTCAACACGCTGCAGAATGCCGAGCAGGTGTCGCTGCAGGCGCTCAAGGGCGATGCCGATACCCGCCAGGTCGTCGATGCCGTGATGAGTGCCCAGCAGGCGCTTCAGACCGCCGTCGCCATCCGCGACAAGGTCGTTTCGGCCTATCTCGAAGTCAGTCGCATGGGCATCTGAGGAGTAGGTCATGAAAGCACTCGCCATCGCCGCCACCGGCATGAATGCCCAGCAGACGAACCTGGAAGTCATCGCCAACAACATCGCCAACATCAACACCACCGGCTACAAGCGTGCCCGCGCCGAATTCTCCGACCTGCTCTACCAGGTCGACCGCACGCAGGGCGTGCCCAACCGCTCCAACGCCTCGCTGGTGCCGGAGGGCGTCTCGATCGGCCTTGGCGTCAAGACGACCGCCGTGCGCAACGTGCACACACAGGGCGAATTGACCAGCACCGGCAACAGTTTCGACATGGCGCTGACCGGCAGGGGCTGGTTCCAGATCGAGGGCGCCGATGGCGGCACGCTCTACACCCGCGCCGGGGCCTTCAACACCAACGCCACCGGCCAGCTGGTGACGGTGGATGGCGCCAGTGTCATTCCGGCCATCACCGTGCCGGTCGACGCCGTCGAGGTCATCGTCAACAAGACCGGTCAGGTCTTTGCCCGCATCGACGGCCAGACCGACCTGCAGAATCTCGGCCAGCTCCAGATCGTCAACTTCGCCAACGAGGCCGGCCTCGCACCGCTCGGCGACAATCTGTTCCAGGAAACGACGGCCTCCGGCCCGGCCAATGTCGGCGTGCCTGGCGACCCCGGCTTCGCCACCATCCAGCAGGGCTATCTCGAGGCTTCCAACGTCGACCCCGTCAAGGAAATCACCGAGCTGATCTCGGCGCAGCGCGCCTATGAGATGAATTCCAAGGTGATCCAGGCCGCCGACGACATGGCCTCGGTCGTCTCCAAGAACATCAGGTAACGGATGATGGTCATGCCGATCTCCTGCTCCGCATTCCGCCGCACCGCGCTGATCCTTGCGCTGGTGGCCGGCGGCATGCCGGCTTTCGCCCAGGAATCGGCAAATCAATCGGCGACGCAGATCGCCAGCAATCAGACTGCCGGCGAGGTCGTACTGATCCCCAACCGGGTCATCTATCCCGGCGAAACGATCGAGCTTGCCGCCCTGAAGCAGGTGACGCTGATCCCGGGCAAGCACAAGCCCGAAGCGATGGCGACCCGCGCCGAGGAGCTTCAGGGCAAGATCGCCAAGCGCACGCTACTGCCCGGCCGCTACATCCCGACCGCCGCTATCCGCGAGGCCTGGCTGGTCGAACAGGGTGCCGCGGTGCAGGTCTTATTTGTCGCCGGCGGCCTGACGATCACCGCAACCGCCGTAACGTTGCAGCCTGGTTCGGCCGGCGACCTCATCAAGGTTCGCAACAGCGACAGCGGCAAGATCCTCTCCGGCACGGTGATGGCCGACGGAACCATCCAGGTCAGCGCTTCATGATGCGCCCGCTTGCCCTTCTGCTCGCGGCCGCGCTGGGCCTGCAGCCGGCGCTCGCCGACGGCCTGACACCCAAGGCCAAGCGCGATCTCGCCGCCAAGAATGGCGGCGTCTACGACGATCCGGAATATAATCCGGCGACCACCACCCGCATGTTCCGCGTCTCGCCCGGGCCAAGCTCGCTGCCGCCCGGCCAGGTCGCCTCGCGCATCAAGGACATCGCCCAGCTGCAGAGTTCGCGCGACAACCAGCTGGTCGGCTACGGCCTCGTCATCGGGCTCGCCGGGTCCGGCGACAGCCTGCGCAATTCGCCGTTCACCGAGCAGTCTATCCGCGCCATGCTCGAAAATCTCGGCATCGCCACCGAAGGCGGCAGCGCGCGCGCCAAGAACGTCGCCGCAGTCATCGTCACCGCCAACATGCCGCCCTATGTGCAGTCGGGCGCCCGCATCGACATCGACGTCTCTTCGATGGGCGACGCCACCTCGCTTACCGGCGGCACGCTGATCATGACACCGCTGAAAGCGGCGGATGGCGAGATCTACGCCGTCGGCCAGGGCGCGGTGATCGTTTCGGGTTTCACCGCCCAGGGTCAGGCCGAGCAAGTGACCCAAGGCGTGCCGACCGCCGGCCGGGTGCCGAACGGCGCCATCGTCGAGCGGGAGGTGAAAGCCGAATTCGACGACCAGTCGACGCTGACGCTGCAATTGCGCAACCCCGATTTTTCAACCGCCATCCGCATCGCCGACGCGATCAACGACTACACCAGCCAGCGCTTCGGCATGCGCGTGGCGGCCGAGCGCGATTCCCGCACCGTCCAGATCAGGCGACCGAAGAGCGTTTCGGCGGCCCGCTTCTATGCCGAGATCGAGAATCTGGTGGTCGAATCCGACACGCCGGCCCGCGTCGTCATCGACGAGCGCACCGGCACCATCGTAATCGGCAACGACGTCAAGATCTCTCGCGTCGCCATCAGCCATGGCACGCTGACGGTGCGCATCACCGAAGCGCCGCGCGTCGTGCAGCCCGAACCCTTCTCCAAGGGCGAAACCGCCGTCGAGCCGTTCACCGCCATCGACGTCAGCCGGCCCAACGCCCGCGTCGCCGTGCTTGACGGCCCCGACCTGCAAACCCTCGTTTCCGGCCTCAACCGCCTCGGCGTCAAGCCGGATGGCATCATTGCCATCCTGCAAGGCATCAAGTCGGCCGGCGCCCTGCAAGCCGATCTGGTTCTCCAATAGGCGATGCCGATGATCTCGTCTCCCTCATCCCATGAAAGGCGCCGCCCTCGCGCAATCCTGTTCGCGGTCGCGGCTCTAGCGGCCATGTCCGTTTCCGGCGGAGCACATGGTGAGGATACTGTTCGCCAGGTTCTGCCGGGAGCGCAGCCCGCGGTGGCACCGCAGCAATTGGCGCGGGAGAAAGCGCCCGACCAGAGCGAGATCGAGCGCTTCTGTTCCAACATCGCCGACGCCGCGCGCGACCGCCGCTATGCCTTGCAGGCCGAGGAGTTGAAGCAGCTCCAGGCCGGCATCGACGAGCGCATGAAAGCGCTGGACGCAAAGAAAGCCGAATACGAGACCTGGTTGAAGCGGCGCGAGGTATTCCTCGCCCGGGCCGAGGACGGCGTCGTCAAGATCTATGCCGGCATGAAACCCGATGCGGCGGCCGAACGGCTGGCAATGGTCAACGCCGATCTGGCGGCGGCTATCCTGATGAAACTCGATTCGCGCAAAGCCGGCGTCATTCTCAACGAAATGGACCAGAAGGCGGCGGCGACGCTCACCGGCATCATGGCCAGCGCAGCCCGAAGGGTAGATCCGTCATGATCCGCAGAATGTTCGTCCTGTGCGCGGTCGCGGCACTGTCCGGCTGCGGAACCAACCTCAAGGAGGTCGGCAAGGAACCGTCGCTGTCGCCGGTGGGCTCCGGCATCGACGGCGGCAGCACCGGATCCATGTACAAATATCCCGAGACGCCGCGGCAGCCGGTGAAGAAGTTCTCACTGTGGGACGATCGGCAGAGCCGGCTGTTCACCGATCCCCGGGCGCTGTCCCAAGGCGACATCCTGACCGTCAAGATCAAGATCAACGACCGCGCCAACTTCAAGAACCAGAACGACAGGAGCCGCACCGCCAACCGCAAGCTCGGTTTCGACATCAGCGCGCAATGGGACAAGGTCGGCAGCACCGCCGGCAAGGGCTCCGGAGCGCTCAACTCCCAAACGGACACGACCGCCGATGGCGAGATAAAGCGATCGGAAACGCTCGAGCTCAACGTCGCGGCTGTCGTTACGGACGTCCTGCCCAACGGCAATCTGATGATCAGCGGCTCGCAGGAAGTGCGCGTCAACTATGAACTCAGGGTGCTGACCATCGCCGGCATCGTGCGGCCGGCCGATATCGGCGCCGAGAACACGATCCCCTATGAGCGTATCGCCGAGGCGCGCATCTCCTACGGCGGACGCGGCCGCATAAGCGAGGTTCAGCAGCCGGCCTACGGTCAGCAGGTTCTCGACCAGGTTCTTCCGTTCTAGGAATTGGAGAACAAAACGCCATGGCCAATATCGAACAGGTCCAGCCTCGCAAGGGTCCTTCCCTTGTGGTTCAGGGCGCCATGCTGCTGGTGGTGACGGCCGCCGCCATCGGCATGGGCTGGATGTCCGGCGGCTATCTCAAGGGCGTCGGCGCACCGTCATCGGTGCCGGTTGCGCCCGAGAATGAAGGCAAGGTCGCGGAGCCTGCCGCCGCGCGCGAAGCCGGCATGGGACCGACGCTGGTCGCGCTGGCGCCGATCACCACCAACATGGCCTCGCCCTCCGACACCTGGATCAGGATGGAAGTATCCGTGGTCTACGATGCACCGCAGCCGCCAACGATGACGGAGGACATCCATCAGGACCTTCTGGCCTTCGTGCGTACGCTGAAGATGCATCAGATCGAGGGCGCCAGCGGTTACCAGCACCTGAAGGCGGATCTCGAGGAACGCGCCTCGATCCGCAGCCAGGGGCATGCCAAGCAAATTCTCATCAGGACATTGCTGCTCGAATGAGAAAATTCCTTCTCGCTATCGCCTTGATCGGTGCCGCCACCTCCGTCGCGGCGGCGCAGCAGCTGGACCTTGGCGGCATCGGCAAGGCCGACGGCACCACCGTCGGCTACATCATCCAGATGTTCGGCCTGCTGACCGTGCTGTCGGTGGCGCCGGGATTGCTGATCATGGTGACGAGCTTCACCCGTTTCGTCATCGCTTTCTCGATCCTGCGCGCCGGCATCGGCCTGCAGTCGACGCCGGCGAACCTCATCCTGATTTCGCTGTCGCTGTTCATGACCTTCTATGTCATGGCGCCGACCTTCGATCAGGCCTGGAACACCGGCGTCAAGCCGCTGATGGACAACCAGATCAGCCAGACCGAGGCCTTCGAGAAGATCTCGGATCCGTTCCGCACCTTCATGCTGCACAATGTGCGCGACAAGGATTTCGATCTCTTCGCCGACCTCGCCCGCGAGCGCGGCCAGGTCGTTGCCAAGGAGACGGTCGACCTGCGCATCCTGGTTCCCGCCTTCATGATCTCCGAGATCCGCCGCGGATTCGAGATCGGCTTCCTGATCGTGCTGCCATTCCTGGTCATCGATCTGATCGTCGCCACCATCACCATGGCGATGGGCATGATGATGCTGCCGCCCACCGTGGTGTCGCTGCCTTTCAAGATCCTGTTCTTCGTCCTGATCGACGGCTGGAACCTGCTCGTCGGCAGCCTGGTGCGCTCCTTCACCTGATTCTTTTTCCGTCGCGCACCGGCGAAGGAGGCCATCCCCGACAGGGGTTGGGCGGTGCGGGAGCCGTGATCGAATTCTCCCGAATTATTTTCGATTAACCGTCCGATTTAGTCCTTTGGTAGGGACTTGCCGCCATAGTCGCTCGCAGATGGCGGGTGACCCAAACGCAACGGTCATTGGCATGATGCCGCTCCGTCATACCGGACAAACCGGTATGTCAAAAAAACCTGTAAAATTAGGGTACGAGTAGCCATGGCCAGTATCATGACCAATGCCTCGGCGCTGACCGCGCTGCAGAGCTTGAACGCCACACAGAAGAACCTCGACACCACCCAGGCCCGCATCTCGACGGGCTATCGCGTCTCCCAGGCTTCGGACAACGCCGCTTACTGGTCGATCGCCACCACGATGCGCTCCGACAACCAGGCCATGTCCACCGTTTCGGACGCGCTCGGCCTCGGCGCTTCCAAGGTCGACACCGCCTACACCGGCATGGACAGCGCGATCACCACCATCAACCAGATCCAGCAGAAGCTGACCGCATCATACGGCCAGACGGATGCTTCCAAGGAAAAGACCCAGGTCGAAATCGCCGCTCTCCAGAAGCAGTTGAAAGCCTACGCCGATGGCGCCACCTTCTCCGGCACCAACATGCTTTCGGTCTCCACCGCCTCGGGTACTGCGGCAGACGTAAAGATCGTTTCGGCCTTCAACCGCAGCTCCACCGGTGCGGTTTCGATCTCGACGATCGACGTCAACGTGGAAAGCATCAAGCTCTATGACTCCGGCGCCGCGCCGACCGCCAAGGGCATCCTCGACACGGCCCGCCTCGGCACCACTGGCGCCGCCGTCACCACGGCCTCGGCCCCGACCCTGGGTGCCGCCGCGGCGGCTACCGACACCTATTCGGTCGCCAGCCTGGCCATCTTCTCGGGCACCACTGCTGCCAGCGACACCCAGATCCAGCAGATGATGAACGTCGTCGATGCCGCGCTCAAGGACATGACGAACGCCGCCACCAAGCTCGGCTCCGCCAAGAGCTCCATCGACCTGCAGAAGACCTTCACCTCGAGCCTGATGGACTCCATCGATCGCGGCGTCGGCCAGCTCGTCGATGCTGACATGAACAAGGAATCGACCCGCCTCCAGGCTCTGCAGGTTCAGCAGCAGCTCGGCGTCCAGGCGCTGTCGATCGCCAACGGTTCGTCGCAGTCGATCCTGTCGCTCTTCCGCGGCTGATCGCTCTCAAACGGCTACATCGTCAAACGGGCCGCGCCAAAAGCGCGGCCCGTTTTGCGTTTGCTCCAGCCCCACGCAACCCTCGTTTCTTAACCCTCGAAAGCGCGCCTTTAACAGGGCGTTAACCATAACGCGCTAGTCATGGTTAACCATAGCTTACAACGGATTGGCGAATCGGCCCGGTCGGGTCGACGGCAATCGATGGGGCGGGCCAGCGGCTCGCGAGGGCAACGCCGGTTTTGAGAAAACCGGCCTGGGAAAAAGGAGCGAGTTTCTTGGCGAGCATCATGACAAACGCTGCGGCGTTGACTGCACTTCAAAGCCTCAACGCCACCAACAAATCGCTTGAGCAGACACAGTCCCGAATCTCGACGGGCTACAGGGTCTCGGAGGCCGCCGACAACGCCGCCTACTGGTCGATCGCCACGACGATGCGCTCCGACAACCAGGCGCTGTCGACCGTGCAGGATGCGCTCGGCCTCGGCGCCTCGAAGGTCGACACCGCCTATACCGGCATGAACAATGTCTTGACGACGATCGGCCAGATCAAGACCAAGCTGCTTTCCACCGTCGGCCAGACGGACGCTGCCAAGGCAAAGACGCAGACGGAAATCACCGCACTCCAGGCGCAGATGAAGTCCTTTGCCGATGCCGCCACCTTTTCGGGTTCCAATTTCCTTTCGGTGACGTCAACGCAGGTCGCCACCAACAATGACGGCGTCCAGCCTGACGCCAAGATCGTGTCGTCCTTCAATCGCTCCTCGTCAGGCGCCATCTCGCTCGGAACGATCGACATCGATGTCGAAAGCACGAAACTGTTCGATTCCGGTCTCTCCACCGCCGTCAAGAACCAGGGCACGCTCGACCGCAAGACTTCGGTTTACGCAACAGCGGCCGCGCAGACCCTTTACGACAACGCCTATGCGACCGCGCTCGCCGGTGGCGCCACCGACATCGCCGCCAACACCGCTGGCCAGACGGCGGCTGGCGCGACGGTTGCCAAGATCGACAACGTTTCCGCCTTCAATCTCGACATCACGGCATCGGGCGTAACCGACGACATCATCACCCAGATGATCGGCAAGATCGACAACGTCATGAGCCAGCTGACCGACCAGGCCACCATCCTCGGTTCGGCCAAAAGCAGCATCGACCTTCAGAAGACCTTCACGCAGAGCCTGATGGACTCCATCGACCGCGGCGTCGGCCAGCTCGTCGATGCCGACATGAACAAGGAATCGACCCGGCTGCAGGCGCTGCAGGTCCAGCAGCAGCTGGGCATCCAGTCCCTGTCGATCGCCAACAGCTCCTCGCAGTCGATCCTGTCGCTGTTCAAGAACGGTTAATTCAGCCGTAACCGACGGCTACCCCTGCTTCCAATCCACGGGCCGCGCCGCAAGCGCGGCCCGATTTCATTTTCGCACAAGCTTCGAGGGCTAGTGTTCCGGCGGACAATCATGCTGGGAGTCGCTCTATCGTGCCGGAACAGATCCAGAGCATCATCTCGAATCTCCGCGATTTTGGTGTGAAGCGCCTCGCCATGCTCGCGGGCATCGCCGTTCTGGTGATGGGCGTCATCGGCATCGCCTCCGTCTACCTCAACCGTCCCGCCTACGACACGCTCTATGTCGGGCTCGATCGCTCCGACGTGAACCAGATCGGCCTCGTGCTGGGCGAGGCCGGCATCGGCTTCGACGTCGGTTCGGACGGGACCTCCGTTCTGGTGCCTGCCGGCACCACGGCGCAGGCACGCATGCTGCTTGCCGAAAAAGGCCTGCCGACCAGTTCCAATGCCGGCTACGAGTTGTTCGATAATGTCGGCGCGATGGGCCTCACCTCGTTCATGCAGCAGATCACCCGCGTGCGTGCGCTCGAAGGCGAGATCGCCCGCACCATTCAGTCCATATCGGGCATCAAGGCGGCGCGCGTCCACATCGTCATGTCCGAGCGCGCCAATTTCCGCCGCGACGAACAGCAGCCCTCGGCATCGGTCGTCATCCGCTATGCCGGCATCGATGCCGAGAAAAGCGCCCAGTCGATCCGCCATCTCGTTGCCGCCGCCGTCCCAGGCCTTTCGGCCGACAAGGTGACGGTGCTCGATTCGAACGGCAACCTGCTGGCCGCCGGCGATGATCCCTCCAACACCAGCGCGGCCCGCACGCTGGGCGTCGAGCAGACCGTGGAGGCGCAGATCGGCGACAACATCCGCCGCGCGCTCACCCCCTATCTCGGGCCCGACAATTTCCGCGCCAGCGTCAAGGCCGATGTCAACACCGACACCCGCCAGACCGAAGAGACGATCTTTGATCCGGAGTCGCGCGTCGAACGCTCGGTGCAGTCGGTGCGCGCCAATGAGAACAGCAACCAGAAGCAGGCCTCCACCCCGGCCAGCGTCGAACAGAACCTGCCGGAGACCCAGGCGACCAGCACCGAGGGTCCGCAGACCTCCTCGGCCAACGACCGCAAGGAAGAGATCACCAACTACGAGATCAACTCCAAGAAGATCGCCACCGTCTCCAACGGCTACACCGTCACCAAGATGTCGATCGCCGTGGTCGTCAACCAGGACCGGCTGAAGACGATCCTGGGCAAGGACGCCACCCCGGAGCAGATCGCCAAGCGCGTCGCCGAGATCCAGAAGATGGTAAGTTCCGCCACCGGCTTCGACGACAAGCGCGGCGACGTCATCGACGTCTCCGCGGTCGAGTTCATCGACGGATTGGATGGCGAGGCGATCCCACAGGCTGGAATGCTGGATTCCATCGGCCAGCACGCCGGCACGCTGATCAACGCCGGCGCCTTCATCGTGGTGGTGTTCCTTGTGGCCTTCTTCGGCCTGCGGCCGATGGCGGCGGCGCTGACGGCAAAGGCGACGCCCGCTTTGTCGGGTCCCAATTTCGATGAAGTCCAGCGTTCGCTGCCGACACCGGAGGCAACCGCTTCCGCCGATGCGGGTGCTGCGATCGGCGCCTTGCCCGGAGCGCGGCCCGGCGTCACCCCGCTCGACGATCTTCGCCAGAAGATCAGGCCGGCGCCGCAGGAGCGGCTTGCCCGCATGGTCGACCTCAATGAGGAGCGCACCGCGCAGATCTTGCGCAAATGGGCGGCCCAGGAAGTCGCGGCGTAACCCATGGCCTCCGCAGCCCTTTTCGATCTTCTCCCTGATTTCGGCACGCGCGCGCCGCGCATCAGCCAGCCCCAGGCCACGTCCGAGCACAAGCCGGAAGCATCCGCACCGCCGGCCGATATCGGCACGCTTATCGCCGAGGCGGTCGCCCAGGCGGAGGCAACGCTGGCGGAACGCCTTGTATCTGCCCATGACGCGGCGCTGGAAGCGGAACGCCAGGCCAATGCCGAGGAAGTACGGATCTTTCTCGAAAGCTTCGGCGGTGACGTCGGCCACGCCGTTTCGACACGCATCGATGCCATGGAGGCGCGCGTGACGGATCTTGTCGCCGCCACGGTCGCCCGCATCATCGGCGGTGTCGTCAGCGACGATCTGCAGAAGCGCTCGCTTGAAGCACTTGCCGGCGCGGTTCGTGAAGCGGTCGGCGATGGCGAAGCGGTGCGCATCGCCGTCCGCGGACCGCTGTCGCTGTTCGAAACGCTGAAGGCATCGCTTGGACCACGCGCTGCTAATCTCGACTTCATCGAGGCGCCCGGCTTCGACCTGACGGTGACCATTGACGAGGCCGTGTTCGAGACACGCATGGCCGAATGGTCGGCAACCCTTTCCGAGGTCTTGTCATGAGTGTCGCCGAGGCCGATCACGGCAGGCACGAGATCATCATCGTGCGGCATGCCCATGGTGACCACGACGAAGGCCACCATGGTGGCGTCTGGAAGATCGCCTTCGCCGACTTCATGACCGCCATGATGTGCTTCTTCCTGGTCATGTGGCTGATCAACGCCGCCAACGAACAGACCAAGGCGGCCGTCGCCAGCTACTTCAACCCCGTCAAGCTGGTCGACCGCAATTCAAGCCGCAAGGGCCTGGAAGACCTTGGCGACGGGCCGAGCGCGATTGGCACGACTGCCCAAAACCCGCAAAAGGCCACAGCCAAGGCTGGTCAGGGCGGCAATGGCGAGGCGGGTTCATCCGACCGCAAGCAGGAAAAGCAGGAGCCACAGCAGCCGCAACAGTCAGACGATCATCTCTTCGCCGACCCCTACGCCGTGCTGTCGGAAATCGCCACCGACACCGGCGTCATGCAGAATGTCAGCCAGAAGGGTGATGGCGGCGCGCAGAGCGCCGGTCCCGCGACGGGCGCCTCGGGCGGTGCATCCTACCGCGATCCCTTCGAACCCGATTTCTGGTCGCAGCAGGTGGCCACGCCCGCCGCCGAGGCGAGTGCCCAGCGCGCCAAGATCGAGGGCGACCCTCTCAAGCCAGGCGACAAGGCCGCCGAGACGCAAGTTGCCAAGGTCAAGGCCGTGCCGCCCGCCCCGCCGGTCGAGGACGCGCCGCTCGAGCCTCTTGCGAAGGATGGCAAGGAGGTTGCCGCGGCTATGGCCAGTGCCGGCGAAACCAAAGCCAGCGATGCCAAGGCAGCGGATGGCAAGGCAGCGGATGGCAAGGTCACGGATGCCAAGGCGGCCGATGCGCCCCGGCCGGATGCAACCGTCGAGAAGCAAGAGGCTGCAAAGCCCGAGACTGCGGAAAAGGCACCCACCGCCGCCGCGCTGAAGGCGGCTGCCGACGTCAAGCAGCAGCTGGCTGATGCTTTCAAGCCCGGCGACAAGCTTCACGATGGCGTCTCGGTCGAGGCCACCGACAAGGGCGTCGTCATCTCGATCACCGATCAGCTCGACTTCGGCATGTTCGAAGTCGGATCGGCTGTGCCGAGCCGCGAACTGGTGCTGGCAATGGAAAAGATCGGTCGCATCGTCAACGGCCAGAAGGGCACCATCAGCATCAACGGCCACACCGATGCGCGCCCCTTCCGCAGCGCCAGCTATGACAATTGGCGGCTGTCGACGGCGCGCGCGCATTCGGCCTACTACATGCTCGTGCGCGGCGGCGTCGACGAACGCCGTATCACCGAGGTCGCCGGCTTCGCCGACCGCCAGCCGAAGGATCCCGCCGACCCCATGTCGGCGGTCAACCGCCGCATCGAGATCCTGATGGCGACCGGCGGATGAAGCGCGCGGCCATCACCAGCCGGCTGATGGGCCTGTTGCTGCTGGCCGCAGGATATCCGTCGGCCGGCTTTGCCCAGGACACGCTGCAGCCTTACCAGCTGGTGCGCTCGCTGCAGCTTATCCAGGATGGGATCGCCGCCGGCGATCACGCCGCGATGCCAATGCAGGCCAAGCTGCTCGAGATGACCGACGCGCGCCTGCGCGCAGCGGACGCAGACGACTTCAAGGATCCCAGGAATTTTCGTGCGCTGCTGGTCTACGGCATGAGCGGCGGCAATCCATCTACCGTCGAGGCGGCGGTCTCCCGCGCCAACCCGGTGGATGCCCAGGATCTCTCGATTGCCAAGGGCATCATCAACTATCTGGTTGGCCGGCCCGCCGGCGCCATTGAAGTCCTGAAGCCAATCGATCCCATGACATTGCCAAGCGACCTCGGGGCCTTTCTTGCGCTGGTCAAAGGATCGCTGATGGCGACGGACGACCCGGCGGCGGCCCTCACGCTGCTCGACGAGGCCAAGCTGCTCAGCCCCGGCACCCTTGTCGAGGAAGCCGCCTTGCGGCGCTCGGTCGGCATCGCCGTGGCGCAAGGCGATGCCGCGCGGTTCGCGCTTACGTCCACCCAGTATGTCGAGCGCTATCTCTATTCGCCCTATGCCAGCCAGTTCGCCGATTCCTTCGTTTCCGGCGTCATCGCGCTGCACATGTCGATCAGCCAGGACAAGTTGGCCGATATCACCTCGATGATGGATCCCGAGCGCGAGAAGGTGATTTATCTGCGTATTGCCCGCCGCGCCGCGATCGACGGCCTCAGCGAGTTGTCGGCCTTCGCCTCGGCGCGGGCCGAACAGGGCCGCGACGGCAACACCAATCAGGGCGATCCGCGCGCCCAGCTCTACTCCAGCCTGTCCACGGTGACGTCGGGCACGATCGAGGACGTTCGCACCAAGCTTGGCAAGATCGACCGCAGCAGGCTGTCGGACGGTGACCGTGCCCTGCTCGACGCCGCCCAGGCCATCGCCGGTGAGGTGGTGGCGCCGCCTGCTTCCCTTCCGGCAGCAAATGCGGCACCGGCAACCGTTGCACCGCGGTCCGAGACCGAGGTTGCCGCCACGCAGGCCGCCGACGAAGCCGGATTGCCGCCCGTCGAGGGTGCGGTCTCCGAACAGCCTGCCGTCGCGCCATCCGGCGGCACGGCAGCGGCCGCACCGGGCGCGCCAACGCCTCCGGCCGACTCGGCGACGGTCCTGCCGGCATCGGCGCCGGCAAACACTGCCGGTCCCGACACGACCGACCCGACCGACGCCGCCATGATGAAAACCCGTCGACAGCTCGACCTTATCGACCAGATGCTTGGAGCCGCCCCGAAATGACCCCCAGCCTCGGCCCGGCCCTGCCAGGATTTACCGCCACGCGCACGGAGCAGCCAGCCGTGCCCGGAAAGAAGGATGATGCTGGTTTCGGCAGGATGGTGCATCGCGGCGCAAGCCAGGCGGAAAAGCAGCCGACGACCGAGTCCGGGGCACGCGATCCACGCTGGAGCAAACTTGCCGCCGGCCTTGCGGCGCAAACCGGCGAGGACGAACAGATGCCGGCTGGCAAGGCGAGGACCGCAGCGACCGGATTGACGGCTGCGAAATCCATGAAGGACGGCAAGGAAGTCGAGGCGGACAAGGACGCCGACACCGAAACGCCGACGACCGACGCCGGCGCAACGCCGCTCGACGACCATCTGCCTTTGCTGATGGCGTTTCATGACCTGCGCCATTTCTCGACATCGGCCAAGTCGGCCGACGCGGGCCAGGCCGGACAGGAATCGGCGCTCGACGGGCAGATCTTGCCCAAGGCCTATCGGGCCTCCGCCGGGCATGACGACCTCGAACCGATGACGAAGTCGGAGCGGGCATCGCTCGTCGACGGACCGTTGACAAAGCTCGACGGCCAGTCCGTCCACGACGCCGCAGCTGGCGTATCGCGGCATGACAATGCAATCGCTCCCGGCCCGCTACCCGAGACGACGGCCGCCGAGGTGCCTGGCGTCGGGTCGAAGCAGGCGGCGCCACAGATGAAGTCCATCGCCGACGTCCAGTCCTCGTTGCGGCTGGAGCCAGGAAAACAGCTCCCGGCATCGGCGCGCATCGACGTGGTCTCCGAGCGCAGCTTCCCTGCCCCGCCTCAAGCTCCCATGAGCCAGGCGGCGCTGAGCATAATCAACGCCGTAGCGGCAGATGGTGGCCCGCGGCAGGCGTTTTCAACGACCTCCGCGGCCACCCAGACGACCGGCTCTGTTGCCGTTCCGACACATGTGTTGAAGATCGAACTTCACCCGGCCGAACTGGGCATGGTCACCGCCCATCTTCGCCTCTCCGGAGGACAACTCTCGATTGAACTGAAGCCCGAAACGCACGATGCCTACCGGCGGCTTTCCAGCGACAGCGAGGCGATCGTCAAGTCACTGCGCGGGCTGGGCTTCGAGGTCGACAAGGTCACCATCATGCAACCATCAGTGGCCGTTCCGGCCACAACCCGGGCGGATGCAACCGCCTCGCCCGCCGCCGCGCCCGGTCGCGATCAGTCCTCCTTCCAGCCCGGAAACTCTGGCGGTGGCAACAGTGGAGCCGGCGGCCAGCAACCGGGCCAGCAGTCCGCAAGGGGTAACCATGATGACGCGCAGGATTACGGCCGCGCCGCTTCGCCATCTCGCGAGCGTGCTGGCGGCGATATATTTATCTAGCCTCGCGAACGCCGCCCTCGCCGCCACCAATCCCTGCGAGCCCGAGATCCTGCGCGCCGCCGACCGCTACGGCGTGCCCGCCGGCATCCTCTATGCCGTCGGCCTGACCGAGACGGGAAAGAAAGGCAGCCTTCAGCCTAACGCATTGAATATAGAAGGAAAAGCGGTCTTCCCAAGGAGCCGGGCCGAGGCCCTTGCCACCTTCGCCAACGCGCAGCGCGAGGGCAAGACACTGATCGATCTCGGCTGCATGCAGATCAACCACCACTACCACGCCTCGCATTTCCGCAGCGTCGAGGACATGCTGGACCCGCGCCAGAACGTCGACTACGCGGCGCGTTTCCTGGCCAGTCTCCATGCCCGCCACGAAACCTGGTCGATGGCCGTCGCCCGTTATCATGCCGGCCCGGACAACGACCCGGCGCAGAAGGTCTATGTCTGCCGGGTGATCGCCAACATGGTTGCCACCGGCTTTGGCAGATGGACAACCAACGCCCGCGCCTTCTGCAACCAGTAAGCGCATTCTCTGCTTCTAATGTAGCGATTCCGCTGCTTTGGGCTTGCCGTTTTGACTTGCCCGGAACTTCCCTCCGCAAGCATATCTGGCTGCACGCTAATGCAACCGATACGATTCCAGACTCCCAAGAAACTAGTTACAAGAAATGACGGTTGTTCACGATTCCCACCAGCGGTTACGCCTTTCCCCACGGGGCAGATGTGCTGATTCGGAAGGCGGGGCCGATGATCGTGATCGTGGACGAGCGAGAGCTCGTGACTGAGGGATACAATTCACTTTTTGATCGCGAGGGCGTCGCCTGCGCGGGCTTCGCGCCCGGCGAATTCGGCGAATGGGTGAACTCGGCCGCCGATACCGACCTGCGTTCGGTGCGGGCCTTCCTGATCGGTGACTGCCGCGAAGGCGCCATCTCGCCGCGCCAGATCCGCGACCGCACCGGCGCTCCCGTCATTGCGCTCAGCGAGCAGCATTCGCTGGAGAACACGCTGCGGTTGTTCGAGAGCGGCGTCGACGATGTCATCCGCAAGCCCGTCCATATCAGAGAGATCCTGGCCCGTATCACGGCCATCCGCCGTCGCGCCCATGAGGATGTCGCCTACACCGAGATCGGCGCCATGCGCATCTTCATGGACGGCCGCGACCCCGAGATCGACGGCCAGCCGTTGCCCCTGCCGCGACGCGAACGCCGCATCCTCGAATATCTGGCGAGCAACCGCGGCCGCCGCGTCACCAAGACCCAGGTCTTCAACGCCATCTACGGCATCTTCGACGAAGAGGTCGAGGAGAACGTTGTCGAAAGCCACATCAGCAAATTGCGCAAGAAGCTGCGCGAGAAGCTGGGCACCGACCCGATCGATTCCAAGCGCTTCCTCGGCTACCGGCTCGTGTTCTGATGCCGTGCCGCGCCAGCCTCGCGCAAGACAGGGCGCGTAGCCTCGTTGCCAGTGGCATGGATATTGCGGAGACATCTCGATGAGCCTCTACGGAATGATGCGGACCGGCGTTTCCGGCATGAACGCCCAGGCAAACCGCCTGTCGACGACAGCCGACAACATCGCCAACTCCGACACCAACGGCTACAAGCGATCCTCCACCGAATTCTCGACGCTGATCATGCCGTCGACGGGAGGCGCCTATAATTCCGGCGGCATCACCACGACGATTCGGCAGTCGGTCAGCGACCCGGGCGTACTTCAATACACCACATCGGTTTCCGACCTTGCCGTCAGCGGCGACGGCTTCTTTGTCGTCCAGGACCCGAGCGGCACGCCTTTCCTGACCCGCGCCGGCGCTTTCGTTCCCGATGCACAGGGCAGGCTGGTCAACGCGGCCGGCTTCCAGCTTATGGCCTACAGCTACGAAAACGGCGTGCCGGCGGCGACGGTGAACGGCTTCGAAGGACTCGTCCCGGTCGTCATCTCCGACCAGGGAATGACCGCAACGCCGAGCACCGAGGGCAACTACACCGGCAACCTGTCGGCCGGCGCGACCCCGGTCGTCGCCGCCAACCTGCCCTCCACCAACTCGGCGGGCGCGCAGTACACTTCGAAATCCTCGATGGTCGCCTACGACAATCTCGGCAACAAGAAGCTGCTCGACGTCTATTTCACCAACACCGGCGCCGGCACCTGGCAGGTGGCGGTTTTCGACCAGTCCCAAGCGACGCCGGGAACATCGTTCCCCTACACAGGTGGCGCGCTCGGCACAGCCAACCTGACCTTCGACACCACCACCGGCAAGCTCACCGGCGCCACCACGGGCGTCACCTTTACCGTACCGGGCGGCGCCAGCCTCAATCTCGACCTGTCGGCGATGACGCAGCTCGGCACCGGCTTCACGGTTTCCGACGCGAACGTCAACGGCAACGCGCCGAGCACCATCGACAAGGTCCAGATCGGCAAGGACGGCACCATCTACGCCCAGTACAAGGATGGCTCCACCAAGGCGCTCTACAAGATTCCGCTGGCCGATGTGCAGAGCCCCGACCAGCTCA
This sequence comes from Mesorhizobium sp. B2-1-3A, assembly GCF_006442655.1. Taxonomy (NCBI): domain Bacteria; kingdom Pseudomonadati; phylum Pseudomonadota; class Alphaproteobacteria; order Hyphomicrobiales; family Phyllobacteriaceae; genus Mesorhizobium; species Mesorhizobium sp. B2-1-3A. Next base: position 204,289 of record NZ_VFWK01000003.1, read on the forward strand.
AGGCCCTCCCCGGCAACGTCTACGCGCAGGGCACCGAATCCGGCGCGGTCCGCGTCGGCTTTGCCAATGAAGGCAAGCTGGGCTCGATCATCTCCGGCGCGCTCGAGAATTCCAACGTCGACATCGCCGAAGAGCTGACCGACATGATCGCGGCGCAGCGCAGCTACACCGCCAATTCGAAAGTCTTCCAGACCGGTTCCGACCTGATGGACGTCCTTGTCAACCTGAAGAGATAAACCGGGCGTGGCCCGTGAAAGACCAGCATGTCGTTATCTTCCGCATTGAGCATCGCCCAATCGGCGCTTATGAACACCGCGCGGCAGACCAGCGTTGTCTCGCGCAACGTCGCAGACGCCTCCAATCCAGACTATACGCGCCGCATCGCCGTCGTCACCAGCACGGCGCCCGGCGCGCGTTCGGTTGATATCCAGCGCGTAACCAACGACCTGCTCTTTAGGCAAAATCTCAGCGCCTTGTCGGCGTATAGCGGTCAGAACGCGCTCTACAGCGGCATGGATCAGCTGGACGTTTCGGTCAACGGCGTCGACAACGCCTCCTCGCCCTCGACCGCCATCGCCAATCTGCAGCAGGCGCTGCAACTCTACGCCACCTCGCCGTCCAACCAGAATCTCGGCTCCAGCGTCATCGACGCGGCCAAGCAGGTCGTGCGCTCCCTGAATGAAGGCTCCCAGGCCATTCAGAGTTTCCGCACCCAGACCGACAGCCAGATCGACACGGCGGTCAAGGACCTCAATTCGCTGCTCAGCCAGTTCCAGGACGCCAACCAGGCGGTTATTTCCGGGACCCGTTCCGGCACCGATGTTTCCGACGCGCTCGACCAGCGCGACGCGCTGCTGAAAAAGATCGCGGACTATGTTCCGGTATCGACCTTCACGCGCGGCGACAACGACATGGTCATCACGACGGGTGATGGCACCACGCTGTTCGAGACCATACCGCGCACGGTGAGCTTCACCCCGTCGGCCGGCTATGCCGCCGGAGCCGCCGGCAACACCGTCTATATCGACAACGTGCCGGTCTCCGCGGGAGCCGGCGGCAACACCAGCGCCAGCGGCAAGCTTGCCGGCCTGTTGCAATTGCGCGACGGCGTCGCCTCGACCATGCAAAGCCAGCTCGACGAGACCGCGCGCGGCCTGATCACGGCCTTTGCAGAGACCGCCACATCGATGCCCAATGCCGCAGGCCTGTTCACCTGGTCCGGCGCGCCGGCGGTGCCGGCCGCGGGCACTCTGGTCAATGGCCTGGCTTCCATGATCAGCATCAATACGGCGATGGATCCGAGCACCGGCGGCAATCCGACCTTGTTGCGCGACGGCGGCGCCAACGGCGCTGCCTACGTCTCCAACACCAGCGGCGGCGCCTCCTATTCCAGCCTTCTGGTCGCCTATGGCGATCGGCTCGACCAGCCGATGACGTTCGATCCCGCCGCCGGTATTTCGGCGACCTCCAGCGTTTCCGACTACGCCGCCAATTCGATCGGCTGGCTCCAGGGCATGCGCCAGCAGGCTTCGACCGCCGCCGATGCGAAGGAGGCACTGGCGCAGCGCAGCTCCGAGGCGCTGTCCAATGCGACCGGCGTCAATGTCGACCAGGAAATGTCGCTGCTGCTCGACCTCGAACACACCTATCAGGCATCAGCCCGGATGATGAAGACCGTCGACGACATGATGACGGCCCTGTTGAACGCGGTGGGATAATCCATGACCTCAGTTTCCTCGGCCGCCCTCTCCAATGCCATGCGCTATCAGCAGATGCGCATGCAGGCCGACCTCGTCAAAGCAACGAAGGAATCATCGACCGGCAAGGTCGCCGATGTCGGCCTGGCATTGGGCGGACGCACCGCCCAGTCCGTCACCTTTTCGCGCGACCTCGACCGGCTGAACGTCATCGTCGATTCCAACGGGCTGGTCACCGCCCGGCTTGCGTCGACCCAGACCGCGCTCGGCCAGCTCTCCGGCGTGGCGCAGACCTTCCTGTCCAGCCTGACCACCGCGTCTTCGGGCGACAACTCCGACAGCCTGACCCAATCGACCGGCCAGACGACGATCCAGCAGCTTGCCTCGATCCTCAACACCAGCGTCAACGGCGAGTATCTGTTCGCCGGCACCAACACCGACGTCAAGCCGATCAACGATTTCACCGCCGCCGGCTCAACGGCCAAGGCCGCCTTCGATGCCTCCTTCGTCGCCAAATTCGGCTTCACGCCCGATGATCCGGCCGCCGCCAATATCACCACCGCCCAGATGGACGACTTCATCACCAACGATGTTACGCCGCAATTCCTCGGCGCGGGCTGGCAGGCCAACATGTCGAACGCCACCGACCAGCAGATCGTCAGCCGCATCGCCCTCAACGAAACCACCGCCACCTCGACCAGCGCCAACAGCGACGGCATCAAGAAGCTCGCAATGGCCGCCGCCATTGTCTCCAGCCTGATGTCCACCAACATCAGCCAGGCGGCGAAGGACAGCATCGTCAGCCACTCGCAGACACTGGTCGGCGAGGCGCTGAGCGGCATCGCCCAGGTCCAGTCCGAAACCGGCATCGTGCAGAAGCGTGTCTCCGATGCCAGCGACCGCATGAAGACGCAGGTCGACCTGTTCGAACGGCACATCCTCGATCTCGAGGCCGTCGACCCGGCCGAAGCCGCGACCCGCGTCGCCGATCTGACGCAGCATATCGAGACGTCCTTCGCTCTGACGGCGCGCCTGCAGCAGCTCAGCCTGTTGAATTACCTGACCTGACAACTCCCAGCGGAACGGTAGAGCCACCGATGTACCAATTTTCCTATGCCGACGTCCAAAGCACCTCCGTCTCGGACGCCAAGGATCGTGAGCGCGAACTCCTGACCCGCTCGATCGACATGCTGGCTGCGGCGGCAGTGGCCGGCCAGGATTCGATGGAGGCGGTGGAGGCACTGCATTTCACCAATCGCGTTTGGACCACCTTTGTCGAGGATCTCGGCTCCAGCGACAATGCGCTTCCCAAGGAATTGCGCGCCAACCTGATTTCCATCGGCCTATGGCTGCTGCGCGAGGCGGAGGACATTCGCCAGGGCCGCACCAATAATTTCGAAGGGCTGATCGAAGTGTCCCAGATCATCCGCGACGGCATTCAATGACCAACACGCTGAAGATATCGCTGAAGCCCAACGAGAAGATCTACATCAACGGGGCCGTCATCCGCGTGGACCGCAAGGTCACCGTTGAACTGATGAACGACGTGCAGTTCCTGCTCGAAAGCCATGTGATCCAGGCCGATCAGGCATCGACGCCGCTCAGGCAGCTGTATTTCATCGTTCAGGTCATGCTGATCAACCCGGCCGGTGCTGGCGAGGCGCGCGAGATGTTCCGCCGCTCATTGCCGCTGCTCATCGCGAGTTTCGAGGACGCTGATATCTGCAGCGCTCTGAAGCAGATCGACCGCATGGTCGGCGAGGATCATATCTACGAGGCATTGAAGGCGATCCGTTCGCTTTATCCTCTCGAACGCCGCGCGCTTGGCGGCAATGACGATGTTCCGGGCGCACCGCGCCCGCTGGCCGTGGGAGCACGCTACTGATGACCGTGGACATGACGACGACGATACCGGTTGGCGCCAATTCGGCGACCACGTCGACCTCGAAGACAGCGGTCGACTACCAGTCCTTCCTGAAGCTTCTGATCGCCGAGATGAAGAACCAGGACCCGACCAAGCCGATGGATTCGACGCAGTACGTCGCCCAACTCGCCACCTTCTCGCAGGTCGAGCAATCGGTGCAGACCAACACCAAGCTCGACCAGATCATGCAGTCCTCGGCGCTGTCGCAGGCTGATGCGCTGATCGGCCGCTCGATCACGTCGGCCGACGGCAAGACCACCGGCATCGTGTCCTCGGTGACGCTCGCCAGCAGCGGACTGATCGCAGTGCTGCAGGATGGCACCCAGATCCCCGTCGGCGCAGGCGTGTCGATCAAGCCGGCAAGCTAGGCCAACCTCCCACATGAACGAGGCCGACGCACTCGACATCGTCCAGTACGCGGTGTGGACGGTGCTGACCGCCTCCGCGCCGGTTGTGCTGGTCGCCATGGCGGTCGGCATCGGCATTGCCCTCATCCAGGCGCTGACGCAGGTCCAGGAAATCACCTTGACCTTCGTGCCGAAGATCGTCGCCATCATGCTGGTGGTGGCGCTCACGGGTCCGTTCATCGGTGGCCAGATATCGGCCTTTACCAACGTCATCTTCGAGCGCATCCAGAACGGGTTCTGACGCAACCTGCAGGGGATGCACGGGGGGCCGTCCGCGACGTCCATCATCCGGCAAGTCGTAGGGCTCTATAGCGGCATTCGTCGCAAGGGCCTCTCGCAAAACCCCGGACCACCCCGGACCGACCGGCGGACCATGTGCGCCATGGCCGGCGTCCGGCCGCGAGCGATGGCTTGGCTTTTCGCGATGCGGAGGTGTGGCCCTCCTCTATCCCCTTGTTGGACCATGATCTTCCTCGCATCGCATTCGCCCTTTGCGGCGCGATGCCATAGTTTCGGCAAACGATGCGGAGAAACGGATCACCGCAAGGATCAGCACGCTGTGGCGGGGACCCATCCATGATTGACGAGAAACCGGATAGCGAAGGCGCTTCGGCGCTGGCGCCCTTCCGGCATGGCATTTTCCGAGCCGTCTGGTCCGCAAGTCTCGTTTCCAATTTCGGTGGTCTGATCCAGGGCGTCGGTGCCGCCTGGATGATGACCACGATCGCCACCTCGCCCTATCAGGTCGCCCTGGTCCAGGCCTCGACCACTTTGCCGATCATGCTGTTCGCGCTTGTCGCCGGCGCCATTGCCGACAGCTTCGACCGGCGCAAGGTGATGCTGGTCGCGCAGACCTTCATGCTCGTCGTCTCGGTGCTCCTGACGGTGTTCACCTGGTATGGCCTGATCACGCCCTGGACGCTGCTTGCCTTCACCTTCCTGATCGACAGCGGCACGGCGCTCAACAGCCCATCCTGGCAGGCGTCCGTCGGCGACATGGTTCCCCGCAACAAGGTGCCCGCGGCCGTTGCGCTGAACTCCATGGGGTTCAACCTGACACGCAGCGTCGGCCCGGCGATCGGCGGCATCATTGTCGCCGCCGCCGGCGCCGCGGCCGCCTTCGCGGCGAACGCGATCAGCTATATCGGCCTTATCGTCGTGATGGCGCGCTGGAAGCCTGACGTGCCGGTATCGACCTTGCCGCGCGAGTCGCTGGGTGCTGCCATGGGCGCCGGCCTGCGTTATGTCGCCATGTCGCCCAACATCGGCAAGGTGCTGGTCAGGGGTGCCGCCTTCGGCTTCAGCGCCGGCGCCGTCCTGGCGCTCTTGCCGCTCGTCGCGCGCGACGTCGTCAAGGGCGACGCCTTGACCTACGGTATCATGCTTGGCTCTTTCGGCATCGGTGCCGTCGGCGGCGCGCTGATCAGCGTGCGGCTGCGGCAAATGCTCTCCAGCGAGACGATGGTACGCTGTGCCTTCGCCGGCTTCGCCGTCTGCGCCTTCAATGCCGCGATCAGCCATCACGCCTGGCAGACGTCGCTCGGCCTGCTGGTCGGCGGCGCCTGCTGGGTGATCGCGCTGTCGCACTTCAACGTCACCGTGCAGATGGCGACGCCACGCTGGGTGGTCGGCCGGGTGCTGTCGGTCTACCAGACCGCGACCTTCGGCGGCATCGCGCTGGGCAGCTGGATCTGGGGCGTCGTGGCCGATGCGCATGGCGCCGAGACGGCGCTGATCGCGGCCGCCATCGCCATGCTCGCCGGCGGCGCCATCGGCCTCGTGCTACCGCTGCCGCAGCAGCAGGTGCTGAACCTCGACCCGCTCAACCGTTTCAAGGAGCCGCATCTGGCGCTGGACCTGAAGCCGCGCAGCGGTCCCATCGCCATCATGATCGAATACATCATCCGCCATGAGGATGAGGCGGAGTTCCTCGCCACCATGGCCGAACGCGGCCGCATCCGCCGCCGCGACGGTGCCCGCAACTGGACACTGGCGCGCGATCTCGAAAATCCGACGATATGGATCGAGCACTACCACACGCCGACCTGGCTCGAATATGTCAGGCACAACGGCCGCATCACCCATGCCGACGCCATGGTCGGCGATCGCTTGCGGGCACTGCATAGCGGTGACGAACCGCCGCGCGTACGGCGTGTCATCGAGCGTCCGACCACCGCCGGCACAGCGCTGGTGATGGCCAAGGGGCCGATCGAGCACTGATTTCGATACGGCGCTGACGTCCGCCGATCACCCCGCCGACTGGATCATGTAGAGCTTGCGCGTGGTCTCCCGGATCCGCCATTCGCCCTTCCATCCCCGCGGCAGCACGAGAAGGTCGCCTGGTCCCAGTTCACGCGCCTCGCCGTCGGCGCGGCTCACCTCCACCCGTCCGGAAATGATGTGGCAAATTTCCGATGAATCCGACCGGTCGGCGGTGAAGCGGCCGGGCGTACACTCCCAGATACCGATATCGACGGTGCCGTCCGGTGACTGGAAAAGCGAGCGCGCCGCTTCGATCTGATCTCCCTCGATGGAAGTGGGCTTGGGTGAGAACGCGCCGATGTCGGTCTTGGCGAGATCGTGGAAGGTCGAAAGGTCGATCAAGTTGGACTCCATGAACAAAGCAATTCCAGGAAAAGTGTCCAGCGGTTTTCCGTCCGGAATTGCGTAAAGACAAATTGCTGGAGCGGTTCAGCGAACGCTGAACCGCTTCAGTGACCCGTAATGCTGTCGGCGAGCGCGGCCAGTCTCGACGTATGCGCAAGCCCGGCGGCTTCGCGCCCGTCAGCGATGCGATAAAGCTGGTACATCGAATGCACGCCGAGCCAGCGGAACGGCTCCGGCTCCCATGGCCTGACCTTGCGGTTGACCCAGGGCAGCCTCGTCAGCTCCGTCTGCTGGCCGAGGATTAGGTCAGCCAGCGTGCGCCCCGAAAGATTGGAGCTCGACACGCCAAGTCCGACATAGCCGCCGGCCCAGCCGATACGGGTGGCGGGATCGAGGCCAACGGTCGTGCACCAGTCGCGCGGCACGCCGAGCACGCCGCACCAGGCGTGCTCGATGCGGCAGTTCGCCGTCTGCGGCAGCAGCGTCGTCAGGATCTGATGCAGCTGGTCGATCGTGGCCTGCTGCGTCTGCCCATTGATGTCGGTGCGCGAGCCGTAGCGATAGGGCACGCCGCGCCCGCCCATGGTGATGCGTCCCTCGCGCGTGCGCTGGGCATAGCAGTAGGCGTGGGCGGCGTTGCCGAGAAGCTCGTGACCTTCCCAGCCGATCTGGCGCCAAAGCGCCTCCGACAGCGGCTCGGTCACGATCTGCGCGCTGTTGAGCGCCAGCCAGGTCCGTTCCTCGCCGGGAATGCCTGCGGTAAAACCCTCCGTCGCGCGGATGACGGTCTCCGCCCGCACCGTGCCGTGGTCGGTCGTCACGGTGCCCTTGGCGATGGCCGTCACCGTCGTCTGTTCGTAGATCGGCACGCCGAGGCGCTCGACGGCGGCGGCAAGCCCGCGCACCAGCTTGGCCGGCTGCACCCGCGCTTGCCCATGGACGACGAAGCCGCCCATGACATTGCGCACATCGATGCGTGCCCGCGTCGCCGCTTGATCCAGCATCTCGACGCGGTCCGGATCGACGTCCCAGGCGCGGATCGTTTCGCATTCCTCGCGCGCGCGTTCGAGCTGCGCCGGGTTGGTGGCCACCGTCAGATTGTCGACGCGGCGAATATCGGCATCGATGCCTTCCGCGCTCGCCACCCGGATCACCTCGTCGACGCAGCCCGCCATGGCCGCCTGCATGGCGCTCACCCCTTGCCGGGTCGAGGTCTTGAGATATTTTTCGCGCGACCAGGAGAAGCCACCCGACAGCCAGCCACCATTGCGGCCCGAAGCGCCGAAACCGGCAAACTCGCGCTCGATCAGCGCGACGCGCAGCGATGGTTTGGCCTTCTTCAGATAATAGGCCGTCCACAGCCCGGTATAGCCGGCGCCGACGATCGCGACATCGGCCTCGACATCGCCGGGCAAGGGCGGCCGGGGCGTGGGAACCCCGCCCAGATCCGCATACCAGAACGATATGTCGCCGTTGCGTTTGGCTTGCATGGGATGACTTTCGGTAGAGCAATTCCAGGAAAAGTGTGAAGCGGTTTCCCGTCCGGAATTGCGTTAAAACAAAAAGATGATCAGGTCAGCGTCGCGTCGGCGGTGCTGTCATCGGCCAGAAGCTTGGCATCGGCACCGTCGAAGCAAAGCTCCACCTTCTCGCCCAGGCCAAAACTGTCGCCGGTCAGCGGCGAGCGCACGATCGCCGTGGAGCCGTCGGCGAGCCTGACTTCATATTTCGATCCCGAACCGAGATAGATGGCTTCCGCGATCGTCCCCGGCAGCCGGTTGGTGGTGCCCGCAGCGCTCTGGCCTGGCCGACGGATGGCGAGTTTTTCTGGACGCAGCAACATGACCGGACGGGCTTCGCCCGCCATCCGCCGCGGCGCTGTCACCGTCTCGCCGGCGATGGTCAGCGCCGTGCTCGCGCCGTCGCTTCGCGGCTCTCCGCGCAGCACCGTGGAATCGCCGATGAAGCGGCCGACGAACAGCGTCGTCGGTTCGTCGTAGAGCTCGCGGCCGGTGCCGACCTGCTCGATCCGTCCGCGATTGAACACGGCGATGCGGTCCGACAGGACCAGCGCCTCCTCCTGGTCGTGCGTCACGTAGACGAAGGTGGTGCCGAGCTCGCGATGGATGCGCTTGATCTCGAGCTGCAGCCATTCGCGCAGCTTCTTGTCGAGCGCGCCGAGCGGCTCGTCCATCAAAAGCAGCGGCGGATCGAAGACGATCGCGCGGGCCAGCGCCACGCGCTGCTGCTGGCCGCCCGACAGCTCGCTGGGGTAACGATGCGCGAAGTCGCCCATCTTGACCATGTCCAGCGCTCTTGCCACGCGCGCCTTTCGCTCCGCCGGGTCGACGCCACGCAGCGTCAGCGGATAGGCCACGTTGCGGCCGACGCTCATATGCGGGAAAAGCGCGTAGTGCTGGAAGACAACGCCGATGTTGCGCTTGTGCGCCGGCACGCCGACTACGCTCTTGCCGCCGACCTGCAGCTTGCCACTGGTCACGTCGGTAAAGCCGGCCACGACGTTCAGCGTCGTGGTCTTGCCGGAACCGCTCGGGCCAAGCAGCGTCATGAACTCGCCGGGCTCGATCCGCAGCGAAACGCCATCCAGCGCCTTGAAGCCGCCATAGGCCTTGCTGATCGATTCGAGATCGATCGCCGCGCCCTTGCTCTCCTGTCCCGGCTTCATGGGCGTCCTTTCCGCTCGTGGCCAAGAAGAAACATGCCGCCGCCGATCAGGATCGTGGTGGCCAAAAGCAGGATCGTGCCGACGGCGGCAACCGTCGGGTCGGCGTCGCGGGTGATGGAGGAGAATATCTGCACGGGCAAGGTCTTGAGATAGGGGTTGGTGATGAACAGCGACACGACGATCTCGTCGAAAGAGGTGGCGAAGGCGAAGAGCAGGCCGGACAGCATGCCGGGCAGGATCAGCGGCAGCGTCACCGTGCGAAACGCGGTCAGCGCTCCCGCGCCGAGGCTTGCCGCCGCCGTCTCGAGGCGCCTGTCGAACACTTCGAGACTGGCGGAAACCGCGATCAGCACGAAGGGAAGTGCAAGGATGGTGTGGGCAAGCACGAAGCCCAGCAGCGTGCCGACGAGATGGGTGTCGAGATAGACGGCGTAGATGCCGATGGCCAGCACCACGCCCGGCACCACCATCGGCGTCAGCATCAGCATCCGCAACAGGTTGGCGGGCCCTGCCTTCATGCGATCGAGGCCGAAGGCCGCGAGCGTGCCAAGCACCGTGGCCAGCACCGCCACCACGGAGGCGACCTTCAACGAGTTGAGGAAGCTCGACGACCAGTCCGGATTGGTGAAGAAGTTCTGGTACCACTGCCAGGAGAAGCCTTGCGGCGGGAAGGCAAGAGACTTGTTCTCGTTGAACGACATCGGCACCACGACCAGCGTCGGCGCGACAAGCCATATCGCCATCAGCAGGCAGACGAGGCCGAGGATCACGCGGGTGAGCGGCTTCATCTCCATCAGCTCCGTCCTGCTTCCCGGTACCGCGAGCGCATAACGGGTGCAGCGAGCGCCAGAAGCACGAACGTGGTGACGAGCAGCACCACGCCCATGGCGCCGCCGCGGCCCCATTGCAGCAGGCTGAGCACCTGGGTCTGCACCAGCGTCGACAGCATGGTCGAGCGCGGCCCGCCGAGCAGCGCCGGCGTGATGTAGAAGCCCAGGGCCAGGATGAACACGATGATCGCGCCGGCATAGACGCCGGGCAGCGACAGCGGCAGGTAGACGGTAAAGAACGCACGCGAAGGTCGCGCACCGAGGCTTTGCGCAGCCCGCATCAGCCTGAGGTCGATGCCCTTCATCACCGAGTAGAGCGGCAGGATCATGAAGGGCAGAAGCACTTGCGCCATGCCGATCACCACGCCGGTCTGGGTACGGATCAGCCGGATGCCGTCAAAACCGGCCGCGCGCAGCAGCGAATTGATGACGCCCGAATCCTGCAGAAGGATCACCCAGGAGAGCGTGCGCACGACGCCGCTTACCCAGAACGGGATCAGCACGCAGAGCACCAGGACGAGCCGCACGCGCGGCCCGACGGCGGTCATCAGATAGGCGTAAGGGTAAGCGCAGATCACGCAGACGATCGTCACCCAGGCCGAGATGGTGAAAGTGCGCTGTAGCACCGTGAGATTGATGGGCGCGCCGAAGAACCAGGCGTAATTCTGCACGCCCCATTGCGGTTCCGACAGGCTGCGCAGCACGATGGTGAGCAGCGGATAACCTATCACCGCGGCAAGCAACACCAGCGCCGGCAGCGTGAGCGCGAACGGCCGCCATGCCCATCCGGCCCGTTTCGGGGCGGATGGCGTCGTCGGTTCGTGCGCGCTCACGGGCCTTGCCTTCTTGGTCAGCCGGTCAGTTGCCGGCCATCAGCGCCGACCACTTCTCCTGCGCCACCGCGAAATTCGGGACCCAGAACTTGAAGTTCTGCTTGTAGCCCTGCTTCTGGCGGTCCGGAGTATTGGTCAGGAAGGCGGCAACGGAAGCGTCGACCTTGGGCTGCGCGTCGCTGTTGATCGGCGTATAGGACGTCTGTTCCGCCAGGACCTCCTGGGCATGCTTGCCGAGATAGGCATTGAGCAGCGCATAGGACGCGTCCGTGTCCTTGACGCCGACCGGGATCGTCATCTGGTCCATCACCACCAGCCAATCCTGCCAGGCGGGCGCATATTTGGCGCCGTTCTTGACCGCGGTCATGGCGCGGCCGGTCCACATCATCAGCATATCGGCTTCGCCGGATTCGGCGAGCTGCTGCGATTCGGCACCCGTCTTCCAGAAAATCGTGTCGGGGCCGAGCTTGCGGACCACGTCGATGGCCTTGTCGATATCGGCCACCGTCATTGCCTTCGGGTCGCCGCCGGCAACCTTGAACGCCTGTTCGAGCAAGCCGCCGGTCGGGCTGCCGGAGCCGTCGATTCCGCGCACGCCCGGAAACTTTGCCGTGTCGAAGAAGTCGGCCCAGCTCTTGGGTGGATTATCCTTGTACTTCTCGGTGTTGTACATCAGCACGACGCCGTAGTTCATCGCCGGCACCGAGCATTCGCCGACCTGACCTTCCGGGATTTTCGAGACGTCGAGCTTGGTCAGATCCAGCTTCTGGAACAGCTTGCCGCAATACACGTAAGGCGGCAGGTCGTCGGTATCGACAACGTCCCAGGTGACGTTGCCGGACTCGACCTGCGCCTGCAACTTGGCGATCTCGGTCGGGCCGTCATTGAGCAGCTTGACGCCGGACTTGTCGGCGAATTCCTTCAGCGCCGCCGCCTGGCCGTCCTGGTAGATGCCGCCATAGGAAACGAGCGTCAGGGTCTTGCCCTTGAGCGAGCCTTCCTTCACCTCGCCGGCCACCGGCTTGTCCTGCGCAAAGGCCGCGCCGGCCACAACGCCAAGCGCCAGAATGGCGCCAAGGCCTGCAAATCTCGATTTAAACATCACACTAACTCTCCCATTCATGCCCGCGTTTTGATCGGACTACCTGGCCGCGAGCGGTTTCCAGGCCGTATATTGTTCGAGTTCGGCGCGCGCCGAGGTCGGCGGCGCGATGATCCACATCACTTCGGCTCGGCCACTGCCGATGTTCTCTGAGCGATGCGGTGTCGACGTCGTGTATTCGATGCTGTCGCCCTCCTCGAGCACGTGGCGCGCCTCACCCAGCGAGACCTCGACGATCCCGCGCAGCACGACGAGCATCTCGTGGGCGTCGCCATGAGTGTAGCGATCGGGTCCGGTCGAACCGCCAATGTCGAATTCGCCGACATAGACTTCCATGTCGCTCAGCGGCGGGCGCGACAACAGCATCTTGCGGCAGCCGTCGCTGGGCGGCAGGCTCGGCCGCTCGCTTCGTCTCAGGACGCCATGGTTTTGCGCCGCGCTTTCCTCGAACAACATGGCGACGCTGACGCCAAGCGCCGAAGCCATCTGGTTGAGCGATGCGGTGCTGGCCCCGGTCAGGCCGCGTTCGAGCTGGCTGATGAAACTGGCGCTGGTTCCAGTCGCCTCCGCAAGCTCCCGCAATGACAACCTGCGGGCGAGGCGAAGGCTCTTGAGGCGCATGCCCAGCACTTCATGTGCATGGGTCGCGGCGGGCGCGTCGCCCGTCTTTACCGAAGCCGCGCCAGAGGCCTTGCGCATGCTGTCTCCTCGCTTCACTTAACAATGTGTACAGTACCACTGCACAACTGGCAAGCCACGCGTGGCGCCAGGACCTCGGCAATAGCTGGGCCAGGCTTGCAAGCTGGGATGATCTATAGGCTGAAGTAAGCCGCGACCGTCGGAACGCGTAGGGAGCCTACCCCTCGCCGGACAGGTCCCGACGCGCCTTTTCGAGCTCCTCGGCATAGCGCCGCATGAGGTGTCCCTCGGTCAGCAGCCCGAGCACGATGTGGTCGGTGAAATCCTCGACGACGGCCAGTTCCTCGGCGCCGGCGCGCTGGAACGTCTCGGCGGCGGCCTGCACGTTCATGCTGGGCACCAGAACCGCATCCTTGTACTGGGCAAGATCGCGTACCGGCACGTCGCCGCCGGAGGGATCGCTGTGCAGTTCGGCCACGATCAGCACGCCGACATATTGATCGCCCGGGTCGACGGCGATGACGCGCTGGCCGGATCCGAGCGGAATCTGCTTGCGGAAGGCGGCCAGTGTCGTCGAGGCATCGATGGTCTTGATGTCCTTGCGCATCATCGAGCCGACGGTGAGGCTGCGCATCCAGCCGACATCGTGGGCGCTGCGGATCGTCTCGCCGCGCAGATGGAAGCGCCATGTCGAGAACGAATAGCCGAATGTCTCGCGCACCAGGATCGCCGCCATGATCGAGGCCGCCAGCACGACGCCGGTCAGTGTCAGGTCACGGGTCGATTCCAGCGCCAGGAAGGTCATCGTCAGCGGACCGCCGACGACACCGACGGCAAGCGAGGTCATGCCGACGACGGCGGCGACCGAGGGGTCGATGCCGGTCGCCGGCGAAACCAGTGCCATCACGCCGGCGAATGCCTTGCCGAGCAGCGCACCGAGGAACAGCGACGCAAAGAACAGGCCGCCGCGAAAGCCCGAACCAAGCGAGATCGCCGACGCCGCCAATTTCAGCACGAAGACGCTGGCCACCACGGTCAAACCATAGTTCATGGCGAACTCGCGATGCAGCGCGCCGTGGCCGCTGGACAGGACCTGCGGCGTGATCAGCCCCAGGAGGCCGACGATGACGCCGCCGATGACGGGGCGCAGCGAGGCATCGACCGACAGCCTGTTGAAAGCGCGTTCGATCAGCGTCACCAGCTGCATGATGGCAATCGAAGCGGCGCCGCCGAGCAGCCCGAGCAGCAGGAACGGCACGTACTGGCTGGCGGTGAGTTGCGGCAGTCCCGAAAGCTCGAGCGGAAACGGCACGCCGCCGAACATTTCAGCCGTCAGCGAAGCGCAGATCGCGGCCGTCATGACCGGCGCGACATTGGCGACCGAGTAGATGCCGATGACCAGCTCGAAGCCATAGAAGGCACCGGTCAGCGGCGCATCGAAGGCGGCGGCGATGGCGCCGGCCGCGCCGCAGCCGACGAGGACGCGGACATCGTTGCGGCGCAGCCTGAAGATGCGCGCCAGCCGCGATGCCAGGCCAGAGCCGACCTGCGTGTAGCCAGCTTCCAGTCCGACCGACGCGCCGAAGCCGCTGGAGATCATGGTCTGGCCGGCGATGATGAACGTGTCGGTCAGCGACATGCGCCCGCCATAGAGCGCGTTGGCCTCGATCGGATCGACCGGAGTGCGGAATTTACGCAATCGCAGCCAGATCACCGTCAACCCGAGCAGCGCGCCGCCGATCGCCGGTATCAGCGCCTGAACCGGATTGGCGAGCGAGAACATGCCGGACAGCCGGCCGCCGGGTTGGACGCCGAACAGGAGCCCGTGCAAATCCTGCACGATCTGGCTCATCGCGGTGACCAGTATGCCCGCCATGACGCCGACGACGCCGGCGAGGATGACCACGGCAATGCCGCGCGCCTCGAGCAGAGGAATGGATCTCAGAAGCACCGCGCGCAGCCGGCGGGCGTAGACTTCGCTGTGGTTTCTGGAAAGCACCGGGGCGGCTCGCCGACATCAAAAGGCAGAACCGCCTGATACGCCGGGCGGCACGACATGACAACCACAATGGCGACATCAAAGGCGCCATTGTGGCCGTGAAACCAGCTGATTTCGTCTTGCAGCCTTCTGATCGCGAGGCAGCCGGCTCCGCGGTCAGTCCGGTATGGTCAGCGGCCCGCAATCGTCATCGGCGACGAAGGTCGCCAAGAGTTCGGCGGGCTCGGTGGTGCTGGCATTCTCGGCGAAGAGATGGACCGCGCCGGGTGGCTCGAACCATGTCTGTCCCTTGGTGAAGACTGCGGCCGGGCTGCCTTCGAGCTGCGAGCGCAGCGTGCCCTTCAGGACGAAGGCGCTGACCGAGCCCGGATGCCGGTGACGAGGCGTGAAACCGTTTGGTGGAAATGCCACGATCACCGTGGTGATCGACTTGCCCGGCACGTTTGGCAGCTTTTCGCAGGAGATCGGCGTGACGACCGTCTTTGGCCGCGCCCCGGCAACACCGTTCACATCGGCATTTGCCATCTGCACATGCATTTCCATGCCTTTCGGCACGATGCCTGTGAAACCGGGGCCGGCCCACTTTGCCGCGAGCGCGAACAAAACCCCGACAGCGCTGGCCGCGATGACAAATTGGCCGGCGCGCGGACGAGCTTGATTGCCGATCATCTCGATATCTCCGCATTCAGGCGGGCAAACGGAAATCAGCACGCCAACCCAGCTCCTCGACCGCCCTTTGCGTCGAGACAGCCTGGTTGGGTTCCGCCACGTTGAAGACGCCAGGCGCGCCCTTTTCGAGTGCGAGCAGCGCCGCATGGGCAGCAGCATCGACATGCACAGGCGAGGCGCCGGTAGCCGCATCGGTTCCCGTTCCCGGTCCATAGAGCTGGCCATATCGCAGGACGACGCCGGCGAATGGTGCGTTGAGAACAGCCTTTTCCAAGGCGATGACGCCACCGACGCTGATGCCGCGACTGCCGCTCGCCCCGCCGTCCAGCGGGTCGGCTTCGCCATGCGGCTCCGGTCCCGGCGCATAGGCCCAGGCGATGCTTTGAGCGACCATGCGCCGGGCGCCGGACGCGGCGGCCGCCGTGACCAGATTGCGGGTGCCCTCCTCGCGGATGCGGGCATTGCGAACAACCGCATCGCCCATCCGGCTCGGATCCAGCCCCGGCGGCAGGTCCGTCATCTGATGGACGACGATGTCCGGCCGGGCGGCAAGCATGCAGCGCGACAGGGCCTCGGCATCGAAGACATCCACGATCACCGGTTCGACGCCGAGGGCACGCAATGTCGCAGCCTTGTCAGGACTGCGCGTGGTACCCGTCACGTGATGGCCGGCGGCCAGGAGCTGCGGGATCAGCCGCTGCCCGATGGCGCCAGAAGCGCCGGCAAGGAAAATTCGATGCCCCATCGTCATGAACTCCACATCGTCGTAGTATCAGCACACGAATAACATATAAGAGCTCTGATATCATGCGCAAGGCAAATCCGACAGTTCCGGCTCCGGGCGAAGGCAAGCGCGGCGAGGAAGGCTATCTCGGCTATCTCCTGCGGCAGGCCGCCGGCGCGCATCGGCTGAGGGTCGACAGGGCACTGGCCGATTTCGGCGTGACGCAGCCGCAATTTGCCACGCTGACCATGCTTGGCGCCTATCCCGGCCTCTCCAACGCCGATCTGGCCCGGTTGGCGCTGCTCACCCCGCAAACGCTCAGCGTCATCGTCGCCAATCTCGAACGGGCCGGTTCGCTGGTGCGCAGGCCGCATGCCGTCCATGGCCGCATCCAGCATATCGAGCTCAGCGACAGCGGACAGGCGCTGCTGCGGGAATGCCGCGAGCGGGTGCATGCCATCGAGCGCGAACTGACCGAAGGCCTGTCGTCCGAGGAAGAAAGAGCCGTCAGGCGCTGGCTGGTCGGCGTCGCCACGGCTGACACATCCGTGCCCTGATCGTTTGCCGGCGGCTGACGATTGTCGAGCGGCGGCCGATCAGGTTGTCATCGGCTCACCGGCTTCGTAGAGCACGAGGTTGCGCTCGCCTATGCCAAGCGCCGGCCAGCTCGAACGCCACTCGGCGATATGCGGCGAGCGGAAATGTGCATCGAGCGCCGCCTTGTCGCGCCACACCTCGGTCACCCGGATCAGCCCGGCGTCGAGCACATCCCGCGCATAGGAGTATTCGAGACAGCCAGTCTCGGCACGGCTGCCCGAGATCATGCGCTCCATCGCGGACCTTGCCTCCTCGAACCTGTTGGGCGGCAGACGGATCGTGCCGATGATCAGCAGCATGGGCTTTCCTTCTTGCGAGATAGTCTATCCGCCTACTGCATGTCGCCCGAAAGTGGCCGCGGTTTTGGGAAGACGACATGCATAAAACAAGGTCTCCCACCCTCGCGCAAGCTTGGCCAGCTACCCTCGCCGGGCTGTCGTATGCGCGGCAGCCTATGGTTCGAGGACTTAAATGGCGATCAGCGAAAGCATCCAGCCCGGCGCGGTGGCCAAGAACGGCCGCGACATCTTCTTCGCGCTCGGCATCGTCATCATCCTGGCCGTGCTGTTCCTGCCGATCCCCGCCTTCCTCATCGACATCGGCCTCGCCTTCTCGATCGCGCTTTCGGTGCTGATCCTGATGGTCGCGCTGTGGATCCAGCGGCCGCTCGATTTCTCCTCGTTCCCGACCGTGCTGCTGATCGCCACGATGCTCAGGCTATCGCTCAACATCGCCACCACGCGCATGATCCTGTCGCATGGCAATGAGGGCACGCACGCCGCAGGATACGTGATTGCCGGTTTCTCCAAGCTGGTGATGGCCAGCGACTTCGTCATCGGCCTCATCGTCTTCATGATCCTGATCGTGGTGAACTTCATCGTCATCACCAAGGGTGCCACGCGTATCGCCGAGGTCGGCGCCCGCTTCACCCTCGACGCCATCCCCGGCAAGCAGATGTCGATCGACGCCGATCTCTCCGCCGGCATGATCGACGACAAGACCGCGCAGTTGCGCCGCCGCGAACTGGAAGAGGAATCCTCCTTCTTCGGCTCGATGGACGGCGCCTCGAAATTCGTGCGCGGCGACGCCATCGCCGGCCTCATCATCACCGCCATCAACATCGTCGGCGGCATCGCCATCGGCTACATCAGGCACGGCATGGGCATGGGCGAGGCCGCCGACGTGTTCATCAAGCTGTCGGTCGGCGACGGCCTGGTCACCCAGATTCCGGCGCTGATTGTCTCGCTCGCCGCCGGCCTGCTGGTTTCCAAGGGCGGCACCCGTGGCTCGACCAACCAGGCCGTGTTCGGCCAGCTGGGCGCCCATCCGCGCGCGCTTTACGTCGCGGCGGCGCTGCTGGTGCTGCTCGGCCTGATGCCCGGCCTGCCGCTGTTTCCATTCTTCGCGCTGGCTGGCGGCATGGCCGGCCTCGGCTACATCATTCCGCTGCGCGCCAACCGGGCAGTCGCCGAGGCCGAAGCACTGAAGGCCCAGGAGAAAGTGTCCAAGGCCGAGGAAGAGAAGAACTCGGTCAAGGCTTCGCTCGCCACCGCCGAGATCGAACTGCTGATCGGCAAGCAGCTGTCGACCCGCCTCCTGGTCTCGCATCAGGAGCTGGTCTTCCGCATGGCCAAGATGCGCAAGAAATTCGCCCAGCAATACGGCTTCGTCGTGCCGGAAGTGCGCGTTGCCGACGACTTCGCCATCCCGCCGAAGAGCTACCAGATCAAGGTGCACGGCACGGTGGTGGCCGAATATTCGATGCGCGTCGGTGAGATCATGGTGCTGCTCGGCAGCCGCGACGTGCCCGAAATACCCGGCGAGGAAATCCGCGAGCCGGCCTTCGGCATGCGCGCCTATTCCGTCATGGAAACCTTCGCCGAGGACTTGAAGCGCGAGAACTACACCTTCGCCGACAACATGTCGGTGCTGCTCACGCATCTTTCCGAAGTCATCCGCAACAACCTGCCGCAGCTCCTGTCCTACAAGGACATGAAGGCCCTGCTCGAACGCCAGGACCAGGAGTACCGCAAGCTCGCCGATGAGATCTGCACCACGCACATCTCCTATCCCGGCCTGCAGGCGGTGCTGAAGCTGCTGCTCGCCGAGCGCGTCTCGATCCGCAACCTGCACCTGATCATCGAGGCCATCGCCGAGATCGCGCCGCATGTGCGCCGCACCGAGCAGATCGTCGAACATGTGCGCATCCGCATGGCGCAGCAGATCTGCGGCGACCTTTCGGAAGGCGGCGTGCTCAAGGTGCTGCGCCTCGGCAACCGCTGGGACCTCGCCTTCCACCAAAGCCTCAAGCGCGACGCCAAGGGCGAGGTGCGCGAGTTCGACATCGATCCGCGCCAGCTCGAGGAATTCGGCCAGGACGCCACCAAGGCGATCAAGAAATTCCTCGAGGCCGGCGAGCGCTTCGTCCTTGTCACCGCCCCGGACGCCCGCCCCTATGTGCGCATGATCATCGAACGCCTGTTCACCACGCTGCCGGTGCTCTCTCACGTCGAAATCGCCAAGGGCGTCGAGATCAAGGTGCTCGGAACCATATCGTGAGCGTTCTCTCGCAGAGCGTCGTCATCGCGGCGTTCCTGGCCTTCTGCCGCATCGGCGCCTGCTTCATGCTGATGCCGGGCCTGTCCAGCGCCCGCGTGCCGGTCCAGGTCCGGCTGTTCGTGGCGGTCGCTGCCACTGGCGGCCTGCTCGCCTTCCTGTGGGACCGCATCATTCCCTTCGTCGATCCGCGCCCGCAGATCCTGGTGCCGATGATCATCTCGGAACTTCTGGTCGGCGGGCTGATCGGTGCCATGACCAGGCTCTACATGGAGGCGCTGCGCTTCATGGGCTCGGCCATCGCCATGCTGATCGGCTATGGCGGCTCGGGCGGACCGGCGATCGAGGAACCGGAACCGCAGGCCGCCCTTGCCGCGATCATCTCGTTCTCGGCGCTGCTGATGCTGTTCGTCTTCGATTTCGACCACGAGATCGTGCGCGCGCTGGTGGCATCCTATACGGTCGCGCCGGTCAACGTCTTCTTCAACCCCCAGGCGGCGCTCGTCGACATCACCGACACTGTGTCGGATACCTTCTTCCTGGTCATCCGCCTCGGCAGCCCGTTTGTCGCCTATGCCATTCTGGTCAATCTGACGATCGGCTTCGTCAACAAGCTGACCCCGCAGATCCCGATCTACTTCATCTCACAGCCCTTCGTCATCGCCGGCGGCATGATCATCTTCTATTTCGCCGTCGGCACCATGCTGTCGCTGTTCGTCGACGGCTTCGTCGACCTGACTCTGGCGAGGTGACATGAGCACGCGCAAGGACCGCCTGCGGAAACTGGTCAAGGTGCAGGAGCAGCTGAAGGCGCTGCACGAGACCCGCCACGCCACCTTCCTTGCCGCGGCAAACGCCGCCGAGGCCGAGGCCAGGGAATTGATCGGCCATTTCGACCAGGACAATTCCCTCTCCGGCCTGTTCCCCGATCTCTATCATCGCCGCATCGCGAAGGCGGTGCTACGCCAAGAGAAGAGCCTGGAGAGCGCCAGGCAGGAGGTCGGCCTTATCGCCACGGCAAATGCGCGCACCAATATGGTCGAGCGCGCCTACAAGGATGTGCGCAACCGCGACGAACGCGAACGCTCCGACCGCGAGCGGCTTGATTTGATCGCGCAGAAGCGGGGCGAGGAGTAGCTGAGGGAATTTGGCGAGGACCCGATTGTCCCCGGGCAACCGTCCTGGTTCGTCGAGCAAGGTTGCGTTTCGCATTTCCACCGGTGCGGTCTGCCGGCGCCGTTGCATCGGCGCGGACTCAGGTCAAAAATGCCCCCATGGAAGCAGTCCGATTTCCCAGGCTCACGACACCAAGGCTCGTGCTTCGGGCGCCGAGCGAAAGCGATATCCCGGCATGGTTCGCGCGCGCGACGGATGTCGAATCCGCCTCGCTGGCCGGCGATCCCGTTCCCGACGACATAGACGCGGGCGAGCGATGGTTCGCCCATTCGCGTCAGCGGTTCGCCGACGGCAAGGCGATCCAGTGGTCCATGGACCAAACAGGAGTATCGGACGCGATCGGAACGATAACCCTGTCCTTCGACGCAACCGGCGCCAGGGCAGCCGCATTAGGATTTGTGCTGGCGCGTGCGCATTGGGGGCACGGACTGGGCAGCGAGGCGGCGCGCGAAGTGCTGCGCTACGCCTTTGAAACCCTGGAGCTCGAACAGGTGACGGCAGAGGCGGCGACGCGCAATTTCGCGTCGCTGCGAATATTGGCGAAGCTCGGCTTCAAACATATCGAGAGCTTCATCGATGAGTCCGACGGCGAGCGCTGCGAACGTTTTGCGCTCGACGCAGGCAACGGATGTTCACTGCGGGCGGTCTAGGTCCGCAACGAAACATCCGCTTGCGGCTCGGCAACCTTCGGGGTTTCAGGGCTCGGATGAAACCGTGCGCCTTTCAGCCACAATTTCAGTGCCTCCCAGTGAATGCCGAAAATGATTTTCAAGGTCATCAGCGGAAACTTGATCAGGCATGCGCAAAGGTTCAGCGTGGCAAGCGGGCGCGCGCTTCCGGCAAAGGTCGCCGACAGCAATGGCTCGCCATTTTCAGTCTCATGGATGCGAAGCCTGACCGTCCTGCCGGGCGGCAGGATGCGAAAATGATAGCGCGCATCCATGCCGATGAAGGGCGAGACGTGAAAGAGCCTTGCTCTTGTCTGGCGCACCCCTCCGGGGCCGAGTTCGCCGCACATGATCGGCGCGACGTAGAAATGCCGCCCGCCGAAGGTATTGCGCACGGCATAGATCAAGGCGATCAGCGCGCCGGCCTCGTCGTAGCAGAAATAGACCGAGATCGGATTGAAGACGTAGCCGAAGATGCGGGGATAGGCGAGCAACAACACACGCGCCGCCGGCTTGCCAAGGCCTGCATCGGCAAGCAGCCTGTCGGCGAAAACCCGAAGGCTTTCGCCTGGGATCCCGACGTGGTCACTCTCACGGAAAGAGGCTGGGCAGGGCCGATTGACCCCCAGCAGCCATGTCATGCGGTCTAGTTCGGGTAGCCTGTCTATGTCGACCAGCAATGAGAACACGCGATAGACAAAGCGGTGGCCGAACGGCTTCAGCCGGGCATGCATGACCTCACCCGGATAGAGCACGCCCGCCGCCAGTGGCGGCGGACCATTTTGCTCCAGGGTGGTGACGCGTTGCTCCATAGCTCGCAAAAGGCCTTTATTCCGCAGCCATGAGCGCCTTGGGCGAAGCCTCCACGCCGCGCCGCCACGGCACTTCAGCACCAAGCGCAATCGCCGCGTTAAGGCCCGACCGTAAACCGTCTTCATGAAAGCCGTGGCCGGTCCATGCACCGGCGAAATAGGTGCCGCGCGCGCCCTGTATGTCATCGAGGCGGGCTTGCGCGGACAAGGCGCGAGCATCGTATTGGGGATGGTCGAACATCCATTCGCCGAAGACCAGTTCCGGCCGCGGCTCGACGACCGGATTGAGTGAAACGAAGAGCGGCTTTGCGGCATCGATCCCTTGCAGGCGGTTCATCCAGTAGGTGACCGACACCTCCGGTTCTGCACTGTCACAAGAGCAGCGCAGATAATTCCAGGCCGCCCAGGCGGCCCGCCGCTTCGGCATCAGGCGCGGATCTCTGTGCAGTACGACCCGGTTGGGCCGATACGGTATGGCTGACAGGATCGATTCTTCGACGCTCGACACATCGCCGAGCATGGCAAGTGCCTGGTCGCTGTGGCCGGCAATGATGACATTGTCGAAGCGCTCCGGCGTGTCATTGCCGGCCCAGACAGTAATGCCGAACGCATCGCGCACCATCGTCTTGACCGGCGATGACAGGCGCAAAGCCGACCCGAGGGGCGCCAAGAGTTTTTGCAGGTAGTTGCGGGAACCGCCGCTCACCGTGCGCCACATCGGCCGCGTATCATTGTCGATCAACCGATGGTTCTCGAAGAAGCTGATGAAGCTTGCGGCCGGATAGTCCAGCATTTTGGCGCGCGGAGTCGACCAGATCGCCGCCGCCATCGGCATGAGATAATTGTCGCGAAAACCCGCGGAGAAGCCGCGGGTGCGAAGATAATCTCCGATCGAGACGTTGCCCAAGGTGCCGGAGTCGCGCTCGGCGATGCACGCCTTGTTGAAGCGCAGGATTTCGCGCAGCATCCACAGGAAGCCGGGCGAAAAGACATTGCGCTTCTGGGCGAATATGGTGCGCAGCGTCGAGCCGCACCATTCGAGTTTGCCACCGTCGAGCGAAAGCGAAAAGCCCATGTCGCTCTCATGCGTGGCCACGCCAAGATGCGAAAACAGCGCGGTCAGATCCGGATAGGCCAGCTCATTGTAGACGATGAAGCCGGTGTCGACCGAAATCGGTGTGCCGTCATAGTCGATGTCGACTGTGGCTGTATGGCCGCCGGCGCGGTGGGATGCCTCGTAAAGAGTAACGTCTGCGCTCGCATGCAAAGCCCATGCGGCGGCAGCGCCGGAAATCCCTGAACCGATGACAGCGATTTTCTTCTTGCCGTCCGGACGACCACGACTGATAGGCACGATGTTCATCGAGAATCCTTGTTGGAAATCAATCCTGTAAGGCACTGGCAGCGCCCGGAGGTAACTTTGTAGATACGGGAGGATGCGGCGTGAGTTTCACTGTGAGGTCGAGCTATTTCATCGCGAGGTGAAGAGGTGCCGAACTGAACCGGTCGCTCGCAAGATCAGCGGGCGCGAGACCAGTTGACCGACTTGCAAACCAGCCCGCCAGCAACGCAGCCACGCGTGACCAGCCTCTGCCCGGCCACCTTGAGCTGGATCGCATAGGTCAGCGCGCGTTTTGCATCGAAGGCCTTGCCGGCCAGCGTGTCGGCGGACTTCGGCCGCAGCGTCATCACAAGCCTGTCGCCTACGGCTTCGCCGCCGCTGGTATCCCTGATCCAGACATTGGTCGCGCAGATGTTCGAGCCGCATGGAGCGATCCGGACCTTCGCATTGCCATCACCGCGATTCCACGTGCCGCTGGGGTCAGGCGCCGATGCCGCAAACGCCGATCCGCAGAGCGGGACGCAAAATACCAGAACTGCCGCCGCTGCCAGTCGGTTCATCATCACTCACCCTGTCATCTGTTTGCGAAGGTACGGTCGACAGGCAGAGTGAGTTTCGTCCCCTCGAAACTATCGCCGATAAAAACCGTTGCTGAACGACAGCCAACGCGAATTCGGGAGCGAAAATGATCAAGACCTACGGCATCGCCTATCTGACGACGGCGATCGTGTTCCTGTGTGTCGACGCCGTCTGGCTGTCGGTGATGGCCAGCCGGCTTTACAAGCCGTTGCTGGGGCCGATCCTGCTCGACAGTTTCGACGTCAAGGCGGCAGCACTTTTCTACATCATCTACATCGGCGGCGCGGTCTATTTCGCGGTGCAGCCAGCCTTGCAGACCGGATCGTGGGCGACCGCGGCGGTGCACGGCGCTGTGTTCGGCTTCTGCGCCTACGCCACCTACGATCTGACCAACCAGGCAACGCTGAGGAACTGGCCCGTCGCGGTCACCATCGCGGATATCTTTTGGGGAACCGTGCTCACCGCGATCGCGGCAACAGCGGGGTTTCTCGTCTGCAGTGCTCTGTCGCGAACGGCGTAGCGGCCGTCAGTGCTTGGCCGAGAGGCCAATCAGGTTCATCACGAGAAGACCGATGAAGGCTGTAAGCGTGCCGGCGCTAAGTGCGTTCATTTTCAGAAAACCCGCATATTCCTCGATCGAATAGAGGTGGATGGGTGCGCCGTAGCGCCCATGCAGGACCGTGAAGGCCAGCATACCGACGATCGCTATGGCGATCGCAATGATCCGTTCACTCGGTCGGAACAGCACGAAGCCGAGCAGCACGCAAGGGAGCAGAAAAACCTCCACGCCAGAGGCGACGCCGAACACCTTGGCGCTCAGCACCGTATTGCCTATCCCGGCGAGCGGCAGCAGCGCACGGCCGGCCCGGGCGTTGATGCGCCCAACAGCCGGCACCGCGAGGAAGAACGGCGTCGAGATGAATGTGTAGAAGGTCGGCGCAATATCGGGACCGACCGCCCAGTAGACATAGAGCGGATAGAAGGGCTGGTTCCACAGCACGACAAGCGCGACCAGATTGACGGTGGCAACGAGAGGATCGTCATTGGCGAAGTAGGCCTTCGCCGCCTGCCAGCCTGCCCCCAGCACTCCCGATCGGACCGGCGTTGCCAACCTACCTGGCCGCCCGCAGGCGATAGTGGCTGACGCCCCATTCCTCGCCGTTCGCATGTCCGAACAACCCGGCGGTCGCGAGGAAGAACAGACGCCAGCGCCGGCGCCAGATCAAGGCGTCCTTGCCGTAGACCTGAGCAAGGATGCGGTCGATCTCGGGCAGGTTGGTGTCGAGATTGGCAAGCCACTGGTTTGCGGTGCGCTGGTAGTTGCGCCCATTCCATCGCCATTCCTGCTCGACCTCGAACAGTGCTGGAAAATGCCGGATCAGTTCGTGGCTCGGCATGATGCCGCCCGTGAAGAAGTGCTGCGCGATCCAGTCGGACTTGTCGCGATGGTCGAAACGGTAGGACCGGCTCTTGTGGGTGAAGACATGGATGAAGAGCCGCCCTTCCCGCGTCAGCCAGGAATGCACGCGTTCGAGCAGCTTTTGCCAATTCGACATATGCTCGAACATCTCGACCGAAACGATCCGGTCGAATATGCCGTTCGGATGAAAGCTGTTCATGTCGGCGGTTATGACGCGGATGTTGGCGAAGCCCTTCTCCCGTGCCTGCGCTTCGATATATGCCCTTTGCGGTGCCGAGTTGGACACCGCGGTGATCCTGGCAGAAGGAAAACGCTCGCCCATGAACAGCGTCAGCGAACCCCAGCCGCAGCCGAGTTCCAGGATGTCCTGGCCATCGGCCAGACCAGCGTGCGCGACAGTCTCCTCCAGCGCAAGCAGCTCGGCCTGCGCCAAGGTCTCGTCACCACGCTGGTAGAGGCATGAGGAGTACTTGCGCCGCGGCCCGAGAACCAGGCCAAAGAAAGCCGGCGGCAATTCGTAATGCTGCTCGTTGGCAGCGTCTGTGTGCTCGGCAATCGGATGATCGGCCATGGCATGGACGAAGGCCTGCTCATGCTTGGCGGGGCTCTCCAGCAGGTTTCGGCGGGTGCGTCCGACCAGAAAATCAATCCCCGTCCGGGTCACGGGGTCAGGAAACCGGTTGCGTTCGACCGTGCGTATGGCGGATGCGATGAGGCTCATGACGGCTGACCTTTCGAAGTTTGTGGAGAGGTATGGCGGGGCGGACCTGGCCAGAATGCGTTGACGCGCGCCTGATAGGCACGGAACGTGTCGCCACGTGATTTCAGCATGTGCGCTTCGAGCGGCGGGATGCCGGACACATGGACCAGGAGCCAGTACATGAAGAGCGGGCCGGACACTGCCACCCAGCCCCATGCGTAGGCGCCGGTCAAATCCAGTGCGATCACGACATAGGCCAGCCAGCCGAACCACTCGAAGAAGTAGTTGGGATGGCGCGAAAGTCCCCAAAGCCCGGCGTCGCAGACTTTCCCTTTGTTGGCCGGGTTTTCGCGAAACCGTGCGAGCTGACGGTCGGCCACGCCTTCGCCAAGGATGGCAATCACCAAAATGACGATGCCTAGCCAGTCGCCGATTTTCAGTTGCGGTACCGGATTGCGGGCGGCTGCGAAGATCGAGAGTGAGAGCAGCAAGGCAGCACCGGCCTGCACTTGCAGAAACCAGAACAGCCGGCGCGGAAAATCCCCACCCCATTCGCTGCGCAGTTGCGCGTAACGCGGATCGTCACCACCGTTCAGGGTCCTGACGACTATATGCAGGCCAAGCCGGATCGACCAGATCGCCGCGAGCAGGGCGACGATCGCCGGCCTTGTCGACGCGTGCTGCCAGCCGGGCAATGGAACAATCGCCATTGCGATGCCGGCGGCGCCCACCGCAAACGACCAGATCGCATCCACCCAGCCGGACTTGCCGCTTCTAATCGCAACCACCCAGGCGACCGACATGGCGAGAAAAACGCAAATGCCGACACCGATAAACAAGATTGCAAACGTCACAATATGGCCCTGCACGATCACTGTGATCTGTTGGGTGAGTTACGGGTCGACACGGTGGCAAGTTTCTCGCGCCCTTGCAGTTTTGCCGGACGCGCATCGCGGCCGAACGGCAAAATGCAAACCGGCAAGCCTGCCACAAGCTTGTTGAGGCATGGTCTGGCCAAGGAAACCTGGCAAAAAGGCGGACCTTCTTGGCCATTTCTCCACCCAGCGACATCGTTATGGATGTCGCCCGAGCCGCGGAGCCAGCGGACATCGAGGCTGCCCGTGCCGCGCTGACGAAGCGTGCGGGCGGCGCTGCCGGCACATTCTCGGTCGACACCGCCGCGTCGGTCGATGCCGGCTCGATCCTGTCGCGCGCCACCGCCGAGCATGCGGCCGGAACCGATCCGGCCAAGAAATTCAAGAAGTTCGAGGCGATGGTCCTGCAAACCTTCATCCAGAACATGCTGCCCAAGGACACCGAGGGCGTCTACGGCACCGGTCTTGCCGGCGACATGTGGAAATCGCAGCTGGCCGAGCGCGTCGCCGACGTCATGGCCGAGCGCGGCGGCATCGGCATCGCCAAGTCGCTGCTCGCCGACCACTATCTCGACGGCAAGCGCAAGGTGCCGATCGGCCCGGTTTCAAATGGACCGGAAAAGACCGAGATCGATCAGCAAACCCGTCTGTCCACCTCGCTCGTCCAGGAATTGCAGCGCAAGGCCGCAAGGTCGATGACCGGCGACGAGACAACCATAAAAACAGACACGAAGATCTAGACTGGGAAACACCATGGCCGACTCTTCCGAATTCACCGCCAACCTGCCAGCGCGCACGACCGCGCCGGAGGCTCCGATCCCGTTCGCGCGGCCTGGAAATCTTGCCGCCATCATTGGCCGCATCGAGGAGGTGGTCGAGGAAGAGACCGCCGGCATCCGCAGCGATACCGGCTATGACCTCAAGGCCTCCAACGCCCGCAAGAGCCGCTATCTCTACGAACTGACCCGCGCCATGAAGGGCGGCAGCGAAGCCGAGTTCCTCGAACAGCACCGCGAGGGCCTGACCCGGCTGCGCCAGAAACTGGTGAAGAACGAGGCGGCGATCCTGGCGCATCTGAGCGCCGTCAACGAGGTCGCCAACCTGTTGCGCAGCGCCATCCAGCGCGCCGAAACCGACGGCACCTACTCCGCCGGCGAGTTCGGCCGGATGAAGGGCTAGAGCGAGGCCATGCCGGGCTCGAGTTCCGAATGATAAAGGTCAT
Organism: Mesorhizobium sp. B2-1-3A; assembly: GCF_006442655.1. Taxonomy (NCBI): domain Bacteria; kingdom Pseudomonadati; phylum Pseudomonadota; class Alphaproteobacteria; order Hyphomicrobiales; family Phyllobacteriaceae; genus Mesorhizobium; species Mesorhizobium sp. B2-1-3A. The sequence goes on from NZ_VFWK01000003.1 coordinate 232,353, forward strand.
CGCCATCGCGGTCTGGGTCTGCGCCGCCACGCTCGGCGCGGTCTTCTATTCGTTCCAGGCCGCGGGCGACCGCGGCGTCGGCGAGAAACCCAAGCCGATGCTGGGTGGGCTGGATTACGTCAAGACCGACATCATTTCGGTGCCGCTGATCCACGATTCGAGGATCGACGGCTACTTCCTGGCCAAGCTCGTCTACACCGTCGAGCCGGAGCAGATAAAGAAACTGTCGATTCCGGCCGAGGCGCTGATCACCGACGAGGTCTACAGCTATCTCTACGCACACCCCCAGATCGACTTCGGCAAGAAGGAGGCGATAGACCTCGACGCCTTCCGCGCCGCGATCCGCGACACCGTCAACACCCGCGTCGGCTCAACCCTCGTGCATGAGGTTCTGATCGACCAGGTCAATTTCCTGAGCAAGGACGAGATCCGCGACAACTGGCTGCGCCGCCGGCAGGATGCCGGCACCACGGCGCCCGAGGCGGCCAAGCCGGCCAGCGCGCATTGAGCGGCACTGGCCGGCATGGCTGGTCCCGACACTTCACCCGGTGCGGCGATAGGAACCAGTCTCCGCAATCCGCGTTGACGTAAACGTCAATCCAAAGCTATATGCGCCAGCGACCATGATCGCGAAGTGCTGCGTGGGCTTCAGCCGGACCGAAATGCCCTGCGCGACAGATGCAACCAGACAGGGAGAACAGCGTGAGCGTTCAGGAGATTGCCGAGAAGATCAAGTCGCGCGTGGCCAGCAGCGGATTCGATCGTTCCGTGAAATTCGACACCGGCAGCGACGGCGTCATCGTCATCGACGGCGCGACCGTCTCGAACACCGATGCCCCGACCGACTGCACCATCAAGCTCTCGCTCGACGATCTCGACTCGCTGATCGCCGGTGATCTGAACCCGACCATGGCGTTCATGACCGGCAAGATCAAAGTCGAAGGCGACATGACCGTCGCCATGGCGCTCAGCCAGTTGATTGGCTGAGCCGACTCCATTGCAGCGATGGGCTCATGGCCCACGAAAAACGCCGCCTTTTTCAGGCGGCGTTTTGTTTTGAGCAGGCTTGGCGCTCAGGCCGCCATTGTCGGCGCCGGCGCCTTCAGCTTGCGGCCGGAAGCCTTCAGCGTGCCGTGCGCGCCGTCGAGCGCGCCGCCCACCAGCTCCAGCGCCAGAAGGCGGTGCCGCTCATAAGGTCCCGGCATGGCGAGCGAACCGGTCCTGGCGGCCGAGAAGCCGAAACGTCCATAGTAGGGCGCATCGCCAACCAGCAGGATCGCCGCGTGACCGAGACGCGCTGCTTCGGCCACGGCATGCCGCATGAGCGCCGAGCCGATGCCTGCATTCTTGAGCGACGGATCGACGGCGAGCGGGCCAAGCAGCAGCGCTGACGGACCGCCTTCGCCCAGCGCGACATCCCACAGCCGCACCGTGCCGACCACGCCGCCCGACGCATCGCGCGCGACGAAGGCCAGGCCTTCCGAGGGCCGACGGCCACGCCGCAGCTTCTCCGACGATTTTTTCCGCCGCATCGGCCCCATGGCACGATCGAGCAAGGCTTCGCGTGCCGCGACATCGGCAACGGTTTCGGCGACCATTATGAAGGCCGGCGCATGAGCTACGATTTCAACTGACATTTCCATTTCCGCAATCCCTGGCGAGCGGAGATCTGTTCCACAAGCGAGACCCGGGTGGACGACAAGCGCCCACCTGGGATGATCTGCACGGCTCTCAGCGCATTTTCAGGCGAAGTTGTGACCGGTTCGCCGTTCGAAAATGCGCTGAGAAAGCGCCGTCAGATCACGTAGGATCGGAGAGGCTCGAAGCCGTTGAACGCGACCGCCGAGTAGGTGGTCGTGTAGGCGCCGGTGCCCTCGATCAGCACCTCGTCGCCGATGGTCAGCGACAAGGGCAGCGGATATGGCGTCTTCTCGTACATCACATCGGCCGAATCGCAGGTCGGGCCAGCGAGCACGCAAGGCGCGGTCTCCGAGCCGTCATGGCGGGTGACGAGGGGATAGCGGATCGCTTCGTCCATGGTCTCGGCGAGGCCGCCGAATTTGCCGATGTCGAGGAACACCCAGCGCACATTGTCATTGTCCGCCTTCTTGGAGATCAGCACGACTTCCGACTTGATGACACCGGCATTGCCGACCATGCCGCGACCCGGCTCGATGATGGTCTCGGGCAGCGCGTTGCCGAAATGCTTGCGCAGCGCCGAGAAGATCGCCTGGCCGTAGGCCTGTGCCACCGGCACGTCCTTCAGGTAACGGGTCGGGAAACCGCCGCCCATATTGACCATCTTCAAGACGATGCCTTCCTCGGCGAGCGTGGCGAACACCTTCTTGGCGTCGGCCAGCGCGCGGTCCCAGGCGGTCAGGTCGGTCTGCTGCGAGCCGACGTGGAACGACACGCCATAGGCATCGAGGCCAAGGCCCTTGGCATGACGCAGCACGTCGACGGCCATGGCAGGCACGCAGCCGAACTTGCGCGACAGCGGCCACTCGGCGCCTTCGCCGTCGGTCAGCACACGGCAGAACACGCGCGCGCCGGGAGCGACGCGGGCGATCTTCTCGACCTCCTCGACGCAGTCGACCGCGAACAGGCGGATGCCGAGCTGGTAGGCGCGTGCGATGTCACGCTCCTTCTTGATGGTGTTGCCGAAGGAGATGCGGTCCGCGGGCGCACCCGCGTCCATCGCCATCTCGACTTCGGCAACGGAAGCGGTGTCGAAGGACGAGCCCATCGCAGCAAGGAGGCGCAGGATTTCCGGCGCCGGGTTTGCTTTCACCGCATAGTAGATCTTGGAATCGGGCAGCGCCTTCTCGAAGGCGCGGAAATTGTCGCGCACGACATCGAGGTCGACGACGAGGCAGGGGCCGGACGGACGTCGGGTGGCGAGGAAGTCGAGGATGCGCTGAGTAGCCATCGGGTTTCTCCATCACGCCTTTCGGCGCGCACAAGGGTGCGGACGCGGGCTGTCGGCCTCGCGAACACGCGGTCAAACAAAGGCGGGACGAAAATTCCATGGAACCAGCCGGTGGAGACCCCGGAACCATGAAACGCCGTCTCGCGGCGATGAACCTAGCCTTGCCCGGCTTCGGTTCGCTTTGTCTGCCTTGGCTTGGATTGGGAGAACCCCGTTCCGCACTGCCGGCAATGAAGGTGTGCCTCTTCAGTAACCCCGGTCTTTGGACAACCGGCAGAGAACCAGAAAGGCCCGCACCGTCGTTGCTTCAAGGTGTCCTCGGTCTGGCGGTTGGCCGCTAAACCGACTGGAGGGGTTAGCTCCAGTTACCTTACCGATTTCCCTCACCATTCGAGGATCGGCGGACACCCACAGGCACGTGCGACTTTGGGCAAGCGCGATATAGGAGCGAAGGGTTTCACAATCAATAAAAATCGTATCGCAGGTTGTAAAATTTCTGGCATCGAACAATGTTGGGAAAACCGTATCCGGATATCGAACGATGACAGGCACGCACGGCCCCTACAACGCCTTCCTCGATCTTCGCCAGATGCCGGTGGCGCACGCCGAACTCGGCCCGCTCGCCGGCCTGCGGCTGGCCGTCAAGGACATCTACGATGTTGCCGGCTACCGCACCGGCTGTGGCAATTTGCGGAAGTTCGCCGAGGGCCAGGCCGCCTCGCGCACGGCGCCCGCCGTGCAGACGATTCTCGAGGCCGGCGCGCGCTTCGCCGGCAAGACCCAGACCGACGAGCTTGCCTTCGCGCTGTTCGGCCAGAACGCGCATTTTCCGTTTCCGGTGAATCCCGCGGCCCCCGACCGCGTCACCGGCGGCTCCTCGTCGGGGTCGGCATCGGCGGTGGCGGGCAGGCTGGCCGACATTGCCACCGGCTCCGACACCGGCGGCTCGATCCGTGCGCCGGCGAGTTTTTGCGGGCTGATCGGGCTGCGCACCACGCATGGCCGCATTTCGCTCGATGGCACGATGAAGCTGGCGCCAAGCTTCGACACATTCGGCTGGTTCGCCGACGACATCGAGACCTATGAGACCGTCGGCAAACTACTGCTTGGCCGCGACCCGCACCAGCATTCGCTGGACCGCCCGCTGTCGCTCACCTGGCTGGACGAGATGGTGGCGCGCCCCGCGCTCGTCGAATATGCCAGGATGAAGGCACTGGCGGGCGCGGTTTTCGGTGCGCTGGCGACGCCGACGACGTACTTCTCTTCTTCCCCGGATGAACTCTATTGGTGCTTTCGCCGCCTGCAGGCCAAGGAAGCCTGGGGCGTGCATGGCGAATGGATCACCAGCGGCGAGCGCGACCTTGGCCCTGGCGTCGAGGAGCGTTTCGGCTTCGGCCGCGCCGTCGACGACCGGACAGCGCAGGCCGAGAAGGTGCGCCGGCTGACCTTTCGCGGCGAACTGACCGCCCTGCTCGGCAAGGACGGCTTCCTCATCCTGCCGACAGTGCCGGGCCCGGCGCCCTATGTCGACTCGACACCGGAGCAGTTCCAGGCCTATCGCGAGCGAGCCCTGCATCTTCTGTGCCTGGCCGGGCTCTCAGGCTTTCCACAGATCACCTTGCCCATCGGCTCTGTCGCCGGCGCACCGTTCGGCCTGTCGCTGCTTGGCCCTTCCGGCAGCGATGTTGCCCTGATACGGCTCGGCCGAAAACTTCTCGACGCAGCAAAAAGGGCCTGAACCATGGACACACTGACCCGCATGCGCGCCTTCATCGACGTCGTCGAGGCCGAGGGCTTTTCGGCGGCTGCGCGCAAGATCGGCCGCTCCAAGGCGTTGCTGTCGAAATATGTGCGCGAACTGGAAGACGAGCTCGGCGCTCTGCTCCTCAACCGCACCACGCGCCAGTTCTCGATGACCGAGGCCGGCCACACCTACTACCGGCGCGCCTCGGAGATCGTGCGCGAGGTCGACAGCCTGGCGGACGCCGTGCGCGAATCCTCCGGCGACGTGCGCGGCAGGATCAAATTGTCGGCGCCGCGCACTTTCGCCGACGCGCCGATCGGCCAGTCACTGATCGACTTCGCCAAGCAGCACCCCGACATCGTGCTCGACATCCAGCTCGACGACCGCTTCGTCGACCTGGTCGAGGAAGGCTTCGACCTCGCGGTGCGCATCTCGCGCCTGGAGAATTCGTCGCTGATCGCCAGGCGGCTGGCGCCGTTCTCGATAAAACTCTGCGCCTCTCCCGAACTGATCGCCAAGCATGGCATGCCGACGCGGCCGCAGGATCTCGGCCACATGCCCTGCATCGTCGACACCAATGGCCGCGGGCTGAACAACTGGCCGTTCAAGGGCGACAACAACGATCAGCTGAGCGTCGCGGTGTCGGGTCCGATCGAGGTCAACAGCCCGATGGCGGCGCGGGCCGCCGCCATTTCCGGACTTGGCTTTTGCATCCTGCCGGATTTCATCGCCGCTCCCGATCTCAAGAGCGGCCAGCTGGTGACGGCGCTCGATGACCGAATCCTGTCGGGTGGCGGCATCTTCGCCGTCTACCCGCACCGCCGCTATCTGCCGGCCAAGGTCCGCGTTTTCGTCGACTTCCTGGTGCAGTGGTTCAGGACGCGTGAGATCGCGTGAGCGGCCTCGAATTCTCGCTGCGTACCCGTCGTTACCTAAAGACCGCTGCGCACTTTTGGCTGACACGCTTTGAGCTTGGTGCGTGTCATCGTCCCAAAACCGCTGCGCACTTTTGGGTGACACGCTTTGGGCTTGGTGCGTGTCGTCGCCCCAAAACCGCTGCGCACTTTTGGGTGACACGCACTGGCGGTCCCAATTTCGCCCCCTTTCTGGTGACCTTCGGTTCCTCTCCAAAGCCAAGGGAATCGCGACCGGGAATGCATCTCAAGCGGCACGCAATCACACTGGCTTCGGCCTTGGTGGCGACCTTTGCCGCCACGGGACCGGCTTACGTGCATCCGCACGTCTTCGCCGAGGCGCGGCTCGATGTGATCCTGTCCCCGGATCACCAAAGTGTGAAAGCGCTGCGCCATCTCTGGCGCTTCGACGACCTGTTTTCGAGTACTGTCATGATGGAGTTCGACAAGAACTCGGACCTGAAGCTTGACGACAAGGAGCTGAAGGATGTCGCCGACACCGTCCATGCCTCTCTGGCCGAATTCAACTATTTCCAGCTCGTCACGCAGAACGGCAAGGACGTGACGATGGTGCCGCCTCCACACCTGATGGCCAATTTCGACAACGACCAGCTGATCATCCTGTTCGAGTCCGAACCCAAGGCGCCGATCAAGCTGACCGGCACGATCGACATCGGCGTCTATGATCCGACTTTCTACACGGCGATCGACTTCACCGAGGATTCCAACATCACGGTCGAGGGCCTGCCGTCGAATTGCACCAGCAAGGTGATCCGTCCGGATCCGGATGAGGCCATCAAGGAAAACCAGAAGACACTGACGGATGCCTTCTTCAACGACCCGACAGGCACCGACATGAGCAAGATCTTTGCCACCAAGCTCGAACTGACCTGTCAGCCAGAAGGATGAAGCCGGTGACGAAACCGTCCCTGCGTTTGGCATTCGGCCTGTTGGCCCTCACCTTTGCCGCGATGCATTTCGCCAACGCCGCGCACGCCCAGAGTTCACTCGGCATCGGCGTCAATGACGGTATGGCGCCGACCACCGGTCCGTTTGCCCACATCCTGATGTGGATCAACCTGCGGCAGCAGGAATTCTACCGCGCTCTTGCCGGCGCCATGAAGGCTATGCGCCAGGATGGCAGCAAAATCTGGATCCTGATCGGCCTGTCCTTCGCCTATGGCATTTTCCATGCCGCCGGCCCCGGCCACGGCAAGGCGGTGATCTCGTCCTACATGGTCGCCAATGAAGTGGCGCTGCGGCGCGGCATCCTGTTGTCCTTCGTCTCGGCCCTGCTGCAGGGCCTGACGGCGATCGTGGTCATGCTGCTCGCCTATTTCGTCCTGCGCGGCACCACCATCTCGATGACAGACGCGGCCTGGTTCATGGAGATCATGAGCTTTGCCCTGGTCACCCTGTTCGGCGCCTGGCTGTTGTGGCGCAAGCTCGGCCCTTCCATCCTGCGCCTGTTCGGCCGAGCACCTGCCTACAGTCTTTCCGCGGCTCATGCGGGCCATTCCCATGGGAGCCACTCCCATGCCGGCCATTCGCATGCCGGTCATTCCCACGCCGGCCATTCGCATGCCGGCCATTCGCATGCCGCGCACAGCCATTCGGCGCATGCCCGTTCGCACGCGCTGCAGGTGCATGACGATCACAACCATGTTCATGACCATTCGCACGACCATCACGGCCATGGCGCGGATGACCACCATCACGATCACGGCACACACGATCATGGACATCACGACCATGCGCATCACGATCATGCGGCGGGCGAGGTCTGCGAAACCTGCGGCCACTCGCATGCGCCCGATCCGGCGCTGCTGTCGGGTGATCGCTTCGACTGGCGCACCGCCTGGTCGGCGGTGGCGGCCGTAGGCATCCGCCCCTGCTCCGGCGCGCTGATCGTGCTCAGCTTCGCGCTGCTCAACGGTCTCTGGCTCGGCGGCCTGCTGTCGGTGCTGGCCATGTCGCTGGGCACCGCCATTACCGTCTCGGCCCTGGCGACGCTCGCCGTGACCGCCAAGAACTGGGCGGTGTATTTCGCAGGCGACGGCCGCATGGGCAACCGCATCCATTCGATCGTTGAGATCGGCGGCGCTGCCTTTGTCTTCCTGTTCGGATTGCTGCTTTTGTCGGCGAGCTTGACCGGCAGCGTCTAGGCCATCCCATAAGAATGGGATGGGGATGGTAAACTCCTAACCGGGAATCTTGCCGCCCAGCTCATCCTCGATATGGGCCCGGATGATCTCGTCAAAACTCTTCTCGGCGCTGAAGCCGAGTTCTCGTGAGCGTCTTGCCTCGAAGCGGGTCGGCCAACCCTTGACGATCGCCCAGATCGTCTCGTCTGGCACCTCGCGGATCAGGCCTGCCGTCTTCGGCCCGGCGATGCGCTCCAGCGCCTCGATCTGCTCGCCGACGGTAACGGCGACGCCAGGCATCGTAAGGTTGCGGCGCGGCCCGACGGCGGCACCGTCGATCTCGGCCGCATGGATCAGGAAGTTCACCGCCGAGCGCGGGCTGGCATGGGTGTGCACGACGGAGCGCGGCACCGGCAGGATCGCCTCCTGGCCGCTCAACGGTTCGCGGATGATGCCGGAGAAGAAGCCAGAGGCCGCCTTGTTCGGCTTGCCGGGCCGCACGCAGATCGTCGGCAGCCGGATCCCGATGCCGTCGAAGAAGCCGCGCCGGGAATAGTCGGCGAGCAGCGCCTCGCTCATCTGCTTCTGCGTTCCATAGGAGGTCAGCGGCGTCGGATGGAACTCATCGGGGATGACATCCGGGAACGGCGCGCCGAACACCGCGATCGACGAGGTAAAGACGACGCGCGGCGCAAAACCCGCCAGGCGGATGGCATCGAACAGGGCGCGCGTACCGTCGAGATTGACGCGGTAGCCAAGATCGAAGTTCGCTTCCGCCTCGCCCGACACGATGCCCGCAAGATGGAAAATGACATCCGGCCGCGACGCCACCAGGCTCTCGGCGGCGCCCGCTTCTGCAAGGTCGCCGGTATGGACGTCGATGCTCACGCCATCCATGGCCGGGGCCTGCGGTGGCACGATGTCATGCAAATCGAGTGCGGTGATCTTTTTGCCGCGCAGCGTGCCGTCCTTGGCCAGCCTGGCGATGAGCTTGCGGCCGACCATGCCCGCGGCGCCGGTGATCAGAATGCGCATGTCAGATATCCCTTACTTGCCCTGATTTTTGCGCTGGCTGCGCGCGCGCAGCCAGAACACGAGGAAAAACGCCAGCACGAAAACGATGCCGAAGATGCCGGCCAGCACGGTCGAAAAACTGCCGAGTGCCAGCATCACTGTCGGCAGATAGAAGGCCGCGATGCCGAACAGAAGCATGATCCACAGCGCGGCAATAGCCGCGTTCCTGGTGTCGCGGTCCATCATGCGGCACCGGGACAGCAGGCGTTCGTCGGGCTGGCTTTCAAAGCTTTGGAACTCCTGAGGCAAGGCCGATCGATATCAACGGATCGAACCTAGTGGTGGTGGTCGTGATGCGGGGCCGCATCGTGCCCATGATCGTGGTCGTCGCCCTCGTCGGCGCATTGGCCGAATTCCGGCTCCACGGTGGCATGGCTGATGCCGTGCTCGCTGGCAAGCCGCTTCTTTATGGTGCTGACCGCCTGATGCGCGTCGACGCCCTCGTCGAGGCAGGCATGCAGCGTGGCCATGTTGCTTGAGCCGTCGATCGACCAGATATGCATATGGTGCACTTCGCGCACGCCTTTTACCGTTACCGCGAGATCACTGGCGATGAGATCCCGGTCGAGGCTTGGCGGCACGCCCTCCAGCAGCACGTGGGCTGCGGCGCGCATCAGCGACCATGCCGTCGACAGGATCAGCAGCGAGACCAGCACCGACAGGATCGGATCGATCGGCGTCCAGCCGGTCGCCAGGATCACCAGTGCCGCCACGATCGCCGCCGCCGAGCCGAGCAGGTCGCCAAGCACATGCAGGATGGCGCCGCGCATGTTGAGGCTCTCGCGGTCGCCGCCATGCAGCACCAGGAAGGAGGCGATATTGACCAGGAGGCCGAGGATCGCCACCGCCAGCATCGGTCCGCCCAGCACCGGTGCAGGCATTTGCAGGCGCCTCCACGCCTCGTAGACGATCCACAGCGCGATGACGAAGATGGCGATGCCGTTGGTGTAGGCCACCAGGGTCTTGACCCGGCCGAAACCGTAGGTGAGTTGGCCGGTCGCTGGCCGCCCCGCAAGATGGAAGGCATACCAGGCAAGGCCAAGCGCGATGGCGTCGGCAAGCATGTGGCCGGCATCGGCCAGCAGGGCCAGCGACCCGGTGAAGAGGCCGCCAAGCGCTTCCGCCACCATGAACCCTGCCGTCAGGCAGGCCGCGACCAGCACACGCTTCTTGTCGGTGGAGCCATGCACGTGACCGGCACCGTCATGATCATGGCCGCCGTGGTCGTGGGAATGGGTATGCGCCAAATGGCAAACTCCCGTTGAGCCCTGAATTCAGCTCACGCCCCGAACTGCGAGCGAAAATCCTCGAGCCGCCGCTTCTGCTGGCCGTCGCCATCGAAATTGGCCGGATCGAGCCACGCCTCATAGGCCTTGCGAAGGGCCGGCCATTCCTTGTCGATGATCGAATACCATGCGGTGTCGCGGTTTTCACCCTTGACGATAAGGTGCTGGCGGAAAATGCCCTCGAACTTGAAGCCGAACCGTTCCGCGGCGCGCTTCGACGGTTCGTTGCGGTTGTTGCATTTCCATTCGTAGCGGCGATAGCCAAGGTCGTCGAAGACATATTTCATGAACAGGAACTGCGCTTCCGTCGCGCCCGGCTTGCGCGAGATCAGCGGCCCCCAATAGATGTTGCCGATCTCGATGACGCCGTAAGCGGGATCGATGCGCATCAGCGTCTGGCGTCCGGCGACCTTGCCGCTGGCCTTGTCGATGACGGCAAAGAACAGCGGATCCTCGCTGGCCTCGACCTTGTCCAGCCAGGGTTGGAAGGCGGCGCGGGTTTCCGGCGGATAGTCGGGCAGCCAGGCGAAGCGGCCGTCGACATCGGACACGGAAGACGCCTCATAGAGCCCATCACCGTGCCTTGCGGCGCTCAGCGGTTCAAGCCGGACATAGCGACCGTCGATCGCCTTGCGCTCCGGACGCGGGCGTGGCTGCCAATTCGCGAGATTTTCCGACACCGAAGACTCCAATCCGTTTGACTTTTGCGGGCCGAAGCTCACAAAAACACGACCTCACAGCAAGAACCACATGGACGGGAAAAATGCTCCACACGATTTCGGCCTTCGACCGTCTCGGCGAGGAAAATGCCTTCGCGGTGCTCGCGAGGGCGACCGCACTTGCCCAACAGGGCCGCGACATCGTCAATCTCGGCATCGGCCAGCCGGACTTCAAGACGCCGCAGCACATCGTCGAGGCGGCGATCAAGGCGCTGCGTGACGGCCACCACGGCTACACGCCCGCCAACGGGCTTCTGGCAACGCGCGAGGCGGTGGTTCGCCGCACGCTGACCACCACGGGCGTCGAGGTCTCGCCCGAGACGGTGATGATCCTGCCCGGCGGCAAGCCGACCATGTTCGCCGCCATCCTGATGTTCGGCGAACCCGGCGCGGAGATCCTCTATCCGGATCCCGGTTTTCCCATTTACCGCTCGATGATCGAATTCACCGGTGCCGCCCCCATTCCCGTGCCGATGCGCGAGGAAAACGGCTTTGCCTTCTCGGCGGAAGAAACGCTGGCGCTGATCACCCCGAAGACCAGGCTCTTGATCCTCAACTCGCCGGCCAACCCGACCGGCGGCGTCACGCCGCGTGCCGAGATCGAAAAGCTGGTCAAGGGACTGGAGAAGCATCCTGATGTCGCGATCCTCTCCGACGAGATCTACGACGTCATGACCTATGACGGCGAGACGCATTGCTCGCTGCTCGGCTATCCCGAGATCCGCGATCGGCTGATCGTGCTCAATGGCTGGTCCAAGACATGGGCGATGACCGGGTGGCGCATGGGCTGGTCGATCTGGCCGAACGGCGACAAGGGCGCGCATCTCTACGACAAGGTGCGCAAGCTGGCGGTCAATTGCTGGTCCTGCGTCAACGCGCCGAGCCAGTTCGCCGGCATCGCCGCCATCGATGGCCCGCAGGACGACGTCGACACCATGATGCGCGCCTTCGACCGCCGCAGGAAGGTCGTGGTCGAGGGGCTGAACGCCTTGCCGAATATTTCCTGCATCACCCCCAAGGGCGCGTTCTACGCCTTCCCCAATGTGTCGAAGACCGGCTGGAAGGCAAAGAAGCTGGCCTCGGCGCTGCTCGACGACGCCGGCGTGGCGCTGATCGGCGGCCCCGATTTCGGCATTCTCGGCGAAGGCTATGTCAGGCTCTCCTACGCCAATTCCGAGGAGAACATCTTGCGCGCGCTGGAGCGGATCGGGGCGTTCCTGGCCAAGTAGGCCTCAAAGCAGGCCGGAGCCATTTTCGGATGGTTTGCGGCCGGCCGCCATGTCGATGTCATGATCCGTCCGGAGGCTCACGGCCAAGACTGTGCGTCCATGTCGGGAACGGTTACGGTCCTGAGATCAGGATCGAACCGGGATGCCCTAGATGTTTTATGCAATCCTTGCCTATCACGTGGAAGACGCGATCAAGGCGCTGACGCCGCAGGAAGATGCGGCGCTGATGGCCGATCTGTTCAAGATCAACACCCGGCTTCATGAGGAAGGCACGCTTGGACCGTCCGCGCGTCTGGGGGCGACACAGGATGCCTGCACCTTGCGCGGCCCTGGCGACGGCGTGATCATCGACGGCCCGTTCGCCGAGACCAAGGAACAGTTGCTCGGCCTCTATGTCGTCGACTGCGCCACGAGGGACGAGGCAATCGCGATCGCCCGCGACCTTCGCCGCGTCAATCCGACGGCCGTCTACGAGATCAGGCCCATTCTGCTCTTCAAGCCCGGCGTTCCCCTGGCGGGAAAATGAGGCGGCGAAAGCCCTGCCGGCGCCCGCCGCTCAACCACGCCCGACGAACGGCATCTTGGTCGCCATGACAGTCATGAACAGCACATTGGCGTCGAGCGGCAGGCTCGCCATGTGCACGACAGCGTCGGCGACGCGCTGGACATCCATCACCGCTTCGGCGGCGATGGAGCCGTTGGCCTGCGGCACGCCGACGGTCATCGGCTGCGCCATGTCGGTCAGCGCGTTGCCGATGTCGATCTGGCCGCAAGCGATGTCATAGGGACGCCCGTCGAGCGCCAGCGTCTTCGTCAGTCCTGTGATGGCATGCTTGGTCGCCGTATAGGGCACCGAGCCCGGGCGCGGCGCATAGGCTGACACAGAGCCGTTGTTGATGATGCGGCCGCCCATCGGCCGCTGCTTGCGCATGGCGCCGAAGGCGGCACGGGCGCACAGGAACGAACCGGTGAGATTGACGCCGACGATATCGTTCCAGACCTCGACCGGGATCTCGTCGATCGGCGTCGACTTGTAACCCATGCCGGCATTGTTGAAGAGCAGATCGACGCGGCCGAACGCCTCCGCCACCGTCTCGAACAGATCGTCGACCTCGCCGGCCTTGCTGATGTCGCAGGCGACCGCCAACGCCTTGGCCTCGGTCCGGCCGGCCTCGGCGATGGCGGCATCCAGAACGGACTTGCGGCGTCCGCAGAACACGGTGTTCCAGCCGGTCTTGAGCAGCGCCGTGGCAACGCTCTTGCCGATACCCGTCCCGGCGCCGGTGACGATGGCGGTTTTTTGCTCGGTCATGACAGATATCCTCCGGCCCCGCCGCGCGTGCCTGATTTTCAGGGATTTTGCTCGGCAGAAGGCATCGCAAATGACGGCAGCGATGGCAAGCGCGGCCGCCAAAGCATGCCCTTGAAAAAGTGGAATCCGTTTTCGGAGGAAGCCCGGCAGGTGCCGACAAAAAGGGCGGTCATTGGCGACCGCCCTGATCTGAACCGGGCTTGGGAGGAGGAAAAGCCGATCCGACTGTGTAGAATCATGCGCTTCCTGAGTTAACGAAAGGTAAACGGCTCTCTGTGCCGTTTTGGCCTACCAGCGCGGGTTGGGCGAGGTGCCTGCCTTGCCAGCCGGAACCTTGGCCGCCGAAACCGTCGCCTCGACATGGTCGACCAGCGCGTCCGGCAAACCGAGCCGGCCGGCCAGCAGGTCGAGATAGCCGCGCTCGGCGCGTGTATCGGGATCGATGGTGAGCCGCGATGCGGTGTAGAGCTCGAGCTTCTGCGCGTCGGTCCGGGCACCCGCGACCAGCGTGTCAAGGTCGAGCGGGCTTTCCAGCTCCGCCATCAGGAATTTCTCGGCATCGGCGCCGATCCCCGCAAGGCTGAGCTTGCCGGCGATCTTCTTGCGCTCCTCGTCGTCGACATGGCCGTCGGCCTTGGCCGCCGAGATCATCGCGCGAACCAGCGTCAGCGTGAACTCATCCTCGCCTTGCGGCGCCTGTGAAGGGTGGAAGGCGGTGTCCTTGGGCGGCGGCAGCAATTCCGGTTCGCCGGCCGCGGGCGCCTGCTCCGGAGCATTGCCGGCCTTGTAGTTCTGGTAGGCCTTGTAGGCGAGACCGCCGATCGCGGCCAGGCCACCGAGCCTTACCGCCGTGCCTGTCACCTGACGACCGGCGCCGGTTCCAAGCAGCACGGCCGCGAGCGCGCCGGCCGCAAGCGGATTGTCCTTGGCCATCTGCACGGCCTGGCCAGCCTTGTCGCGGACGGTGCCGCTGGTGCCGGGAATTTGCGAGCCGAGCAGATCGTCGAGAAGCTTCTTGGGATCGAACATTCAGTGCCTCCAGCATGTGCCCGGCCGAACGGGCAGGTTTCGAACGCCGAAGACGTAGGTCCCGGGACTTGACATTGCAATGACAGGCCGCCGCTTTGCCGCGGCTCCGGAGCCTCAGTCAGGACCCGATATGCGGCCCCTTGCCCCGCACCTCGGCAAGCTCGACCTGCCGCTGGCGCTCGGCATAACGCTGACGGTCCTCGTCCGACCGGGCATCGAAGCAATGCGGGCACGAGATACCGGCTGCATATTTCGGCGACGCCAGCTCGCTTGCCGTCAGCGGATGGCGGCAAGCACGGCAGAGTTCCGCGTCTCCCTCGGCGAGGCCGTGCGAAACGGAAACCCGCTCGTCGAAGACGAAGCACTCGCCTTGCCACAGGCTCTGCGCGGCCGGAACCTCCTCGAGATATTTGAGAATGCCGCCCTTGAGGTGGAACACGTCCTCGAAGCCGAGCGACTTGACATAGGCCGTCGCCTTTTCGCAGCGAATGCCGCCGGTGCAGAACATCGCCACCTTGCGGCCTTCGAGCTCGGCTCGATGCGCTTCCACCCAGGCCGGGAATTCGCGAAAGCTCGCGGTCGCCGGATCGACCGCGCCCTTGAAGGTGCCGATCGAAACTTCGTAGGCGTTGCGCGTGTCGATGACGATCGTGTCGGGCTCGGAAATCAGCGCGTTCCAATCCGCCGGTGCCACATAGGTGCCCGCGCTCGTCGCCGGGTCGATGGTCTCGATGCCCATGGTGACGATCTCGCGCTTCAGCCGCACCTTCATGCGGTGGAAGGGCATTTCAGCGGCGCCGCTGTACTTGACCTCGAGGCCCGCCAGCCCGTCGATGGCTTCGATATGATCGATCAGTTCGGCGATCGCTGCTTCGCTGCCCGCGACCGTGCCGTTGATGCCTTCATGCGCCAGGAGCAGCGTGCCCTTGATGCCACGGCCGCAGCAGAAGGCGGCGAGCGGCGCGCGCAGTTCGTCAAAGGCATCGAGCCGGGCAAACCGGTAGAGCGCGGCGACGCGGACGGGCTGGGTTGGTGTGGACGGTGTCATTGCCAGAGCAACTAGACGCTCGTAAATGCTGTTTCAAGGTGAAACGGGCTTTGGTGCCTGTCATGGCCCTGTCGGGGAAGAGCCGATAAGCTGTCCGACAGCGCGTGACATCGCGACGCGACCGGTTTCGTGGACAGGCAAACACCCGTCTGCTAATCGGTTGAAATGAACTAGAGCGCGCGCCGAGACGGATTCACGCGACGCGCTTAGGATACGGAGAGACAGATGCCCAGCAAGACCGAAACACTCCTGTCGCTCCTCAATGGCCAGCCGGTCATACCGGTGCTGAAGATCGCCAATGTTGCCGATGCGGTGCCGCTGGCCCGCGCCCTGGCACGTGGCGGCCTGCCGGCGATCGAGATCACTCTGAGGACCGCCGATGCGTTGGAAGCGATCCGCCGCGTTGCGGCCGAAGTCGAGGACGCCATTGTCGGCGCCGGCACCATTCTCGACGCCCGCCAGTTCGCCGAAGCGGCGGCGGCTGGATCGAAATTCATTGTCAGCCCCGGCATCACCAGCCAGCTTCTGGCCGCGGCGAAAGACAGCGCCGTCCCGTTGCTGCCCGGCGCCATCACGCCCGGCGAGATCATGGCCGCGCGCGAGGCAGGCCTGCGCTTCCTGAAATTCTTCCCGGCCGAGCAGTCCGGCGGCATCGCTTCGCTGAAGGCCTTCGCCTCGCCGCTCGCCGACGTCAAATTCTGCCCGACCGGCGGCATCACCGGCAAGAATGCCGCCGATTATCTCAGCCTGCCCAATGTCATCTGCGTCGGCGGCTCCTGGGTCGCGCCCGACGACATGGTCAAGGCGGGCAAGTGGGACGAGATCGAAGCGCTTGCACGTGAAGCGAGCAAGCTCAGGAAATAACCGATCACCAGGGCAGCGGACCGTTCTCATCGAAATACCCGCCGGTGGGCCCGCCCGCCTGCAGCGTCGCCAATTGCACGATGATCCCGGCAGCCTGCTGCACCGTACGCCCGCCGCTATGCGCATTGAGGTCCGTCGCGGTGTAGCCCGGAGCGGCGGCGTTGACCATGATGCCGCGCGGCGAGAGCTCCCGGGCGAAGGCCACGGTGATGGCATTGAGCGCTGTTTTCGAGCTGCCATAACCCATGACATTGGGCGACTGACTGTTGCCGGCGGCGCGCGCGATCGAGCCGAGAGAGCTGCTGACCATGACGATGCGGGCGGCGGGCGATGCCAGGAGCAGCGGCAGGAATGCCTGGGTGACGCGAACCGGGCCGAAGACGTTGACGTCATAGGTGACCTTCATATCGGCGACATCCTCGCGGCTCGGGGGCCGTTCGTAGCGGCCGTCCGGTCCCAGCGCGTCGACATAGCCGGGGGCAATGCCGGCATTGTTGACCAGCGCGTCGAGGCTGGATAGCTGTGTTGTCAGGGCCTTGGCCGCGGCCGCCACGCTGTCGTCGCCGGCGACGTCCAGCTCGAGCCATTCGACGTCGAGCCCGTCGTTGCGCAGCGCCTTCGCCGCGGCCTCCCCGCGCCCGGCATCGCGGGCGCCGAGCCAGACCTTGAACCCTTTTGTCCCCAGCCGGCGAGCGGTCTCGAGGCCGATACCCTTGTTGGCGCCGGTGACCAGCGCATTCCTCTGCGTCGTCATATCGATGTCTCCTTCTTTGGTGACCTAGAGATGACGTGCCTCGGCCGGTTTCGCGCGCCGGATACTCGCGTCCTCTTGCCTAATCCTCTCAACCAGTTGCGCGGGCCGCCCGGATCGGCAATGCTGAAGAATGGAAGAGGTTTTGCAGGAATTGATCGGCATCGCCGGCCGCCATGCGCATGGGCGGCGCACGAAAACGGCGATCCCGCGCGTCACGATCGGCCGCAGCGAGGTTGCGACCCCGCCGCTGCCCGAGCTTTGCCAACCGACGGCGCTGTTCGTGCTGCAGGGGACCAAGACCGTGCTGATCGGCGACCGCACGCTTCGCTATGGCGCCGGCAGCTATTTCATCTATGCGGTGGAGACGCCGGCCACCAGCCAGCTCATCGAGGCGAGCAGCGCCCGTCCCTACACGGCCATCGCCTTCGCCCTCGATGTCGGGCTGATCGCCGCCCTGATCATCGACCACAAGCCGGCGGTCGACGGCGACGGCTTCGTGACCAACCGGGCCGATGACGAACTACTCGATGCATGGCGCCGCATGCTGCGGCTGCTCGACCGCCCAACCGAAATCCCCGTGCTCGCGCCCATGCTCGAACGCGAGATCGCATTCCGCTTGCTGCAGGGTCCGCAAGGGGCGAAGTTGCGGCAACTCGCGCACGCCGATGGCCGCCTGCCACAGATACGCCGCGCCACCGCCTGGATACGAGCACACTACAACGAACCCATCGATGTGACGGAGCTGGCCGAACTCGCGCATATGAGCAATGCCTCGTTCCATCGCCATTTCAAGGCGGCGACCGCCATGAGCCCGATCCAGTATCAGAAGCAGGTGCGTCTGCTGGAGGCTCGTCATCTGCTGATCGCGGGGCCGGGCAGCGCCACGCGTGTCGCCTTTGCCGTTGGCTATGAAAGCGCTTCCCAGTTCAGCCGGGAATATGCGCGCCATTTCGGATTACCGCCGGCGCGCGACGCAGCGCGGCTTTTGGCCAGGGGCGAAGCAGCCACGATGGAAATCGACTAAAGCGCTCGGAACCAAGCGTAAGCGCTGCGTCAGCTGGCACATGAAAAGCCCGGCCGACTCTCGCCGACCGGGCCAATTCTCCCGGATCCCAGCGGTTCCGGATCAGCGGCAGACCTTGACCTTCTCGGTCACCCTGTGATGGTGCACCCAATGCGTGACCAGCTTGGTCCTGCAGTGATGCTTGCCATTCTTGATGATCACGGTTTCGGCTTGCGATGGAGCGATCGCGGCAGATGCTGCAACCAATGCCAGAACGGATGCCAGTAGAATTTTCTTCATGAATATCCCCAGGGTTGGAACGTACCCATGCTAACCCGCAAACAGCCAGGCCGTTCCGGCCTCACGAGAAGTTCAGCCGCGCGTGATCCGCGGGGTTCGCGCCTCACGCATCACGCCCGGACAGCAAAAGCCGCGCTGGTCGCCCGGCGCGGCTTTGTCTCGTCTGGCCAGCAGGCTATTTCGTCTGGAAGCGGGCCACCGACATGAACTTGACGGCGTTGCCCGTGAACCGGTTGGCGTCGGCCACCTGGTTGCTCGGCTGGAAGCCGGCCGTATAGACCTCGCTCGGCGGCGTATGCACGATGTTGTAGGCGTAGCCCGGCGCCGTCGTCGCACTCGAAGCGGTGGCGACGTTCTCGCCGCTGGTCAGCGCCCAACGGGCGGCCTGGGGCGCTGCTGCGACCACCATGGCCCTGGGGCCGGGCTTCTGGTCACGGGCGGTGGCCCTGGCTTCCTTGCGGGTCGTCTTCACGCCGGCGCCGATCGCGGCGGCCGGATCGGAACCGGCCGGGCGGGCGGCAACCGCCTGGCGTGGCGATGCTGCATCGACACCTGACGGATCGTTGAAGGCCGAGCGCGGTTCTTCCGACAGCGACGCAACCTTGTATTCGTCGGCATTGCCGACCTGGGCATTGGCCTCGTCGAGCACGGCCTTGACGGCGTCCGGCTTGGCCGGCTCGGGACGCGCCGTCGGCAGCACCGAGAACGCATCGGACGCGGTCTTGCCCTGTTCGGCCGTATCCGCCAGCGCCATCAGCACATCCTTGCTGGGCGGCGGTGCGAGATCGGCCGGAAGCGTGCGTTCGGGACGCCACGTCGGCAAGGGGATGTTGTTGACGGCAACCTGCGCCGGATCGGCCGCCGCCGTCACAGTGGTGGGATCAGCCTTGCTGAACGGCATGTTCGCCGGCGCCTGCGCGGTCGCCACGGCCTGTTCGGTGGTCGCAGTCGCGTCCGCCATGGCGAACGGAACATTCTCAGGCTGCGCACCGACATCGGCCTTCGGCCGCGGCGCGAAATCGGGCAGCGGAATCTCCTTGGCCGGCAGCGCGGCGATGATCGTTTCCGGCGTGTCCTTCACCGGTTCCGGAGCCTGCTCGTCGGCAATCTGCGGGATGTTGGCGCGCTGCGCGTTCTCGGGCGCGACGATGGCGATGCCCGGCAGGTTGCTGCTCTTGGCGGTCGCGGCCGGCTTCAGGTTTCTAGGCTTGGGCGCAGGGGCAGCCGAAGCGGTCTCGACGTCGGCGCTGTCGTCGGCTTCATCGTCGCCGCCACCGCCGAAGAAGGCGGAGAGGAAGCCACCGGACTTCTTGCCGCTGCCGCCGGCGCTCGCAAGCTCGACATTGGGCGTACCGGCACCCTTGCGCGCCTTGTAGGCGGCCATTGCCTGCTCA
Organism: Mesorhizobium sp. B2-1-3A; assembly: GCF_006442655.1. Lineage (NCBI taxonomy): Bacteria > Pseudomonadati > Pseudomonadota > Alphaproteobacteria > Hyphomicrobiales > Phyllobacteriaceae > Mesorhizobium > Mesorhizobium sp. B2-1-3A. The sequence goes on from NZ_VFWK01000003.1 coordinate 252,096, forward strand.
TAGCCCGGCAGCGGGCGGCCGTCGCTCGGCACATGCAGGGTCTTGCCGTTGGGGAACAGGCTGACCAGTTCCTGCCGGCTGATGCCGGGCCAGTGGCGCACATTGCCGACATCCATATGGACGAACGGCGAACCGGAGGTCGGATAGTAGCCGACGCCGCCGCCCTGCATCTTCAGGCCGATGTTGCGCAGCTTCTTCAGCGGCACGCCGGGAATGTAGAAATCCATCGCCTTGCCGAGCATGTGCTGGCTCTTCTCGGCGACACCGCGGCTGCGGCTGCGCAGCATCGAGTTGGTCGACGGAGAACGGTAGCCGCAGACGACCTGGATATAGTCGGTGGCGCCGCTTTCGCGATATGCCTCCCAGACCAGGTCCAGCAGGCGCGGATCCATCTTGGTCGGCTCGTTGCGGCGCCAGTCGCGCAGGATGATGTTGATCTTCCTCAGGCCCTCCGGATCGTAGCGGCCATTGCGCTTGTAGACGATCTCCGCCTTCTCGTGCGTGTGGAGGTGGTAGAGCTTCAGCGAACGAACTTCGGCCTGGGCGCCGGTGGCGGCCGCGGCAACAAAACCAAAAGCGACAATCACCGCTGCCAGCCATCTCGGCCAGACGCTCAGATGATGATGCCGCCCGTTTGTGAGTCGTTCGATTCTGTTCAAATCAAAAGGCCTTGCAGGCTGCCGTTTGTCCCCGGATTTGCCCAAACGGACGTGTGGTTTTCACATCCGAATATCAATCCTAATGGTTAATCATCGCTTATTGAAGCCGAAATGCGGTAACACCATGGCGATATCCCGTCAAAAATTGTTCACAAGGTTTCTTGGTAAACCGCTGGTTTAGATCAGGATTCCGGCTTTTGACAGAACACGATCTGTTACCATTAGCCTTAATGCGTGAACAGAGCTGTCCACGGGCTTGCCATATTCCGGCCGAACCCCGCTGACAGCGGGACAAACTCTGGCATCGCAAGCTGGTCCCGGCCTTGCGTCCGATGCATGTTGCCCAAACGTGGCCTCGGTTTCGGGGCGAACGACATGCACGGGGACATGGCCTGACACGCGGCGGCTATCCGGTTCGGCGCGATGCGATTTAGGACGCCAGCCGTTCCACGCGGCCGGTCTCCGGGTCGATGCCGTATTCCTTGAGCTTGCGGTAAAGCGTCGAACGGCCGATGCCGAGGCGGCGCGCGACTTCGCTCATCTGGCCGTTGTAATGGTCGATGGCAAGCTTGATCATCTCGAGTTCGACGTCGGCGAGCGCCCGCACATTGCCGCGTTCATCGAGCGCCCGCAGGGTGCCGAAGCGAGGCTGAAGCCGGGGGGGCAGTTCGGCCTCGGCCATCGAGGCTGCCTCGCCGGCCAGGATATCATCGTCGCGAGGTTCCAGCGGCGGTGGCGTGGCGACATCCGTTTCGAGATTGACGGTACCTTCGACCTGCGCCCGGATCTGTGGAAAATCATCGACATCGAGCACGTCGCCTTCACACAGCACCGAAGCGCGGAAGACGGCGTTTTCCAGCTGCCGGATGTTGCCGGGCCAGTCATAGGCCTGCAGCACGGCAAGTGCCGGCGCCGAAATGCCTTGCAGGCGATGGCGCGGGTCGGCCGGTGCCACCTTCTCCATGAAATGCGTGACCAGGTGCGGAATGTCGTCGCGGCGGTCGCGCAGCGGCGGCACGAAGATCGGATAGACATTCAGCCGGTAGAACAGATCCTCGCGGAACTTGCCGTCCTTGACCTGCTGCAGGAGGTTGCGGTGCGTCGCCGAAATCAGCCTTATGTCGACCTTGACGGTCGAGCGGCCGCCGACCGGATCGACCTCGCCCTCCTGCACGGCGCGCAACAGCTTGACCTGGACGTCGAGTGGCAAGTCGCCGATCTCGTCGAGGAACAGCGTGCCCGTATGCGCTTCGACGAACTTGCCGGTGTGCTTGTCGGTGGCGCCGGTGAACGAGCCCTTCTCGTGGCCGAACAGGATCGATTCGACCAGATTGTCGGGGATGGCGCCGCAATTGACGGTGACGAAAGGCTTCGAGCGGCGGTCGCCGCTGCCCTGGATGGCGCGTGCCACCAGCTCCTTGCCGACGCCGGATTCGCCTTCGATCAGGATCGGGATGTTGGAGGCGGCCGCTTTCTGGCCAAGCCGTATCACCCTGTCCATGGCCGGGCTGTGGGTGATCATGTCCCTGAAGGTCAGCAGTCCGCCGCGCCTGCGCGATGTGCGCTTGACCTCGCCCTCGACCGCTTCGACCTTGAGCGCGTTGGCGATCGACGCCTGCAGCCTGTCGGGCGACGCCGGCTTGACGACGAAATCGAAGGCGCCATGGCGCATCGCCGACACAACGGTTTCGATGCCGCCCTGGGCGGTCTGGACGATGACCGGGACGGTGATGTCGCGTTCACGCATCGCCTGCAGCACGCCGATGCCGTCGAGGCCGGGCATGACCAGATCGAGGATCACCACCGAAACGTCGCGGGCCGTTGGCCCGTCGAGCACTTCGAGGCCGGCGGCACCGCCGTCGACGACGATCGCCGGGTGGCCGAAGCGCGTCACCGCGGCCTCGAGCAGCCGGCGCTGCACGGGATCGTCATCGACTATGAGTATGGAACCTGTCATGACTGTCTTGATTTGCCCGCGCCCGAAATCCCCATGGATCATCTTGGCACAGGGTTCTAAACAAGGTTTCAAAAAACCCGGTGAACGAATTCCTTAGGATTTGACCGGCTTCTCCATTCTCCCCGATTCTGGCCACTTGATTCTGACCCCGTGATTCACAGAAGGTATGTCGATGCGCATGATGTTTGGTCGGCGGCTTGCGGCACCAGCGTCCGGTCAGGGCGCGGCCGAGCTTGGCGATCTGCCGGAATGGAACCTTGCCGACCTCTATGCCGGCATGGAAGCCCCGGAACTGAAGCGTGACATCGCCAGGGCCGCCGCCGACGCGATCGCTTTCGAGACCCGCTGGAAGGGTACGCTCGCGGCCGAGGCCGGGCGCGGCAACGCCGGCAAGCTGGGCGAGGCACTGGTGGCCTACGAGGCGCTGGAGGAACTGATCGGGCGCATCGTCTCCTATGCCGGCCTGGTCTACGCCGGCAATACCGCCGACCCGCAGCGCGCCAAGCTCTATGGCGACATCCAGGAGAGGATGACCGACGCCAGTGCGCATCTTCTGTTCTTCGCGCTCGAACTGAACCTGATCGATGACGCCGCGATCGAAAGCGCGCTGGCCGGCGATCCCGCTTTCGGCCACTACCGGCCCTGGGTGCTCGACCTGCGCATGGACAAGCCCTACCAGCTCGAGGATCGTGTCGAGCAGCTTTTCCATGAGAAGTCGATCACCGGACGCGGCGCCTGGAACCGCCTGTTCGACGAGACGATGACCGACCTTCGCTTCGACATCGATGGCGAGGAATTGACACTGGAGCCGGCGCTCAACCGTTTGCAGGATGCCGACGGCGAGGTGCGCCGCCGCGCCGCCGAGGCGCTGGCCGCGACCTTCCGCAAGAATTTGCGCACCTTCACGCTGATCACCAACACGCTGGCCAAGGACAAGGAAATATCCGACCGCTGGCGCGGCTTCGAGGACATCGCCGATTCACGCCATCTCGCCAACCGTGTCGAGCGCGGCGTGGTCGATGCGCTCGCCGCCGCGGTGCGCGAGGCCTATCCGCGCCTGTCGCACCGCTACTACGCCATGAAGGCGCGGTGGCTCGGCATGGAGGTGATGAACCACTGGGATCGCAACGCACCACTGCCGGAGACGCCGCAAGCGGTGATCGGCTGGGACGAGGCCAGGAACACCGTGCTGTCCGCCTATCAGAGCTTCTCGCCCGAGATGGCCGAGATCGCGCGCACCTTCTTCGACCGCAATTGGATCGACGCCCCGGTAAGGCCCGGCAAGTCGCCTGGCGCCTTTGCCCATCCGACCGTGCCGTCGGCGCACCCCTATGTGCTGCTCAACTACATGGGCAAGCCGCGCGATGTGATGACGCTGGCGCATGAGCTCGGCCACGGCGTGCATCAGGTGCTGGCCGCCGGCCAGGGCGCGCTGATGGCCTCGACGCCGCTGACGCTGGCCGAGACCGCTTCCGTGTTCGGCGAGATGCTGACCTTCCGCTCGCTTCTCGAGCGGACCACCGACAGGCGTGAGCGCAAGGCCATGCTCGCCCAGAAGGTCGAGGACATGATCAACACGGTGGTGCGCCAGATCGCCTTCTACGAATTCGAGCGCAAGGTGCATGCCGAGCGCCGCAACGGCGAACTGACGTCCGACAGGCTCGGCCAGTTCTGGCTGGAAGTGCAGGCCGAAAGCCTGGGGCCCGCGATCAAGCTGCGCGAAGGCTACGAGGTCTTCTGGACCTACATCCCGCACTTCATCCATTCGCCCTTCTACGTCTATGCCTATGCTTTCGGCGACTGCCTGGTGAACTCGCTCTACGCGGTCTACCAGAATGCCGAGCGCGGCTTCCAGGACAAGTATTTCGAGATGCTGCGCGCCGGCGGCACAAAGCATCATTCGCAGCTTCTGGCGCCCTTCGGCCTCGACGCCACCGATCCCGCCTTCTGGCAGATCGGACTTGGCGTGATCAGCGGCCTGATCGACGAACTGGAATCCCTCGACAGCTGAGACGCGTCTCGCATCGGCAGAACAGTTTAGCCGGAATGCATGTTGGGATTGCAGTATTCTTGCGCTAAATATTTGTTCTTGAAGAACTCTAGGCAGAAGTTTTTCCCATAGCTTTCCGTAAGCTCTATGATAGCCTTCGCTCCAAGCTCAGCCGGAGCGCATGCGGATCGGCGAGGGAAATCCTAGCCGGCCGTGCCGCTCAGGCGAACGCGACAACGGCCGTTGGCCATGGGCAAGCAAAGCCGATTGCCAACAGCTCGAACCGAAGCCGGCTGTTCTGCGAACCCGCGGAAACATCACCGAGTAGTCCATCGCCGAAGGTCATGACCCACGGCAGACGGATCTGACTGGAGAGAGACAATGGGCACTTTTTTCTACGTGGTCCTGGCGTTCCTGGTAGGCGTGTTGGTTGGCTGGTTCATCTGGGGTCGCCTGCGTGGCGAACTCGACAGCCTTCGCGGCGACCTCGACCGAACCCGCGGCGAGCGCGACCGGCTGCGTGCCGACAGCGACCGGCTGACCGGCGAACTGAATGCATGCGGCAAGACCCGCGCCGACCTCGAGCGCCAGTTGCGCGACGCGCAGGCTTCAACGGGTGGCGGAGCAAAGGCCGCCAGCCAACCCCCGGCAGCCCTGCTGTCGACGCCGGCCGCCGCCAAATCCGCTCCGCCCGCGGCCAAGGCTGCGCCTGCCAAACCTGCAGCGCCGGCAAAAGCCGCCGCCACCAAGTCGGCGGCGCCGAAGCCAGCGGCCGCCAAACCCGCTGCAAGCAAAACCGCGGCCTCCGCCGCTTCCTCGGCAAAGAGCTCGGCCCCGCCCAAGCCGGCAGCCGCCAAGAAGGCCGCACCGGCGGCAGCCAAGCCTGCGGCGGGCAAGCCCGACAATCTGCGCCGGCTGATCGGTATCGGCCCGGTCAACGAGAAGCTGCTCAAGGCGCAGGGCGTCACCACCTTCGCCCAGATCGCCGCCTGGACAGCAGCCGACATCAAGCGGATCGAGGACGTGATGAACTTCGACGGCCGCATCGCGCGCGAACACTGGATCGAGCAAGCCAAGCTGCTCGCCGCCGGTGACGAGAAGGAATTCGCCAAGCAGTTTCCGACAGCCGGGACTGCCAGCAACACCTGAACCGCACAGGCAGATCACCAAGCCGGCGGGGCCACAGGCCCCGCCGATTTCTTTTTGGCGGGCAAGGCCGCCAAGAGGTCGGCTTTGAGGGGCAAGGTGCCGTTCCCTCGATTGCACGCGGGCGGCCCCCCATATAGAGCGATCGACGGCTTCATCGATCCTGGTCCCCATGTCCCTGCCCGCCGCCATTTTCCGCAACGACGAAAGCGCGCGCCAGCTCGTTTTCGACCGGCCGGCCGACATCATCGTGGCGCATGAGGCGCGTGATTTCCTGCCGGCGCTGGAAGCAGCGCAGGCCGCGCACGACGCCGGCAAATGGCTGGCCGGCTATTTCTCCTATGAGGCGGGCTACCTGCTCGAGCCGAAACTCGTTCCCTTGCTGCCGGGCCGGCGCCGCGCACCGCTGATCTGCCTCGGCGTCTTCGACGCTCCGGTCGAGGACGCCGTGCCGCCACGCAACGAAACGGCCACCAACGGCCCGATCTTCGATGCAAGGGCGGCCTGGTCGTTCGAGGATTACGAGAAGCGTTTCTCGCGGCTGCATCAACACATCAGGCAAGGTGATTGCTACCAGGGCAATCTGACCTTCCCGGTGCAGGCGCAATGGTCTGGCGACCCGCTTGCCGCCTTCGATGCGCTGACCGAACGCCAGCCGGTGAAGTATGGCGCGCTGGTGGCGCTTGGCGATCCCATCGTGCTGTCGCGCTCGCCCGAACTGTTCTTCGAGATCAACGCGGCCGGGATGATCGAGACGCATCCGATGAAGGGGACGGCCCCGCGCGGCGCGACCAGGGACGAGGACGAGCGGCAGAAGACCTTCCTGCGCCATGACGAGAAGAACCAGGCCGAGAACCGGATGATCGTCGACCTCTTGCGCAACGACATCTCGCTGATCAGCGAGGTCGGCACACTGGAGGTGCCCGAACTGTTCCGCATAGAGAGCTACCCGACCGTCCACCAGATGGTGAGCGATGTAAGGGCGAAGCTGCTGCCTGGCCTCACCATCCGCCAGATCTTCGCGGCTTTGTTTCCCTGTGGCTCGATCACCGGGGCGCCGAAGATCCGCGCCATGGAGATCCTGCACGATCTGGAAGGCACGCCGCGCGACGTCTATTGCGGCGCCATCGGCTGGATCGCGCCCGGCGGCACGATGCGCTTTTCCGTGGCGATCCGCACCATATCGCTCTTTGCCAGCGGCGAGGCCGTCTACAATGTCGGCGGCGGCATCGTCTTCGATTCGACGGCGCAGGAGGAGTATCAGGAGTGTCTGCTCAAGGCCCGCTTCGCGACGGGGACCCCGCCGATTTCGAGCTGATCGAGACCATGCGCTGGCAGCCCGAGACCGGCTTCCTGCGCTTCGACCGCCACCTTGCGCGCCTCTATGGCTCGGCGGCGGAACTCGGCTTTGACTGCGATCCGCAAAAGGTTGGCGCCGTGCTGGGCGACGCGGTCGACGGCGCCCGTACCGCCATGCGCACGCGGCTCGCCTTGGCGCGCAACGGCGAAGCCACCGCCTCGGCGCAACCCTACGAACCGCTCGCCGCCGACAAGGTCTGGGTGCTGCGGCTGGCACGGACCAGGCTCGATTCGAGCAATACGCTGCTGCGCCACAAGACAAGCCGGCGCCAGCTCTACACCCATGCCCGATCCGAATATCTCGTCACCCAGGCCGACGAGGTGATCCTGGCCAATGAGCGCGGCGAGATCTGCGAAGGCACCATCACCAATGTCTTCGCCGATTTCGGCGACGGCGTGCTGGCTACGCCCCGGCTGGACTGCGGCCTGCTGCCTGGCGTATTGCGCGCCGCGCTTCTGGATGAAGGCCGGGCGGCGGAAGCAATCTACACCTTTGACGATCTGAAGTCGGCCAAGGCTCTCTTTGTCGGCAATTCGCTGCGCGGCTTGATCCCCGCAAGGCTGGTGTGACCGGGAGAACGCCATGTTCGTCGTTTCGCTGAACTACAAGGTGCCTCTGACCGAGATCGACCGCCTGCAGGCGGCGCATGTCGAATGGCTGAAGGCCTGCTATGCAGAGGGCGTCTTCATTGCCTCCGGACCGAAGAAGCCGAGGACCGGCGGCATCATCGTCGCCCAATGCTCGCGCGAGATCCTCGATGCCAGGCTGGCCGCGGACCCCTTCGCCAAGGCAGGCGCCGCGGACTACGACGTCACCGAATTCCTGGCGAGGATGACCGCCGCCGGTCTCGAAGCCTTCAAGGAAGCATGAGCTTGGTCGAAGCCCTGCCCACCCATACCCCCTATGACGGTTCCTCGAAGCTGTTCAACATCGGGCTGAAGCCGCTGGACCCCGCGAACTGGATCGAGGTCGATGGTCATCTCCTGCCCTATCTCGCCGAGAAGCGCCGGCTTTATGCCGAGATTCCCGAACGGGTTTTCGTAGAGGAAGACGGCACGCGAGACGCCCAGCAGGAAGTGCTCGACTTGCTCGGCGCCTATCTGCCGGAGCGATTTCCGCGCACCCATCGCCGCACCGATGCGGGCATCGAGCTGGTGGGCGCCGCGAACCACCCTGCTTTGCCTATGGGTCTCGCCGACGCGCCGCTGGTCGCGGCCTCGCTGCTGGTCCAGGAGGACCTGATCCTGATGCGCCGCGACGACAGCGGCTGGCGGCTCGCCGCCGGCTCGCTGTGCTTTCCCTCGTCCTGGTCGCTGCTCGAAAAATTCGGCAAGCCGTTGCAACAGATTCACGAGCCGGTACCCGGCTTCGGCCCGGGCACGCGTCCCGCCGAACTCATCACCCGCATGTTCGACGGCCTGCAGGGCCAGGCGATCGAGCGCTTCAACTGGTCGATCCAGGCCGACAATGCGCTCTACCATCCCTTGTCCAATGTCGAGCGCATCGACCGTGCCACCAGCCGGCCGACACGGTTCCCCGATGGTGACGTCAAGGCGCACGCCTTCATCCGCGTCGAGCGCCAGACGCTGCGCAAGCTGCCCGCCTCGCGCGACATCCTGTTCACCATCCGCATCCACCTCGACCCGTTCGCCGTGCTGGAGCGGCACCCGGACCGGGCGACGCTTGCTCTGTCCTTTGCCGCCCAGCTCGAAGCGCTCGATCTCGACCAGCTCGACTACAAGGGCCTGACATCGGACCGCGACCGGCTGATCGAACATTTGAAGACGATGGCCGGCTGAAGCCGGCTACAGGCTGCCCGCCAGGAAATCGACGAATGTCCTTGCCCTGACGCTGGCCTTGCGTCCGGCTGGAAACAGCGCCCACAATTCGACAGGCGGCAGCGCCCAGTCGACCAGGATCGGCCGCACGGCACCGCTGCGCAGCTCCGCGTCGAACATCCATTCGGAGCCGACCGTGAAGCCGATGCCGGCAAGCACCGCCTCACGTATCCCTTCGGCGGAAGTCACGCGCAGCCGCCCTTGGCCGGCAAGCGAAACCTCTTCGGCGCCGCGCCGGAACGTCCAGCGGCTGGAAGTGCCTGCCCGGACGAAAAGGATCGCCTCGTGCCGCGACAGCTCATCCGGCGCGATGGGTTCGCCCTCGCGTGCCAGGTAGGAGGGTGCCGCTACCACCAGACGACGACAGGTGGCGATCTTGCGCCCGATATGAGCGGGGGCGAAGCTTTCACCCAGACGCAGCATGACATCCACCCCTTCCTCGACGAGGTCGACGTTCCTGTCGTCCATCGCCACCTCGACGTCTAGCCTTGGGTGAGCGTCCAGGAAGGCTTTCAGCTTCGGCACGACATGCAGGCGGCCGAAGGTTACCGACGTACCGATGCGCAGCAAACCGGTAAGCGCCGCCGCGGTGCCACGCGCCGCGTTCTCCGCTTCGTCGGCCTCGTCGACCGCGCGCTTGGCGCCTTCATAGAAGCTGAGGCCGGCATCGGTCGGCGAGAGACCTCGGGTGGTGCGCGACAGCAGGCGAACGCCGAGTCGTTCCTCAAGCTGCGCGATGGCCTTCGAGACGGCTGGCTGCCCGACGCGCAAATGCCGCGCTGCCGCCGAGAACGAGCCGGTTTCGATGACCCTTATGAAGGTGCTCATCACCATGAGCCTGTCCATCTATTCCACCTTGGAATTAGTTATATGGTTTTATTCACTCTACCTGACCCATCCAGGAATGGCCAATTGGCGGTTGTCAAATCCATCCATCCATTCGGAGAACCAAAATGGGCAAGCTCAACAACAAGGTCGCCATCGTCACCGGTGCCGCGCGAGGCATCGGTGCGGGCATCGCCAAACGGCTGGCGGCGGAAGGCGCCGCCGTCGTCGTCAACTACGCCTCCAGCCGCGAGGCTGCGGAACGCGCGGTCAAGGAGATCGTCGCCGCCGGCGGCAAGGCGACCGCGGTTCAGGGCGACGTGGCCGAGGCCGCCGAAGTCGAGAAGATGTTCGAGGTCGCCGAGATCGCATTCGGCAAGCCAAGCATTCTGATCAACAACGCCGCGACCGCCAGCTTCGGCACTTTCGAGGAAGCCAGTGAGGCGGACTATCGGCGGCTGTTCGACACCAACGTGCTGGGCACGATCCTGACCACCAAGGCGGCCATGCGCCATTTCCCCGAGACTGGCGGCAGCATCGTCAACATCGGCACGATCTCGAGCTGGAACCCGGTGCCGAACACCAGCCTCTATTCCGCCAGCAAAGCGGCGATCGATACGCTGACGCTCAGCTTGTCGAGAGAACTCGGAGCCCGCAACATCCGTGTCAACATCGTGGCTCCTGGCTATACCCACACCGAAATGACCGAAGGCATGGTCGGCACCGATTTCGGCAATATGCTGATCGCCGGCGTCCCCCTTGGCCAGCGCTTCGGCAAGCCGGACGACATCGCCCCGACAGTGGCCTTCCTCGCCTCGGACGAGGCGGCGTGGCTGACCGGCGAACGCATCAACGCGTCCGGCGGCGCTCGCTGATACGACGCCGGCTCAACATCCGCCATCGGGCAGGCAATGGCCTCCCGGTGGCCTCGCCGAGCACTTCCAAAGCGGCGTTCCCAGGCGTTTCGCTGCTTTTCCCTTTATTGTGACAATGATCTATGGTTTGTCGCGCCGCGGCCAAGCGGCTGTTCTGGAGTGATTTTTAAGGAGTGCTCGATAAAATGGCGAATGAAAACTGGCCAGTCTACGGCGAGATCACCGGCCCTGTGGTGATGATCGGCTTCGGCTCGATCGGACGGGGAACGCTGCCTCTCATCGAGCGCCATTTCAAGTTCGACAAGTCGCGCATGACGGTCCTTGATCCGCGCGACACTGACCGCAAGCTGCTCGACGAGCGCGGCATCGCCTTCGTCCAGGAAGCAGTGACCGAGAAGAACTACAAGAAGCTTCTGACGCCGCTGCTGACCAATGGCGGCGGCCAGGGCTTTTGCGTCAATTTGTCGGTCGACACCGGCTCGGTCGACCTGATGCGGCTCTGCCGCAAGCTCGGCGTGCTCTACATCGACACCGTCGTCGAGCCTTGGCTTGGATTCTATTTCGACGCCAACGCCGACAATGCCAGCCGCACCAACTATGCGCTGCGCGAATCGCTGATCAAGGAAAAGCAGGACAAACCGGGCGGCGCTACGGCGGTTTCCACCTGCGGCGCCAATCCCGGCATGGTCTCGTGGTTCGTCAAGCAGGCGCTGGTGAACCTCGCCACCGATCTTGGCCTTGAGTTTTCCGAGCCCGCACAGGAAGACCGCGAGGGCTGGGCGAAGCTGATGAGGAAGGCCGGCGTCAAGGGCATCCATATCGCCGAACGCGACACCCAGCGCGCCAAGAAACCAAAGCCGATGGATGTGTTCTGGAACACCTGGTCGGTCGAGGGCTTCATCTCCGAAGGCCTGCAGCCGGCCGAACTCGGCTGGGGCACGCATGAGAAATGGATGCCGAAGAACGCCAAGAAGCACAAGCACGGCTCCAAGGCCGCGATCTATCTGGAGCAGCCCGGCGCCAACACGCGTGTGCGTTCCTGGTGCCCGACGCCGGGCCCGCAATACGGCCTGCTGGTGACGCACAACGAGGCGATCTCGATCGCCGATTTCTTCACCGTGCGCTCCAAGAAGGGCAAGGTGCAATACCGGCCGACCTGCCATTACGCCTACCATCCCTGCAACGACGCGATGCTGTCGCTGGACGAGATGTTCGGTGCCGCCGGCAAGCCTCAGCCGGTACACCATGTGCTTGACGAGAACGAGTTGGTCGACGGCGTCGACGAACTCGGCGTCCTGCTCTACGGCCACGACAAGAATGCCTACTGGTTCGGCTCGCACCTCTCGCTCGCCGAGGCGCGCAAGCTGGCGCCTTATCAGAACGCCACTGGCATGCAGGTCACCTCGGCGGTTCTGGCAGGCATGGTCTGGGCCCTGGAAAATCCGGACGCCGGCATCGTCGAGGCGGACGAGATGGACTACCGGCGCTGTCTGGAAGTGCAGTCGCCCTATCTCGGGCCGGTCGAAGGCCATTACACCGACTGGACGCCGCTCGACAAACGCCCGGGGCTCTTCCCCGAGGACCTCGACCGCAGCGATCCGTGGCAATTCCGCAACATCCTCGTCCGATAGCATCGCGCACACCCTGCGCCATTGCCTTGCAATCGCCCGGAAATCGGGCGATTGAAGAGATGCGGCCTGGGGCAGCGTGCGTCTTGCGGGACGCATGCCCGTTCCAGCACTTTGGACGTTCGCATCATGCCTTCCAAAATCGAATCCGATTTTTGGGCCGGTGCGTTTGGAGAGGATTTCAGATGACTATTGCGCGCAAAATTCTTTCGATGGGCGTGGCGGGTTCCTTTGCCGTGATGCTCGCTGCCTGCACCACAAGCGGTCCCGATGCGCCGCCGATGGCAGCCGCGCCGAAAGGCGTCGAGGGCTCGTGGATCGATGCCAAGGGCACCGGCCTGTCGACGCTGACAGGTGGTAAATTCACGACCGTCGCCACCGACACCGGCCAGAAGCTGGCCGATGGCAGCTACACGATGACCGGCGCCACCTCGGTCGAGATCAACGGCACGTCGCTGATCCGTCAGACGCCGGTCAGCTTCAACTGCCTGCTGGTGTCCACCAGCCAGCTGAACTGCACCAGTTCATCCGGCCAGAACTTCGTGCTAACGCGACGCGCCTGAACCGGCGAACACAGGACTCATCGGGGACGGCGGCCACTGGCCGCCGTTCTTTTTTGCGCCCCGGGCTTTCACCAGAACTTTCGCCAGAAAATACCCCCGGTTTTTCACCCGAAAATACCCCAGGTTTTTCGCAAGAAAATACCGACGGCATTTCTGCTTGCGTCAGCCGGAACGCGATGGGAACATGGTCAAAACGCTGGCTGTTATATCCCAGTCAAGCAAGGGCGTTAAACGCTTCTGATCAGCCTACCGGGAGACGAAGATGAAGAAGATTGCCGCCATTCTGGCCCTGTCCGCATCGGCGCTTGGCCTGTCGGCCGGCGCATCTTTTGCCGACTACACATTGAACATTCTGCATTTCAATGACTGGCACAGCCGCATCGAAGGCAACAACAAATACGAGTCGACCTGTTCGGCCGACGAGGAGACCAAGGGCGAGTGCATCGGCGGCGCCGGCCGGTTGATCACGGCGATCGCCCAGGAACGCAAGAAGCTCGAAGGGCAGAACGTGCTGCTGCTCAATGCGGGCGACAGTTTCCAGGGATCGCTGTTCTACACCACCTACAAGGGCGCCGTCGAAGAGGAATTCCTCAATCAGTTGAAACCCGACGCGGTGACGCTCGGCAACCACGAATTCGACGACGGCGAGAGCGCGCTGGTGCCTTACCTGGACAAGGCGAAGTTCCCGATCGTCAGTGCCAATGTCGTGCCCAACGACAAGTCCGGGGCGGCGGGCAAGATCAAGCCGTCGATCGTCGTCGAGGTCGGTGGACAGAAGATCGGCATTGTCGGTGCCGTCACCAACGACACGCCCGAGCTCGCTTCCCCCGGCCCGAACATCGCCATCGCGGACGACGTCAAGTCGATCACGGCGGAAGTCGAGAAGCTGAAGGCGCAAGGCGTCAACAAGATCATCGCGGTGACCCATATCGGCTACAACAGGGAGCGCGATGTCATCGCCAAGATCCCGGGCATCGACGTGGTTGTCGGCGGCCACAGCCATACGCTTTTGTCCAACACCGATCCGAAGGCGCTAGGCCCCTACCCGACGATGGTCGACAACCCGGACGGCTACAAGGTGCCGGTGGTGCAGGCGGCGTCCTATTCGAAATATCTCGGCGAGTTCAAGGTGGTGTTCGACGACAATGGCGTCGTCAAGTCGGCGAGCGGCGACCCCATCTATCTCGACAAGTCGATCACGCCCGATCCCGCCGTGCTCGCCCGCATCAAGGAACTCGGCGCCCCGATCGAGGCCCTGAAGAACAAGGAAGTGGCCGAGACCACCGACGTCATCGACGGCAGCCGCGAGAATTGCCGCGCCAAGGAATGCGCGATGGGCAACCTCGTCTCCGACGCCATACTCGACCGCGTCAAGGGACAGGGCGTCGAGATCGTCATCTCCAATGGCGGCGGGCTGCGCGCCTCGATCGACAAGGGCACCGTCACCATGGGTGAGGTGCTGACCGTGCTGCCGTTCCAGAACACGCTGGCCACCTTCCAGATTTCCGGCAAGGACCTGGTCGCCGGCCTCGAAGGCGGTCTTAGCCAGATCGAGGACGGCGCCGGCCGCTTCCCGCAGGTGGCGGGCCTCAAATATTCCTTCGACAAGTCGGTCGCGCCCAATGCGGGCCGCGTCAAATCCGTCGAGGTCATGGAGAACGGCGCCTGGGCGCCGATCAATCCCGACAAGGACTATCTCGTCGCCACCAACAATTACGTGCGCCAGGGCGGCGACGGCTACAAGGTCTTCGCCGACAAGGCCAAGAACGCCTACGATTACGGCCCCGGCCTCGAACAGGTCGTTGCCGATTACCTCGGTGCCCACCGGCCTTACACACCCAAGCTCGACGGCCGCATCACCGAGATCGCCGCGACTGTCGCGGCGGCACCCGCCGCCGAGCCGACCAAGCCAGCCGAACCCGCAAAGCCGGCGGAGACGGCGCCGGCCGAGGCCGCGAAACCGGCAGAACCGGCAAAGCCCGCCGAGGTTGCACCCGCGATGCCCGAACTGCCTGCCAACTCGGGCGACATCGCCAACACGCCACCGGCAATCGCGACAGAGGCAGCGCCTCCCCCGCCGGCACCCGCTGCTCCAGCCCCTGCACCAGCCGAACCGGCAAAACCGGCCGAAGCTGCTCCTGCGCCGGCGGCACCCGTCCCAGCGGAACCCGCAAAGCCTGCTGAACCGGCTGAAGCCGCACCGGCAACAGGCAGCCATGTCATCGTTACCGGCGATACCTACTGGGATCTGGCAAAGAAGGCCTATGGCGACGCCACCAAGTGGAAACTCATCTATGACGCCAACAAGGGTCAAAGGCCGCACCGGCTTACCCTCGGCGCGACGCTGACCATCCCGCCGAAATAACACCGCTTCAGGGTTCTTCGACGCAAAACCCGTCCGGGAAACCGGGCGGGTTTTGCGTTTTCAGGTAAGGTGCGGCCAGACGCTGCATTGAAAACCGGCGTGGCATCGCTAGTTTCGCGCCGTGTTCGGAGACCAATTATGACGCTTTCCACTCCTGTCGACCCCAAAGCCGTGAAGGCCTCCGGTCCGCAGCCTACCGGATCCCAACCGGCCGAGGCCGGCAAGGTCGGCGTCATGCTGGTCAATCTCGGCACGCCCGACGGCACCGAGTTCAAGCCGATGTGGCGTTATCTCAGGGAATTCCTGTCCGATCCGCGCGTCATCGAGCTCAACAAGGCGATCTGGTATCCGATCCTCTATGGGCTCGTGCTCACCACGCGGCCGAAGAAGTCGGGCGCCAATTACGCAAGGATCTGGAACCAGGAGAAGAACGAGTCGCCGCTACGCACCTACACGCGCGCCCAGGGCGAAAAGCTGGCCGAGACGTTGCGCGACCTGCCCAATGTCGTCGTCGACTGGGCGATGCGCTACGGCAACCCTTCGACGGCAAGCGTTGCCCAAAGGCTGGTTGCCCAGGGTTGCGACCGCATAGTTTCGTTTCCGCTCTACCCCCAGTACTCCGCCACCACGACGGCCACGGCCAATGACCAGCTGTTTCGCGCGCTGATGAACATGCGGGCGGCACCGGCCATCCGCAGCGTTCCGCCCTATTATGCCGAGCCCGTCTACATCGAAGCGCTGGCCCACTCGATCAAGCGGCATCTGGCGAGCCTCGATTTCGAGCCGGAGGTGGTCATCACCTCTTATCACGGCATCCCGAAACCCTATTCCGACAAGGGCGACCCCTACCAGGCGCATTGCCTGGAAACGACGCGGCTGCTGCGCCAAAGGCTCGGCTGGAGCGAGAGCAGGCTCATCACCACCTTCCAGTCGCGTTTCGGCGCCCAGGAATGGCTGCAGCCTTACACCGACAAGACCGTGGAGAAACTCGGCAAGGACGGCGTGAAATCGATCGCCATCGTCAATCCCGGCTTTTCCGTCGACTGCATCGAGACGCTGGACGAGATCGGCCGCGAGGCGGCCGAGACGTTTCATCACGCCGGCGGCAAGAATTTCGCCCACATCCCTTGCCTCAACGACAGCGCCGAAGGCATGGCGGTGATCGAGGCGATGGTGCGGCGCGAACTGTCCGGCTGGGTCTAGAAGAAATTCCAGGAAAAGTGTGAAATGGTTTTCCGTCCGGAATTTCGTCAAACAAAGAGTTAGAGCGGCTCGCCGTTTCCGTGAAGCGGTGAGCCGCTCTGACACCGGAACAACAGCCACTCCGGGGCGTTGAGCCGCACCTTCCGGAGAATTCGATGCCCCGCAAACTCGACCTCAGAACTGGCCGGACCGTCTGGTCCGCCTACCGGGCGCCGGCCGTGCCGACGTCGGCGCTGGCCCGGGACGTCAAGACCGACGTCCTGATCATCGGCATGGGCATCAGCGGCGCCATGATGGCAGAGGCGCTGACGGCGGATGGTCACTCCGTGATCTGCATCGACCGGCGTGGGCCGCTCAAGGGTTCGACCGCAGCGACCACCGCGCTCGTCCAGTTCGAAATCGACCAGCCGCTTTCAATGCTCTCGAAGATGATCGGCAGGGCCCGCGCCGAGCAGGCCTGGCGGCGCTCGCGGCTCGCGGTTTCCAACCTGGCTGGCCGTATCGAGGATCTCGCAATCGACTGTCGCCTGCGCCGCACCCAGTCGCTCTATCTGGCTGGCACGATGCTCGGCCCCTCGGAACTTCGCGATGAAGCCGAAGCGCGGCGGCAAGCGGGCATTGCCGTGTCCTATCTGACACCGCGGCCTCTGGCGGAGACATTCGGCATCGACCGCGATGGCGCCATCCTCAGCCATGGCAATATCGCGCTCGACCCGCGCAAGCTGACGGCCGGGCTGTTGCTCAAGGCGTTGGAGCGAAAGGCACGGCTTTACGCTCCCGTCGAAGCGACGGCGATCAAGGACAGTACCGGCGAGGTGGTCGTGGCCACAAAGGACGGCCCGACCATCACCGCACGGCAGGTTGTTCTGGCCACTGGCTATGAACTGGTCGACATCGTGCCGGCGGCCGCACACCAGATCATCTCGACCTGGGCGATCGCAACCCGCCCGCAACCGGGAAAGCTCTGGCCGGGCGCGGCATTCATCTGGGAAGCGTCGGACCCCTACCTCTACGTCAGGGCGACCGCCGACGGTCGCGTCATCTGCGGCGGCGAGGACGAGGATTTTGTCGACGAGACGCGGCGCGATGAACTGATCGCCGACAAGGCCGCACGCATCGCCGAAAAGCTTGGCCTTGTATTTCCGCAACTCGATGTCAGGCCCGAATTCGCCTGGACCGGCTCCTTCGGCACAACCACCACCGGCCTGCCCTATATCGGAGCCATCCCCAGGCATCCTCGCATCCATGCCGTCATGGGTTATGGCGGCAATGGCATCACTTTCTCGCGTATCGCTTCCGAAATTGTTTCCGCTTCGATCAAAGGGATGACCGACACGGATGCAGAGCTGTTCGCTTTCAACCGTTGATTGCAAACCTGCAAACAATCCCTCATCACCTGATTGTAACGCACCTGAAACACACTTAAGTCTTTGGTGAAGTCGGCTGCGCGGGAATGGCTCTCGCGGCCCGCTTCTGAGGGAGAGCCAAATGGATTTCAGTGGTTTCGATATTGCGATCATTGTTCTTGTCGCGCTTGTCGTGCTGGTGCTGTTCAAAGGCATCAAGACAATTCCGCAAGGCTATAACTATACCGTCGAACGCTTTGGTCGTTATACCAAGACACTGAGCCCCGGCCTCAACATCATCACGCCGTTCGTCGACCGCATTGGCGCCAAGATGAACATGATGGAGCAGGTGCTCGACGTTCCGAGCCAGGAGATCATCACCCGCGACAACGCCATCGTCGGTGTCGACGGCATCGCCTTCTACCAGATCCTCAATGCGGCACAGGCCGCCTATCAGGTTGCCGGCCTGCAGAACGCCATCCTCAACCTGACGATGACCAATATCCGTACCGTCATGGGCTCGATGGACCTCGATGAGCTCTTGTCGAACCGCGACGCCATCAACGAGCGCCTGCTGCGCGTCGTCGACGAGGCGGCGCATCCGTGGGGTATCAAGATCACACGCGTCGAGATCAAGGACATCAACCCGCCGGCAAACCTCATCGAATCGATGGGCCGCCAGATGACCGCCGAGCGTAACAAGCGTGCGCAGATCCTCGCCGCCGAAGGCCTCAAGCAGTCGCAGATCCTGGAGGCCGAAGGCCGCAAGGAAGCCGCTTTCCGCGACGCCGAGGCGCGCGAACGTTCGGCCGAGGCCGAAGCCCGCGCCACCCAGGTGGTGTCTGAAGCCATTTCCAAGGGCGACGTGCAGGCGCTGAACTATTTCGTCGCCCAGAAATACACCGAGGCCCTGACCAGAATCGGTTCGGCCACCAACAGCAAGGTGGTGCTGATGCCGCTGGAAGCCTCGTCGCTGATCGGCACGCTTGGCGGCATTGGCGAGATCGCCAAGGAAGTCTTCCGCAGCGAAGGCACGACCGGCGCCCAGCGCCAGGCCGCCCGCCCGCCCGTCGTGCGGCCGAACGAAAACTGAGTCCATAGGAGGTCCCTCTTATGTTCGATCGCGTCATCTCCGAACTCGGACCCTGGACCTGGATGGTTCTGGGCTTCGTCCTGCTGGTCATGGAAATCATCGCGCCGGGCATCTTCATGCTCTGGATCGGCATTGCTGCCCTGATCATCGCCGCAATATCGCTGCTGATCTGGGATGCGGCGATCTGGACCTGGCAGGTTCAGGTCCTCGCCTTCCTGGCGCTGTCGCTGCTCTCGGCCTATGTCGGCAAGCGATGGGTCAGCCGGCGCCACGACCCGACGGACCAGCCGCTGCTCAATCGGCGCGGCGCCCAACTGGTCGGCAGGATGGCAACGCTTGCCGAACCGATCCGGGACGGCCGTGGCCGCATCAAGCTTGGCGACACGCTATGGCGTGTCTCCGGCCCCGACCTGCCGGCCGGCACGCAGGTGCGTGTCACCGGGGCAGCCGATACCGACCTGGAACTGACGGTGGAGCGGGTCTGATTTTTTCACAGCAGACCACCTCGCTAGAGCAATTCCAGGAAAAGTGTGAAACGGTTTTCCGTCCGGAATTGCGTAAAAACAAATAGTTAGAGCGGTTCTGCGATTCCGTGAAACGCTGAACCGCTCTAGGTGTGTCGAGATTCAGGTCCAGTCGAAAACGGTGGCTTCCGAGAACCGGAGCGGAGCGTACTTTTGTACGTGAGCTCAGTTCTACTGCGACGCAGTAGAACGAGGAAGCGCAGGAGGCCGCCGTTTGCAGACCGGCCTCACCTGAATATCGGCATGCCTAGGCAGCGCCGATGCGCAGCAGGTCGTGGAAATGCACCACGCCGAGCGGCATGTTGTTTTTGGTCACCACCAGCGCGCCGATATTGTGCTCGTTGAGCAGCGCGATCGCGGTGCCCGCAAGCGTCTGCGGGTCAACGGTCTTCGGGGTGCGGGTCATCACCTCGTCGACGATGACGTCGGCCAGGTTGCGGTGAAGGTTGCGCGCCACGTCGCCGTCGGTGATGATCCCGGCCAATTCGCCATTGGTGTCGACGATCAGGACGCAGCCGACCTTCTTCTGCGACAGCGTCATCACCGCTTCCGGCATCTTGGTGCCGAGCGCGGCCAGCGGTATCTGGTCGCCGACCCGCATGATCTCGGAGACCATGGTCAGGTTGGCGCCGAGCTGGCCGCCGGGATGGAAGGTGCGGAAATGGTCCGGCGTGAAGCCGCGCGCCTCGAGCAGCGCGATCGCCAGTGCGTCGCCGACGACCAGTTGCAGCAGCGTCGACGTCGTCGGCGCCAAGCCGTGCGGGCAGGCCTCCGGGGTGCGCGGCAAAAGCAGCACCACGTCGGCGGCGCGCGCCAGCGCCGATGTCTCTCCGGATGTGACGGCGATGAGCGGAATGGAGAAGCGCCTGGAATAGGCGACGATGCCCATCATCTCCTTGCTCTCGCCCGACCATGAGATGGCGATGATGGCGTCGTCCCTGGCGATCATGCCGAGATCGCCATGGTTGGCCTCGACGGGATGGACGAAGAAGGCCGGTGTGCCGGTCGAGGCCAGCGTGGCCGCGATCTTCGACCCGATATGGCCGCTTTTGCCGACGCCGGTGACGATCAGCCGGCCTTCGATGTTCGAGATCATGTCGACAGCCTGCGCGAAAGGCGCGGCCAGTCCATTCTCGAGCGCTTCGGCAAGGGCGGCGATCCCCGCCTGCTCGGTCGCCACCGTTCTCAGGGCCGAATCAATCGACGCTTGCCGGTCCAGGGGCTTCTTATCGAGAGGTCTCGCATGCATGGATGATGCGATTAGCGCTTTGCCGTCCGCCTGTCCAACGGAAATGGCACTGATGCCCCCGGGCGGGGATTTGCCACGCGCCGCGCGATCCCCGCTTTAACCGGCCGAACGGCAACCGCCTCAACCCTCCGTTAACCATCCCCATTTACGGTTCGGTAAGTATGGCGCGCATAGCGCCGCGCAAGCAGTGGTGGCGATGTCCGGGGCCCAGCCAGAAAAATCAAGAGGACGACAGGGCAAGGCGGTATGCGCCTTGTTGCTGGCGACCAGCATCTTTGCGCTGACGCGTCCGGGCCTGCTTCATGCCCAGGAAACGGAGCTGCGCGGCGAGGTTTCGGAATCGGCGATCCTGTCCGACCAGCAACGCAAGGCAAGGCAACTCGCCCTTGCCGCCCAGGGCCAGCAGGCGCCGGCCGCGCAGGACGATGCGCCGCCACGCACCTATTTGCCGGCCAGCGCCGGCGCTGTCCCCGACGACACCGACACGAACGCCGCCACCGGCAGCATTTTCGATCCACCGCAGGCGACCGACGACGCCTCGACCGACACTCCGACGCCACCCAAGCCTCGCCGCCGTCCATCGACCGCCAAGCAGACTGCCGCGGATCAGGACAAGACCAGGACGGACGCCAGAACGACCGGCAAATCGAAAAAGAAAAAGAACACGACGGCCGCGACCAGCGACACCGCCGCCGCCGCGACAGACGATGCCGACAACGCCACGACCGATCAGGAAGCGGCCAACCGCCGCGCCCTGACCGTGGACAGCGCCGACAGGCAGAAACTCGACCCCGGCGCCGAGCGCACCGCCGCCATCGAAGGCCAGAACAAGAAAGCCGAGGACGATCCATTCGCCGCCACCGGCGTCAAATGGGGATCCTTCGTCATCCGGCCGTCGATCGAACAGGGTCTGACCGCCACCACGAACGGCGATTCGAGCAGTGCCGGCACATCGGCACTGCTGTCGGAAACGGCATTGCGCTTTTCCGCCATCTCCGACTGGCGCGAGAACTCCGCCACCATCGACGGCTATGGCCTGTTCCGCGAGACCGTGTCGGGCTACCCGGTCCACGACGCGCAGGGCCGCATTGAAGGCCAGCTCAATGTCGATCTCGACAATGAACTGCGGGCCATCGCCAAGCTCGGCTACGAAGCCGTGCCGGAAACGGCGTCATCGCCCAACGCCATTGCCGGCGTCAGTACCCAGCCGCTGCGCCAGACGATCGACGGCAGCCTCGGTGTCGAAAAGGCCGCCGGCAAGATGCAGTACACGTTGACCGGCGCGGTCTCGCACGACTTCTATGGCGACGCGGAGCTTTCGGACGGCACCTCGCTGTCGCAGAAGGATCAGGACAACACGCTCTATACGGCGACCTTGCGCACCGGCTACGAAATCTCTCCGGCCCTCACCCCGTTCACCGAAATCGAGGCCGGCCGCCGGGTCTACGATCAGCGCATCGACAATGAAGGCTTCGAGCGCTCCTCGACGCGGCTCGGCGCGCGCGCCGGCCTGCAACTCGACATGGGTGAGAAGCTGTCGGGTGAATTCTCCGCCGGCTGGCTGAGGGAAGCGATCGATGACAAGAGCCTGGAAGCGATTTCGGGCGCCACCGTCAACGCCGACCTCAAATGGTCGCCGCAGCGCGGAACCACGATCGGCCTGACCGGCAAGACCACCGTCGAAACCACGACCACCGCGGGCGAAAGCGGCGATATCCTCTATTCCGGCCGCCTGACGGGGGAACGGCTGATCCGTGCCAACCTCACCGCAAATGCGGCTCTGGGGCTCGACTGGCGAGACTATATCGGCATCGATGGCCATGACAGGATATTGAGCGCCGAGGCCGGACTGACCTGGTGGCTGAACCGCTATGCCGGTCTCACCAGCCGGGTAAGAACCGAGAAGCTGACCAGCAACCTGCCCGGCCGCGACTACACCGCCAACAGCATCTACCTTGGCCTCAAAGTGCAGCGCTGAACGCATTCGCGCCAAGGGTATGTCGAGATTCAGGTCAGGCCGAGCCGAGAATGGTGGTGTTCGAGAACCGGAGCGGAGCGTACTTTTCGTACGTGAGCACCGGAAGCGCAGAACGCCGCCATTCGCAGGCCGGCCTCACCTGAATATCGGCGTACCCTAAAACGCGGCCCCACGCCGCTCCGATGGCTTCATCTCATCGAGAAGCGTGCGGATGACGCCGGCCATGTTCTCGTTCATGTCGCTGCGCCACAGCGCGAAGGCGACGTTGGCCTCGACGAAACCTTCCGGCGAACCGCAGTCGAAGGTGCGGCCCTGATAGTGATAGCCGTAGAAGGCCTGCTGCTTCTCCAGCTTCAGCATCGCGTCGGTGAGCTGGATCTCGTTGCCGGCGCCCTTTTCCTGGCCTTCGAGGATCTTGAAGATCTCGGGCTGCAGGATGTAGCGGCCGTTGATGTAAAGGTTGGAGGGTGCTGTGCCGGTTTTCGGCTTCTCCACCATCTCGGTGATGCGGAAGCCGTGATGCGTATCCTCGCCACGGCCGACGATGCCATACTTGTGGGCCTCCGCCGGATCGCATTCCTGCACGGCGATGATGTTGTTGCCGGTTTCCTCGTAGAGCTCGACCATCGACTTCATGCAGCTCTTTTCCGACTGCATGATCATGTCGGGCAACAAAAGCGCGAATGGCTCGTCGCCGACCAGTTCGCGCGCGCACCAGACGGCATGGCCGAGCCCCATCGGCACCTGCTGGCGGGTGAAGCTGGTCTGCCCCGGCGCCGGCTGCAGCCGCTGCAGGCGGGCCAGCTGCTCGTCCTTGCCGCGCTGGGCCAGTGTGTCATAGAGCTCGAACTGGATATCGAAATGGTCCTCGATGACCGCCTTGTTGCGGCCGGTCACGAAGATGAAATGCTCGATGCCCGCTTCCCGCGCCTCATCCACCACATATTGGATGACTGGCCGGTCGACGACGGTCAGCATCTCCTTGGGAACGGCCTTGGTGGCCGGGAGGAACCGCGTGCCGAGACCGGCGACCGGGAAAACTGCCTTGCGAACTCTCTTCATGCTTTCAATTATCCGTTTGCAGGCCGGCTCCGCAATCCCCGCCTGGCGACATTTTCACGCCGGAATTGAAGATTACTGGAGCGGGTAAGGGAAACTTCCACCGGTTAAAAGCATCGAGGTGTCTTTTCGTTCCAGGCGACGCCTATGGTAAACTAATTCCTAACCCGGTTCGGCGATGAATGGTCTTTCCTGAGACAGAGAAGGAGGAAAACATGTCCGTTCGCAATGCCGCAAAACGTTTGACCAGCGTCATGACGGCAGCCAGCCTCTCGCTCGCCCTGCTGATGCCCACCGGTCCGGCTTTCGCTGACGCCGGTTTCCGGCAATGGGTCGCCGGCTTCCGCGCCACCGCTGTCGCGGGCGGCGTTTCCGGCGCGGTCTACGACCAGGCTTTCCGGGACATCAAGGAGCCCGATCCGGTGGTGCTGGAAAAGGCGCGCACCCAGCCCGAATTCACCGCGCCCGCCTGGGATTATTTCGACAACCGCGTCCACGACCAGTCCGTCGCCGTCGGACAGCAGATGGCGAAAAAGTGGAAGCCGTGGCTGGACAGGATCGAGGCGAGGTTCGGCGTCGACCGTTACATCCTGCTCGCCATCTGGTCGATGGAATCGAACTATGGCGAGATCCTCAAGCGCGACGACATCATGCGCAACGTCATTCGTTCGCTGGCGACTTTGGGGTATGGCGACCCGAAACGGTCCAAATATGCCCGCACCCAGTTGGTCGCGGCCCTGAAGATCCTACAGACCGGCGACATCGACGAAAGCCACCTGATGGGCTCCTGGGCTGGCGCTATGGGCCAAACCCAGTTCATCCCCACCAGCTACCAGCATTATGCCGTCGACATGGACGGCAACGGCAAGCGCGACATCTGGAATTCCATCCCCGATGCGCTGGCGACGTCAGCCAATCTGTTGAAGAAGAATGGCTGGCAGGCCGGCAAGACCTGGGGCTACGAAGTCGCCATACCGGCCGGCAAACTGCCGGGCGGCTCGAAGACGCTGGCGCAATGGCAAGCGCTCGGCGTCGTCAGGGCCAGCGGCAAGCCGTTCAAGAACCTCACCGACAAGGCGACGCTGAAGGTGCCGGACGGCCGTGGCGGCCCGGCTTTCCTGATGATCAGGAATTTCTCGGTTATCAAGGCCTACAACAACGCCGACAAATATGCCCTTGCCGTTGGTCTTCTCGCCGACGAGATCGCCGGTGGCAATGGCCTTGTCCAGGACTGGAAGCGGCCCTTCACCAAGCTCTCCTTCGAGGAAAGGCAGGAGTTGCAGAAGCGGCTTTCGCAGCACGGACTTTACGACGGCAAGTTCGACGGCAAGATCGGCGACGGGTCGAAAACCGCCATCATGGCCTATCAGGCAAAGGTCGGCTTGACCCAGGACGGCTATCCGAGCATGGAAGTGCTCAAATGGCTCAGGCAAAAATAGAGCCAGCCACGCCGCCGTGCGCATTTTTGGCGCACGCATCCGGCGCCATGGCACTTTGAACTTGCGCCCGGCCGCAAAACCGGCTCCGGTTTGCGGGATCGGGCGCAAGGGGATGGAGGAGTGATTGGTTTCGGCCGCGCGTATCGCGATCCTTGTTCGTCGCACGCCGATCCTTTTTCTGGCGATCGTCCTGCTGGCGGTCGGCGCGGCCGCTGCTTTCCATGCCCCGGCCATGGCGCAGGAACAGCCGCAGCAGAACCGTGGCTGGTCGCTGCGCGACCTGCTTTTCCCGCGCCGCAGCGAGCGCGTCGAGCCACCGCTCGATATCGAAAAGGCAAAACCAAAACCCAAGCCCAAGAAACCGCGGGCCCCGCGCCCGCCGGCGGAGCCTGAAACCCCAGTCGTCGAAAAGGCGCCGGACGCCCGCACCGTGCTGGTGGTCGGCGACTTCATGGCGTCCGGCCTTGCCGAAGGCCTGGACACCGCCTTCGCCGACAATCCCGGCGTCAGGATCGTCGTGCGCAGCAATGGCTCGTCTGGCTTCGTGCGCGATGACTTCTACAACTGGCCCGAACAGATCAAATCGCTGATCGAGACCGAGAAGCCGGCCGCGGTGGTGGTCATGCTGGGCTCCAACGATCGCCAGCAGATGAAGGTGGGGGACGTGCGCGAGCAACCCCGGTCCGAGAACTGGACCAAGGAATATGAGCGCCGGACCGACGCACTCGGCAAGGCTATCGCCACCGCCAAGGTGCCCTTCCTTTGGGTCGGCATGCCGGCCTTCCGGGTGCCGAAGATGACCTCCGACATGCTGGCCTTCAACGACATCTATCACCAGGCCGCTGAAAGCCATGGCGGCGAATTCGTCGATGTCTGGGACGGGTTCGTCGATGAGAACGGCGCCTTCGTCACCACCGGCCCCGACATGAACGGCCAGCCTGTTCGGCTGCGCGCCGATGACGGCATCAACGTCTCCAAGGCCGGCAAGCGCAAGCTCGCCTTCTACACCGAAAAGCCGCTGATGAAGATCCTGGGCCTGGCCGCGCCCGGCAGCATGGCCCCGGCGACGGCACCGGCGGGTGCGCCCGTCGAGGCTCCGGCGCCGGCCGCGGCACCCATCGTAATCGACCGCACCGCACCCATGCTGCTCAGCGACCCCGCACTCGACGGCGGCACCGAACTGCTTGGCGCCGCGCCGCCGGCAAAAGCCAATCCGGCTCTTCCGGGGGAACGACTGGTGATCGAGGGCAAGGCTTCCGAGGCGTCGCCAGGACGCGCCGACGATTTTTCCTGGCCGCCCAAGGCCGAGCCGCCGGCGACAGCCGCTGCGGCCGACACGACGACGGCGATCACCCCTTAGTAGCGGAGCCTCCGGGACCGTTTCGAAACTCGCTCCTGCGAGTCATATGATGGTGTTTTCGAGAACCGGAGCGGGCGTACATTTAAGTACGTGAGCACCGGAAGCACAGAAAACGCCCTCAGATGGCCGCAGGAGTAGAGTTTCCAAACGGTATCAGCGTGGCAATACGGTCGACCCCATCAGCGCCTCGTCGATCGAGCGCGCGGCCTGACGGCCCTCGCGGATCGCCCAGACGACAAGGGACTGGCCACGGCGGACATCGCCCGCCGCATAGAGCCGGTCGACGCTGGTCCGGTAGTCGCGGTCATTGGCCTCGACATTCCGGGAGCGGCGGCTGTCGGTGGTGATTTTCATCTCACCTTCCAGCTCCTTCGCCACGCCGGCCGTCGCCGGGCCGGCAAAACCGATGGCGATGAAGGCAAGATCGGCGCGGATGACGAATTCGGTGCCGGCGATCGGCTTGCGCTTCTCGTCAACCTCGCAGCATTTGACGCCGGTCAACTGGCCGTCTTCGCCGATGAATTCGAGTGTCGCCACCTGGAACTCGCGCTCCGCACCCTCGGCCTGCGAGGACGAGGTGCGCATCTTGGTCGCCCAATAGGGCCAGACCGCGAGCTTGTCTTCCTTCTCCGGCGGCTGCGGGCGGATGTCGAGCTGGGTGACCCGCACCGCGCCTTGGCGGAAGGCGGTGCCGACGCAGTCGGACGCCGTATCGCCGCCACCGACGACGACGACATGCTGTCCGCCGGCGATGATCGGATGCGACGGCCAGGCCACCGACTGGATCGGCTCGCCGCCGACGCGGCGGTTCTGCTGCACCAGATAAGGCATGGCGTCATGCACGCCGCCGAGATCGTCTCCCGGAATATTGGCCGCGCGCGGCGTTTCCGAGCCACCGCAATAGAGCACGGCATCATGTTCGGCGAGCAGTTCGGCGACAGGCTTGTCGACGCCGACATTGACGCCGCAATGGAAGGTCACACCCTCGCCCTGCATCTGCTCGATGCGCCGATCGATATAGTGCTTCTCGATCTTGAAGTCGGGAATGCCGTAGCGCATCAGCCCGCCCGGGCGGCTCTCGCGCTCATAGACATGGACGTCATGGCCGGCGCGGCCGAGCTGCTGGGCAGCCGCCATGCCGGCCGGGCCGGAGCCGATGATGGCGACCCGCTTGCCGGTCTTCTTCTCCGGCGGATAGGGCCTGATATGGCCGGTCTCATAGGCCTTGTCGGCGATCGCCTGTTCCACTGTCTTGATGGCGACCGGAATGTCCTCGAGGTTCAGCGTGCAGGCTTCCTCGCAAGGCGCGGGGCAGATGCGGCCGGTGAATTCCGGGAAGTTGTTGGTCGAATGCAGGTTGCGGATCGCGTTGTCCCAGTCCCGGTTGTAGACGAGGTCGTTCCAGTCGGGGATCTGGTTATGGATGGGGCAGCCTGTCGGCCCGTGGCAGAACGGAATGCCGCAATCCATGCAGCGCGCGGCCTGTTTCTCGACCTCCTTGTCCGACATCGGCAGCGTGAATTCGCGGAAATGCCGGATGCGGTCGGAGGCCGGCTGGTACTTGTGCACCTGCCGGTCGATTTCGAGAAAGCCTGTTACCTTGCCCATAGTCCAGTTCCTGCTGTCCAGATGGTGCGGTTCTCGCCGCACCCGTTAACCTCTTGAGGCAGCCATGGCAACCTTGCCCCGGAGGTCAAACTGTCGATGAAGGTGGGCCGGGAAGCCTGGGCTCCCCGGCAGTTCTCATAGGTCTATTCGGCCGCGACGCCCATGCGCATGCGCTCCATCTCGATCAGCGCGCGGCGATATTCGACCGGCATGATCTTGCGGAATTTCGGCCGGAACGTCGTCCAGTCGTCGAGGATCTCGCGGCCGCGCACCGAACCCGTGTAGTGCACGTGGTTCGAGATCAGCTGGTAGAGCCGCTCCTCGTCATGGCTGGTCATGTCGCCCGTGACATCGACACGCCCCTTGTGGTCGAGGTCGCCGCCATGGTGCAGCAACTTTTCCATCAAATCGTCTTCTTCCGGCACTGGCTCCAGCTCGACCATCGCCATGTTGCAGCGCTCGGCGAAATCACCCGCCTCGTCCAGCACATAGGCGACACCGCCCGACATGCCGGCGGCGAAGTTGCGGCCGGTCTTGCCGATGACGACGACGACACCGCCGGTCATGTATTCGCAGCCATGGTCGCCGACGCCTTCGACGACGGCAGCGACGCCCGAATTGCGCACCGCGAAACGCTCGCCGGCGACACCGGCGAAATAGGCTTCGCCCTCGGTAGCGCCATAGAGCACCGTATTGCCGACGATGATTGAGTCGGCAGCGACGATCCTGGCCTCTTCCGGTGGCCGGATGACAAGGCGTCCGCCCGACAGGCCCTTGCCGACATAGTCGTTGCCGGCGCCGACGAGTTCGAACGAGACGCCGCGCGCCAGGAAGGCGCCGAAGGACTGGCCGGCGGTGCCGGTCAGCTTGACCTGGATGGTGTCCTCGCGCAGGCCCTTGTGCTTGAAGCGCTTGGCGACTTCGCCCGACAGCATGGCGCCCGTCGAACGGTCGACATTGCGGATGTCGACCTCGATCTTGACCGGCTGCTTGGCCTCTAGCGCGGGCCTGGCCAGTTCGATCAGCTTGCGGTCGAGCACGTCGTCGATCGGATGCTTCTGGCGTTCGGTCCAGTGCGCCGCTTCATGCGGCACATCGGGCTTGTAGAACATCTTGGAGAAGTCGAGGCCCTGCGCCTTCCAGTGCTGAATCACGTCGCGCTTCTCCAGAAGGTCGGCGTCGCCGATGATCTGGTCGATATGGGTGAAGCCCATTTCGGCCAGCAGCGCCCTCACCTCTTCCGCCACGTAGAAGAAGAAGTTGATGACATGTTCGGGCGTGCCCTTGAAGCGCTTGCGCAGCACCGGGTCCTGGGTGGCGACGCCAACCGGACAGGTGTTGAGGTGGCACTTGCGCATCATGATGCAGCCGGCCGCGATCAGCGGTGCGGTCGAGAAGCCGAACTCGTCGGCGCCGAGCAGCGCGCCGATGATGACGTCGCGCCCGGTGCGCAAGCCGCCATCGACCTGCAGCGCGACTCTGCTGCGCAGACCGTTGAGCACCAGCGTCTGGTGCGTTTCGGCCAGGCCCATTTCCCACGGGGAGCCGGCATGCTTGAGCGAGGTCAGCGGCGAGGCACCCGTGCCGCCATCATAACCCGAGATGGTGATGTGGTCGGCGCGCGCCTTGGCGACACCCGCCGCGACCGTGCCGACACCGACTTCCGAGACCAGCTTGACCGATACATCGGCCGCCGGATTGACGTTCTTCAGATCGTAGATCAGCTGCGCCAGATCCTCGATCGAATAGATGTCGTGATGCGGCGGCGGCGAGATCAGGCCGACGCCAGGCGTCGAGTGCCGGACCTTGGCGATGGTCGCGTCGACCTTGTGGCCGGGCAACTGACCGCCCTCGCCAGGCTTGGCGCCCTGCGCGACCTTGATCTGCATGACATCGGAATTGACGAGGTATTCTGCCGTCACGCCGAAGCGGCCCGAGGCGACCTGCTTGATCGCCGAGCGTTCCGGGTTCTTGCCGCCGCCAGGCAGCGGCAGATAGCGATCGGCCTCTTCGCCGCCCTCGCCGGTGTTCGACTTGCCGCCGATCTGGTTCATGGCGCGCGCCAGCGTGGTGTGCGCCTCACGCGAGATCGAACCGAACGACATCGCCCCGGTCGAAAAACGCTTGACGATGTCGGCCGCCGGCATGACGTCGTCGAGCGCGACCTTCTTGCGCCCGGTCTCGTCCGCCAGCCTGATCTTGAACAGGCCACGGATGGTCTGCGCGCGGGCCGTCTCGCTGTCGATCTGCGCGGAATAGTCCTTGAACGTCTCCCACGAGCCCTGGCGCACGGCGTGCTGCAAGGTGGCGACCGCGTCGGGCGACCACATATGCGCCTCGCCGCGCATGCGGAAGAGGTACTCGCCACCGACATCCAGGCTGCTGCGCAACACCGGATCGCTGCCGAAACCATCGGTATGGCGGCTGACCGTCTCGCCCGCGACCTCATCCAGCCCGACGCCTTCGATCAGCGTCGCGGTGCCGGTGAAATACTGCTGCACGAAATCGGTCTTGAGCCCGATGGCGTCGAAGATCTGCGCGCCGCAATAGGACTGGTAGGTCGAGATGCCCATCTTGGACATCACCTTGAGGA
Organism: Mesorhizobium sp. B2-1-3A; assembly: GCF_006442655.1. Lineage (NCBI taxonomy): Bacteria > Pseudomonadati > Pseudomonadota > Alphaproteobacteria > Hyphomicrobiales > Phyllobacteriaceae > Mesorhizobium > Mesorhizobium sp. B2-1-3A. Next base: position 282,754 of record NZ_VFWK01000003.1, read on the forward strand.
TGCCCTTGCCGATCGACTTGATGTAGCGCGACACGACCTCGTAGGCATCTACCTCTTCCGGCAGCTCGCCGCGCTTGTGCATGTCGAGCAGCGTGTCGAAGGCAAGGTAAGGGTTGATCGCTTCGGCGCCGTAGCCGGCGAGACAGCAGAAATGATGCACTTCGCGCGGCTCGCCGGATTCCACGACCAGGCCGACGGAGGTGCGCAGCCCCTTGCGGATCAAGTGATGATGCACAGCGGCCGTCGCCAGCAGGGCGGGAATCGCGATCCGATCCGGCCCGACCTGGCGGTCGGACAGGATGATGATGTTGTAGCCGCCGGCAACCGCCGCCTCCGCGCGTTCGCAGAGCCGGTCGATGGCGCCCTGCATGCCGGCGGCGCCTTCGTTCGAACCATAGGTGATGTCGATCGTCTTGGTGTCGAAACGGTCCTCGGTGTGGCCGATGGAGCGGATCTTTTCGAGATCGCCATTGGTCAGGATCGGCTGGCGCACTTCGAGCCGCTTGCGGCGCGAACTGCCCACAAGATCGAAAATGTTCGGCCGCGGCCCGATGAAGGACACCAGGCTCATCACCAGCTCCTCGCGGATCGGATCGATGGGCGGATTGGTGACCTGGGCGAAGTTCTGCTTGAAATAGGTGTAGAGCAGCTTCGACTTGTCCGACATCGCCGAGATCGGCGTGTCGGTGCCCATCGAGCCGACGGCTTCCTGGCCGGTGGTCGCCATCGGCGACATCAACAGCTTGGTGTCTTCCTGGGTGTAGCCGAATGCCTGCTGGCGATCGAGCAGGCTCACATCCTTGCGCAGCGCGCGCGGTTCGACCGGCTTCAGATCTTCCAGGATGAGCTGCGTGTTGGCGAGCCAGGTCTTATAGGGATGCTTGGTGGCGATCTCCGACTTGATCTCCTCGTCAGGCACGATGCGGCCCTTGGCAAGGTCGATCAAGAGCATGCGGCCGGGCTGCAGCCGCCACTTCTGGACGATCTTCTCCTCCGGCACCGGCAGCACGCCGGCCTCCGAAGCCATGATGACGCGGTCATCGTCGGTGACGATGTAGCGTGCCGGGCGCAGGCCGTTGCGGTCGAGCGTGGCGCCGATCTGGCGGCCATCGGTGAAGGCGACCGCGGCCGGCCCGTCCCACGGCTCCATCAGCGCCGCATGGTATTCATAGAAAGCCTTGCGGTCGGCATCCATGAGCTTGTTGCCGGCCCAGGCTTCCGGGATCAGCATCATCATGGCGTGGCTGAGGCTGTAGCCGCCCTGGAACAGGAACTCGAGCGCATTGTCGAAACACGCCGTGTCGGACTGGCCGTCATAGGAGATCGGCCACAGCTTCGAGATGTTGTTGCCGAACAGTTCGGAATCGACGGACGCCTGGCGCGCAGCCATCCAGTTGTTGTTGCCGCGCACCGTGTTGATCTCGCCATTGTGCGCGACCATGCGGTAGGGGTGCGCCAGCTTCCACGACGGGAAGGTGTTGGTCGAGAAACGCTGGTGCACCAGGATCAGCGCCGTCTCGAACCGAGGGTCCTTGAGATCCTTGTAATAGGCGCCGACCTGATAGGCCAGGAACATGCCCTTGTAGACGATGGTGCGCGCCGACAGCGACACGCAATAGGCGCCGATATCCTTGTTGTCGTTCTCGGCATAGATGCGGCCCGAAATGACCTTGCGCAGCAGATAGAGCCGGGCCTCGTATTCCTCATCATCGGGAATGTCCGCCGTGCGGCCGATGAACACCTGGCGGTGGAACGGCTCGGACGCCACGATGTCGGGCGCCTTCGACAGTGACGAATTGTCGACGGGCACGTCGCGGAAACCGAGCAGAGGCAGCCCCTCGGACTGCGCCGATTCGGCGATGATGTCCTCGATATGGGCGCGCAGCGCCGCGTCCTGCGGCATGAACCAGTGCCCGACGCCATACTGGCCAGCCGGCGGCAGTTCGATGCCGTTGGCGGCCATTTCCTCGCGGAAGAACTGGTCGGGAAGCTGCACCAGCACACCCGCGCCGTCGCCGACCAGCGGGTCGGCGCCGACGGCGCCGCGGTGCGTCAGGTTTTCGAGCACGGCAAGGCCGTCCTTGACGATCTGATGCGACTTCACGCCCTTCATGTTGACGATGAAGCCGACGCCGCAGGCGTCATGCTCGTTGCGCGGATCGTAGAGGCCCTGAGAGGCAAAACCGGTTCGGCCAATGTCGGTTCGAGGTGTATTTTTGACGGCAGCCGCTTTCGTCTGCGCGGCCTGGCCGTTCGTCGCAGAGAGCGTCATGTCCGTCATTGTCCTGTCCTCCATTCCAGCCCTTCAGGCGCTGGCCATTCTTCGGTCGCTAATTTGCCTCGGCAAGCGCTTGGCTCACCCTGATCCTTGCGGCACGTCTTGCGAAATCCTTGCCGAACCAGGCGGCTTTCCGCATGGTTCGCATCTGGTATCGTACAGGCCAGCGTCTGGCCGTCCACCTGTCGCTCGCGGCAACAGCCGGAGAGGCCAATATTTTACGCCAATCCAGCCTGTTTTGTGCGACAAAATAAGACAGCACTACTGTCCTAAATTTTTATGGCAGAATTCCCTGGCGCACACAAGACCGATTCACAAAAAACTTGAGGCTTCCGCGACATAAAATTACGTGAAGTTGAGAGAAAACGTAAGCTTCAGTCGTCGCTTCCCGCCTGCCGCCACGGCTGGCTTTAACGGTTTTCCAGCATCTGGCTCTTGCGGTTGACGCGTTAAACCGGTCAACTCCGCGCCGATTTCCCCAACACAGGCAGATGCATGTTCTTCGCTTCCGACAATTGGGCAGGCGCCCATCCCAATATCGTTGCCGGCCTGTCGGCCGCGTCCGCCGGCTTTGCCGCCGCCTACGGCGACAGCGCGCTCGACCAGGCAGTCTACCAGCGCTTCAGCGAGATTTTCGAACGCGAGGTCGCGGTGTTCTTCGTGGCGACCGGCACCGCCGCCAATTCGCTGTCGCTGACCACTTTCAACAAGCCTGGTGGTATTTCCTTCGCCCACCGCGAATCGCATGTCATCGAAGACGAGTGCGGTGCACCGGAATATTTTTCCGGCGGCGCGCGGCTGCATGCCATCGACGGCGCGCTAGGCAAGATCGACCCGCACAATCTGGAGCGAACCATTGGCCGCTTCGCGCCCGAAATCGTCCATTGGGGACGGCCGATGGCGGTTTCGATCACCCAGTCGACCGAGGTTGGCACCATCTATGGTCTGAATGAGATCGAGACGATTTCGGCCATCGCCAAACAGCATTCCGTGCCCTTGCACATGGATGGCGCCCGCTTTGCCAATGCGCTGGTTGCGCTCGACACGACGCCGGCCGAAATGACCTGGAAACGCGGTGTCGACATCCTGTCCTTCGGCGGCACCAAGAACGGCTGCTGGTGCGCCGAGGCGATCGTGCTGTTCGACCTCGACCGCGCCAGGGAGTTGGCCTTCCTGCGCAAGCGCGCCGCCCAGCTGTTTTCCAAGTCGCGCTTCGTCGCGGCGCAGTTCGAAGCCTATTTCAAGGACGATCAGTGGCTCGATACCGCGCGCCACGCCAACGCCATGGCCGCACGCCTCGCGGCGGCAATCGAGGATTCGGCCCATGCGAAGTTGGCCTGGCTGCCGCAGGCCAACGAGGTGTTCGCGGTGATCAAGAAAGCCGAAGCCGACAGGCTGCAGGCCGCCGGTGCCGCCTTCTACGACTGGCACAAGCCGCATGGATTTGACGGCCATGTCGGCGAGGACGAGCTGCTCTATCGCTTCGTCACCAGCTTTGCGACGTCAGCCGAGGAAGTCGACCGCTTTGGCCAGTTGATCGCCGGATAGGCGACCTGCGGACAACAAAAAAGCGGCGCCTTTCGGCGCCGCTTCCGTCTCGGGAGGAGACTTAAACGTTAGGCAGCGGTCTTGGCCTCGATCTGCTTGGCCTTGGCCGGGGCCGAGGTGATCGCGATCTTGCGCGGCTTCAGTTCCTCGGGAATGTTGCGCTTGAGATCGACGAAGAGCAGGCCGTTCTTCAGCGCGGCGCCGACGACTTCAACGTGGTCGGCAAGCTGGAAGCGGCGCTCGAAGGCCCTGGAGGCAATGCCGCGATAGAGCAGCTCGGAGCCTTCGCCGGTGCCCTCGTCCTTGCGCTCACCCTTGACGGTCAGCACGTTGCGGTGGGCTTCAATCGAGATCTCTTCGTCCGAGAAGCCGGCGACAGCCATCGAAATTCGGTAGGAATCCTCACCGGTACGCTCGATGTTGTAGGGCGGATAGGTCTGCGCGCCATCCGGCTGCGCAAGCGAATCCAGCATGGTGAAGAGACGGTCGAAGCCGACGGTCGAACGGTAAAGCGGGGAAAAATCAACGTGACGCATGAGGTGTTCTCCTGTTGAGCAACATGGTTTGCGTATGGTCGGTGCGAAACCCTTGAGCGGCGTTTCGGGAAGACCAGCGGCCCCGACATTGGCGACCGCATTCCACATTTGGGGAGCGCCCGAATGCATTTCAAGTTTCGCCGAATGGCAAAAAACCACGCCGCCCGCCCCCTTGATGAACGGCAGATGAACCGGACCTTCGGCGCGCGTTCAGACGTGTGCCGCTAGAGTGACCTCAAGATCAAGGATTGGCGGCGCTAGTTTTCGCAAAGGCGCCGCAACGAGGCCGAACCGGGTGTTAACGTCCCTTCCTCCCGGATCGACAGGGGCCGGAAGTACGCTCTCAAGCGGCTTCCGGCTTTCCCGTTGCCGGTCTCCCCTCGCCCGGAATTCCTTTGCTTTTGACGCATTGGCGTCTATCACCTTGACGAGGCCAGCCGCGAAAGGCTGGTGAGACGCCGAGCACAAAGCGCCGAATGACGGACCTTCTCCACGACACGCCGCTTTTCCACGAAACCGAGGGCAATCCGCGACCGGAAAACGCCACCGGCGGCTTCTTCGTCACGCGCGATCGCAAGAAGATCCGCTATGGCCTGTTCGCGGCGGTGGCGCGGCCGATGCGCGGCACGGTGGTGCTGCTGTCCGGCCGCAACGAGTGCATCGAGAAATATTTCGAGACCATCCGCGACCTTGCCGCCCGAGGCTTTGGTGTCGCCACGCTCGACTGGCGCGGCCAGGGCGATTCCGACCGGCTGATCCGCGATCGCCAGCGCGGCTATGTCAGGTCCTTCCGCGATTATACCGCGGACCTCGAGCAGTTCTTCGAGGAGATCGTGCTGCCTGACTGTCGCGGGCCGTATTATATCCTGGCCCACTCGGCGGGTGCGGTGATCACGCTGCTTGCCGCGCCGTCCATGGTGAACCGTGTGCGCCGCATGGTGCTGATCGCGCCGTTCCTGACCTTGCCCGACCTGCCGGTCTCGATCGGGACGGTCCGCCGTGTGTGTTCGTTTTTCTGTGCACTGGGGCTCGGCCGGCTCTACGCCGCCTGGGGTCCGCGGCCGAGACAGACACTGCCATTCGAGGCCAACAAGGTGACGTCTGACCCTCAGCGCTATCGGCGCAACACGCGCATCTATGAAGAGCATCCGCAATTGGCGCTTGGCGGCCCGACGATCCGCTGGCTGCAGGCAGCGGCGAAGGCGTCGGAAGCGATCAGCGACCCCGACTTCATGGCCCGGATCCAGGTGCCCTTGCTGATCATCGCCGCCGGTACCGACCAGGTCGTCTCGACCAAGGCGGTCGAAACCTATGCCAGAAGCCTGCGGCTCGGTTCCCTGCTGATGATCGACGGTTCCAAGCATGAAATCCTGCAGGAAGTCGACCTCTACCGCGAGCAATTCCTGGCCGCCTTCGACGCCTTCATTCCCGGCTCCGACGACCCGACGGCCTGACCATGGCGCTGTCCTCCATGGGCAGGCATAGCTGACACAGCGTTGTCAGGAAGGGGGCTTCGGCCAGCCGAGCAGCACGCAAAGTGCTAAAGATTCTGACAGCCCGGCCCATCTGGGAATGCTCATCTGAATGCGTCGAATTGAACGCCATGGAGATGAGATCATGACCGAGAAAACCTGCGCCGCCTGCGATTGCCAGCTGGACGCCAACCCGATCCGCGTCAAGGTCGGCGGCAAGACCGTCGAGGTCTGCTGCGAGGAATGCGCCAAGGCGCTGAACGAAGCCGGCGCCTCGGCGTCCGGCGTGAGCGAGGGTTGAGCCATGCGCCCCGATCATGCCGCGGCGCAACTTCTGGCTGGCCCAGGCCCGGCGCCGGCAATCCGCACCGAAACCCTCCGGCGAACCCTGCTCGCCCAATGCGTTGCCGTGGCCAGATGGCTTGGCCGTCAGATGGAGAAACGCCGAAGCCGCCTTGCCTTGCTCGAAATGAGCGATGAACAGCTCAAGGACATCGGCCTGTCACGCGGCCAGGTCTATTCGGAGTTCAAGCGCCAATTGCGGAACTGAGAGGCGTTTTCGAGAAGTCTCCTGACAGGAATGGGCAGGCCGTTCGCGTAAAGTGCCCATCGCGATGCCGGAGTGATTTTTCGGCGTGAGAAGAAAGCGCAACGGCCATGTCGCAATTCACGGTTCAGCCGCTTCTCGATACCGGCATCGTCAAGGTGCGGGACGTCGTCTGCAGCGGCGAATGCCGTCACAGGAGCGATGAGGAATGCACGTCGTCCACGCATTTGGTGTTTCCTTATCGCGGCGTCTTCGTGCGCCATGTCGGCCGCAATGACGCTGTCGCGGAAGCCAACCAGCTGCTGTTCTTCAATGAGGCCGAGCCCTATCAGGTCAGCCACCCCGTCGAGGGCGGCGATGCCTGCCTCGATCTCGTCATGGAGGAAGGCCAGTTGCGCGAACTGGCGCCGAAGGAGCAGTTGCGCCCAGCCGACCGACTGGCGTTTCGGCGCCAGCGCCGGCGCATCGACCCGCGTGCGCAGGCACTGGTGGCAATGCTGCGCCACAGCCTGAGCCGCAATATCGCCGAAACACTGGAAGCCGAGACGCTTGCCCTGACACTGGTGCGGCGCTCGCTCGGCGAGCGCACCTCGCATGTCGCGGGTGCCAGCCCGGGACGGCAGAAGCTGGTCGACCGGGCCAAGCTCGTGCTGTCGTCGGATCTGTCGCGGCGCTGGACGCTGGCCGGGATTGCCGCCGAGGTCGGCGTTTCGCCGGTCTATCTGACCCAGGTGTTCCGGCAGGTCGAGGCCATGCCGCTCTATCGCTATCATCTGCGCCTGCGTCTGGCGCGCGGGCTCGACCTGCTCGGCCGCTACGACAATCTGACCACGCTGGGCATGGACCTCGGCTTCTCCAGCCACAGCCATTTCAGCGCGTCGTTCAAGCAGGTGTATGGCCGTACGCCCGCGGAATTCCAGCGCTCGATCAGATCGCGCTGAAGCCGATCAGCCGCGCAGGGCAGCCATGGCTGCCGCGTGAAGCTCCGGCGTCGCCGCCGCCAGCACATCGCCACCCTTTTCCGCCGGTCCGCCGTCGAAGGTGGTGACGACACCACCCGCCTTCTCGATGATCGGGATCAGCGCCACGATATCGTAGGGCTTCAGGCCGGGGTCGGCGACGATGTCGACGCTTCCCGAGGCGATCATGGCGAAGGCATAGCAATCGGCGCCGTAGCGGGCGAGCTGGACTTGGCTTTCGAACGCGTCATAGCGCGTGCGCGCCTCGCCCTTGAACAGCGCCGGCGTGGTGGTGAACAGCGTTGCCTCGTCGAGCCTTGTCGTCTTGCGGGTGGAAAGTTTGCGCGGTCCGCCCGGCCCTTCATAGTGCGAACCGGAGGCGTTGGCGTAGAACAGTTCGCCGGTGAAGGGCTGCGCCATCATGCCGGCAACCGCGTCGCCGTCGACCGTCAGCCCGACCAGCGTCCCCCACACCGGCAGGCCGGAGATGAAGGCCCGCGTGCCGTCGATCGGATCGATCACCCAGACATGCCGGCTGGAGATGTTCTCGCTGCCGTGCTCCTCACCGAGAATGCCATGGTCGGGATACTGCGCCGATATCAGCGCCCTGATGGCGCGTTCCGTCTCGCGATCGGCTTCCGTGACCGGATCGAAACTGCCCTGCTCCTTGTTGGCCACCGCACCCTGGACGCGAAAGCGCGGCAGGGTTTCCGCCGCTGCCGCCTGCGCGATGCGGCGCATGAAATCGATGCTGACGTCCAACTGATTCTCCCGCATTGCAGAGTGCCCAACCGGGCTCTGCCGACACTTTCCCGCCAAAACAAGCCTGTTTATCGATTTATTCGTCGCGACGGCTGTTGCCCAAATGTCACATCAACGTCATCGAAACGCAGTTTCCACATCACTCTGAATTAAAAAAGCCTGAAGATCGCTTGACATTTGTGCACCGCACAATACCCTCGACCTCGGACAGGTTTTCCTGTCCATGCCCTCCTTGGGCGTTTCCTCCCTAGACTTCGACCGTATCGTGCAAACGATGCGGTCTTTTTTTACACTGCGGTTTCAATGGCATGTCACCCAAGAGCCCCTGGCGGTTTCGGGACAACGACATGCACGGACAAGACCCGATTTCACTCCGCCGCCAGCGGCAGGTCGATGAAGTGATGGTCCGGCATTGCCATCAGATCCGCTGAAAATCGCGTCAGGTCATCGGCCAGCGCGTCGAAGCCGGCGGCCTTCTCAAACGTCCGCTCATTCATGTAGAGCCCGCGGTTGACCTCGATCTGCAACGCATGCAGATGGCGCGCCGGGCGGCCATAGTGCTCGGTGATGAAGCCGCCTGCATAAGGCTTGTTGTGGGCGACGGTATAGCCCATGGCGGTCAGCAGGCCGATCGCGGTCTCGGTCAGGGCAGCGGTGGCCGAAATGCCGAAGCGGTCGCCGATTATGAAATCGGGCCGCAGTCCGCTGTCGCCGACGCGGATGCTCGCCGGCATCGAATGGCAGTCGATCAGCACGGCAAAGCCGAAACGGGCATGGGTCCTGGTCAAAAGCCGCTTCAGCGTTTCGTGATAGGGTTTGTAGACGGCCTCGATGCGGGCAACGGCTTCGGCCAGCGGCAAGCGACCGGAATAGATGTCGAGCCCCTCGCCCACCAGCTTCGGCACGGTGCCAAGCCCGCCCGCCACCCGCGCCGAGCGGATGTTGCAGAAGGATGGCACCGGCTCGGCGAACATGCGCGGGTCGAGTTCCCATGGCTCGCGATTGACGTCGAGATAGGCTCGCGGGAAATTCGCAGCCAGCATCGGCGCGCCCAGCGCCACGGCGCCGCCGAACAATTCATCGACGTAGCAATCCTCCGAGCGGCGGATGGCGTTGCGGTCGAGCCTTGCCATGGCAAGGAAGCGTTCCGGATAGTAGCGGCCGCTATGTGGTGAGTTGAACAGGAAGGGGACGCGCTGCTCGGCGCCCGATCGGATTTCGAAGGGTTGAACGACCGAAAAATCCTCGGCTGCCGTCTTCAATTTGCACGAACCCGAAAACACCAATGCATCATCGCATGAAAGTGCCACCTTGCTGGCCGCATGTCCAGCATTTCGCCATCCTCATCGCCTTGCCAAATGCGGATAATGCTTCGCCGCGTTCACTTGATGTTTACCGTCACCTCCTCATATACAGGATGGTTAACGGGCTGCCCGGGCGGCAGTCTCGGGCGGGTGATTCGGACGGGATATCATGGCACGCATTCTTCTGGCGGAAGACGACGACGATATGCGTCGGTTCCTCGTCAAGGCGCTGGAACGCGCCGGCTACCAGGTCAGCGATTTCGACAACGGCGCCAGCGCCTATGAGCGGCTGCGCGAGGAACCGTTCTCGCTGCTGCTGACCGACATCGTCATGCCGGAGATGGACGGCATCGAGCTGGCACGACGCGCCACCGAGATCGATCCCGACCTCAAGGTCATGTTCATCACCGGTTTCGCCGCCGTTGCGCTGAACCCGGATTCCAAGGCGCCGAAAGACGCCAAGGTGCTGTCGAAGCCCTTCCACCTGCGCGATCTCGTCAATGAGGTCGAGAAGATGCTGCAGGCGGCCTGAGCCGCTTTCCACAAGGGCATCGCCGCTGCGGCGAGACGACGCCTTCTTTCCTTTTTTCCTGCTATTGACGCGCCGGACCAAAAGTGGTGTATGCGCGGCTTCGGATGGGCGTGTAGCTCAGCGGGAGAGCACTGCATTGACATTGCAGGGGTCACAGGTTCAATCCCTGTCACGCCCACCATCCTTTCAGATACTTGGCCAAGACCTTGTGCCGGTTGGCCCAGAAACCCGGTCCAAACCTCGGCCGCGTTCTTCTGAAGATCAACGTGGTGGTGGCCACGGACCTCATCGCCATGCCGCGCCCCATTTGGCTCACGACATTCAGATAGATCGATACGGGTTCACCGGCCTGCCCGGCGGCTTCGTCACGCGCGATGTCGTCGAGCATCTTCCATCGGCGCAAGTGTGCGCTGATTCGCCCTCCCGGCCGCACCGGCGGCTGACGCTTGTTCGTTTCCGCAACGCCCCTCCCCAATGCATCGCGCCGCATTGGCTGCCGACCCGACCCACTCTTTTCGCTTGGGGTCCAGGTAGAGGCGGCTGTCGCGAAAACCAGCAGCCGGGGGATCGCACACCGGCCTCCTTCATATGAATGAAGCTGCGGGTTTCAGATCAGCACATATTGCTGGAACTGAAGGCCCATGAGGCATCAGGTTAGTTAGGCTGCTAAAGGCCCACCCGCCATTGCGTGGCCGCCGGACAACCGCATACGCATGGCAGGTGGCTGCAGACTATGATTACCTGGTGGAGCACGGAGCATACCGGAAGACCAACCTCGCCAACTGATCAAGCGCAATGGCAGCGATCTTGAAACGCTGATGCTACGCCAAGGGATCGGTTCAACGTGGCGAGGAGCATCGCGGCTGGAGTTCAAAGAACTGCAGCGCATGCGAGCGTTTGGCCAATGGTTCCGTCGTCGGTCGACGCACGAACCAAGCTGTACCAGCGAACGCTTCGCTGACCGCCGGTCACCGAATAAGGCCCCGATGCGGGGCGGCAGCTTCTTGGAACGCTGTCTGAACGGCCGTCGTCCAGGGGCGGACGAGTGGGTTGTCCGCAGTTCGGAATCGTCTCCGAGACCGGTGCACGTCCAACGCAACGATCACCGCGGCCTTGTCGTCAAAACTCTACAAAATACGGGGGGTCGTCATGCCTGGCGCGGGTGAACGCATCGATCAGGCTCCGGCCCATCATCGCAGTCGCCGGGGCGTTACAGCCATATGTGTCAAATTGACCATGATCGCCATTTTCGTCGCGGTCACCAATTTCGATTTCTGGGATCGCGTCGGGAATCTGTTCGCCAACGGGCGCTTCACCACGCTGGCTCCATTCCTCGCAATCTGGGGACTGGCCATGGTGGCGTTGTTGTTTGCGTCATTCCAGCCCCGGCTCGTCACACGCCTGCTATGGGCCGTGCCGCTTGCACTGTCGAGCGCGGCAGCCTGGGTCTATTTCCAGGTAAGTCACGCCGATCTGTCGGTCTTCGATATCCTTTCCCTCTGGGCAAGTCGCAATTCCATCGGCGAGGCCGCCGGTTTCTACGATCGGCTGATCTGGCCCGCCGTGGCGATCATGGCCTTTGGCGTGACGTCGATTTCGATTCCACCGGCAGTGACAGGCGCCCGGCTCTCGATATGGGTAAGGCGCATGGCGTGGCTCCCGTTGCTGCCGATCCTGATTATCGCGGCCGTGGTCTATGCCAAGGACGGAGGCGGCTCCTCCGGCCTGCCGAAGCAGTTTGCTCCGCTGGCTCTGTCCGCAATGGCCGCGGAGCGGATCGTGACACAAGGCGCCCCGGAGCGCCGCGCCGTCACATGGAACGCCACGGCGCAGGCCAAGCCTCGCAACATCGTCATGATGATCGACGAAAGCGTTCGCGCCGATTTCGTCGATCTCTCGCCTGGCAATTTGTACACACCGAACATCGCCGCCCTAGCCGACAGATTCGTCGATTTCGGTCCCGCCGTGTCCGGCGGCGACTGCAGTGTTTATTCGAACGCCATACTGCGCCTCACGGCGTCGCGCCGCGATCTCGCCCATTCCGTCAACACCAACCCAACGATCTGGCAGTACGCGAAGAAGGCCGGATACCGGACGGTATATATCGACGCGCAGTCGACCGCCAAGGCAGCCGTCCTCCTGGGGAGCACGAATTTCATGACGGTGCGAGAAAAGCGCGACATCGACAAGACCTATTTCATGGACGACGTACGGATGGACCGCGCCGATTTCCGGTTGATCGACATCCTGCGCGGCGAGCTGGCCGGCAGCCAGCCAGTCTTCATTTACGCCAATAAGAACGGCGCTCATTTTCCCTATGACTGGTCCTATCCTGCATCGGAAGCCGTCTACGGACCGACAGTCGTGTCGGCCGGCAAGGACACGGCCATGACACGCTTGGCGTCGTACCGCAATGCGGTCCGCTGGTCGGTCGACCTCTTCATGAAAAAGCTGTTCGAGAGCGCCGATCTTTCGAATACCGCGATGATCTATACGTCCGACCACGGACAGGCGCTGAACGTCGGCAAATCGACCCACTGCACCATCTATGATCCCGATCCGCGTGTGGGTCTTGTTCCATTGATGGCCTATACCGCGGATCCGGCGCTGAGGGCGCGTTTCGCAGTCGGCGCCGCGGCCAATCGCGACAAGGCGAGCCATTTCCAGATCGTCCCCACCGTGCTGGAGCTGATGGGCTATAGTCCCGCCGACATCGCTTCCGAATACGACGAGTCGCTCTTCGCCGCGACGTCCCGCTCCCCGCAATTCACCAGCGGTGACATCTTCGGGTTGTTCTCCGACTCCGTGCATTGGAATTCGATAGATCTGTCAATGAACTACCTCGAGCCTGACGCACAAAGATTGCTGCCGGATATGGCATCAGCGAAGGCTGATGGCCCCTGACGGGGGTTACATTGCAATGAGCTTGGCAGGCTTGATCCCGGACACCTGATCACGCCAGTGGGCCAGCAGATGGTACCTGTATCGCCTGTCATAGATCGGGTCTCCGATGCGGCGCTCGGCAATCGCACCGTGAGGCGTCAGATCCACAACGTCTTCAGCCGGCCGAGCCGCCACCGTGCCTTCGCCAGCCGACCGGATTTCGGCTTCTTGCCAAGCTCGACCCGCCGCCTGATTCTCCTGAAGATCGCATTTCCAGGCTCGATCTTCACCAGCCTTGCCGCCATCTCCACCGCCGACTTCCTGTCGTCCAGCACTTCGAGCAGGACATAGGCCGAGCACGCCATGGCGTAGGGATAGCCGGCCCTTGCCGCCGCGAGGAAGACCTCGAAATCCCTGGCCATCGTCAGGAAGCCGCCAATCCGGTCGGTCAGGATATCCATCATCGGCAACGGAATTTTGGAGCGCAGCCGGGATTGGCTGATCATCAGCGATTTCAGCATGGCCTCGCCGGCAGGATAGTTGCCTTCGCGGAAATGCGCCGCCGCCAGCTTCAGGTCATAAGCGTCGTTTTCCGGATCCAGCGCCTGGGCCTTTTCCAGCAACTCCCTCGCCCGCGCCGGATCGATCTTGTCTTCCAGCGACAGGAACGACCATTGGTAGCCAAAGGCGGCTTCAAGGGCATGATAGTCGGCTTGATGCGCCTGCAATTCCTGCATGATGATTTCCGACGCGCGTGGCTTGCTGAACAGCGCGCTGATGTCCAGGCACGGGACCTCGCCCATGACGGACGCCACCGCCGCGTAGATACTGTTGCCGGCATGGATCTGCTGGCACCTTGCCATCAGCGCCATCTCGAAGAATGCGCTAAGCGCCTCCTCTCCCTTGAAGTCCGCGGCACCGAAATCGTCAGTCCGCATTGCCCCGGTATGCGCGCTGACATAATCGAGCGTCGCGCGGTCCTGGCCGACAAGGAGCGTCGTCAGGCCCTTCGACGAGAGCTCCGACACAACAGCCTTGGCCAGGGTCGAAGGGATGACCTTGTCGGCGAAAACCAGCCTTCTGCGATGGTGGCCGTAGACGATGTCGCCACTGCGAAGATGCAAGGCGGCCATCGGGCCGGGAAAGCGGCATTTGCCGGCGGCATCCAGGGCCTGCCGCACGGCCGGCGCGAACCCGAAGGCCCGCAGCGCTTCGGACCGATCCGGTTGAACACCCTGGTCACGGAAGAAATCGAGAACGTCGAAGTCGTCGCAGATCCAGCCGCGCAGCTTTCCCCCTCTTGCCGCCGCTTCAAGGTCCGACGGTGCGAAGGCCGTGCCGCCGAGGACACCGAAGTCGGCAGGCTTGATCGTATCGCCCAGCCAGTGCTTGTCGATGAAGTCCGCGGAGAAGATCTTCCCGACGACGTCTACCGTATGCGATTCCTGATCGATGATATCCCGGCTGCTCCAGATGAAACCGAAGCGGTAGCCGAGCCTGTCGGCAAGGGCCTTCGCATTGGCCATCGCCAGCAGTCGGCCGCCCAGCCCATCTTCCCTGTTGACGACAATCAGCATCGATCCTCCGTCACGCGGCCCCGAGCCGGACGTCGCCCTTTTCAATGTGGCGGAGAAACCATGCATATGTCTGTTCCAATCCACCGCGAGGTCCGAACGCATCAACCGCCGGCCAGCTGCCGCACGGACGAGCTGTCATTGGCCGTCGCGCTTGCCCGGACCGCCGATTCGATTTCCTGGAAAAGCCGATTGGCGGGTTCCGCCTTGAGGGACAGCGCAGCCATCGCCAAGGCGGCCTCGGTTCTGCCCAGAGCCGTGTGAAGGATCTGGGCCGAGCATGCCGCGGCATAGGGATACCCTGCCTTGGCCGCGGCAAGGTAGAGTTCGAAGTCACCGGCCATGATGTGGCCACGCGCCGAGGGGCGGGTCAGAACCTGCAGAATCCGCATCGGATTTTCGGCGCGGGCGTCGACCTCCTTGAGCATGAACGCTTTCAGAACCGCCTCGCCGCCTTTATAATTCCGGTCTCGAAAATAGCCGGCCGCCATCTTCAATGCATAGGCGGGGTTTTGTGGATCGAGCGCGGCCGCCTTTTCGAGAATTCCCCTCGCCTGCGCCGGGCTGGTGCTGTGTTCCGTCAGCACGAAGGCCGACTGATAACCAAAGGCGGCCTCCAGCGGATGGTAATCGGATTGCCGAGCCTTCAATTCGTCGAGAATGACCGTCGCTGTCCCGCGATTGCCGAACAAGGCTCTTGGCCTGATGACCCGGATGCCGCCCATCACCGACGAGATCGTCGCGAACACGCTGCTTCCCGCATGGATCTGTCGACACCGAGCCATCAATGCCATTTCGAAAAACGCCTTAAGCGTCTCGTCTTCAAACCGGTTCGCGCCGAAATCGTCGGCGAGGAAGGCTCCGGTCTCCGATTTCAGATAGTCGAGCGTTGCCCGGTCCTGGCCGATCACCAGCGTCGCCAGGCCTTTCGACGCCAGTTTCGATACGATCGCCTTGGCTAGAGGTGCGGGAATGACCTTGTCGCAAAACTCCAGTTCCGAGCGATAATTCCCGTGGATGATGTCGCCGCTGCGCAGATGCAGCGCGGCCATCGGCCGGGAAAACCGAGGCTTGCCGGCGGCGGCGATCGTGGCTCTCACGGATTCGGAAAAGCCAAACGTGCCAAACGTCCGATGCCTCGATCGGGCCGACCTGTTGGCGGGCAGCATCGTCCTGAACCAGCCCTGCCGGAACGATCTCAGGATGCGGAAATCATCGCAAATCCATCCCTGGAAGCCGTTTTGAAGGGCGTCGGCCGCCAGGCTGGACCGGGTAAAGCGGGTTCCATCGAGGACGCCGAACCGGGCAGTGTCGATCTTCTCGCCCAGCCAGTGTCTTTCGATGAAATCGGCCGCAAAAACCTTGTCGACGGAATCGACAATATGGAATTGTATGTCGTCGATGGACCGTCGATTCCAGGTGAAGCCGAAACGGCACCCCATTTTGTCGGCGAGACATTTTGCATTGACCATGGCAAGCAGGCGCCCTCCAAGGCCATCCGCCCTGGTCGCCGCCAATGTCTTCGTCGAGAAATCACTCAAGCGGCATCAACTTTCCAGTGTTGTCAGCCGGACCTGGCCGGCTTCGATATGCCGGAGGAACCATGCATAGGTCTGCTCCAGCCCGCTGCGCAGCGAGTACCGGGGGCGCCATCCCGTGGCAAACAGCCGCGAAACGTCCAGCAACTTGCGCGGCGTGCCATCCGGCTTGGTCGCATCGAACGTGATCTCCACGTCTCCGCCGACGATCGAGGCGACCGTCCTGGCCAATTCGGCGATGGTGATGTCCTGACCCGAACCGACATTGACATGGCTTTCCCCGTTGTAGGTTTTCAGGAGGGAGACCAGGGCATCGGCTGCATCGTCGACATGCAGGAACTCGCGCATCGGCGTGCCCGATCCCCACACCTGCAGGGTCTTGTGGCCGGCCTGCTTTGCTTCAT
The DNA here is from genome assembly GCF_006442655.1 of Mesorhizobium sp. B2-1-3A. Classification (NCBI taxonomy): domain Bacteria; kingdom Pseudomonadati; phylum Pseudomonadota; class Alphaproteobacteria; order Hyphomicrobiales; family Phyllobacteriaceae; genus Mesorhizobium; species Mesorhizobium sp. B2-1-3A. The sequence continues at coordinate 299,091 of NZ_VFWK01000003.1, forward strand.
GTGCCTTGCGTATCAACGCAGGTATGACGTGGCTGGATTCAAGGTGAAAATTGTCACCTGGACCATAGAGATTGGTTGGCATCGCCGAGATGTAGTTGACGCCGTATTGACGCCGATAGGCCTGACACAGTTTCAACCCGGCGATCTTGGCGATCGCATACCATTCATTGGTGGGTTCGAGCGGGCCGGTCAGCAAGGCCTCCTCGGGGATCGGCTGCGGCGCCAGTTTTGGATAGATGCAGGATGAACCGAGGAACAGCAATTTGCCCACTTCGGTGCGGAAGGCGCCCTCGATGAGATTGGTCTGCACCGCGACATTGTCATAGAGGAAATCGGCCGGAAATCGGTCATTCGCAAGGATGCCGCCGACCTTGGCCGCAGCCATCACCACGGCATCCGGCCGACGTTCAGCCATCCAGCGCCGCACGCCGGCCTGATCGAGGAGATCGAGTTCGGCGCGCGTCGCGGTCAGGATCTCGCAGTCCTCGACCGCCAGCCTGCGCACGACGGCGGACCCGACCATGCCACGATGCCCGGCCACGAAAACCCGCTTGCCTTTGAGATCGAAGGTCTCGTTCATCGCACTGCCTCCGTCAGGAACGGCCACTGGGCCTGTTGTCGGCGCGGGCCAGATCCGACCGCACCATCTCCGCCACCAGATCCTTGAACCCGGTCACATGCGACCAGCCGAGCCTGGTCCTGGCCTTGGACGGGTCGCCGACAAGCAGGTCGACCTCCGCCGGCCTGAAATAGCGCGGATCGATACGCACCAGAACGGCGCCCGAGCCGGCGTCGACGCCAATCTCGTCCACACCGTGCCCCTGCCAGCGAATGGTCCTCCCGGTCTCGGCAAAGGCCAGTTCGGCGAATTCGCGCACCGAGTGCTCCTCGCCGGTCGCCAGCACGAAATCGTCGGCCTCGTCGTGCTGCAGGATACGCCACATGCCCTCGACATAGTCGCGTGCATGACCCCAGTCGCGCCTGGCATCGATGTTGCCGAGATAGAGCGTTTCCTGGCGGCCATGGTGGATCGAGGCAACTGCTCGCGTGATCTTGCGGGTCACGAAGGTTTCCCCGCGGACCGGGCTCTCATGGTTGAACAGGATGCCGTTGGCCGCGAACATGCCGTAGGCCTCGCGATAGTTTACCGTCGCCCAGTAGGCATAGAGCTTGGCGGCCGCATAGGGTGAGCGGGGACGGAAGGGCGTCGTCTCGCGCTGCGGCACCTCGAGGGTCTTGCCGTAAAGTTCCGAAGTCGAGGCCTGGTAGAAGCGCACCGTCTTTTCCAGGCGCAGGATGCGGATTGCCTCGAGCAGCCTGAGCGTCCCCAGGGCATCGGCATTGGCCGTGTATTCAGGTGTCTCGAAACTGACCTGGACATGGCTCTGGGCGCCGAGATTGTAGATTTCGCAGGGCTGCGTCTCCTGCACCAGCCGGATCAGGTTCGTGGCGTCGGTGAGATCGCCATAGTGCAGGAAGAAGCTGGTGTCGCCTTCATGCGGGTCGACATGGATATCGTCGATACGCTCGGTGTTGAACGAGGACGAACGGCGCTTGACGCCGTGAACGATATAGCCCTTTCGCAGCAGCAACTGCGCGAGATAGGCCCCGTCCTGGCCGGTTACCCCGGTTATGAGGGCCACTTTGTCTGCCATCGGCTACTGGTCCACTGATCCGCGCTTCCCCAATACGGGCTGAGACCAATATCGCAAATCTCCCAAGCGGGGGATACTTCTAGCCGAATTTCATGCGGCTCAGACGCCCGCCACGGCGCACAGGCTCTTCATCCGCGATATGGCAAGGTCAGGATCGGCCAGCAGGCCTGCCTGGTCGGCAAGGCGGAAGACCTCCGCATAGTGGCGGATGCCGCGCGCCGACTGCATGCCGCCGATCATCGTGAAATGATCCTGGTGGCCGTTCAGCCAAGCCATGAAGACGATGCCGGCCTTGTAATATTCGGTCGGCGCCTCGAAGATCTTTCGCGACAGCGGCACCGTCGGCGCCATCAGCGCGTCATAGCCGGTCCGGTCGCCCTCGGCGAGCCTTGCCAGGGCGGCATTGGCGACCGGCGCGATGGCGTCGAAAATGCCGAGCAAAGCGTGCGAATGCCCACGGCCGTCTCCGGCGATCAGTTCGGGATAGTTGAAATCGTCGCCAGTGAACATCACGACGCCGTGCGGCAGCCGATCGCGGAGCGCAACCTCCTTGCCGGCATCGAGCAGCGATATCTTTATGCCTTCGACCTTGTTCGCGTGACGTTCGATGATGGCGACCACCGTATCGAGCGCGGTCTCGAAATCGTCGCTGCCCCAATAGCCCTTCAAGGCCGGGTCGAACATGTCGCCCAGCCAGTGCAGGATGACCTTGCCGGAGGCCTGGGCGAGAATCCGGTCATAGACGGCGGCGTAATCGTCCGGTCCCTTCGCCACCGCCGCCAATGCGCGGCTGGCCATCATGATCGCCTTGCCGCCTTGTCCTTCGATGAAAGCGAACTGCTCCTCATAGGCGGCGATCACATCGTCCAGTGTCCTGGCCGACGCCGGCGCCAGATGGTCGGTTCCGGCGCCCGAGGCAAGATCGGCGCCATCGACCGTGCGGGACTCGGCTATCGACCTGCGGATCAAGTCCCGTGCGCTTGGCCAGTCGAAACCCATGCCGCGCTGCGACGTATCCATCGCCTCGGCAATGCGGAAGCCGAGCCGCCACAGATGATGGCGGAACGCCATCGTCCTGTCCCAGTCGACCACGGGCCGCGACCATGGATCGGTCATTTCATGGGGATTGGCAACGACATGCGCGGCGGCATAGGCGACGCGCGAAAATCGCGCGCCGATTACCGGCTGCACCGGCTGTCCGACAAGCGCGTAGCGGCTGCTGTAGCCACCCTCACCAGGCAAGGCAATATCCATCGAGCTCTCCCTTTACCGCGCCTATAAATGGAACGTTCCAATAAATCAAGAACCTTTAAGATTCACGAGCGGCCGTCTGTAAAATGCTGCATCGCAGCACGCCGCTCGTTGCTGGACAGGGTCTATAGCGCCAAACTATCGATTCTTCAGGCCGGGAAAAAATCCCGATTGACTCTCGATTGGAGCAGTGATTAGAACGTTCCAATAAACTTGAACCGAAACCGGGAGGAGATATCGGGATGGCCAGCCGGGCCAAGGCGACGATCTTCGACATTGCCCGCGAGGCAGGCGTGTCCAAATCGACGGTGTCGCTCGTGCTCCAGGGCAGCGGGCTGATCCGGCCCGAGACGGCGGTCAAGGTGCGCAAGGCGATCGAGGATGTCGGCTATGTCTACAACCGCGGCGCCGCCAATCTGCGCAAGGCCCATTCCAACGTCATCGGCATGGTCATCAATGATCTCACCAATCCGTTCTTCGCCGAACTGGCGGTTGGCATGGAGCGCGTCTTCCAGTCGGCCGGCATCGTGCCCTTCATCGCCAATACGGCGGAGAATCCGGTACGCCAGGAAGAGGTGCTGAAGTCGCTGATGGAGCAAGGCGTCGCCGGCCTCATCGTGTCACCGGCGCGCGGCACCACGCCGGGCGCTTTCCGGCGGCTGGAGATGGCTGGCGTGCCGGTCGTCTTCGCCATGCGCCGCTTGCCTGAAAGCCGTATCCCGGTGATCGCGCCCGACAATCATCGCGGCGCCTATCTTGCCGCTGCTCATCTGATCGGCAAAGGCCATCGCCGGCTGGCCTTCTTCGGCGGCACATCGGACCTGGTGGTCTATCAGGAACGGCTGGGCGGCTTTCGCGAAGCCTGCGAGACGCTGGGCATCGCCACTCGCGACGTGCTCGTCATCGAGGGCGAGACCAGCCGCAAGGGCGGCATTGCTTGCCTGGAAACCGCACTCGCAATGGCCGAGCCGCCGACATCGGCGCTTTGCTTCAACGATGCCGTCGCCTTCGGCGTGATGCTGGCATTGCGCAAGCGCCGGCTTGAGCCGGGACCAGATTTCGCCGTCGTCGGCTTCGACGACGTGGTCGAGGCCGAACATTACATGCCGGCGCTGACCAGCGTCGCGGTTGACACAGCCGGTCTCGGCGAACGCGCCGCACACGTCATGCTCAAGATGATCCAGTCGCGCACCACGCGCGCCGAAGACCATATCGGCGCGGTCAATCTCGTTGTCAGGGAAAGCTGCGGCCCGGATCGCCGCACACGAAACAGGCCTGCAGGAACGGGAGGCGCGGCATGAGCGTCAAGTGGGGACTGATCGGCGCCAGCACGATCGCCAGGCAATTCATGATCAATGCCATTCGTGCGCAAGAGGATGGCGAGGTCGCGACGGTGATGAGTTCCAGCCCGGAACGCGCCACGGCCTATGCGCGGGAAAATGGCATTCCAGCCGCCGTGTCGAGCCTCGATGCCTTGCTTGGATCCGGCATCGACGCCGTCTACATCTCGACCACCAACGAGTTGCATCTCGAGCAGGCGCTTGCCGCCATCAAGGCCGGAAAGCATGTGCTGTGCGAGAAGCCGCTGGCGCTGACCAGCGCCGAAGCGCGCAAGATGGTCGCGGCCGCCAGCGCCGCCGGCGTCGTGCTCGGCACCAACCATCATCTGCGCAACGCCGGTGCGCATCGCGCCATGCGGGACGCCATCGCCACCGGCCGCATCGGCAAGCCGATCGCCGCACGCGTTTTCCATTCCGTCTACCTGCCGGAGAACCTGCAGGGCTGGCGCATCACCAAGCCGGAAGCGGGCGGCGGCGTGGTGCTCGACATCACCGTGCACGATGCCGACACGCTGCGCTTCGTGCTCGGCGACGATCCGGTCGAGGTCTCGACCTTCACGCAAGCCGCCGGCATGGCCGGTAGCGGGCTGGAAGACGGCGCCATGTGCATCTGGCGCTTCAAGTCGGGCCTTATCGCCCAGTCGCATGAGGGCTTCACCACCAAATTCGCCGGCACCGGTTTCGAGGTGCACGGCTCGGAAGGCTCGCTGATCGCCGGCAATGTCATGACCCAGAAGCCGGACGGCTCGGTGCTGTTGCGCACGGCCAAGGGTGAGGAGCAATTGAGCTTCGACCGCGAGGATCTCTACGTCAGGTCCGTGCGTCAGTTCCACGCCGCGATCCTCGGCAAGGGCCGGCCTGCCGCCACCGGCGAGGACGGCATCTGGTCGCTCACCGCGGCCGAGGCGGCATTGCAATCGGCTAGCTCCGGCAAGGCCGTCAAGATCGACCCGAAACTCGGGAGCCTGAAGTGAGCAAGGTCGTTTCCGCAACGCAGGCAGCCAGCCTGATCAAGGACGGCATGGTCGTGTCCGTGTCGTCATCGAGCGGCCTTGGCTGTCCGGACGCGGTGCTGGCCGCCATCGGCGAACGTTTCGACGCGGAAGGTCACCCGAAGAACATCACCACGCTGCACCCGATCGCCGCCGGCGACATGTATGGCATCAAGGGCATCGATCACCTTGCCAAGCCCGGCCTGCTGAAGCGCACTTTGTGCGGCTCCTATCCATCCGGCCCCTCCTCCGCCGAGCCGCCGCAGATCTGGAAAATGATCGGCGACAATTCGGTCGCCGCCTACAATGTGCCGTCCGGCATCCTGTTCGACATGCATCGCGAAGCCGCCGCCAAGCGGCCGGGCGTATTGACCAAGGTCGGTCTCGACACGTTTGCCGATCCGCGCCATCAGGGCTGCGCCATGAACGCGGCGGCAAGCGAGCCGATCGTTTCCGTGCAGCAATTCGACGGCGAGGAATGGCTCTATTTCCGCTCGATCGTGCCGCAGGTGTCGATCATCCGCGCCACCACGGCGGACGAGCGCGGCAACCTCACCTATGAGCATGAAGGCGCCTATCTTGGCGGCCTCGAGCAGGCGCTCGCCGCCCGCAACAATGGCGGCGTCGTCATCGCGCAGGTCAAGCGTGTCGTCGAGAACGGCACGCTGAAGCCGCATGATGTGCGCGTGCCCGGTGTGCTGGTCGACCATATTGTTGTCGCGCCCGACCAGTTGCAGACGACGCTGACGCCTTACGACCCGGCGATTTCGGGCGAGATCTTCCGGCCGCTGTCGACCTTCCGCAATGCCGAGATGAACGTGCAGAAGGTGATCGCCCGCCGCGTCGCCATGGAATTGCGCGATGGCATGGCCGTCAACATCGGCTTCGGTATCTCCGCCAATGTGCCGCGCATCCTTCTGGAAGAAGGCCAGCACGGCAAGGTCACCTGGGTGATCGAGCAGGGCGCGGTCGGCGGCGTGCCGCTGCTCGACTTCAAGTTCGGCTGTGCCTCCAACGCCGAGGCGATCATGCCCTCGCCGCACCAGTTCATCTATTTCCAGGCCGGCGGCTTCGACGCCTCGCTGCTGTCCTTCCTGCAGATCGACCGCCACGGCTCGGTCAATGTCTCGAAGTTATCGGCGCGGCCGCATGTCACCGCCGGCGCCGGCGGCTTTGTCGACATCACGTCGCGGGCGAAGAAGATCGTCTTCTCCGGCTTCTTCAATGCCGGCGCGAAACTCTCATTGGCCGATGGCGGCATCCGCATCGACCAGGAGGGCAAGGTCAAGAAGATCGTCAACGAGGTCGAGCATATCTCCTTCTCCGGCAGGCGCGCGGTCGCCCAGGGTCAGGACATCACCTATGTCACCGAGCGCTGCGTGATAAAGCTGACGCCTGACGGGCTGATGGTGACGGAACTGGCACCGGGGATCGATCTCGAGCGCGACGTGCTGGCGCAGTCGGAAACACCGCTTGGCGTCGCAAACGACCTCAAGGTGACTCCGGCCGCGCTCTACCAGGATCGACCAATCGGCCTGTCGCTCAATGGCGGCGCCTCGCTCGGAGGCGCGCATGGCTGAGCCTCTCGTCACCTTCGAGCAGGACGGCGCCATCGGCATCGTCACCTTGCGGCGGCCGGAAAAATTCAACGCGCTGGATATTCCGATGCTGCGGGCGCTGGAAACGGCGCTCGACACGGCCGAGGCCGCTGAAGGCGTGCGCGTCGTGCTGCTGCGTGGCGAAGGCAAGGGCTTTTGCGCCGGCGGCGACGTCGAGGCCTGGGCGCAGATGAGCGCCGCCGATTTCCAGGTGCAATGGGTGCGCTACGGCCACCGGGTGTTCGACCGGCTGGCGAGGCTGCGGCAACCGACGATCGCCGTGCTGTCGGGCCATGCGCTGGGCGGTGGGCTGGAACTGGCCGTCGCTTGCGATTTTCGCGTCGCCGAGGCGCAGGTGAAACTGGGCTTCCCCGAAACCTCGATCGGCGTCGTGCCCGGCTGGTCCGGCACGCAGCGCGCCGTACGCCGCTTCGGAGCCCAGACAGTGCGCCGCTTGGCTTTGGGTGGCGAGATACTTCTCGCCCCCGAAGCGCTGGCGCTTGGCGTGGTCGATAGGGTGGTTGAAACCGGCAACGGCTTGGCCGAGGCCAAAAGCTGGGCCGAAAAAATCGCCGAGCGTGGGCCGTTGGCGACCGAAGCCGCCAAGCTGATGATCGCCGTGGCCGAAGGCGAGGAAAGTGCGGCGGCAACGGAAGCACTGGCCAGCGGTTTCATCGCGCTCTCCGGAGACCTCAAGGCCGGCGTAAGCGCTTTCAAGACCAAGCAGAAACCAGCATTTTCAAGAAGCTAGAGAAAAAATCCCGATGAATGCCCCCCTCAACATCGCCATGCCCGCCGAGGCATCAGCCGCGCCAAGAAACTATCGGCTGCTGATCGACGGCAAGCATGTCGATGCGCGCGACGGCCGCACGATCGAGCGCAAGAGCCCCGGCCATGGCTTCACCGTTTCGCGCTATGCGCAGGCCGGCGAGGCCGAGGTGGAAGCGGCCGTGCAAGCCGCGCACAGGGCGTTCGAGACCGGCCCGTGGCCACGCATGAAGGCGGCCGAGCGCGCTGCGATCCTGTTCAAGGCGGCGGACCTGATCGAGACGCGGCTGGAAGACATCGCCCGGCTCGATGCACTGGAATCGGGCAAGCCGATCGCCCAGGCGCGTGGCGAGATCGGCGGCGCCGTCGACATCTGGCGCTATGCCGCCTCGCTCGCCCGCACGCTGCACGGCGAGAGCTACGCCAATCTCGGCGACGCCATGCTGGGCGTGGTCGTGCGTGAGCCGATCGGCGTCGTCTCGATCATCACGCCGTGGAATTTCCCGTTCCTGATCGTCAGCCAGAAACTGCCCTTCGCGCTTGCCGCCGGCTGCACGGCCGTGGTCAAGCCGAGCGAGATGACCTCGGCCTCGACCTTCGTGCTCGGCGACATCCTGCTTGAGGCCGGCCTGCCCGCCGGCGTCGTCAACATCGTTGCCGGCCTGGGCGGTGATGTCGGTGCGCCGATGGTCAGCCATCCCCTGGTCGAGATGGTGTCGTTCACCGGCTCGACCCGCGTCGGCAAGATGACGATGGCGTCCGCTGCGCAGTCGCTCAAGAAGGTCTCGATGGAGCTTGGCGGCAAGAACGGCCAGATCGTCTTCCCCGATGCCGATCTAGAAGCGGCCGCCGACGCGGCGGTGTTCGGCGGCTTCTTCAATGCCGGGGAATGCTGCAATGCCGGCAGCCGGCTGATTGTGCACGAGGCGATCGCCGACGATTTTCTTGCCACCGTAAAGGCACTTACGTCGAGAGTAGCAGTGGGAGATCCACTGGACGATCGAACCAAGGTCGGCGCGATGATCTCGTCCGACCATCTGGCCAAGGTGACCGGTTACGTAACGGCAGCTGCAAGCGGCGGCAGCAATGTCTACAGCGGCGGCCGGCAATTGGCCTCCAATGCCGGCCAATATCTCGACCCGACCATCATCCGCGGCGTCACCGAGGACATGGCCGTCGCACGCGAAGAAGTGTTCGGGCCGGTGCTCTCCGTGCTGACTTTTGAAACGATTGAAAAGGCGTTGCACATCGCCAACAACACGCCCTATGGTCTGTCGGCGGGCGTGTGGAGCGCCAGCATCGACACTTGCATGTCGGTGGCGCGTGGGGTGCGTTCGGGGACGGTTTGGGTGAACACATTCATGGAAGGTTATCCCGAGCTGCCTTTCGGAGGCTACAAGCAGTCCGGTCTTGGACGCGAACTCGGCAAACGCGCCGTCGAGGACTATACCGAGGAAAAGACAATCCAGTTTCATCGCGGCCAGCGCACAGGATGGTGGGTCGGCTGAGTTTGGAAGAACCCGGTGGGCTTCCACCGGTCGTGTAATGCAACAAGGGAGGAAGTACATGTTGCGCAAACTGCTTATCGGAACGGCTCTCGCATCGGGTCTGGCCTTCGCCGCCCATGCCGAGGACGTCAAGGAAGTGCAGATGCTGCATTGGTGGACGTCGGGCGGCGAAGCGGCTGCCCTCAACGTCTTGAAGGGCGATCTGGCCAAGGAAGGCTATGCCTGGAAGGACGTGCCGGTGGCCGGCGGTGGCGGCGACGCCGCCATGACCGCGCTGAAGGCAATGGTCGCGGCCGGCAATTATCCGACCGCCTCGCAGATGCTCGGCTACACCGTGCTCGACTATGCGGCGGCCGGCGTCATGGGCGACCTGACCGAGACGGCGAAGAAGGAAGGCTGGGACAAGTCGGTTCCGGCCGCCCTGCAGAAATTCTCGGTCTATGAGGGCAAGTGGGTCGCGGCTCCGGTCAACGTCCACTCGGTCAACTGGCTGTGGATCAACAAGGCCGTCATGGACAAGATCGGCGGCACCGAGCCGAAGACCTTCGACGACTTCGTTGCCCTGCTCGACAAGGCCAAGGCTGCAGGCGTGATCCCGCTCGCTCTCGGCGGCCAGAACTGGCAGGAAGCCACGATGTTCGACTCGGTCGTGCTGTCGACCGGCGGACCCGAGTTCTACAAGAAGGCCTTCAACGACCTCGACGACGCTTCGCTCAAGTCCGACACGATGAAGAAGTCGTTCGACAATTTGGCCAAGCTCGTCACCTATGTCGACCCGAACTTCTCGGGCCGTGACTGGAACCTTGCGACCGCCATGGTCATCAAGGGCGATGCTCTGGTGCAGGTCATGGGCGACTGGGCCAAGGGCGAGTTCCACGCCGCCAAAAAGACCCCGGGCACGGACTTCCTGTGCTACCGCTTCCCGGGCACTGACGGCTCCGTGATCTACAACTCCGACATGTTCGGCATGTTCAACGTTCCGGACGACCGCAAGGCCGCCCAGGTCGCACTGGCCACCGCCACTTTGTCGAAGAGCTTCCAGTCGGCCTTCAACGTCGTCAAAGGTTCGGTTCCGGCCCGTACCGACGTTCCCGACACCGACTTCGACGCTTGCGGCAAGAAGGGCATCGCCGACCTGAAGGCAGCCAATGACGGCGGTACGCTGTTCGGCTCGCTGGCTCAGGGCTATGGCGCGCCTCCGGCGGTCGCCAATGCCTACAAGGACGTCGTCTCGAAGTTCGTCCATGGCCAGATCAAGACCTCGGACGAAGCCGTGACCGAACTGGTCAAGGCGATCGACGACGCCAAGTAAGCGCCGGCCTCGAAAACACCTTCCCCGCTTCGGCGGGGAAGGTTTCATCCCACGATTGGCCGGCTCGACACCATGCCGACCAAGGACCCGTCCGCACGGGCCGCCTTGCCGCCTGACGGCAGCGCAGAGACGACCCGAAAACGGGAGGAGCTCATGAGCACGCTAGCAACAAGCCAGATCAAGCTGACGCCGGAGCATGCACGCCCCCGTGCCTCTGTGCGCTCGCGCCTGCAGGACGCCTTGCCGAAGATCGTGCTGGCGCCGAGCTTCGCCATCACCATCGTCTTCGTCTACGGCTTCATCCTGTGGACGATCTATCTGTCCTTCACCAATTCCAAGACCTTCCCGTCCTATGTCATCACCGGCGCGCGCGCCTATCAGCGGCTGTGGGGCTGGACCTTCGACACCGACCCGCCGTCGAGCTGGTACACGTCGATCACCAACATGGGCATTTTCGGCTTTCTCTACATCCTGATCTGCCTGGCGCTCGGCCTGTTCCTGGCCATCCTGCTCGACCAGAAGATCCGCGGCGAAGGCGTGCTGCGGCCGATCTACCTCTATCCCATGGCGCTGTCCTTCATCGTCACCGGCGTCGCCTGGAAATGGTTCCTCGATCCAGGACTCGGCCTCGAGCAGACCTTGCATCAATGGGGCTGGACGAGCTTCCATTTCGACTGGATCAAGAACAAGGATTTCGTCATCTACACGGTGGTCATCGCCGGTGTCTGGCAGGCCTCCGGCTTCATCATGGCGATGTTCCTGGCCGGCCTGCGCGGCATTGACGGCGAGATCATGAAGGCGGCGCAGATCGACGGCGCCACCACCTTCCAGCTCTACCGCCGCATCGTCATTCCGCTGCTCAGGCCGATCTTCCTGTCGGCCTTCATCGTGCTCGCCCACCTCGCCATCAAGTCCTACGATCTGGTGGTCGCGCTGACCAGCGGCGGCCCCGGCGGCTCGGCCTGGCTGCCGTCCAACTTCATGTATGAGTACACATTCAAGCGCAACGAGATGGCTGTCGGTTCGGCCAGTGCCGTGATCATGCTGATGACCATCGTCGCCATCATCGTGCCCTATCTCTATTCCGAACTCAGGGAGAAGCCGCGATGAGCGCTGTCACCACTCCCGCCCGCCAGGCTTCAGGCGGCGTCAACGTCAAACTCGTCAACCGCATCGTCATCTACGGGCTTCTGGCACTGTTTGCGCTGTTCTACCTGATGCCGCTGTTCGTCATGCTGGTCACCTCGTTCAAGACCATGGACGAGATCCAGAACGGCAACATGCTGGCGCTGCCCAAGGCGCCGACCTTCGACCCGTGGCTGAAGGCCTGGGGCGAGACCTGCGTCGGTCTCACCTGCGCCGGCATCAAGGGCTATTTCTGGAACTCCATCAAGATGGTGGTTCCGGCCGTGCTGATCTCGACCATGCTCGGGGCACTCAATGGCTACGTGCTGACCAAATGGCGTTTTCGCGGCGCGACACTGGTGTTCGGGCTGATGCTGTTCGCCTGCTTCATCCCGTTCCAGTCGGTGCTGCTGCCGATGGCGACGATCCTGGGCAGCCTCGGCCGCTTCGGCGTCTCGCTGCAGAACTCGGTCGGCACCAGCTTCGGCCTCGGCAACCCGACGGTCAACCTTGTCTTCGTCCATGTCGTCTACGGCATCGGCTTCACCACTTTGTTCTTCCGCAACTATTACGAGGCCTTCCCGACCGAATTGATCAAGGCCGCACAGGTCGACGGCGCCTCCTTCTTCCAGATCTTCCGCCGCATCATGCTGCCGAACTCGATGCCGATCTTCGTCGTCACCGTCATTTACCAGTTCACCAACATCTGGAACGACTTCCTGTTCGCTTCCGCCTACGCCGGCACCGGTGACGCCATGCCGATGACGGTGGCGCTCAACAACGTCGTCAACACCTCGACCGGCGTCGTCGAATACAACGTCAACATGGCGGCCGCGATGATCGCGGCTCTGCCCACCCTGATCGTCTATGTCGTCGCCGGCCGCTATTTCGTGCGCGGGCTGATGGCGGGCGCGGTCAAGGGCTGACCACATTCAGAAGGAACGACCATGGCTTTTCTGGAAATTGATGGGCTGAAGAAGCGCTTCGGGAATGTTGAGATCCTGAAGGGCATCAACGTCGAACTCGAAAAGGGCGGCTTCCTGGTGCTGGTCGGCCCGTCAGGCTGCGGCAAGTCCACTCTGCTCAACACCATCGCCGGCCTGGAGCAGATCACGGAGGGCGAGATCCGCGTCGACGGCCGCGCCATCAACGATCTGCACCCGTCCAAGCGCGACATCGCCATGGTGTTCCAGAGCTATGCGCTCTACCCGAACATGACGGTGGCCGGGAACATCTCCTTCGGCATGGAAATGCGCGGCGTGCCCGCCGACGAGCGCCAGAAGGCGATCGACAAGGTGGCCAAGGTCCTGCAGATCGGCCATCTCCTGCAGCGCAAGCCGAGCCAGCTCTCAGGCGGCCAGCGCCAGCGTGTCGCCATGGGCCGGGCGCTGGTGCGCGACCCCAAACTGTTCCTGTTCGACGAGCCGCTGTCCAACCTCGACGCCAAGCTGCGCGTCGACATGCGCATCGAGATCAAGCGCCTCCACGCCACGACAGGCACAACGATCGTCTACGTCACCCACGACCAGATCGAGGCGATGACGCTGGCCACCAAGATCGCCGTGATGCGCGACGGCGAGGTGCAGCAATTCGGCACGCCGGCCGAAATCTACAACAATCCGAGCAATGTCTTCGTCGCCGACTTCATGGGCTCGCCGGCGATGAACCTGATCCCGGCGACCATCGGCGGCAACGGCAGCGATCTGGCTGTCGTGCTCGACCGCGAGGCGCGTCAGCCGATCACTCTGCCGATGGCCAATGCGCCAGCCGGACTGTCGGCGTTCAAGGGCAAGCCGGTCATCTTCGGCGTCCGGCCGGAGGCCCTGACCGATCCGGAGGGCGCGGAGCGCAACGCCTCGCATATCGCCACCGCCGACTGCCACATCGAGGTTGTCGAACCGGCAGGCTCGGACACCTTCGCCGTCACCAATCTCGGCGGCAAGGGCGTGGTCGCGCGTCTGCGCGCCGACGCCAACATCCAGCCGGGCACCAACACGCCACTTGCCTTCAACCTGACCAAGGCTGTGTTCTTCGATCCGGCGACCGAGAACCGCATACGCTGATGTATGCCGCCCAAAAGTGGATCCGGTTTTGGGGCAACGATATGCATCAAAACAAAAACCTGAAGCGCGTCGGGACGCGATTTAGGCCATGACAAATCCGGACATCGTCATCATCGGCTCCGGCATCGGCGGCGCCACGATCGCCTCCGGTCTGGCCGGCAGCGGCGCTTCGATCCTGATGCTGGAGCGCGGCGAGCCCTTGCCGGCAACGCCGCATGCGCGCGACACGCGCTCCATCTTCGTCGACGGCCACTACCGGCCGAAGGAGATGTGGCGCGAAGCCGGCGGAGCCGCCTTCAATCCTGGCAATTACTACTATGTCGGCGGCAATTCGAAATTCTACGGGGCGGTGCTGATCCGCTACCGCAAGGAAGATTTCTCCGCCATGGAGCATTTCGGCGGGGTCTCGCCGGCATGGCCGTTTTCCTATGACGAGTTCGAACCCTGGTATTCGAAGGCAGAGCAGCTCTTTCGTGTGCGCGGCACGCTGGGGGAAGACCCGACCGAGCCGTTCCACTCGATCCCCTACGCCTACAAGCCGGTGCCCGACGAAGCGCCGATCGCGCGTGCGCGCGCCGAACTCAAGGGGCTGGGCCTGCATCCGGCCTCGCTGCCGCTCGGCGTCGACATCGACACCTGGCTGAAAGAAGGCAGAACCGGCTGGGACGCTTTTCCAAACACCGGTCAGGGCAAGATGGACGCCCAGACGGCACCGCTCGCGGCAGCGTTGAAAGACAGCAACATCCGGCTCGAGACCGGCTGCTATGTCGAATATCTCGAGGCGGCCCCCGATGGCAAAAGCATCGCCGCCATCCACTACCGCCAGAATGGCGAGCTGAAGAAAGTGTCGCCCAAGCTGGTCATCCTGTCCGCAGGCGCGGTCAATTCCGCCGTCATCCTGCTGCGCTCGCCCTCATCGGATGGCAAGGGCCTCGCCAACCGTTCCGACCAGGTCGGCCGCAATTTCATGAATCACAACTCCAGCGCCATGCTGGCCATCGACCCGCGCCGCAGAAATGATGCCGTCTACCAGAAGACGCTGATGCTGAACGACTACTACCTCTCGGACGGCAAGGGCGGCAAACCACTCGGCAATGTCCAACTGCTCGGCAAGATCGACGGCAACATGCTGAAGGCCAATGTGAAGACGATGCCGAGATTCGCGCTGGATTACATGGCCGGCCATGCCGTCGACTGGTACCTGATGTGCGAGGACCTGCCCGACCCCGAAAGCCGCATCATGGTCGACGGCAAGGACATCGTCATGCAGTGGCGGCGCTCCAACATGCAGTCGCTCGACGGGCTGACCAAGGTGATGCGCGAAAACTTCCGCGCCTGCGGCTATCCCATCGTGCTGTCGCGCCCCTTCGACAAACGCACGCCCTCGCACCAGTGCGGCACGATCAAGATGGGCGGCGATCCGGCGACCTCGCCGCTCGATCCATTCTGCCGGTCGTTCGACCACCAGAACCTGTTCGTCGTCGACGGCAGTTTTTTGCCGACATCGGCCGCGGTGAACCCGGCCCTGTCGATCGCAGCGCAAGCGCTGCGGGTGGCCGAACATATCCGCAAGAGCGAGCTTGCCGCATGACCCGCCCCGCGGCCATCGTCACCGGCGGCGCGCGCGGCATTGGTCTTGCCTGTGCCCAGGCCCTGGCCGATGCTGGCTTCGACATTCTGGTCGCCGATCTGGCCGAACAGGCGCCGGACGATCTGGCGACCGACATCACGGCACGCGGCGCGAAATTCGCTTATGTCCGTTGCGACATCGCCGATCTTGCCAGCCACGCCGCACTCGTCGATGCCACATTGCTTGCCTTCGGCCGCATCGACTGTCTCGTCAACAATGCCGGCGTCGGTGCCGTGGTGCGCGGCGACCTGCTGGAGCTGAAACCGGAGAATTTCGACCGTACGCTCGGCATCAACCTGCGCGGCACCGTGTTTCTCAGCCAGGCCGTCGCCAAGGCGATGCTGGCCACACCGGGCGACCGCATAAAGTCGATCATCACCATCACCTCGGTCAGCGCTGACATGGCCTCGCCGGAACGCTCCGACTACTGCATCTCCAAGGCCGGCCTTTCCATGTGGGTGAAGAACCTGGCGCTCAGGCTTGCCCCGGAGAACATCGGCGTCTTCGAGCTGCGGCCGGGCATCATCCGCACCGACATGACGGCAGGCGTGACCGCCAAATACGATGCCTTGATCGAGGGCGGACTGGTGCCGGCCAAACGCTGGGGCGAGGCTTCCGACATCGGCTCGGTGGTGGCGACGCTTGCCACCGGCAAGCTCGGCTTTTCGACCGGCTCGATCATCAATGTCGATGGCGCGCTCTCCGTGCCGCGATTGTAGGTGGAAACGACATGACCGATTACATCATCGTGGGCGCCGGCCCGGCCGGCTGTGTTCTGGCCAACCGGTTGAGCGAGGATCCGGGCAATTCCGTGCTGCTGCTCGAAGCCGGCGGCAAGGACTGGCATCCCTACATCCATATGCCGGCGGGCTTCGCCAAGATGACCAAGGGCATCGCGTCCTGGGGCTGGTCGACCGTGCCGCAGAAAAACATGAAGGACCGCGTCTTCTGGTACACGCAGGCCAAGGTGATCGGCGGCGGCTCCTCCATCAACGCCCAGATCTACACGCGCGGCAACGCCCGCGACTACGACGCCTGGGAGAAGGAAGACGGCCTCGCCGGCTGGGGCTATCGCGATGTGCTGCCCTACTTCAAACGCGCCGAGAACAACCAGCGCTACGCCAACGATTTCCACGGTGACCAGGGACCGCTGGGCGTGTCGAATCCGATCTCGCCGCTGCCGATCTGCGAGGCCTATTTCCGCGCCGGCCAGGAGATGGGTATTCCCTTCAATCCGGATTTCAACGGCGCTGCCCAAGAAGGCGTCGGCTATTACCAGCTGACGCAGAAGGACGCCCGGCGCTCATCCGCTTCGGTCGCCTATCTCAAGCCGATCCGCGCGCGCAAGAACCTCACCGTCCGAACCGACGTGCTGGTCACCCGCATCGTTGTCGAGAAGGGCCGCGCTATTGGCGTCGAGATCGTCGACAAACCGGGGGGCGAGAAGAAAATCCTGCGTGCCGAGCGCGAGGTGATCGTCTCGTCCGGCGCCATCGGCTCGCCGAAACTGTTGATGCAATCGGGCATCGGTCCGGCCGATCATCTGAAATCGGTCGGCGTCACGCCGGTGCACGACCTGCCCGGCGTCGGCTCCAACATGCAGGACCATCTCGATCTGTTCGTCATCGCCGAGTGCACCGGCGACCATACTTACGACAACTACGCCAAGCTGCACCGCACGGCCTGGGCTGGCCTGCAGTACCTGCTGCTCAAGAAGGGGCCGGTGGCTTCCAGCCTGTTCGAGACCGGCGGCTTCTGGTACGCCGATCCGACCGCCGCCTCGCCCGACATCCAGTTCCATCTCGGCCTGGGCTCGGGCATCGAGGCCGGCGTCGAGAAGCTGAACAACCCTGGTGTTACCTTGAACTCGGCCTTCCTGCGGCCGCGCTCGCGCGGCACCGTGCGGCTGAAGAGCGCCGACCCGGCCGACCATCCGCTGATCGACCCGAACTACTGGTCCGACCCCTATGATCGGGCCATGTCACTGAAGGGGCTGCGGCTGGCGCGCGAGATCATGCGGCAGAAGGCGCTTGCCCCCTACGTGCTGCGCGAAGTGCTGCCTGGCCCGTCGCTGGCCAGCGATGACGAGCTGGTCGACTATGCCTGCCGCACCTCGAAGACCGATCACCATCCTGTAGGCACCTGTCGCATGGGCCATGATGACATGGCCGTGGTGACACCGGACCTGCGGCTGCGCGGTATCGAAGGCTTGCGCGTCTGCGACGCCTCGGTGATGCCGCGCGTGCCCTCCTCCAACACCAATGCACCGACGATCATGGTCGGCGAAAAGGGCGCCGACCTGATCCTCGGTCGCGAACCGCTGCCACCGGCTGTGTTTTCCGGAAACCGGGCTGCTTGAAAGGAAAGAAAATGATCAGGCACTGCGTCTTCGTCCGGTTTCGCGATGATGTCCCCGACAGCGAGCGCGCGGCGATCCATGCCGACCTGGAAGCGCTGCGACAGGTGATCGACGGCATGGACACCGTCCACTTCAGCGGCAATGTCAGCCCCGAACCTTTCGCGCGCGGCTTCAATCATGGCTTCACCATCGATTTCCGCGATGCCGCCGCGCGCGACGCCTATCTCGTGCATGAGGCGCACCAGCGCGCCGGCGCAAGACTGGTCGCCGCACTCGAAGGCGGCACCGATGGATTGATGGTCTTCGATCTCGATCTTACGAAAAAGTGACCGGCGGCTCTTCGAAAGCCGGCTGATCGCTGTTCTCTTTTGCGAGCAGGGCGACATATCGTTCCTTTGGGGACCAAAGGAGGATGCCTTGAATCTCACTGGCGAGCAGAAGAAAACCGTTCTGGCCTCATTTCTGGGCTGGACGCTCGACGCTTTTGATTTCTTCCTTCTGACATTCCTGCTCACCGATATTGCGAGTGAATTCCACACAGATGTCCCGGCAGTCTCAAAGGCACTGTTCCTGACCTTGGCGACGCGCTTCATCGGCGCGTTCTTCTTTGGCATGCTCGCCGATAAATATGGGCGCAAACCCATGCTCATGCTCAACATCGTCAGCTATTCGGTGATCGGCGCGCTCGCCGCCTTCTCGCCCAATCTCGGCATTTTCCTGGCGCTGCGCGCTCTGTTCGGCATCGCCATGGGCGGCGAATGGGGGCTCGGCAGTTCGCTCGCCATGGAATCCATCCCGCCGAGTGCCCGCGGCATGGTCTCGGGCATCCTGCAATGCGGCTATCCGGCAGGTTACCTCTTGGCGGCGGTGGTCTATGGCCTGCTTTATCAGCAGACCATCGGCGGCTATACGATCGGCTGGCGCGCCATGTTCCTGCTCTCCTTCGTGCCGGCGCTGATCGTGCTCTTCATCCGCTCGCATGTGCCGGAATCGCCCGCCTTCGTCGAGGCGCAGAAATCGGTGAAGCCGGGGCTGCTGGAAACGCTGCAGAAGCACTGGGGCGTCGCGCTCTATGCCGTCGTCCTGATGATGTTCTTCAACTTCTTCAGCCATGGCACGCAGGATCTCTACCCGACCTTCCTGAAGAAGCAGCACGGCTTCGATCCGCACACCGTGAGCTGGATCACCATCGTCGCCAATCTCGGCGCCATTGTCGGCGGCCTGGCGTTCGGCGCCCTGTCCGAGAAGATCGGCCGCGTCAACGCCATCACTCTCGCCTGCCTGATCGCCCTGCCGTCGATACCGCTCTGGGCCTACAGCACGACGCCCTTCATGCTGGCCATCGGCGCCTTCGTCATGCAGGTCGCGGTCCAGGGCGCCTGGGGCGTCATCCCTGTGCATCTCAACGAACTGTCGCCGGGTGCGGTCCGCGCGACCTTGCCCGGCTTCATCTACCAGGCGGGCAATCTCGCGGCGTCCTATGGCGGCCCGTACCAGGCAAGCATAGCCGAGGCGCCCGGCGGCAGCTACGGCTACGCGCTGGCGCTTTTCGCCGGCGTGGTCGCCGTCTGCATCATCGTTGTCATCCGCTTCAGCCCGGAACGGCGCGGCCAGGTGATGACGGTGCTGAGTTAGAGGCGGCTAGCCCAGCCGCAGCGCAATGACACCCGCAACAATGCTGAGCGCGGCCGCGCCGCGCCAACCCGTCATCTTCTCACCGAGCGCGTAGACCGAGATCATCATGGCGAATAGGATCGAGGTCTCGCGCAGCGACGCCACCGAGGCGATCGGCGCCTTGGTCATCGCCCACATCACGATCCAGTAGGCCGCACCGCTGAGCACGCCGGTGAACAGCCCGGTCTTCCAGTCGCGCGCCAGAACCGGAAGCGCCTTGGGCCCACGAAAAATCAGGCACAGCACCAGCGCGCCAAAAGCATCGCAGATGAACAGCCAGGCGGCGTAGCTCTGCGCCGTTACCGCCAGCCGCGCGCCGCTGCCGTCGGACAGAGTGTAGCTGGCGATGAAGACCGAGGTGCCGAAGGCAAAACCGACCGCACGCAAATTGAGCTTCTCCAGATGCGCGCCGCCGCGAAACGACATCACCAGCGTGCCGGCCGACAAAAGCAGGATTCCGACAATGGCGAGCGGCGCGGGCACTTCGGCGACGACGAACATGCCTCCAATCGCGGCCAGCAAAGGTGCCGTGCCGCGCGCCAGAGGATAGGTCTGGGCGAAATCGCCGGCCTGGTAGGCGCCGATCAGGAATGTGCGGTAGCCCATGTGGAAGATGACCGAGGCGATGATGTAGGGCCACACCTCGGCCTTCGGCACTTCGACGAAGGGCAGCACCACGAGTGCGGCGGCACCCATGCCGAGCGTCATCAGCGTGATCGACAGGAAGCGGTCGAGATGGACCTTGACCAGCGCGTTCCAGATCGCGTGCATGGCAGCGGCGGCAAGCACCGCGAAGAAGACGAAAAGCGTCATTTCAGGCTTATCGACCTCCCAAGCCGAAGGGCGTCTCGAGATCGATATCGATCCGGACCGGGAAGTGGTCGGACGCAACCTCGCCTATGTCGGGTCCCACCGAGCGCACCCGTCCGGCGAACACCCCGCCGACGAAACAGTGGTCGAGCCGGCGCTTTGCCAGTCTGCCGTCGATGATCTTCTCATGCGTGTGGAAATCCGCCGCCGGTTCGCTGGCAACGGAAGCCGCATCGACGAAGCCGTCGAGATAGGCGGCACCGCGATGATAGGGCGTGCTGCCGACGATGCGGCGGTATTCGGCGCTGCCCGGCTCCATGTTGAAATCGCCCATCCAGATCGCGGCAAGCGGATTTTCCGGCTCGGCCTCGCCGCTGGTCCAGTTGCGCGAAGGTTCGTCATCAGCGCCGCTCCACGGCCCGCCGTCAGATGGCGCGCGGCGATGCTCGGCGAGCAGATAGTCGATCTGTTCGAGCCGCTCTTCCGCGGCGATATGGGCGAGATGCAGGGAAAACACCCGCACCGGGCCAGCGGGCGTGCGGATCATGCATTCGAGTGCCGCGTTGCGGGTGTTGAGCGGCCGCAGCGTCCGGCGCATCGGCAGCGCATGCAGCCGCGACCACACGATCGGCAGCTTCGACAGCACCATGGTGCCGAACTGCCGGCGCCGGTTGATCAGGCGGCCATCGCGCCGCTCGCTGGCATCCATGTCGAAGGCCGGCCCGTAAACCCAGTGATAGTCGGGCAGCAGGCGCGACAGCAGTTCCGGCTGGTCGTCGAAATTGCTGCGCTGCCAGTGGCGTTCGACCTCCTGAAGCGCAACGATGTCGGCACCGTCGACGATCCGTGCCGCGCGCGAAAGATCGTAGCGCCCGTCGCCGCCGAACCCGTACTGGATGTTGTAGCTGACCAGCTTCATTGCTTATCCGGCTCACTTTCGGTGATGGCAGTAGCGGTTCGGTGGATTGGTTGCAATGTGCAGGAGAATGGAAGCGGCTTGTGCCAGAAGCCTCCCCTGCGCCTGCTGTGCGATCATGCACCGATTCCGGATCGCTTCGGTATTCTCCGCGCGCCGGAAAACGCCGCGAGGCTTCTCGTGCCAACGCCGGCGGGTCAGGTCCGGCGGGGAACCGTCCTAATCCGTCGTCAGCGGCTGGAACCGGCCCGCCGGTGAGGCCGCCAGTTCCGCCCAGTCGATCTCTTCCTCCAGCCGATGATAGGCCTCGTCGCCGATCGTGCCGTTGCGGCGCAACTCCTCCAGCGTGTCGCGCTGGCGATTGATGGCATAGAGGCGCAACCGGTCATATTCGGTTGCCGCCTGTGCGTCCTCCGGGTTTTCCGCGATAACACGCTGGGCCTCGTACTGCTCGCGCACGACAGCCGCCGCGGCTGACGTCTTGCGGCTCAACACGTCGAGTGCGGCCTGCATGACCGCGACGCGCGCTTGCGCCACCTCATTGTCGACCGTTCTGTCCGGATCGAAGTTGAGTATCCGCAGCAAGGGCTTCAGCGTCATCCCCTGCAACACCAGCGTGCCCAAGACCACGGCGAAGGCGGCAAGCACGATCGGATCGCGGCCGGGAAAACCGGCCGGCAGGGCAATGGCCACCACCAGCGTCACAAGCCCGCGCATGCCGCACCAGCCGACAAGCACCGCGCCGCGAAACGTCGGCGCGTCCCGCCTCCGGTCTTCGCCGCCGAAGCGGGCGAACCACCGGATGATGGCAACGTAACTCGCCACCCAGACGAGGCGTGCCACAATGACGACAACCAGCACCGTCGCGGCAAAGAGAAAGGCTTCGCCCTGCCCTTCGCCGGAGAGCCGGCCGACGATCGAACGCGCCTGCAGGCCCATCAGCACGAAGGCGAGCACGTTGAGCACGAACACCGCCGACTCCCAGACCGAATAGGTGCTGACGCGGCGTCTCGCCGACATGCGGCGCGGCGCCCGGCGCGCGATGGTGATGGCGTAGACGACGATGGTGATGATGGCGGAAAGACCGAGCCTGTCGGCCAGGATCCAAACGCCGAATGTTCCGGCAAACTGCACCACGGTGCTGCTCGCCGCATCCTCGATGCGAGTGAGTGTCAGCAGCGAGAGGCGACCAAGCACATATCCCGCGACCAGACTGCCAATGGTCGACAGCAAGATCGTCGGAATGGCGTTGCTCAGCATGATCGAGCCGAGCGCCGCCGAAACGGCCAGCCGGTAGATCAGGAGGGCCGTGGCATCGTTGAGCAGGCTCTCGCCCTGCAGGATGGCGGTGATGCGGTGCGGCACCTTGAATTGCCCCAGTACGGCGGATGCCGCCACCGCGTCCGGCGGCGCGACGATGGCGCCGAGCGCGATCGCCGCCGCTATTGGCAGGCCGGCCATCTTCCAGCCGACGAAGGCAACGACGACAGTGGTGAAGACAACGGCGCCAAGTGCCAGCAGCACCAGCGACAACCTGTAGCGCTTCAGGTCGCGCAGCGAGGTGTCATAGGCGGCATCGAGAAGCACCGGCGCGATGAACAGCGCAAGCGCCAGCTCCGGATCGATCTCGATCATCGGCGCACCGGGCACGAAGGCGATCGCAACCCCGGCCAAGGCCAGCAGCGACGGATAGGGTATCTCCAGCCGCCGCGACAGCGCTGTCAGCGCGACGGCAGTCAAAAGCAGGACAAGCGTCAGTTCGAAAAGAGCCATGAGCGGTACTTCCGTGAGACGGGATTGCCGGCGCGGATATGCCTGCAGGATGCGGTGGATTGGCCATCAAACTCAAGCCCTCTGGCAGTAGGCGGCAAACCACCTCCCGCTTAAAAGACAGGTATGATCCTCATCGGCCAATATGACTCGCCTTTCGTGCGCCGTGTCGGCATCGCGCTGACCCTGTATGGCATCTCCTTCGAGCACCGTCCGTGGTCGGCCTTCGGCGATGCCGAGAAGATCCGTCCCTACAATCCGCTGACGCGGGTACCGACCCTGGTGCTGGACAATGGCGAGGTGCTGATCGAAAGCCATTTGATCCTCGACTATCTCGACAGCCTTGTTCCGGCCGATCGCAGGATGTTTCCGGTGAGCGAGCCCATGCGTCATCAGGCGCTGAAAGTGTCAGCCCTGGCCACCGGGCTCGGCGACAAGGCGGTCAGCCTGTTCTACGAGAAGCGGCTGCACGAGAAGATTTCCCATGTCTGGGTCGGGCGCTGCCGCATGCAGATAGAGGCGGTGCTCGCCGTGCTGGAGGCCGAACGGGCCGAACGTCCGACAGCGTATTGGTTCGGCGACCATATCGGTCATGCCGATATCGCGGTCGCGGCGGTGCTGCGTTTTATCGGCGAGGCGCATCCGGGCCTGGTGTCGCTGGCCGATTTCCCGGCCCTCGGCGCACACGCCAAGCGTATGGAAGCCTTGGCCGTCTTTCAGGAGATATCGCAGCCGTTCATTGCGCCGGCTTGAGGTCAGCGCTCAACGGCATTTCAATGAAGGACCAGCATATCCCCCGACGAGAACGAAATCTCGGCCTTCTCGCCGACAGCGGGCGGCGGGGTGGCGGAGTTGTTAAAGGTGTCGAGCGACACCGTGTTGCCGCCGATGCCGACGCGAACGCGGATCACCGAGCCGAGGAAGTGCACTTCGGAAATCTCTCCGGTCAAGCTGGAGTCTCGGCCGGGCTGGCGGCCGAGCGAGATCGCTTCCGGCCGCAGCGCCAGCGACAGCGTGTCGCCCGACTTCGAGCCGTTGAGCTTGCCCTTGAGCGAGACTTCCTGCGTGTTGACCTGCACCTTGCCGGACGCGGCATCGGTGACCTTGCCCTCGAGCACGTTCAGCGTGCCGACGAAATTCGCCACGAACTTGGTTGCCGGCCGGTTGTAGATCTCGAATGGGGTGGCGACCTGCTCGGCCTTGCCGCCATACATGACGGCGATGCGGTCGGAGATCGACAGCGCCTCTTCCTGGTCATGGGTGACGAAGATGGTGGTGATGCCGAGTTTCTTCTGGATGGAGCGTATTTCCTCGCGCAGCGACACGCGCACCTTGGCGTCGAGCGCCGACAGCGGCTCGTCGAGCAGCAGGAGCTTCGGTTTCGGCGCGATCGCGCGCGCCAGCGCGATGCGCTGCTGCTGGCCGCCTGAGAGCTGGTAGGGATAGCGGTCGGCCATCTGCGGCAGCTTGATCATGTCGAGCATCTCGGCGACGCGCTTGTCGGCATCTGCCTTCGACATGCCGGCGACCTTCAGTCCGAAAGCGATGTTCTGTGCCACGGTCAGGTTCGGGAACAGCGCGTAGGCCTGGAACACCATGCCGACATTGCGCTGGTTGGGCTTCAGCCGCGTAATGTCCTTGCCGGCCACGACGATCTTGCCGGCCGACGGCTCCTCGAAGCCGGCGACCATGCGCAGCACCGTCGTCTTGCCGCAGCCGGACGGTCCGAGGAACGAGACGAATTCGCCCGGCTCGACGTCGAGACTGAAATCCTGGACCACGGTGTTGGAACCGTAGGACTTTCGCACATGCTGGATGGACAGAAATGGCTCGGCCATGGCTTTTTCTCTCAGGTCAGTTCGGTCGGTTCGCCGATTTCGGCGCGAAGCGGGACAGGATCTGGATGAGCGACATGCAGCCCCAGGTAATGGCGAAAGCGATGATGGCAAGGGCCGCGGGCTCATAAGCACGGTTGGCGCCGATGTTCTGCAGGTAAGGACCAAAGGCCGGGCGGTTGAGCAGGCTCGCCATGGTGAACTCGCCAATGACGATGGCAAAGGTGAGGAAGGCGCCCGACAGCACGGCAATCAGGACATTGGGCAGGATGACACGGCCAATGATCGTGCCCCAGCCGGCACCCAGGATTTGAGCCGCTTCCGTCAACGTGCGCACATCGATGGTGCGAAGGCCGGTGTCGACGGCACGATACATGTAAGGCAGCGACAGCGTTGCATAACCGATGACCAGCAGGGCGTTCGCACCCATATTGCTTCCCAGGAACGGCAGCGGCGAATTCGAACCGTACATCCTGATATAGCCGAAAACGATGACGATGGCCGGAATGACCAGCGGCAGCAAGGTGATGAATTCGACGATCGGCCTGAGCTGCGGCAGACGCAGCCTTATCCAATAGGCAGCCGGCACCACGATCAGCACGCCGAGTATGATGGTGAAGATGGCCGCGATCACCGAATACAGGAAGGTCGACTGGAAGCGCGCGTCGCCGAGCACGATCCGATAGGCGTCGAAGGAATGAACGCCGCGGCGCATGCGCAACGAGAACTCGACCGTCGCCATCAGCGGTATGAAGAAATAAGCCGCGCCGACAACGAAGATGACCCAGGCCCAGAACTTACCCGACTTCATTTCAGCCACCTTTCGGAGCGAGTCCGGAACCAGATGTAGAAGACGTTGGCCAAGCCCGTGATGACGATCATGCCGAAGGCGATGGCATAGCCAAGCTGCGGATTGTGCAGCACGTCACCATTGATCTGCGAATAGAGCTTGATGGGAACGATGTTGAGCGCCGGGCCGGCAAACGCGTAAGCTGTGGCGATGGCGCCGAACGCATTGGCGAACAAGAGGATGACGGTGCCGAGAAAGCTCGGCCATATCACCGGGATGACCACCATGCGCCAATACTGCGACTGCGTGGCGCCAAGCGTGGCCGCCGCCTCGCCCCATTCCTTCTTCAATCCGTCGATGGCCGGCACGATGATGACCACCATCAGCGGGATCTGGAAGAACAGATAGACCGCGATCAGGCCCGATGTGGTGAGGAAATTGAAGCCCATCGCATAGATGTTGATATTGAGGACGTCACGCAAAAGCGTGGTGACGATGCCGACGCGGCCAAGCGTTGCCAGGAACGCGAACGCCAGCGGCAAGCCTGCGAAATTCGACGCGACGCCCGAAAAAGTCAGTGTCGCGGAGCGCGTCCAGCTTGGCAGCCCGCCACGCACGATCGCGATGGCTATTGCGAGGCCGGCAAAGGCGCCGATGATGGCCGACCAGAAACTGATCTTGATCGAAACCCAATAGGAGGCGCTAATCGACGGGTCGGTGACCAGCTGCAGGATGTTGTCCAGGGTGAACGAGCCGTCACCGCGTTGAAACGCGCCCAGCACGAGATAAAGCGTGGGCAGGATCAGGAACATCAGGGCAAAGATGAAGAACGGCGCCACGCCGATCCATTGCGTCGGCAGGCGGAAGGCGGTCGCCTCGTTCGGCGGCGCGGGTTTGGTGGCAAGTGCCTGATTTGAAAGCGTAAGATCGGTCATGCGCCGGCTACCGTCTTCGAGGGAAAGCCGGGCGGCCTCGCGGCCGCCCGGTGGATTTCAAGTCTTACTTGACGTTGGCGCCGACAACGGCGTCCCAGTTCTTGCTGATCGCTTCCTTGGCCTTGCCCTGCTCGTCGAGCGTCGGGAACGCGGCCGAGGCATAGGATTCCGCCGGCGGCAGCTTGGCCAGCACGTCCGCGGGGATCTTGCCGTTCTTGGCGAGATCGTTGAAGCGGATCGGGTGGCAATAGCCCTTCAGCCAGCCGATCTGGCCTTCGTCGGAATAGAGGTATTCCATCCAAAGCTTGGCTGCGTTCGGATGCGGCGCAAAGGCGCTGATCGCCTGGACGTAGACACCGGCGACCACGCCGGTCTTCGGCACGATGACGTCGACGGGCGGGTTGCCCTTCAGCGTATCGCGGCCGGCGAGCGCATTGTAGTCCCAGTTGATCAGGATCGGCGTCTGGCCCTGGGCGAGCGTTGCCGGCTTGCCGACGACCGGAACGAAATTGCCGGCGGCGTTGAGCTTCTTGAAGAAGTCGAGGCCAGCGGTGCCGGCGGCTTCACCGGCAGCCGCGCCACCGGAAAGGCCGGCAGCGTAGACGGCCTGGATGGCCTGGTTGGAAGCGCGCGGATCACCGGCAAGCGCCACCGAATTGGCGAATTCCGGCTTCAGGAGATCGGCCCAGTCCTTGGGCGATTCCTTGACCAGGTCCTTGTTCACCATGAACGAGAGAACGCCGTAATAGTCACCGTACCAGGCGCCATCTGCATCCTTGGCGCTATCCGGGATCGAGTCCCAGGTCGACACCTTGTAAGGCAGCAGCAGGCCATCGGCCTTGGCGGTCGGGCCGAAGGACAGGCCAACGTCGATGACGTCGGGTGCCTGCGGGCCCTTGTTGTCCTTGTTGGCCTTGATTGCCTCGACCTCGTCGCCGGAGCCGGCATCGGGGTTGAGCTCGTTGATGGTGATTTCCGGATACTTCGCCTTGAAGCCGGCGATGACGTCGCCGTAGCCGCACCAGTCGTGCGGCAGCGCGATGGTGGTGAGCTGGCCCTCGGCCTTCGCGGCCTTGACGAGATCGTCCAGCGAAGCCGCGGACGAAATCACCGACGACACCATGAGGGTCGCGGCCGAAAGGGAAAGCACCTTCCCCGTGAATTTGAACATGTGTTCTCTCCGTTGAACTGACGCTGTTGAACGCCTGCGATGCGGTATCGTTTTCATGTGACAGCCAGATGAAAGCTTTGTGAAACCCTTGGCCGGCAGCAGAAAAAGTTAACTCTTTTTAACCGACTGTAGCAATTAGCCGTCACTTATTTTTCCGGCTAATCACCTTGTGCCTTGCATTTCATCCTTCCCCCTTGGTTTGCCCTGATTTTCCAGATCAATTTTCTGGCAGTCACACGCCGTCAGATCGTGCCGGCGATCGCGTTTTCCAGCAGCGTCAGCGCCGCCTTCTTTGTCAGCTTGACCGGGTTGCCGCCGGCCGTCGGATCGACCACCGCCATGTCCGCGATCAGCGCCTTGCGCTTCTTGTCCATGTCGAGGCCCTTGATCAGGCCCGGCAGCGCGTGCGGCACCTTCAACTCCTTGCGCAGCTTGATGATGGCCTTGGCAAAGCCATCGAAGCCTCCCTTGATGCCGCAATAGGCGGCGAGCCGGGCAATACGCTCCTCGATGGAGTCGCGATTGAAGGCCAGCACATAGGGCATGAACACGGCATTGGTCATGCCGTGATGGGTATCGTAGAGCGCGCCGACCGGATGCGACAGCGAGTGGATGGCGCCCAGCCCCTTCTGGAAGGCGGTGGCGCCCATGGCGGCCGCACTCATCATATGGGCGCGCGCGACGAGGTCCTTGCCGTTGGCGAAGGCCTTCGGCAGGTTCTCGAACACCAGGCGAATGCCTTCCACCGCGATGCCGTCGGCCATCGGATGGTAGCCCGGCGCACAATAGGCTTCGAGGCAGTGGGCAAGCGCATCCATGCCGGTGCCGGCGGTGATGAAGCCAGGCATGCCAACCGACAGCTCCGGATCGGCGATCACGATCGCGGGCAGCAGCTTCGGATGGAAGATGACCTTCTTGGTGTGCGTCTCCTCATTGGTGATGACGCCGGCGCGGCCGACTTCCGATCCGGTACCAGCCGTGGTCGGCACCGCGATGATCGGAGCGATGGTGTCGGAGTTGGCGCGCGTCCACCAGTCGCCGACATCCTCGAAATCCCATACCGGCCGCGTCTGGCCCGCCTGGAAGGCGATCAGCTTGCCGAGATCGAGCGCCGAGCCGCCGCCGAAGGCGATGACGCCGTCATGCTTGCCCTTCTTGAACACGGCAATGCCGGCGGTGAGGTTGGACTCGACGGGGTTCGGCCTCACCTCCGAGAACACGCCGTAGGGCACCTTGGCATCGTCGAGAATCTTCAGCGTCGAGGCGACGACCGGCAGTTTCGCCAGGCCCGGATCGGTGACGAAGAGCGGCCGCTTGATGCCGGTAGCCGCCAACACCTCAGGCAATTCCTTGATGCGCCCGGCGCCGAAGCGGACGGTGGTGGGGTAGTTCCATTTGGAGATCAGCTTGGACATTGCTTGTCTTTCGAAAAATCAGATGGCTTCGCGCAGGTGGAAGGATTTCGGCCGGGTCAGATTGTCGTAGCCGATGGCTGACAGTGCCGCACCCTTGCCGGTGTCCTTGACGCCGGTCCAGACCAGGGCCGGATCGAGATAGTCGCAGCGGTTCATGAACACAGTGCCGGTTTCGACCCGGTTGCCGATCGCCACCGCATGCTCGGTATCCCTGGTCCAGATCGAGGCCGTCAGCCCATAGGGGCTGTCGTTCATCAGCGCGATCGCCTCCTCGTCATTGCGCACCTTCATGATGCCGACGATCGGGCCAAAGCTTTCCTCGCGCATGACGCTCATCTGATGATCGACTTGCGTCAGCACCTCCGGCGCCAGATAGGGCGAGCCCGCCCTGTCGTTAGCCACCTTCATGTTTATGTGCGCCTTGGCGCCCTTGCGCAGCGCTTCGGCCTTCTGCTCGCGGATCAGGTCGGCGAAGCGCGCTTGCGCCATCGGCCCCATCGTCGTCGCCTGCTCCAGCGGATTGCCGACGACATAGTTCTTGGTCTCGGCGATGAAGCCCTCGACGAACTCGTCATAGACCTTCTCGTGCACATAGACGCGCTCGATGCCGCAGCAGCACTGGCCGGAATTGTAGAAGGCGCCGTCGACCAGATTGGCGACAGCGTGATCCATCTTGGCGTCGGGCAGCACATAGGCCGGATCCTTGCCGCCAAGCTCAAGGCCGAGCGTCATGAAGGTACCCGCCGCCGCCTTTTCGATGGCACGGCCGCCGCCGACCGAACCGGTGAAGTTGACATGGTCGATCTTGCCCGAACCAAGCAGCTTTTCGGTCTGGGCGTGATTGAGCACGATATTCTGGAACACACCCTTGGGCAGGCCGGCCTTCTCGAAGGCTTGGCTGAAGCGCTCGCCGACCAGCAGCGTCTGCGCCGCATGCTTGAGGATAACGGCGTTGCCGGCCATCAGCGCCGGCACGATCGTGTTGACGGCGGTCAGATAGGGATAGTTCCAGGGCGCGATCACCATGACCACGCCGAGCGGATCCTTCTTCACATAACGCCGAAAGCCGTCCTTCGGGTTGGATGCCGGCACGGATTTCAGCGCCGCCTCAGCGATCTCGACCATGTAATTGGTGCGTTCCTTGACGCCGCCGAACTCGCCGCCATAGCGCACCGGACGCCCCATCTGCCAGGCGATCTCGGGCACGATCTCATCGGTCATCGCCACCAGCGCTTCGAGCATCGCAAGCATGTACTTGCCGCGCTCGACGATCGGCGTCTCGACCCATTTCTCCTGCGCCGCCTTGGCGCGCTCGACAGCGGCATTGATCGCCTGGTCCGTTGCCACGGGCCGCTCGGCATAGATCGAGCCGTCTATGGGGGTAATGAGTTTGACCGTTTCGGTCATTTTCTAAGTCCTCGCACTTTTACAACAATCGAAAATCACATTGCTTGGCGCTACCCCCATCCGCCTGCCGGCACCTTCTCCCGCAGTGGCGAGGAAGGTAAGCGCTCCAACGCTGGCGCACCCTTTCCCATTCTCGCCGGGAAAGAGTGAGGGGCAGCGCCAGGCGTTGGCTGCTACCCTAGTACCGCTCGAACCCTCTGTGCAGTTCCCAATCCGTAATGCGGCGGTCGTATTCGAACTGCTCCCATTTTGCCGTGTGGACATAATGTTCGAGCACATCTTCGCCGAGCGCCTGCTTCAGCATCTTCGACTTGGCCAGCGTCTCGGTGGCGTCGCGCAGCGTCTTCGGGATCTCCGGCAAGCGAGATGCCTGATAGGCATCGCCGACGAAAGGCTTCTGCAACTCCAGCTTCTCATCGATGCCGGCAAGGCCGGCGGCGATCAGCGCCGCGAAGGCGAGGTAGGGGTTCAGGTCGGCGCCGCCGATACGGCATTCCATGCGGATGCCCTTGGTGCCCTCGCCGCACAGGCGGAAGCCGGCGGTGCGGTTGTCCTCGCTCCACATGATCTTGGTCGGCGCGAAGGTGCCGGCCTGGAAGCGCTTGTAGGAGTTGATGTAGGGCGCCAGGAACCAGGTGAATTCCTTGGCATATTTCAGTTGCCCGGCCGCCCATTGCTGGCCGAGCGTCGACAGCGTCCAGTCGGCCTTCTTGTCGAAGAACAGCGGCGTCTTGCCGTCGGCGCTCCACAGCGAATTGTGGATGTGGCTGGAATTGCCGGCGAGCCCGTAATTGTACTTGGACATGAACGAGATCGCCTTGCCTTCGGACTCGGCGATCTCCTTGGCGCCGTTCTTCAGGATGACGTGCCGGTCGGCCATGTCGAGCGCTTCGGCGTAGCGCACATTGATCTCTTCCTGGCCCGGGCCCCATTCGCCCTTGGAGTTTTCGATCGGGATACCGGCCGCTTCCATCTCGTTGCGAAGCCGGCGCATGACGCCTTCTTCCTTGGTGGTGATGCCGATCTGGTAGTCGCCGATATAGGGCGAAGCGGTATCGAGGCCCTGCCAGTGCTTCTTGCGAGCGGAATCGTAGGTCTCGTTGAACAGATAGAATTCGAGCTCGGAAGCGAAATAGCCGATATAGCCGCGCTCCTGCAGCCGCTTGACCTGCTTCTTCAGGATCGCGCGCGGCGAATGCGGCAGGTCGTCATGGGTGTGGTGGTCAAGCACGTCACAGATCACCAGCGCGGTCTTTTCCAGCCACGGAATGCGCCGCAGCGTGGCAAGGTCCGGCTTCATGACGAAATCGCCATAGCCCTTCGACCAGCTCGCCGCCTTGTAGCCGGGCACCGGCTCCATATCGATGTCGGCGGCCAGGAGATAGTTGCAGCCATGCGTTTCGTCATGCGCGGAATCGACGAAGTACTGCGCCAGGAACCGTTTTCCCGCCAGCCGCCCCTGCATGTCGACGATGCAGGCCAGCACCGTGTCGATCTCGCCGCTGGAGACCGCTTTCTTCAACTGATCGAACGAGAAATTTCCGGCCATTCCTTTGGCGCTCCAATGCTTGGTCGTTGAAAGGGATAAACGAAACCATGGCCGGCACGATGCCGGCCATGGCCTTGATGGTCGAGATCAGTGACCGCCGGTTTCGCCGACCGCCTGTTCCGCCGCCTTGATCGCTGCCTGGCGCGCCGCGATGATGTCGCCGAGCGGCGGCCCCTGGAAGCGGTTGCGTTCGAAGGCGAACCACACGATCGCCGTCAGAATGAAGAAGCCGACGGTGATGTAGAGCGCCCAGTCGTTCGGCGGCTGGATGCCGATGATGAAGATCAGGATCATCGATACGATCGACAGGAAGGCGAACAGCATGAACACGCCGCGCCCCATGTTCCACGGCCCCATCTTGTCCCACTTCGGCGTGCCCCAGGCCAGCATCCCGAGCACGATCGGCACGGTGAAGGACAGGAACAGGAAGATGACGGTGCAGGACACGACGATGGTATAGGCCGAGGTGCCGGCGACCGAAACCAGCGTCGAGCCCCAGACGAACAGCACCGACAGGATCGATGCCGTCCAGATCGCCGCCACCGGCGTGCGGTAGGTCGGGCTGACCTTGGCGAGTGTCGCCGAGCCGGGCAGGCCGCCGTCACGCGAGAAGGCGAAGATCATGCGCGACGCCGAAGTGACGGTGGCGAGACCGCACAGAAGCTGCGCGATGAACACGACGAGATAGACGAACTCCTTGAGGCCGGAGGGAACGCGTTGGTCGAAGGCCCAGAAGAACACGTTCCAGCCCTGCTTGGCAGCATCGTCCATGTTCGGGATCATCAGCACGAAAGCGGCGAGGAACAGATAGCCGAAGAGGGCCGACCAGACGACCGACATGACCATGGCGCGCGGCACGGAAGAGGCCGCCTTGATGGTTTCTTCCGATGTATGCGCCGAAGCATCATAACCGGTGATCGTGTAGATCGGCAGCAACAGGCCGAGCGCGAACACCCAGGCATTCGACACCGACGGCCAGACACCGCCGCCTGCATCACCGGAGTAGTTGTGGAAGGTGAAGAGACGGCTGACGTCCCAATGCTCGGCGAAAATCAGGCAGACCACCGCGATCAGAATCGCGCCGAAGAAAATCAGATAACCGGAGAAGTCGGTCAGCTTCGCCGTCAGCTTGATGCCGAGATGGTTGATCAGCGCCTGGAGGCCGGTGATGACGACCAGGAAGATCATCTGGTTGGTCAGCGAGCCGTCAATTCCCAGCGCCGGCCCGAAAGCGCCGATGAAGAACGTCCAGGTGCCGACATTGATGGCGCCGAGAACGGTGATCAGGCCCAGCAGGTTAAGCCAGGCCGTGACCCAGCCGGTGCCGCGATTGCCGAGGATCGAACCCCAGTGATAGAGCCCGCCGGCGGTCGGATAGGCCGAGCTGATCTGCGACATGGCGACCGCGAAGGTCAGCGACACGAAGCAGCCGACCAGCCAGCCGATGCCGATGCCGATGCCGCCGGCACCGGAGGTGCCTTGCGCCAGCGAATTGATGCCGCCCGACAGGATGCAGATAATCGAGAAGGAAACCGCGAAATTCGAAAAGCGGCTGAGCCGCCGCTCCAGTTCCTGGGCATAGCCCATGCTGTGGAGGTGCTTTACGTCCTCCGCCTTGTCAACGTCTGTATAACCCGGTGCTGCCATTGGAAGTCCCCTGTTTGTTTTTCAGCTGGCCGATTGGACTGACTTTCTGACTGAATGCGATCTGGGCCGCGTGGCCTCCTCTGGTTCCAGATCCGAAAAAATGCCCGTGAGCAGATCCGCCCATTTCCGCTGCCCGGTCTCGCCGGAGATTTCATCGTTGCGGATTTCGATCATCGCGCAGGGCAGCCCGCGCGAGCGCGCATGCCGTTCCAGCGTGAAATAGACGCGGTCGGCTGGCGAATAGGGTTCGTTGACGCCGACGGTAATGCCGGCAAGCCGCCCGAGCGCCGATATCAGCGGCGAGGCCAGCCGGCGGTCCTCATCGTGGATGATGCCGATATGCCAGGGCCGGTTGCGGCCCTTGTAGACGGGCGTGAAGGAATGCACGGAAACCAGCCGGGTCTCCTGGCCGCGCGCCAGCCGTTCCTCGACGATGCGCTCGATGGCGCCGTGAAACGGCTGCCATGACAGGGCGACCCGCGCCGCGCGCTGCTTGTCGGTCAGGCCGGCATTGCCGGGAATGACCGTCGTTTCGCTGACCGGCGGCACCAGGTCCGGCGCATCGAGCGGCCGGTTGCAGTCGATGACGAGGCGCGAGATTCTGGTTTCGACCAGCGTCGCGTCCAGGGCCTGCGCCATGCGCAGTGCAACCGGCAGCGCGCCGGGATCCCAGGCGATGTGGCGGGACAGGTCCTCGGCGGCAAGGCCGAGCGTACCGAATTCGGCGGGCAGGAAATTGGAAGCGTGATCGCAGGTCAGCACGAAGGGGCTTGATCCGCCAGGGTTTGTCACCCCCACGGTATCAGACGATGCAAGGCTGGCGGGCCGTGCTTTCTCCATAGTCTGCCGTCCCCGGGGAGCGCTGTATCGTATGTTACGTATTTTGCCTCATTGCGTCCCTGTGGATGATTTCATACAGTTTGCCCGGCTTTGTCAAATGCGATCTCGTGGGCAGGGCCAGCGGGTGGGGGAAAACATGATTTCCAGCATTGCCGAACTGATCGCCGACCGCATCGGCGCGATGCCGGCCGGCGAACGGCGCGCGGCCCAGACGCTGATTGCGAGCTATCCGATGATCGGCCTGAAGACGGTCGCCGAATTCTCGGCCGCGGCCGGTGTCTCCTCGCCAACGATCCTGCGCTTCGTGGCCCGGCTCGGCTTCCAGAACTATCCGGAATTCCAGTCGACCCTGCAGGACGAACTGGCGGCGCAATTGCAATCGCCGGCAATACGAACCCTCAACCCGCCCTCGCCCGGCGGCGGCACGGTCTCGCCGATGCTGGAAGCGACGCTCGACAATATGCGCGAGACCTTCCGCCACCTCTCCGACAGGCAGCTTGCCGATATCGCGGCGCGGCTCGCCGATCGGCGTGGCAAGACATTTCTGATCGGCGGCCGCTTCACCGACCCGCTGGCGCGTTACATGGCCGCCCATCTTGCCGTTATCCAGCCCGATGTCTTTCACCTCGCCGGCCAGGAGAGCATGTGGCGCGACCGGCTGATCGACATGGGCAAGCGCGACGTGCTGGTGATCTTCGACATCAGGCGCTACCAGGACAGTCTCGTCCGCTTCGC
Organism: Mesorhizobium sp. B2-1-3A; assembly: GCF_006442655.1. NCBI lineage: Bacteria > Pseudomonadati > Pseudomonadota > Alphaproteobacteria > Hyphomicrobiales > Phyllobacteriaceae > Mesorhizobium > Mesorhizobium sp. B2-1-3A. Next base: position 334,186 of record NZ_VFWK01000003.1, read on the forward strand.
CGAGAAGGCGCATCAGCGCGGCGTCCAGATCGTGTTGTTCACCGATCAGTGGCTGTCGCCGATCGCCCGGTTTGCCCGCCATGTCATCGCCGGACGAACCGCCGTGCCGTCGGCATGGGATTCTTCGGCGGCACTTTTCGTCGTCGCCGAAACGTTGATCGGCGCCGTCACAAGACAGCTCGAAGCCGACGGTGCCCGTCGCATCCGCGAGATGGAAGGCCTGCGTTAGGCATCCGCTCCAACCGGGCGCCGCGGATTTCACGTTACCGAGATTTAATGTGCACGATTGCGTGATAATTGCCATAAACCGGTGATATCGGGTGTGGCGTGGCCGGTTTTTGCTGCCAGCCCGTATCGTCGCTGCATCCGCTTCCACCTGGAACCGGCAGACGATTCTTGCCGCTGGAGTATCGATGCCGAGCTGGAAACAGATTGTCCTTGCGTTTGTGATCGTGGTCGCCGCCGCGGCCGCGTGGGCGCGCTTCTACCCCGGCGCTCCGCAAGTGCTGGCGCGCTGGGGTATCGACTGGGCCTATGGCGCGACACCTCCAACGAAGGAAACGGCGGCAGGTGGCTCCCGGCAGACGGGGGGCAACCGCGCCCAGATTGCCACCATCGTTGCATCGCCGGCCGCCTCGGCTGTTATCAACGATCGCCTGCAGGCGATCGGCACCGGCCGCGCCAACGCTTCGGTGACCGTCAATCCCTACAGTTCCGGCCGCCTTGCCGAACTGCTGGTCGAGTCCGGCAGCCATGTCGACAAGGGGCAGATCATCGCGACGCTCGATTCCGAGACCGAGGTCATCGCCCAGAACCGGGCGAAACTCGCTTTGCAGGATGCGCAATCCAAGCTCGATCGCGTCAAGTCGCTGCGCGCCTCGAATGCCGCCACCCCGGTGGCGGTGGCCGACGCCGAGGTGACCTTGTCGAATGCCAAGCTGGCGCTCCAGGACGCCGAGCTTGCGCTGCAGCGCCGCTCCATCCTGGCACCGATCGCCGGCACCGTCGGCATCCTGCCGATATCGGCCGGCAACTATGTGACCAACCAGTCGGCGATCGCCACCCTCGACGACCGCTCCTCGATCCTGGTGGATTTCCAGGTGCCCGAGCGCTTCGCCGCCGCCGTCAAGGTCGGCGCTCAATTGACCGCGACGCCGATCGCCAATCCCAGCAACGCCTATACCGGCACGGTTTCGGCCATCGACAACCACATCGACGAGAAGAGCCGCACGCTGCTGGTCAAGGCCAAGATAGCCAATCCCGCCGATTCGCTGCGCGCCGGCATGTCGTTCTCCATCACCATGAAATTCCCCGGTGAGACCTATCCGGCCGTCAGCCCGCTGGCGATCCTGTGGGGGTCGGACGGCGCCTATGTCTGGCAGATCGAGGACGGCAAGGCCAAACGCGTGCCGGTGCGCATCATCCAGCGCAACACCGAGACCGTTCTGATCGACGCGGAGATCGACAGCGGCGACATGGTGGTCACCGAAGGCACCCAGAGCGTCAGCGAAGGCGGTGAGGTCCGCATCGCCGGCCAGGAACAGCGCGCCGCCAACACCGCCGAAGGCTCATGACCGGATCCGCCAACGCCGCCAGCGATACCGGCTTCACCGCCCTGTTCATTCGCAGGCCGGTCATGGCCTTCGTGCTCAACGTGCTTATCGCGGTTGCCGGTCTCGCGGCCTTTTACGGCGTCGAAATCCGTGAATTGCCCGATGTCGACCGCGCGGTGGTCACCGTTTCGACCACTTTCGAGGGTGCGGCCGCCGAGACCGTCGACCGCGAACTGACCGACACGATCGAGGGCGCCGTCGCCCGTGTCTCCGGCGTCAAGTCGATCTCTTCTTCCTCCTCCTTCGGCTCGAGCCGTGTCACCATCGAGTTCAACGATGGTGTCGACCTCAATGTCGCCGCCTCCGACGTGCGCGATGCCGTTGGCCGCGTCGCCAACCAGATGCCGGACACGGCCGATCCGCCCCGCATCGTCAAGGCCGATGCCAATTCCGATGCAGTGATGCGCTTGGCGGTGACCTCGGACAACATGTCGATCCAGGACATGACCGTGGTGGTCCAGGACCAGATCGAGGATGAACTGGCCGCCGTGCCTGGCGTCGCCGACGTCCAGGTCTATGGCGACCGCGACAAGATCTTCCGCATCGACGTCGACCAGAACAAGCTCGCCAGCCTCGGCTTCACCGTGGCCGATCTCAGGGCAGCCCTTGCCTCGGTTGCTTTCGATTCGCCCGCCGGTTCGATCACCACGACCAACCAGGACCTGATCGTCCGCACCACCGCCGACGTGACCACGCCCGAGGAATTCGAAAACATCATCATCGGCGGCACGACGCGCATCCGCGATGTCGCCACTGTCACGCTCGGCCCCGATGTCGGCCAGACCACGCTGCGTTCCGATGGCAAGACCGGCATCGGTATCGGCATCATCCGCCAGGCGGAATCGAACACGCTTGATATTTCGACCGGCGTCCAGGCTGCCGTCGCCAAACTGCAGGAGAACCTGCCCAAGGGCATGGCGATCAAGATCACCAGTGACGACGCCGTCTTCGTCAAGGGCGCCGTGCACGAGGTCGAGATCGCGCTTGGCCTGTCGGTCACCATGGTGCTAATCGTCATCTACGTCTTCCTGCTCGACTGGCGCGCGACGCTGATCCCGGGCCTGTCGATGCCGGTCGCCATGATCGGCACCATCGCCGCCATCTATCTAGCCGGCTTCTCGGTCAACATCCTGACGCTGCTCGCCCTGGTGCTGGCCACGGGCCTTGTCGTCGACGATGCCATCGTCGTTCTGGAAAATATCGTGCGACGGCGCAACGAAGGCATGGGACCACGCGCCGCCGCCGTGCTCGGCGCCCAGGAGGTGTTCTTCGCCGTCGTCGCCACGACGTTGACGCTGGTTGCCGTCTTCGTGCCGATCTCGTTCCTGCCGGGCCAGACGGGCGGCCTGTTCCGCGAATTCGGCTTCGTGCTTGCCATGTCGGTGCTCCTGTCCTGCGTGGTGGCGCTGACGCTTTGCCCGATGCTCGCCTCGCGCATGCTGACAAACGCATCGCTTCACCATGAAGGCGGCCAGGGCATCGGCGCCCGTATCGGCGGTGCGCTGAATGCCGCCTACAAGCGCGCGCTGCACGCCTGCCTCGACGCGCCCTGGATCGTGGTTCTGGTCGCTGTGCTGTTTGCCGGCACCGCCTTCACTTTGTTCGGCACCATCCGCCAGGAACTGACACCAACCGAGGACCGCGCGGCGGTGCTGTTGCGCATCAATGCCCCTCAAGGCGTCAGCCTCGACTACACGACGCAGCAGATGCAGAAGATCGAGAAGCTGATCCAGCCGATGCGCGATTCCGGCGAGATCCGCTCAACCTTCGAGAATGCCGGCCAGAACGGTTCCTACAATTCCGGCTTCATGGTGATGACGCTCGCCCCTTGGAACGAGCGCAGCCGCAGCCAGCAGGAGATCATGGCCGAGATCAGCCAGCTGACCAAGCAGGTGCCGAGCGTGCGCATCTTCCCGGTGCAGCCCAACAGCCTTGGCATCCGAGGCGCCGGCAACGGCCTGCAGTTCGCGCTGGTCGGCAACGACCGCAAGGCGCTTGGCGACGCGGCGGTGAAGATCATCGGCGAGATGCAGAAGGACCCGCGCTTCCAGACGCCGCGCCTGTCGATCGACCCGACGCAGCCGCAGCTGGCCGTCGCCATCGACCGCGAGCGCGCCTCCGATCTCGGCATCGACATTACGGGGCTCGCCAACACGATGCAGGCCATGCTCGACGGCAATGATGTCGTCGATGTCTACATCGCCGACCGCAGCTATGGCGTGAAACTGGTCTCCACCACCAACCCGATCAACGATCCGACCGATCTGGAAAACGTCTTCCTCAAGACGGGCGACGGCCGCTTCGTGCCGATGTCGACCATCGCCAAGCTGACCGAACGCGCCGTGCCGCCGTCTCTGTCGCGCGAGCAGCAGCAGCCATCGGTGGCCATCACGTCCAACCTCTCGGGCAATTTCGCGCTTGGCGACGCGCTGACCCGCGCCGAGGAGATCGCCACGCCGCTGCTGCCGCCGGGCAGCCGCATCCTGCCGCTGGCCGAAGCCGCGACGCTGGGCGAGACCAACAGCGCCATGGTCACCATCTTCGGCTTCGCGCTGGTCATCATCCTTCTGGTGCTGGCCGCGCAGTTCGAAAGCTTCGTCAGCGCCGTCATCATCATGGCGACGGTGCCGCTCGGCCTCGCCTGTGCGATCTTTGCCTTGCTCTTGTCCGGCACCAGCCTCAACGCCTACAGCCAGATCGGCCTGGTGCTGCTGGTCGGCGTCATGGCCAAGAACGGCATCCTGATCGTCGAATTCGCCAACCAGCTGCGCGACCGTGGGCTCGGCGTGCGCGAAGCGATCGAGCAGGCTTCGACCATTCGCTTGCGGCCGGTGATGATGACGATGATCTGCACCATACTTGGCGGCGTGCCGCTGGTGCTGGCCGCCGGCGCCGGTGCCGAGGCGCGCGTGGCGCTCGGCTGGGTGATCGTCGGCGGGTTGGGGCTGGCCACCATCTCGACGCTGTTCCTGACGCCCGTCGCCTACCTCCTGCTTGGCCGCTTCGTCACCCCGAAGACCCATGAGGAGGCACGCCTCAAGCGTGAGCTCGAGGAAGCCGCCTACACCAATATGGAGCCGGCGGAGTAGGCAATATCCGGGAAGCGGGATGGCTGTTTTCCGCCCGCGGCTTCGTCAGACAAGACAGGGCCGCTATTTCAGCAGCCGGCCTTCGATCGACCAGCGCGCGGCGAGGAAATTCAGCACTGCCGCCACGATGACGCCGCCGATCTTCGCCGGCCACACACCGGCGATGCCGGCGAAGAGTGCGATCGACAGGCTGGAAACGCCGAGCGAAATCAGCGCCCCAAGCGAGACGAAACGCAGGAAAGCGTCATGCAGCCGGATGGCGTGGTTGCGCTCGAACGACCAGAAGCCATTGGCCACGAAAGAGAAGACGACGGCGATGGACCATGAGACGACATTGGCCGGCAGCGGCGGGACATGCAGCTTGAGCAGCAGGAAAAAGCCGGCAAGGTCGATGGCCGTGTTCGCCAGCCCGACAATGGCAAAGCGCACGATCTTGCTGCCGGTCGAACGGCGGGGCTGCTCCGCGCCGCTCATCCCTTGCCGTCCATGATCTCGACACCGGCGCGGGCCAGGCTCGCGCCGAGAGCGTCCGAAGCCAGGACCGAGAATTCCACCTCGCGCACGCTTTGCATCGGGTCGCGTGCCCGCAGCGTCTCGTCGACGTGGCCGGGATGGCACATGAACAGGCCCCGTTGCGGCATTGCTTCGACGGCAGCTTGCAGAACCGGAGCAAATCTCTCGGGTTGCCGCCAATCGTAGATGCCGGCGAGCGGCTCGAAGATGATGAAGCCGGCCCGCGCCATCGACCGGTTGAAGCCGGCGGCCAGGGCAGCGATTGCCGCGACTTTAGGCGCCACGGCGGCCTTGCCAATCGCCGGAGCACCGCGCAACGCCGGCCTGGCGCCTTCGGAAAAACGTGCCCGCAGCCATGCGCGCACGGCCGGCAGGAAATGCACGTGCTGGTGCCCGTCTATGAAGTCAGGCTGGCGGCCCAACGCCTCGACGAAGCGGTTGTACTGCGCATCGAGTTCGGCATGGACGTCCCACGCGTCGACGCGGCCGCGCAGGACCGGCAATGCCAGCGAACGCAGCGGCGGCAGCCGGCCTTCCGGCGCCAGGCTCGACCGGCCGGTGATGGCCGGCTGGTCGGTAAGGGTCAGGTGCAGACCGACCGCCGCGCGGCCGCACAGCGGCTTGATACGCGCCGCCGCGTCAGGCCATTCCGGAAAGCCGGTCATGCAGCTGGTGCCGGTCAGGCGGCCGCGATCGAGCAGGTCGAGTATCCCGGCGCAGACGCCGGGCGCCAGGCCGTAATCGTCGGCGATCAGGCGGATGCGCCGCATCATGTTCCGGAAGCGCCCGGCGGCCGGTCGGGGGCCATCTCGCCGCGCATGACATCGCGCACGATATAGACCGGCCGGTCCTTGCTTTCCGAGAGCGTGACCCAGACATATTCGCCAATCAGGCCAAGCAAGGTGAGGTTGAGGCCGCCGAGCAGGACGACGGCGACCATAAGGCTGGGATAGCCGGGGACGGCGATGCCGTAGAACATCACCTCGAAGAAGACCTTGGCTCCGTAGACGAGGCCCGCCAACGCCGCCAGCATCCCGCTCAGGCTGATGATGCGCAACGGAATGACGGAAAAGGAGGTAAACCCTTCCAGCGAGAAGGCGATCAGGTTGAGCCGACTCCATTTCGACGTCCCGGTGACACGGTTCTCCGGCGAATATTGTATGGCTTTCTGGCGGAAGCCGGCCCAGGCGAACAGGCCCTTGTTGAAGCGCCGCTTGTCGCGCAGGCTCGTCAGCGCGCGCACCACGGCACCACGCATGACGCGAAAATCTCCCGCATTCTCGGGAATGTCGAAACGCTGGCTGCTGTTGATCAGGCTGTAGAAAAGCCGCGCCAGCTGGCTGCGCCGCCAGCTCGCCTCGCGGCGGTCGTTCTGCGCGTAGACCACATCGATATCGGGGTTTTCCACCAGCTCTGCGATCATCTTCAGGCTGGTGTCCATCGAATGCTGGAGGTCGGCGTCCATGACCAGCGCCATGTCGCCGCGCGACCGGTCGAGGCCGGCGAGCACCGCGACCTCCTTGCCGAAATTGCGGCTGAGCCGCACGATCTCCCAGGAACCCGACAGCGCCCGCGAAAACCGCTCGGCGCCATCGTCGCGACTGCCGTCGTCGACCAGGATCTTGTGGAGTTCCATGCCGAAACGCTGCGCTACCGCGGCTTCAAGCTTGTCGAGCAATGCGGCAAAAGCCGATGCCGATTGCGCCTCATTGAGGAACGGTGCCACGATATCGAGAACGGGCCGCGACTCAGCCATTTGCGACAGGCCTTTCATTCATCACCTTGTCTCGCCTCATCATGTCTCGCGCCCCCTTGTCACCGGATCTCGCCCAAAACCACCAGATCAGGGAACCGGCGATAAGGGTGACCGCGATCGGCCGGAACCAGGGGTACGTGAAATCCTGGATATGGCGCTCGACGCCCGTCAATCCTGTCAGGAGCAGCATAACGGACAGCACCGAGGCCAACATGCCGCCTCGTTCCTCGCGCCACAACAGGGCAATAGCGAGGCCGGCGGGCACGGCGATCATGGCATAGGTGTTGGGCTCGACGCGCGGGTTGAAGACGCACATGTAGAACGTCGCCGTCAGGAAGATGGCGAGACCAGCCGTTCCGCGTTCGAGCTTGCGGTCAAACCAGATGACGGCTGAGAGCGTAAACAGGGCCATGACGATGCGCACGATCGTGGCGCCGAATTCCGGGATGGGCAGCCCCATTTTGGTGAACGGTGCCGTGAAGTCGGTGGGGACAAAATGGCTGGTGTTGTCGACCGCCATCGCGGTCAGCATCCCGGCGAAAGCACGATATTGGTCGTTGAGATAGCCGGCGGGCGCGAAAGCGTAGGGTAAGGCGAGCACGAACAGTACCGCCAGCACGAGCACCGGTATCAGCCGGAAACGCAGGGCTCCCACCAGCAAGAGCATGATGATCGCGGTCGGTTTGGCTATGATGGCAAGCGAAGCCCAGAAGAAGGTTTCGGCGCGCCGCCCTTCGAGCGCCGACAAAGTGACAAGCCAGCAGGCACCGGTCAAAAGGATTGTCGCCTGGCCGTTACGGATCGCACCCAGAGCCATCGGCAGGGCAAGGAACAGCCCGAAGGAAAGCAGCCACGGCAATTCCCCGCCGCCGAGTTTGCGCACCTGCCGCATCGCGGCGAAGGTCAGCGCCGCGAAACCGATAGTATGCCACACCAGGCCGCCCAGATGCGGGCCGAGCTTCACCACCGGAACATAGAGCGCGGCAAAGGCCGGCGCATAGAGATATCCCATCTCGGACTGGATATTGTAGAGCGGCCGGCGGGCCAGCAGCGCCTCGCTGCCGTCTATATAGGCTTGCCAGACCGTCCGCGTATGGGGTGACCACAAGACCAGGACAAGAACGACCAGGAACGCTCCGATCCACAGGCCAAATCCCAAACGGTCGAAAACCGGCTTGGACATCGTCATCAAGACACCCCAACAACATCCGGGACAGGCTCAGTCCAGCACCGTCCCGGCATTCGATGGCGGCGGCATATCACGGACAAAGCTGCACGGCATAGGGGGCTGAAAGACGCGGCCATCAACTTCGCGGGACGTCGCGGATGGTCGGGCATGGCAACGATCTCGCTGGGAAAGGTGTTCAGAAAGCCTTCTTTTTCGCGCTTTCGCACGCCTTCGAACGGCATCAAGGCCGGATGAAAACCTTGCCGTTAGGCTTGGCGAGTTCCGCCGGCACCCGCGCGATTGCCTCGGCGAGCGGCACGACGGCCGTGACGTCGGTCGACCAGCGTCCGTCGGAAAACCGCTTCTGCGCTTCCAGGATCGCGGGAGCGCGCCGCTCCTTGAATTGCCGCATCCATTCGCTCAGCCAGAAGCCTTCGATATGCTTGTGCTGGAAGATCAGTTGGCCGGGCTCGCGGATGACGGTGGCGTCCGTGTCGAGCCGGCCATAGATGATCCAGCGCGCCCGTTTCGGCATGGCATTGAAGATGGCGGAAGCCAGCGGCCCGGTGACAGCATCGAGGAAGATTCGCGGCTGTTCGGCCTTCATCACCTCGCGCAGCGTGGCCTCGAAATCCGGCGCCTTCTCGTTGAGCACATGGACAGCGCCGATCTCCTTCAACAGCGCGATCTGCTCGTCGCGGCGCACGGTGACGATAGGCCGGAAGCCTTCCTCCCTGGCGAGGCCGATGATCAGCTTGCAGAGCTGGCTGGCGCCGGCGGTCATGACGAAGGCCTTTTCGCCCTCCTGTTTGACGATGTCGAACATGGCGATCGCGGTGAGCGGATTGACGATCATCGCCGCGCCGTCCTCATCGCGCACCGTGTCGAGCAGCGGAATGCAGGCCGCTGCCTCGGCGACGGCATATTCGGCCCACGAGCCCCAGTTGCTGAGGCCGGTGGCGAAGGCGACGCGCTTGCCGACGAGGCTTTTCGGATAAGGCTCGTCGCCACCGGCGACGATGGTGCCGACCCCCTCGAAGCCGGCCGGCCGGCCCTTGGCGCGCGGCTGGCCGTACTGGCCCTTGATGAAGGCGACGTCGGATGGATTGATCGAGGCAAGGCTGACCTTGATCAGCACCTGGCTCGGTCCGGGCGCCGGCACCGCGATGCTACCCGGCTCGAGATAGGGTTCCATCGCCTCGAGCACGCTGCCGCTCGGTGTCCTGGTGTAGCCGTCACCGACCAGGAGCAGCGCCTTCATTTCGGAGGGAATGGTCATTGTCACACTCCTTGTTCGTCGGCGAAATCCGCAAATGCGGCGGCCGAGCTGCTCAGATCTTCTCCTGCGTGTATTTCCTCAGCTCCGTCCGCGCCACCTGGCGGCGATGCACGGCGTCGGGGCCGTCGGCGAGACGCAGCGTGCGCAGATGCGTCCATGAGCGCGCCAGCGGCGTGTCCTGGCTTATGCCTTTCGCGCCGAACATCTGCACCGCCTCGTCGGTGATCCTCAGCGCGACGCGCGGCGCGATGACCTTGATCTGGCTGATCCAGGGGGCGGCCGCGCGCGCATCGCCCTGGTCGATCATCCACGCCGCCTTGAGGCAGAGCAGCCGGGCCATCTCGATTTCCATGCGGCATTCGGCGATGATGTCGAAATTGGCGCCGAGTTTCGCCAGGGGCTGGCCGAAGGCCTCTCGCCGCACCGAACGCTGGCACAGCATCTCCAGTGCCATCTCGGCCTGGCCGATGGCGCGCATGCAGTGATGGATACGGCCGGGGCCGAGCCGTCCTTGCGCGATCTCGAACCCCCTGCCCTCGCCAAGAATGAGGTTCGAGGCCGGGACCCGGACATTGTCGAAGCGAAGGTGCATGTGGCCATGGGGCGCATCATCGTCGCCATAGACCTGCATGGCGCGAACCTTGGTCACGCCCTTTGTATCCGAAGGCACCAGGATCATCGAATGGCGGCGGTGCTGCGGTTCCTCGTCACCACCGGTCCGCACCATGACGATATAGATCGCGCAGCGCGGGTCGCCGGCGCCTGACGCCCACCACTTTTCGCCGTTGAGGACGTAGTCGTCGCCCTGCCGCTCGCAGCGCATCGAAATGTTGGTGGCGTCGGATGACGCCACGTCCGGTTCGGTCATCAGATAGGCCGAGCGGATCTTGCCCTCGAGCAACGGTTCCAGCCACGCTTTCTTGTGGTCGGCCGAACCGTAGCGTTCCAGCACTTCCATGTTGCCGGTGTCGGGCGCCGAGCAGTTGAAGGTCTCGGCACCCAAATGCGCCTTGCCCATCTCCTCGGCCAGATAGGCGTATTCGACAGTGGAAAGACCGTAGCCGCGATCCGAGCCGGTCAGCCAGAAATTCCACAGGCCGCGCTCCCTTGCGGTCTTCTTCAGCCCTTCGAGAATCTCGCTTTGGCGCGCGCTGTAGACCCAGCGGTCGCCTGCCTTGCCCACTTCGCCCAAGAATTCCTTGTCGAGCGGCATGATCTCGTCGCGCACCATGGCCGCGACGCGTGCGTGGATCGGCTTCAGCCGCTCGGTCATGCCGAGATTCATCTCCGTCATCGGTCGCTAACCCTTCATGCAGGCCGGGCATTTTACCCGTGGCAAGGATGACCGTACTTCGGATAGCCTTGTCAACGCGAACTCTTTGCCCGACGACGAGGCGAAGCGTGGAGGATTGGAATGGCCTATCTCGACGAGCTGTTTTCTGTGGCCGGCAAGACGGCTCTGGTAACGGGAGCGGCAACGGGCATCGGCCGCATGGCGGCAACCGCGTTGGTGAGAGCCGGCGCCAGCGTGATGATCGCTTCGCGCAAGGGTGAGGATTGCATCAAGGTCGCCGCCGAACTGAACGAGCTTGGCGCACCGGGCCAGGCCGAGGGCTTTGCCGGCGACGTCTCAAGTGAGGCCGGCATCGCCGCACTCGTCGCCGAGGTCAAGGCGCGGACCGGAAAACTCGATATTCTGATCAACAATGCCGGCGTTTCCTGGGGCGCGCCGCTGGAAAGTTTCCCTTATTCGGCATGGGCGAAGGTTTTCGGCGTCAATGTCACCGCGGTCTTTCATCTGACGCGCGAATTGCTGCCGCTGCTCGAAGCCGCCGCCAGCGATAGCGATCCGGCCCGGGTGATCAATCTGGGTTCGGTGATGGGCACGCAGCCGCTGGCCGACGATGCCTATTCCTACACGGCGTCCAAGGCGGCGGTGCATCACCTGACGCGTACGCTCGCGCTCGAGTTCGCCGCCCGCCGCATCACCGTCAACGCCTTTGCCCCCGGCCCCTTCCAGAGCCGCATGACGGCTTTCGCCACCGGCACGGATGAACAGGCCAGCCATGTCGGCGGCCACGTTCCGATCGGCCGTATCGGCGCACCGGATGACATTGCCGGCGCAACACTCTATTTGTGCAGCCGTGCAGGCAGCTATGTCACCGGCGCCATCCTGCCGATCGACGGCGGGCAGTCGGTGCAGCATGGATTGACCTTGTTCAAGGAATGACATTTTCCGGCCGCAGAAGCCGGAGGTGAACTGGAGGACATGAGCGTGGAACCAATCAGTCTCGATGTGCTTCTGGCCAGTGTCGGCAAGGAAGTCGGCGTCTCACCGTGGCGGGTGGTCACGCAACGCATGATCGACCAGTTCGCCGACGCCACCGATGACCACCAGTTCATCCACTGCGACCCCGAGCGGGCCAAGCGCGAAACGCCTTTCGGCGGCACCATTGCGCATGGCTTCCTGTCGCTGTCGCTGCTTTCGGCGATGACCTTCGAGACCATGCCGCCGCTGGAAAACGGCAAGATGGGCGTCAACCATGGCTTCGATTCGCTGCGCTTCCTGGCCCCGGTGAAGACCGGCGCGCGCATCCGCACCCGTTTCGTGCTGGCCAATGTCAAGGTGAGACCCTCGGGTTGGGTGCAGACGGCGCACGACGTGACGATCGAGATCGAGGGCTCGAAGAAGCCGGCGCTGACCGCTCGCTGGCTGACGCTGACCCTGATCGAACGCCAGCCCGAGACCGCATGAGCGACGCCAACGCGCTCGACCAGGCAGCGCTTGCGCCTTATCTCGAGGCGGAAATCCCGGGCTTTTGCGGGCTCGCGTCAATCGAAAAGTTCAAATCCGGCCAGTCCAACCCGACCTATCTCCTGACGGCGGCCAGCGGCCGCTACGTGCTGCGTGCCAAGCCGCCCGGGCAATTGCTGAAATCGGCGCATCAGGTCGACCGCGAATTCCGCGTGATGAAGGCGCTGGCCGTCACCGCCGTGCCGGTACCCGAAATGCTGCATCTGTCGGCGGAGGACTCGCCGATCGGCCGCATGTTCTACGTCATGGATTTCCTCGACGGCCGCATCTTCTGGGATCCGGCGCTGCCTGAAGCGCGCGACAATGATGAGCGCGCCGCGATCTACGACGCCATGAACTCCACGCTCGCGGCCCTGCACGATGTCGAGGTCGAGGCCGTGGGTCTCGCCGATTTCGGCAGGCCGGGCAATTATTTCGAACGGCAGCTGGCACGCTGGACCAGCCAGTATCGTGCCTCGGAGACCGGCACCATTGCCGACATGGACCGGCTGATTGCCTGGCTGGAGACGCACATGCCCGCGGATGACGGCCGTGTCTCTCTGGTGCATGGCGACTACCGGCTGGACAATCTGATCTTCGCGCCGGACCAGCCAAGGGTTCTGGCGGTGCTCGACTGGGAACTGTCGACGTCAGGCCATCCCTTCGCCGACATCGCCTATCAATGCATGCAATGGCGTCTGCCGCATGCTTCCGGCTTTCGCGGCCTGGGCGGTATCGACCGCGCCGCGCTCGGGCTCCCCTCCGAAGAGGCCTATGTCGCCGCCTATTGCCGCCGGCGCGGGCTGGATGGCATCGGCAACTGGACCTTCTTCCTCGCTTTCTCCTTCTTCCGGTTGGCGGCGATCTGCCAGGGCGTCTACAGGCGCGCGCTGGATGGCAATGCCTCCAACCCCGAAAAGGCCAGGACCTATGGCGAGGCGGTGAAGCTGCTTTCGCGTCTCGCCGCGGAACTGATCGACAAGCAGAGATGATGGGGTGCCATGATGGGCCGCTTTGACGGAGCAACGGTGCTGATCACGGGTGCCGCCGGCGGGCTCGGCCGTGGTGCCGCGAAAGGCTTTGCCGCCGAGGGAGCGCGGCTGGTGCTGTCGGACATCGACGAAAGGGCGCTCGCCGATCTTGCCGCGACCTTGCCGTCCGAAACGGCGATCCTGGCCGGCAACATCGCGGACGAGAAACTGTCCGAGGATCTGGTCGGGCTGGCGGTCGAGAAATTCGGCCGGCTGGATGTCGCCGTCAACAATGCCGGCATCGTCCAGAGTTTCGTGCGCCTGCCACAGGTGCCGTCGGACGAAGCCCGCCGCGTGCTGGAGATCGACCTGCTTGGCGTCTTCTACGCCATGAAGCACCAGATCCCGCAGATGGAACGACAGTTCAGGTCTACGGCCAGGGGCGGCGCCATCGTCAACATCGCCTCGGCCGCCGGCCTGTCCGGCGCGCCGAAACTCTCGATCTACGCCGCCGCCAAGCATGGCGTCGTCGGCCTGACCCGCTCGGCGGCAATCGAATATGCCAGCAAGGGCTTGCGCATCAACGCCATCTGCCCGGCGCATACAAGGACGGCGATGGTGGACAGTTTCGTGCGCGTCTCCGGCGCATCGGAGGCGGAAGCCCTGGCCGAGCTGACACGCGGCGTACCGATGCGGCGCGTGGCCGAGGTCGACGAAATCACCACCGCCATCCTGTTCGCCGCCGACCCGGCCAACTCGTTCATGACCGGCCATGCACTGGCCGTCGACGGCGGTGTCGGTGCCATCTGACGCCTGCCGTTTGGGAACCTGCGACGCCCTTGTCCGTTTCCGTACAGCGTATATAATTTAGCCACGCACCAACCCAACGAAGGCACGGGATCTTGCCGCCGAGCGTCCAGACACGCCGCGAAAAACAAAAGGCCGAGCTGCGCTCCGAACTGGTCGAGGCCGCGCACAAGCTTGTCCAGGAAGAAGGCTATGAAGGCCTGACCATTCGCAAGCTGGCCAAGCGGGTCGGCTATGCGCCGATGTCGGTCTATTCCTACTTCGCCGACAAGCAGGACATCCTGTTCGCGCTGGCAGAGGACGCCTTCGAAACGCTTGCCCGCCGCATCGAGGAGCATCCGTCCGACGATCCGATCGAGGCCTTGCAGGCGGTGATGACCGAATATGCCGCCTTCGGGCTCGGCAATCCCAATGAATACCGCACCGTTTTCATGACCGAAAAGACCAGGCCGCCGGAAGGTCGGAGTTTTCAAGAAATGCACGAGGCCAACCCGGCGATGAAGGTGCTGATCACGCGGGTCGAAGCCTGCGTCGCCGCCGGAAAATTGCAAGGCGATCCGCGCGCCATCGCCACCATGCTGTGGGCGGTCGGCCACGGCACGATCTCGCTGCTGATCACCTTTCCCTTCTATCCCTTCGGCGACCCGCATGCTTTCGTGAAACGCATGTGCGATTTCCAACTGGCCGCACTCAGCACGCAGAACGTGCCGCCATTGACCGACGCACCGGTCAACTGCTGAACGACATCTGCTTCGTTTTCACGCTTCCTCGCCACCCTTTCGAACCAAACCGAGGGCAGATTCTTGGTTAACAAAAAATTTATCGTACGCGTACGATCTTGACTTGCACTTCGCGATCGGCGGTCGTATTTGTACGTAATACCGTACATGTACGAAAAAAATTCAACCGTCGAAATCGGAGACTGACGATGAAAAAGGCACTCCTCACCCTCGCCGCAGTGCTGGCCCTTTCCGGATCGGCCTTCGCCGCCGGTGCCACCCAGCCGGTCAAGCACCTGCCGGCCGCGACCTGCGTCGACACCAAGACCAATGTGAAGCTCGATTGCGCATCGACCGGCTCGGTCGAGAAGAAGGCCGCCACGGAAAACAAGGCCGAAGGCAAGGGCCCGCGCCTCGGCATCAGCATCAATCCCTGGATCGTGCCTAGCGCGTTCTAAGAGCAACTCCAGGGAAAGTGTGCAGCGGTTTTCACGGGACAAGCGCGTAGCGCTTGCCCTTGGGAATTGCTTCCAAACAAGAAGTTACGCCGAAACGCGCCTGGCCGGCGCAAGCCGGCCGGGCGGCCATGTCAGCCTGTTGCAATCGGCAGCTTGGCAACTGAACTCTCGAAGGCGGCGTCGATCAGCCTCTGCATGTCGGCGGCGCGCCGGAAGGACGGATCGCCGTTCTGCCGGCTATCCAGCGCATCGGCGAAGCGCCGGGCGTTGCGCTTGACGTCAGGCGGCGCCAGCGTCCGCCAGCGCTGCTCGTCGACATCCGCGCCAAGGCACGCGGACAGGCTCGATGCTTTGCCGTCGGTCTCGACCTTGATGGCCCCGTTGGTGCCGTGCAGCGCCAGCGACAGATCATTGGCATGGCCTGTCGTGTAGCGGCTCGCAACGATCGTGGCGAGTGCGCCGGACGTCAGCCGCGCCGTCATCGCCACGCTGTCATTGGCGTCGAGTACGTAGTCACCGATCTGGTCGCCTTCTGCCTTCGGAAACGTCACCAGATCGGCATGCAGGCTGACGATATCCTGAGCGGCGCCATAGGTGGCGAAGTCGAGGATGTGGATGCCGACATCGCCCAGCACGCCGGTCGAACCGTGCCGGCTCGACAGGCGCCACAGCCATTTGTCCTCGACCCGCCAGTCACCCCAGGATTTGCTGACCAGCCAACTCTGCCGGTAGCTCGCCTCGACATGACGCAACGCGCCGATCTTCCCGGCCTGCACCATGCGCCGCGCTTCCTGGATCGCCGGCGAATTGCGATAGGTCAGGTTGACCATGTTGATGACGCCGGCCGCTTCGGCCGCTTCCGTCATCGCCAGCGCGTCGGCATGGTTGGGCGCCAGCGGCTTTTCGCAGAAGACATGCTTGCCGGCGGCCAGCAGCGCCAGCGTCGTTGCCTTGTGCACACCGTCCGGCGTCGCGTTGATGGCGGCGTCGAACGCGCCCCAGGCGATCGCCGCCTCCAGGCTCTCGAAAAAGTCGCCGATCCTGTTGGCGGCCGCGAATGCAGCCGCGCGGCCCGGCACCTGATCGACGCAGGCGACGATGATGCAGCCGGGTAACGTTGCGAACTCCTCGACATGATGCCCGGCAATGCCGCCGGTGCCGAGCAGAAGAAGTCGATGCATCAGTTGAGGCCCTTGTCGCCATCGGCATGCAGGCGCAGGCCCTTCTGCACGATCTTCTCCTTGGCCTTGTCCGTCGGCACGTTGGGCGCATTGGTGATGCCCGACCATGCGGGCGCCGGATTGTGCGCCCAGTGCACGGCGTTACGCAGCACCTGCTGCACGCCCCCGTTGTGATAGATCGGATAGGTCTCGTGGCCGGGCGAGAAATAGAAGATGCGGCCCGCGCCGCGCTGGTAGGTCAGCCCGGACCGGAACACCTCGCCGCCCTCGTACCAGGAGATGAACACCGTCTCCAGCGGCTCCGGCACCGCGAACGGCTCGCCATACATTTCCGTTTCGCCGATCTCCAGGCATTCGCCGATGCCTTGCGCGATCGGGTGGCCGCGGTTGATCGCCCAGACGCGCTCGCGTTCGCCCGCCTCGCGCCATTTCAGCGAACAGGGCGTGCCCATCAGCCGCTTGAATATCTTCGAGTAATGGCCGGAATGCAGCACGATCAGCCCCATTCCTTCCCAGACCCGCTTCTGCACCCGCTCGACGATCTCGTCCTTGACCTCGCCATGCGCGGCATGCCCCCACCATAAAAGCACATCGGTGGCGGCGAGGCGCTTCTCGCTCAAACCGTGTTCGGGTTCCTGCAGAGTTGCGGTGGTCGCCTCGATGCCCTGGTCCTGGTTGAGCGCCGCGGCAATCGTGCCATGCATGGTCAATGGATAGAGGTCGCGCACGGCGGCATTGGTCTGCTCATGGACGTTCTCGCCCCAGACAACAGCTTTTATCAGCATTAGTCCTCTCCAAAGCGCTTTGAATATCGCATCTGCGGAGGCATTGGGAAGATGCCTAGCGACCAAAATTACGGAAAATCAGGGCTTGCGGGTTTTCCGGCCAGGCACGGTCTTGGCCTTGCCGGGCTTGGCGGGCGCGCCGGGGATAGCCGAACTGGTGATCGACACCGGATCGCTGGCGGGGAAAGTATCCTCCAGGCCTTCCTCGAGTTCCTCTTCGGCGTCGGCCTCACGCCGCTCATGTTCGAGCGAGCGGACCGCCGCGGTCTTGGCTTTGGACTGCGGCGACTTCGGCGCGGACTTCGACGGCATCGGCGTTTCTCCCTCGAGCTGTCGCCGCACAACGGACGCGGGCGGCAAACGTTCCGGGGTCAGCCAGCCGCGTCGCGGGCTCCCTCGGAGAGGAAAGTAAAGACATAGTCCGAGAAGGAACGCCAGCACTCGACCCGGAAGGTATCATCGGCGGTGCGCAACAGCACGATCTCGGCCTTGCCCAGGATGGTGCGCGAGGCCGCCCCGACCGGGAAGGCTTCGAGCGACAGATCCTGCGGGCAGCCCGAATTGATCGTGGTTTCGGCCGCCGGGCCGGCGACGGATATCGCGATGTTGCGGTGCGAGATGCCGACCGCCGAATGCAGCGCGGCAACCCCTGCGCAATCAGCGAGTGGATCGTTGCCAGCCTCGTCGATCACCAGCCACTCGTCAGGGCCGAGCCACAGCGCGGCGCGCCCGCCCTTAGAGACGGAAGTTTTCGGCTTCTTCGGCAAGGCCAGGCCAAGCGCCTTGGAAAGCGCGGCGACCGAAGCTTCCGGCGCACGCAGCGAGATACGCTCGGCCGGCGGCAGCACTTCAACCTTCACGCCGGCCCCCGATGTGGCGCGGCCGGCCAATGCCGGGCGGCGGTCCACCGAAGGCGATGCGGCCGCAGCCGTCTTCTTTGCAGCAGCCTTAGCCATTGAGGCGGCCTCCCGTCTCGTCGAAGAACACCATGCCGGTAACCTCCACTTCGATCACCCCGTTCGGCATCGGCACGTAGAGCGTATCGCCCATGCGTTCGCGACCGCCGGCGACCAGCGCCAGCGCGATCGAGCGGCCGCAATTCTGCGACCAGTAGCTGGAGGTGACATGGCCGATCATCTTCATCGGGATCGCCTGCTTGGGATCCTCGACGATCTGCGCCCCCTCTTCCAGCACCACCTTGGGATCCTTGGTTTTCAGGCCGACCAGCTGCTTGCGTCCCTTGGCGACCAGGTCCGGCCGCGCCATGCCCCTGATGCCGACGAAGTCGGCCTTCTTCTTGCCGACCGCCCAGTCGAGACCGGCATCGTTCGGCGTCACCGTACCGTCCGTATCCTGGCCGACGATGATGTAGCCCTTCTCAGCGCGCAGAACGTGCATGGACTCCGTGCCGTAGGCGGCAGCGCCATGTTTCTGGCCCTCGGCCCACAGCGCCTCCCACACGGCCTGGCCATAGTCGGCCGGCACATTGACCTCGAAGCCGCGCTCGCCGGTGAACGACATGCGGAACAGCCTTGTCGGCACGCCGCAGATCTTGCCTTCGCGCACTGACATATGCGGCAGCGCCTCGTCCGACATGTCGATGCCTTCGACCAGCGGCGCGATGATGTCGCGCGACTTGGGACCCTGCACCGCGATGACCGCCCACTGTTCGGTGATCGAAGTCAGCCAGACATTCAAGTGCGGGAACTCGGTCTGGAGATAGTCTTCCATATGGTTCATGACGCGCGGCGCCCCGCCCGTCGTCGTCGTCACATGGAAGCGGTCCGGCGCCAGCCTGCCGACGACACCGTCATCATAGATGAAGCCGTCCTCGCGCAGCATGATGCCGTAGCGGCAACGGCCGGGCTCCAGCTTCTCCCACGGATTGGTGTAGAGCAGCTCCATGAACTTCGCCGCATCCGGCCCGACCACCTCGATCTTGCCGAGCGTCGAGGCGTCGAACAGGCCTGCCGTCGTGCGGACCGCGACGCACTCGCGGTCGACCGCCGCATGCATGTCCTCGCCCGCCTTGGGTAAATACCAGGCGCGCTTCCACTGGCCGACATCCTCGAACACGGCGCCTTGCGCTTCGGCCCACGGATGCGTCGCCGTCTTGCGTGTCGGATCGAACAGCGGACCGCGCGCATGGCTGACGATCGCGCCGAAAGTGACCGGCGTATAGGGCGCACGGAAGGTGGTCAGGCCGACTTCGGGGATCGGCTTGCCCAGCGTCTCGGCGGCAATGGCCAGGCCATGCATGTTGGAGGTCTTGCCCTGATCGGTGGCCATGCCATTGGTGGTGAAGCGCTTGACGTGCTCGATCGAGCGCATGCCTTCATGCACCGCCTGGCGTATGTCCTTGGCGGTGACATCGTTCTGGAAATCGACGAACGCCTTCACCGTCGTGTCCGGCCCGGCGCCGGGTGCGGCACCCAGCATGCCGCGCGACCAGCTCTCCGAGGCATCGACCTTCGGCTTGGTGCCCTTGGCAGTCTTCGCACCATAATCCCTGGCATTGGCATCCTTCGCCGCCTTAGCACCGGCGGCATAGGCCTCGTCCACCGTCGCAGCCAGCCCATCCGTGCCATTGCAGGCGCCGACCGAGACGCAGTCCTGCGCATAGGTGCCGGGCACGAAGCGCTTGGTCTCGTCGTTGAAGGCAACCTTGCCGCGCGACTGCGAGAACAGATGCACCGACGGTGTCCAACCGGCCGACATCAGGATCGCATCGACGGGAATGGTACGCTCGCCGCCACCATTCTTCGGCTGCACCGTCATCGACGACACGCGCAATTTGCCGCCGGCGCGGATCACGGCGCGGCCGAAATTGATCTCGATGCCAAGCGCCCGCGCCTCGTCGATCACCGGCCCAGTCGGGTTGTCGCGCAGATCGACGATCGCCGCGACGTTGACGCCGGCCTTCTTGAGGTCGATCGCCGCCGCATAGGCTGAATCATTGGCGGTGTAGACGCCGACATTCCTGCCGACCGCGACGCCATAATGGTTGAGGAAAATGCGCGCCGCGCCCGCCAGCATGATACCCGGCCGGTCATTGTTGGCGAACACCATATGGCGCTCGATGGCGCCGGAGGCCAGCACGACGCGCTTGGCACGGATCTGCCACAGCCGCTCGCGCGGCAGGTCATGGCCGGGGGCTTTCAGGTGATCACTGACGCGCTCGACCAGGCCGACGAAATTCTGCGCGTAGTAGCCAAAGGCCGTCGTGCGCGAGAGCACGCGGACATTGTCCATGGTGGCGAGCTTCGCCACCGCCGCTTGAGCCCAGGCAAAACCGTTCTGTCCGTCGATCTTCGCGCCGGTCTCGAAACGCAGGCTGCCGCCGAAATCGGCTTGCTCGTCGGCCAGGATGACGCGCACGCCGGTTTCGGCCGCGGCCAATGCCGCAGCGATGCCGGCGGCACCACCGCCCAGCACCAGCACGTCGCAATGCGCGTAGCGCGAGGAATAATGGTCGGGATCAGGCTTGTCCGGGGAAACACCAAGACCGGCGGCTTCGCGGATCTTGGGCTCGTAAAGGCTCTTCCAGGCCGCTTTCGGCCACATGAAGGTCTTGTAGTAGAAGCCGGCCGAAAATAGCGGCGACGCCAGGTCGTTGACCGCGCCGACGTCGAAGGACAGCGACGGCCAGCGGTTCTGCGAGTTGGCGGCGAGCCCGTCATAGAGTTCCTGCACGGTGGCGCGCACGTTCGGCGTCTTGCGCGCATCGTCCCGCACGATCTGCACCAGTGCGTTGGGCTCTTCCGCGCCGGCCGACAGGAAGCCGCGCGGGCGGTGATACTTGAACGAGCGGCCGACCAGATGCACGCCATTGGCAAGCAGTGCCGACGCCAGCGTATCACCCTCGATGCCGGTATGGGACTGGCCGTCGAAGCTGAACCGCGCCGTCTTGGCCTGGCTGAGGCGACCGGCGCCCGGAATGCGGAACGCGCCGCTCATTTGGCAACCACTTCGTTGGAGTTTTTGGGCAGCTTGGCGGGTTTGGGTTCGCCGGCCTTGTAAGTCATGATGAACTTGTCGGTGACGGTGTCGCGCACGGCATTGAAGAAGCGCGCGCAGCCATGCATGTGCCGCCAGCGTTCATAGATGATGCCCTTGGGGTTCGAGCGGATGAAGAAGAATTTCTCGAAGTCGTCGTCGCTCTCGCCGGCCATGTTGGCTGAGCGCGCTATATGCGCCTCGCCGGCGTTGCGGAATTCGAGTTCCGGGCGCTCTTCCTCGCAATAGGGGCAGCGGATGAGAAGCATTCTGTTCGTTCCTACAATTCGCCGTGGCCGACGCGGGCGCCGGGGGGTTGGTCGCAAAGCTTCTGGCCCATTGCCGCAAACGGCGCGACGAGCCGGATGCGCTCCTCGACACTCGCGGCCGGACGAAACAGGTCGCGATACGCCATGTTGCCGATGGTGAGTTGCACCGGATCGGTCGTGACGATGACGCGGCGTGGCTCGAATGGATCGTCCTCGCCGAGATCGGCAGGCCTGTTCTCCACGAACATCACCACCTTCTGGCCGCCGCTCCACACGCAGGCCAATATGCCGTCGTCAACGGAAAACGGCCAGTTGGCCTCGTTTCCGGCGCGGCTGATCGGCTGCGTGCGCACCTCTTCTGGCGACGGCAAATGGAACATGCCCTGTTCCCCCGCCAGCATCAGCGGCATCGCGACAGCCATTTCGGCCATCATCATCAGTGCGCCACCGCCGCCGCCGCCGCTTCGTCGATCAGGCGGCCGGTGCGGAACCGCTCGATGGTGAAGGGCGCGTTGATCGGGTGCGGATCGTCCTTGGCGATGGTGTGGGCAAAGACATGGCCCGAGCCGGGTGTTGCCTTGAAGCCGCCCGTGCCCCAGCCGCAATTGACGTAGAGGCCGGGCACCGGTGTCTTAGCCAGGATCGGCGAGCGGTCGGGCGTCACGTCGACGATGCCGCCCCAGGAGCGCAGCATCTTCATGCGCGTGAAGATCGGGAACATTTCGCAGATGGCGTCGAGCGTATGCTGCAGAATGTGCAGGCCGCCGGTCTGCGAATAGGAGACATACTGGTCGGTGCCGGCGCCGATCACCAGCTCGCCCTTGTCGGACTGCGAGATGTAGGCGTGCACCGTGTTCGACATCACCACGCAGGGCACGACCGGCTTGATCGGCTCCGACACCAGCGCCTGCAGCGGATAGCTTTCCAGCGGCATGCGCACGCCGGCCATATTCATGATGACCGAGGAATGGCCCGCGGCAACCACGCCGACCTTCTTGGCGCCGATGAAGCCGCGCGTCGTGTCGACACCCATGACCGCGCCGTTCGGCGCGCGCTTGACGCCGGTGACCTCGCAATTCTGGATGATGTGGACGCCGCGCGCCGAGGCGCCGCGCGCATAGCCCCAGGCAACGGCGTCGTGGCGCGCCGTGCCGCCACGGCGCTGCAGGGCAGCCCCGACGACCGGGTAGCGTGCGTCCTTCGAAATGTTGAGCGGCGGGCAGAATTCCTTCGCCTGCTCCGGTGTCAGCCACTCATTGTCGATGCCGTTCAGCCGGTTGGCATGGACATGGCGCTTCAGCACCTGGATGTCGTGCACATTATGCGCCAGCATCATGACGCCGCGCGCTGAATACATGACGTTGTAGTTGAGCTCCTGGGAGAGCCCATCCCACAGCTTCAGCGCGTGGTCGTAAATGCCGGCGCTCTCGTCATAGAGATAGTTGGAGCGGATGATGGTGGTGTTGCGGCCGGTGTTGCCGCCGCCGAGCCAGCCCTTTTCCAGCACCGCGACATTGGTGATGCCGTGCACCGTGGCGAGATAATAGGCGGTGGCCAGGCCATGGCCGCCGGCGCCGACGATGATGACGTCGTATTCCTTCTTGGGCTCGGGCGAGGACCATTGCTCCTCCCAGCCCTTGTGGCCGCGCATGGCCTCGCGGGCGATGGCGAATACCGAATATTTTTTCAACGTCCCAGCCTCGCAAATGGCGGCAGGGCGTTTCACTCAGCCCCAGCGCGCGAGGTGTATCACTAGCGAAACGACGCTTCCACCCTTGCGCTGTTTGCGACGGCGCTTGCCGTTTTGCGCCACACCTTCAACGGCCGGCGTTTTGAGCTTCGCCTTTTGGTGTTTCAGCCGATGCTCGCGTCAAGATTGACGGCCTTATTGCATAGGTGGGCCGCAGAAAACCCTGACGGCAATCAGCGGCGATCTTGCGAACTTCCGCATCGTCCGACTGCTCCACCATGGCCACGAAGCGCTCGACGATCACCTCGCGCGGCCTGATAGCCACCGCCGCTGCAAAGCGCCGCAACACCGCATCCGGATGCGCGAGCAACCGCGGCAGGTCCTTGGCGCTAGGCATGACGTAGTGACCATAAGCACTGATCAGCATCTTGAAAGCCGAGTCCGGCCGCAGCGCAGCGGCATTTTCCACCGCAAGCCTTAGCTGCCAGCGCTCGGCAAGGCAGATGAACTGAACGACCCTCCACCGAACGCCGGCGTGTTCGTCATCGAGCCGCAGCATGAGGCGACCGAGAACGGTGCCATCAGCCGGCGTCGTGCATCCCAGAAGCGCCTCGATTGCGTCGAACCTGATGCCCGAAACTTCGCTGTCGAGCAGATCGGCTATCTCCGCGACGACGCAATTCATCTTGTAGATTATTTTGGAACTGGCTTCGGCCACCAAGTAGGCGGCGGCGGCCTGCGTATGAAGGTTGTCGGACGTCAGCAGCGGTCGCAGGTTTTCGAGCGGAAAGCCTTTGTCAAATGCCGATTGAAGAGCGAACGTCAACTCGCTGTCGCCCTCGAAGCCGGGGGCCAACAACTTGCTCATTATGTCTTGGGGGGTCAT
The DNA here is from genome assembly GCF_006442655.1 of Mesorhizobium sp. B2-1-3A. Classification (NCBI taxonomy): domain Bacteria; kingdom Pseudomonadati; phylum Pseudomonadota; class Alphaproteobacteria; order Hyphomicrobiales; family Phyllobacteriaceae; genus Mesorhizobium; species Mesorhizobium sp. B2-1-3A. Next base: position 358,160 of record NZ_VFWK01000003.1, read on the forward strand.
TGAAATGGGTGGCGCGTCCACCCGCAAGGTTGAATGGCGACTTGGTAGCCCGGTGTCCATCCGGCGTCAAGAATCTTCGCCGATGCCTTCGCAGGTATCGGGTGGCTCGCGCCGCCCTAGGCTGCGATCAACATCCCGATTGCCGGCAAGATCGGCACGAAACAGGGATGCAAAAAAGATGCTCGCACTCGCCAACAAGATCGCCATCGTCACCGGCGCCAGCTCCGGCATCGGCCGCGCCACCGCGAAACTCTTCGCCGAGGAAGGCGCGAAGCTTGTCGTCTCCGCCCGCCGTCAAGCCGAGCTCGACACGCTGGTCGCCGAGATATCGGACGCGGGGGGCACGGCCGTCGCCCTTGCCGGCGACGTCAGGGACGAAGCCTATGCAAAGGCTCTTGTCGATCTGGCGGTCGAAAGCTTCGGCGGCCTCGACATTGCCTTCAACAATGCCGGCGCCGTCGGCTTGATGGCGCCGCTGCCCGACATGATGCCGGCGACATGGCACGAGACGATGGACATCAACCTGACCAGCGCCTTTCTCGGGGCGAAGTACCAGATACCGGCGATGCTGGAGCGCGGCGGCGGTTCGCTGATCTTCACCTCGAGCTTTGTCGGCTACACTGCCGGCATGCCGGGCATGGCCGCCTACGCCGCCGCCAAGGCCGGCCTGATCGGCCTGACACAGGTTCTGGCCGCCGAATACGGGCCGAAAGGCCTGCGCGTCAACGCATTGCTGCCCGGCGGCACCGATACGCCCGGCGCGACGACGACGACACCCGAGGCCCGCGCTTTCGTCGAAGGCATCCACGCCTTGAAGCGCATGGCGCAGCCGCAGGAGATCGCCCGCTCGGCGCTTTACCTCGCCTCCGACGCCTCGAGCTTCACCACGGGAACCGCGCTGTTTGCCGATAGTGGCGTCTCGATCAACCGGACGTGAAGGGTTTTTGCCGCCAACAGTCCTGTTCGTCCAAGTGACACGGTTCGCCGGTCTTGCTTTTTGCGCGCGATTTGGCGATTCCGTCTCCTGTCGAAACGAGTCCCGAAACCATGATGCTGATCCGAACCTATGTCGCCGCGAGCGCAATCGAGGGCGTCGGCATGTTCGCCGCCGAACCGATCCGGAAAGGCGCCTCGATCTGGCGGCTCGACCCGGATTTCGACCGGCTGATCCCGATGGACAAATATGAGGCCGCACCCCAGCCTCTCAAGGAATTGCTCGACCGCTACGCCTATCCGAGTCCGGATCGGCCGGATTTCATGGTCTATGAGGTCGACAATGGCCGCTTCATGAACCATTCGGCGACGCCGAACACCGACTTTTCGCAGTATGGCGGCGCGACCGCGACGCGTGACATCGCCGCGGGCGAGGAGATCACCTGCGACTACGGCGAATTCTTCGAGGATTTCGAGCGGCTGCACCTGGCCACGGCGTAGTCGGCGCCCTATCTCGGCGCTGCCGTGGCAATTTGACAGACGTCCTGCATTTCGACTGTGGACAGCGCGGCCTGATTCTGCTATCAGCCGCCACAATTCGTGGTGTCGACCGCCGCGGAGGCTAGTGGCTATGGCCACTTGCCTGATGATATCAAACCCGAAAGACAGGATTGCCCGTGCAGGTACTCGTCCGCGACAATAACGTTGATCAGGCGCTTCGCGCGCTCAAGAAGAAGATGCAGCGCGAAGGCATTTTCCGCGAAATGAAGATGCGCGGCCACTACGAGAAGCCTTCCGAGAAGCGCGCCCGCGAAAAGGCCGAGGCCGTCCGCCGCGCCCGCAAGCTGGCCCGCAAGCGCGCCCAGCGCGAAGGCCTGCTGCCGATGACGCCGCGTCCGGTGGCTGCCGGCGGCGCTGCCGGTGCAGCGCGTCCGCCGCGCTGATTATCGCCAATATTTCGTCCTTTTCGAAGGATACTGAGGTGGCGCGATGCGGAATCGCCGCCACCTTTTTGTTTAGAGCGACTCGCGACCATCTGGGCGCACAAATCACGCTCTGACAGTTTATGACATTGTGACCCGGCCCGGAGGGGGGAACCGGACCTGAACGACGGCGCAAGTGAGGACAGGGCAGACATGAACGCAACAAGCGTGGAGCGCGGGACCGCATTGCGTGGTTTCGCCCTGACAGCGGCCCTGCTTTCCCTGGTGCTTGCCGGCTGCCAGACATCGGGCCCGACCGGCGAGTTCAACAACATCGACAAGGCGCAGGGATCGAGCGAGAACATCTCCTCGCTGTCGACGGTGATCCAGCGCAATCCCCAGGATCCGGAAGGCTACAATGTGCGCGGTTCGGCCTATGGCCGTGGCGGCCAGTACCAGGCGGCGCTCAAGGACTTCAACCAGGCCATCCAGCTCAACCCGAATTTCTACCAGGCCTATTCCAACCGGGCTCTCATCCAGCGCTTCCTCGGCAACCAGGAAGCCGCTCTCGCCGACTACAACCGATCGATCCAGATCAACGGCAATTATGATGCCGCCTATATCGGCCGCGGCAATCTCTACCGCAAGGCGGGCCGGACCCAGGATGCTTTCAGCGACTTCCAGAAGGCGATCCAGCTCGATACGACGGACGCCCGCGCCTATCACAATCGCGGCCTGATCTATCAGAGCCAGGGCCAGCACAAATTCGCCATCGAGGACTTCTCGACCGCCATCTCGCTGGCGCCGGATGCGGCAGAGCCCTACAACGGCCGTGGCCTCTCCTATCTGGCGACGGGCGACGAGGACAATGCCTTCTCCGACTTCAACATGGCCATCAAGCTCGACGGCAAGAACGCCGAGGCCTGGGCCAACCAGGCGCTGATCTACGAGCGGCGCGGCGACAAGGCCAAGGCGGCGAAATCCTATCGCGAGGCCGTGCGCCTCGACCCCAGCTATCAGCCGGCCAAGGATGGCCTCGCCCGCGTCAGCTGACCTCGGCTTCGGCCGATCCCGATATTGCAGCGCCATCCCGCGTGTCCAAAAGGACACGCGGCGCTGAAGATCGCCCGCAATCCGGCAACCGTGCATTAACCCCTGCGGCAGGCCGTTAACCCTTGCCTTGTTCGCGCCAAGTTTTCAGCGGAACGGTCTGGCCATTCAAGCCGTTATTTCCAAGCGATTTGCGAAAGGACCCTCCCATGATCAAGAAACTCGTCTGCGCCGCTGCCCTTGCAACGACCGTGTTCGCTGCCGCCCCGGCCAGCGCCGGCAGGCTGCAGCTCGGCACGCTCGACTGCACCATCGACGGCGGCACCGCCTATATCGTGGCCTCCAACAAGGGCGTGTCCTGCGTCTTCCGTCCTCACCATCACGGACCGTCGGAGATTTATACCGGCGTCATCTCCAAGATCGGCGTCGATCTCGGCCAGACGCATCAGGGCCAGCTCGTCTGGGCCGTGCTGGCCGCAACCCGCGACCGTGACGCTGGTGATCTTGCCGGCAGCTATTATGGCGTCAACGCCGAGGCGAGCGTCGTCACCGGCGGCGGCGCCAATCTGCTGGTCGGCGGCTTCGACAGCGCCTTCATGCTGGAGCCGCTCAGCGTCCAGGCGCAGACCGGCGTCAACCTCGCCGTGGCTGTCACCTCGCTTCAGCTGATCACTCGCTCAAGTGATCGCAAGGAGCTACTCGCTCCTCTCTACCTTGCGGCGCGGAACCATATAGGATGGTTCCGCGCCGTTTGATTTTTCGAGCAATTCCAGGAAAAGTGTGAAACGGCTTTCCGTCTGGAATCGCGTCACAAAAAGATAGAGCGGTTCCGAACCGCCCGGGGAACGCCATGCCGAAGACAGCCATCGCCGCTGCCGTGATTGCACTCGTGCTTGGCGCGGCACCAGCGCAGGCGCAGGACCGCGGCATCGAACTCGGTACCCTTGAATGCGCCATATCAGGCGGCACCGGCTTCATCTTCGGTTCGTCCAAGGACCTCAGTTGCACCTTCACTCCGGCCGACAAGACCTTCGCGCCTGAGGCCTATTTCGGTGCCGTCAACAAATACGGCCTCGACATCGGCACGACCAAGCAGGCGGTGATGCAATGGCTCGTGCTGACGCCGCTGAAGAACATCTACGCGCCCGGTGCGCTGGCGGGCGACTATATCGGCGCCAGCGCGGAGGTCACGGCGGCCGTTGGAGCCGGCGCCAATCTTCTGGTCGGCGGCTCTTCGCAGGCTTTCACCCTCCAGCCACTCAGCCTGCAGACCCAGACCGGCGTCAATCTCGCCATCGGCGTCAGCCAGTTCCAACTGCGCAGCATCGAGAACTGATCGCGTCAAGGGCGGTCGCTTGTCGTTTCGTCATCAACTCTGAGGAATGGTGGCGTCTCTGAGCCTGGCGTTTAGGGTGACGACGAAGTTGCGAGGCTTCGGCCAATCTCGAACGTTGCGATGATCCACCGAAACGAACCGCTTGAACTCAACCGTGGTTGAGGTCTTACAAACCTGCCCCGACTGAGCAGCGCCTGGATACGGCGCTATCGCCGCGCATGGTCCTGCCGGAAAGCCTTGCTGGCTTCTGGTGCCGTACGCCGCGATCGAGATATGCAAAGCATAGGGTGGATATGACTGAAATTAGCACAAACAGGGTCGACTGGCGCGCATTGTGGGCGAGCGGCGACCTGGCGCGCTTCTGCTTCATCAGCCTCGGCATCCTGCTGCACGCTACCAATGAGACGATGGTGGCGACCGTCATGCCGGCCATGGTCGGTGAAATGGCCGGCGTACAGCTCGTCGGCTGGTCGCTGGCGGTCTACGAACTCGGCGCCATCGTCGCCGGCGCCGCGGCCGGACGCATGGTGAGCTATGTGGCGCTGCGCACCAATATGGTCGTCGCGGCCCTGCTCTATGCCGCCGGCGCGCTGATCTGCGCCACCTCTCCCTCCATGCAATTGTTCCTCGCCGGCCGCCTGATCGAGGGCCTTGGCGGCGGCGCGCTGGTGTCGCTGGCCTTCGTCTCGGTCGAGCGGCTGTTTTCACGCGCCATCTGGCCGCAGCTTTTCGGCATCATGTCGGCGATCTGGGGCGTCGCCGCCTTCAGCGGCCCGTTGCTGGGCGCGATCATGACCGAGCTTCTGTCGTGGCGCTGGGCCTTCGGCGTCTTCACCTTCGGCGGCACCGCCATGGCTCTGGCCAGCTTCCTCGTTCTGAACACTCCGGAAGCAAAGCGACCCATCGCCGGCGCGGGCAAGGCACCCCCCTTCCCGTTCGCTGCGCTTGGCTGTCTTGCCGTCGCCGTGGTGCTGATCGCCTCGGCCGGCGTTGATATCGCGCTGCTGCGCTCCTCGCTGCTGATCGTGCTGGGCCTGGCCGGCCTGGCGCTGTTCTTCTACGTCGACGCGCTGAAGCCGCGCTCACGGCTTTTCCCGGCGCGGCTGTTCTCGTGGCGGACGCCGGTGGGCGCGGGCATGACCATGGTCGCCGCCTTTTCCATCGCGACCTGTTCCTTCGGCGTCTACGGACCGCTGCTTTTGACCAGCCTGCATGACATTCCGCTGCTGACCACCGGCTACATTATCGCTGCCGAATCTATCGCCTGGTCGATCCTGTCGATCCTTGTCGCCAACGCCCCGCCTCAGCGCGAGCGGCTGATCATTGTGTGCGGCGCCTTGATGATCGCGGCAGGCATCGCCGGCTTCGCCTACACGATACCGCTCGGCTCGATCCCGCTGATCCTGCTCTGCGCCCTGCTGCAAGGCGGCGGCTTCGGCATCGCCTGGCCGTTCCTGACCCGCGTCATCGTCGCCTCCGCTCCGGACGACGAACAGACCATCGCCTCGGCCGCGGTGCCGACCATGCAGCGTATCGGCTATGCCGTGGGCGCCGCTCTCGCCGGCATCGTCGCCAATGCCAGCGGCTTTTCGCAGGGGCTGAACCACGACGCGGCGGCCAATGTCGCGAGCTGGCTCTTTCTGGCCTTCGTCCCGCTTGGCATTCTCGGCTGCCTGGCGGCCTTGCGGGCATCATCGACGGCAAACCGGCCGCTGGAAGCCATTGGCTGACTCGGGGTCAATCGAAGGAGATTGTCCTACTCGACCCGCAAACGATAGCCGACACCGGTTTCGGTGGTGATGTAGCGTGGCTGGTCCGGGGTCTTCTCGATCTTCTGCCTGAGCTGCCTGACATAGACCCTGAGATATTGCACGTCGGTCGAGTCCCCCCAGATCTGCTTCAGGATGAAGTGGTGGGTCAGCACCTTGCCGGCATGCTGCACCAGGATGCGCAATATGTCGTATTCCTTCGGCGAGAGCTTTATCTCCTTGCCCTCGACCTTGACGATGCGCTTGACCAGATCGACGCTGAGGTCACCGCTCTGGAAAATCGGCTTCTCGCCCTGCTGCTGGAATTTGTGCCGCAGCGCCACGCGGATGCGCGCCACCAGTTCGTTCATGCCGAATGGCTTGGTGACATAGTCGTCGGCGCCGAGTTCCAGCGCGTTGACGATACCGGCCTCATCGGTGCGGCTGGAGAGGATGACCACGGGAATGTCGACGCCCTCGTCACGCCATTTGCGCAGGAGATCATGCCCCCCCATGCCGGGCAGGCCGAGGTCGAGCAGCACCAGGTCCGGCTTTTCCTGTTCCATCAGCTCGATCGCCACCTTGGCGTTCGGCGCCTCGCTGACCGAATAGCCCTGGCTGCCAAGCCCGACCCGCAGCAGCTTGCGGATCGGCGGCTCGTCATCGACAACCAGTATCCTGACATTCGAGTTGGTCATCACGGCTGATCCACGCTGGTCTCTTCGCCACGATTGTCGGCATCGGGCATTTCCGCCGGCACCGGCATCCTGATGGTGAAAGCAGCACCGGGGCGGTCGGTCCGGTTGGCGGCCGAGATCGTGCCACCCATCGATTCGACGAAGCCACGGCAGATCGACAGACCAAGCCCGGTGCCGGCGCGCACCTGGTCACCCTTGCGCACCCGATAAAAAGTGTCGAAGACGCGTTCCAGGTCCTGCGCCGGGATGCCTGGTCCCTCATCCATGATCTGCACGATGACGGACCCATTGTCGGCCCATCCCTGCACGCGGATCGTCGAGCCGGGCGGGGAATATTTCGACGCATTGTCGAGAAGGTTGAACAGGACCTGTTCGAACAGCACGGGATCGAGCTTCAGCATCGGCAGATCGGATGGAATATCGACCTCGATCTTGTGTTCGCTGGTGATCTTGCGGGCGCGGTTGAGCGCCGTGCCGACGATATCCCCGACATAATGGAGGGCGTAATTCGGCTCCATCGCACCGGATTCGATCTTGGTCATGTCGAGCAGGTTGGCGATGAAGCGGTTCAGCCGCTCCGATTCGTCGATCACCGTCGACAGAAGCTCCACCCGGTCCTGCTCGGGCAGATCGGGCGCGAATTCCTTGAGCGTGCCGGCCGCTCCCATGATGGCCGAGAGGGGCGTTTTCAGATCATGCGAAATCGAAGTCAGCAAAGCCGAGCGCAGCCGGTCGGCTTCGGCGGCGAGCTTGGCGCGGTCGACATCGGCGACGAGTTGGATGCGTTCGATCGCCACCGCCGCCTGATCGGCCAGCGCGTCGAGCAGGCGCTGTTGCTCGGGCGTCAGCAGCGGGCCCTGCTTGTCGTTGTCGAGGCCGACGACACCGATCGCGGTGCGCCCCGTGCGCAAGGGAAGGTAGAGGCGCTTGGCGCCAGGCAGCGTGTCGGCGCCGCGCCCGGCGGCGCGGTTGTGCTCCCATGCCCAGCGGGCTGCGGCGATGTCGGCCTCGGCCAGCGTATCGTCGGGCGGATAGCCGGCCTTGACGGTAATCGAGCCGTCTTCCGGCAGCAGCAACACCACGCGCAGCTTCAGCATCGAAGCGATCTGGAAGGCGGTGGCCCACAGCACATCGTCGAGCGTGCCGGCGCCGGCGAGCTTCTTGGAGAAGAGATAAATATCTTCCGTCGCCCGCGCCCGCGAGCGGGCGGCGACCGCCTGGCGCTGCACGCGCGCCGTCAGGTTGCTGGCAATGACGGCAACGACCAGGAACACGCCAAGCGCGACAATGCTCTCCGGATCCCGGATCGTAAGCGTATAGCGTGGCTCGAGGAAGAAATAGTTGAAGGCAAGGGCGCTGACGACACAGGCATAGAGAGCCGGCCAGAGGCCACCGGTCACCGCCGATGTCAGCACCCCGATGAGGAAGATGATGGCGAGGTTGCGAACGTCGAGAAACTGGTCGAGCAGGACGGCGAAGGCCAGCGAGCCGGCGACAAACCCCGTAGCCTTGAGATAGGGCCATATCTGGAATTGCCATTGCTCGTCGGCCGCCCTGACGCTTCTCGAACTAGCCTCGGCGTCCGGCTCGGTACCCGAAATGACGTGGACGCTGATATCGCCGGCATTGCGGATCAGGTCATAGGTAAGCGAGCCCTCGATCAGCTCGCGCCAGCGCGACCGCGTCGGCCTGCCGACCACGATATGGGTGAAATTGTTCGCCGTCGCATGGCGCACAATGTCCTGCGCGACATTCTGGCCGGGAATGGTCGTCACCTCGGCGCCGAGTTGCTCGGCAAGGCGCAGGAGCGTGGCGAGCCGGTCCTTGTCTTCCTCGGACATGCCGGCCGAGCGAGGCGTATCGACATGAAGCGCCGTCCATGGCGCACGAAGCCGGTCGGCCAGCCTGCGTGCGTAGCGAATGCGGGCCGCACCGCCCGGTCTTGCGTCGACGCAGACGAGCACCCTCTCGCCCGCGGCCCAGGGACCCTGGATGGCATGGGACTGCATGTGATTGAGCAATTGCTCGTCGACACGCTGGGCCGTGCGGCGCAGCGCCAGTTCCCGCAGTGCCGTCAGATTGCCTGACGAGAAATAATTCTCGATGGCGCGTTGCGCGGTGTTGGGGAAATAGACCTTGCCCTCCTCCAGTCGCTTGATCAGGTCGTCGGGCGTCAGATCGATGATTTCGACGTCATCGGCCTGGTCGATGATGGAATCGGGAACCGTTTCACGCACCCTGACCCGCGTGATCTGCGCCACGACGTCATTCAGGCTTTCGACATGCTGGATGTTGAGCGTCGTGTAGACGTCGATGCCCCGCGCCAGGATCTCCTGGACGTCGAGATAGCGCTTGGGGTGACGGCTGCCGGATGCGTTGGTGTGGGCGAGTTCGTCGACGAGAACCAGCGCCGGGCGCCGGGCGAGGATGGCGTCGATATCCATCTCCTCGAGGATGCGCCCCTTGTAGTCGACCTTGCGGCGGGGGATGACTTCATACCCCTCGACCAGGGCCTGGGTTTCCCTGCGGCCATGCGTCTCGACGATGCCGATCACCACATCGATGCCGTCGGTCAGCCTGGCGCGGCCCGACATCAGCATTTCGTAGGTCTTGCCGACACCGGGCGCGGCGCCGAGGAATATCCGCAGCCGGCCGCGCCCCTCCCGCTCGGCATGCTCGAGCAGCGCGTCGGGGGAAGGTCTGTTTTCGCTGCTTCTTTCTTCCGGCATCAAGAACCGATCATGAATGGCGCCGGGGATGCTGTCGATCCCCGGCACCGGCCATCGCTTATTTCGCGGCGTCCAGCGCCATGTTGAGCGTCAGCACATTGACCGCCGGCTCTCCCATGAAGCCGAGTTCCCTTGCCTCGACCTGGCCGTCGACAAGCGCCTTGACCTTGGCCTCGTCGAGGCCCCTGGCCTTGGCCACACGCGGCACCTGGAAATAGGCGGCCTGCGGGCTGATCTGCGGATCGAGGCCGCTGCCTGACGTCGTCACCAGGTCCATCGGCACGGGTTGGTTCGGATTCTCCGCCTTCAGCTTCTCGGTGTCGCCCTTGATGCGGTCGATCAGCTTGGGATTGGTCGGGCCGAGATTGGAACCGCTGGAGGCGCCGGCATCATAGCCGTTGCCGGCGGCCGAAGGCCTGCCATGGAAATACTTGTCGCTGGCGAAGGCCTGGCCGATCAGCTCGGAGCCGATGACCTTGCCGTCCTTCTCGATCAGGCTGCCATTGGCCTGACGCGGGAATAGCGCCTGGGCGATGCCGGTCATGCCCAGGGGATAGACCAGGCCGGTCAGCACGCTGAAGAAGACGATCATGATGATCGCGGGTCTGATTTGCTTGAGCATCGGAATGATCCTTATGCAAGGCCAAGGGCCGTGACGGCCATGTCGATTATCTTGATGCCGACGAACGGCACGATGATGCCGCCGAGGCCGTAGACGAGAAGGTTGCGGCTGAGCAGCGCGCCGGCACCGATCGCCCGGTATTTGACGCCGCGCAGCGACAGCGGGATCAGCGCGATGATGATCAGCGCGTTGAAGATGATGGCGGACAGGATGGCACTCTGCGGCGTCGCCAGATGCATGATGTTGAGCGCCTGCAGCGGGCCGGTTGTCTGGCCGGGCGCGACATAGAAGACGGCGAACATGGCCGGGATGATGGCGAAATACTTGGCCACGTCGTTGGCGATCGAGAAGGTGGTCAGCGAGCCGCGCGTCATCAGCAGCGCCTTGCCGATCTCGACGATCTCGATCAGCTTGGTCGGATCGCTGTCGAGGTCGACCATGTTGCCGGCCTCTCGCGCCGCCACCGTGCCGGTGTTCATGGCGACACCGACATCGGCCTGCGCCAGCGCCGGCGCGTCGTTGGTGCCGTCGCCGCACATGGCAACCAGCTTGCCCTTGGCCTGCTCGTCGCGGATCAGCTTCAGCTTGTCCTCGGGCGTCGCCTGGGCAAGGAAATCGTCGACGCCGGCCTCCGCCGCGATTGCCGCCGCCGTCATCGGGTTGTCGCCGGTGATCATCACCGTGCGGATGCCCATCTTGCGCAGCTCGGCGAAACGCTCGCGTATGCCGCCCTTGACGATGTCCTTGAGGTGCACGATGCCGAGCAGGCGCCCGTCCCGCTCGACCGCCAGCGGCGTGCCGCCAGACTTGGCGACCTCGTCGGCGATTGCCTGCAGATCCCTGACCGTATCGCTGTTCGGCCGCGTCGGGTGGCCGGCTGATGTCGACTGGTTGACATGGGCGAGCACGGAATCGACCGCGCCCTTGCGCACCGAGGAACCATCGATGTCGACACCGCTCATCCGGGTCTGCGCCGTGAAAGGCACGAAGGTGGCGTGCAAAGTCGCCATGTCGCGGGCGCGGATGGCATATTTCTCCTTGGCCAGCACGACGATCGAACGGCCTTCCGGCGTCTCGTCGGCGAGCGAAGCAAGCTGCGCGGCGTCGGCCAGTTCCTGTTCGGTGACGCCCTTGACCGGACGGAATTCCGTCGCCTGGCGGTTGCCGAGCGTGATCGTGCCGGTCTTGTCGAGCAGCAGCGTGTCGACATCGCCTGCGGCCTCCACGGCACGGCCAGACATGGCGAGCACATTGAAGCGCACCAGCCGGTCCATGCCGGCGATGCCGATGGCCGACAGCAGCGCTCCGATGGTGGTCGGGATCAGGGTGACGAACAGGGCAACCAGAACGGTCACCGAGATATAGCCGCCCGAATAGGAGGCAAAGCTCGGGATCGTCGCCGTGGCCAGCACGAAGATCAGCGTCATGCCGACCAAGAGGATGTTGAGCGCGATTTCGTTGGGCGTCTTCTGGCGTTCGGCACCTTCGACCAGCGAGATCATGCGGTCGAGGAAGGTGTGGCCGGAGGCGGCGGTGATGCGCACGCGGATCCAGTCGGACAGCACCTGCGTGCCGCCGGTGACGGCCGAGCGGTCGCCGCCGGATTCGCGGATGACGGGGGCCGACTCACCGGTGATCGCCGCTTCGTTGACCGAGGCGACGCCTTCGATCACCTCGCCGTCCGACGGGATGATGTCTCCAGCTTCGACCAGGACGATGTCGCCGACCTTCAGGCTGGTGCCGGGCACGAGCTTGAACTTGGTCCTGTCTTCGCCGGCCAGGAGCTTTGCCTGGGTCTCGGTGCGCGCCTTGCGCAGTGAATCCGCCTGAGCCTTGCCGCGCCCCTCGGCGACGGCTTCGGCGAAATTAGCGAACAGCACCGTGAACCACAGCCAGATGATGATCTGCAATGTGAAGCGCAGATCGCCGCCGCCGACGATGAGATCCCTGATGAACAGCACCGATGTCAGCGCCGAGACGACGGCGACGACGAACATCACCGGGTTGCGGGCAAGCGTACGCGGGTCGAGCTTGCGGAAGGCACCGCCAATGGCGGGCCAGAGAATGCCGGCATCCATGATGCTGGCCGATTTCGTGTGACTCATTTTGAAGCTCCGGCTTCAGTGTTGGTGGGCGGCACCGGTCGGTTGGATGCCGAAAAGGGTGGGCCGTAGACCAGCAGCCAGATCACGATCATGACCGCCGCAATGCCAAGGAATGTGGACACGGTCGGGAAGGGAGGAGGCTTCGCCTCCCCCTCATTGCCGGCTGGCCGCCGGGTCCTGCGGCGCATGGTGCTGAACCAGGGCATGATCGCCTCAGAAGGTCTGCCCGTGGATCATCGCCAGGTGCTCGACGATCGGCCCGACGGCGAGCGCCGGGAAGAAGGTCAGGCCGCCAACGATCACGATGACACCGACCAGCAGCCCGACGAACAGCGGACCGTCTGTCGGGAACGTGCCGGCCGAGGCGGGCACCGTCTTCTTGGCCGCCAGCGCGCCGGCGATGGCAAGCGCGGGGATGATGACCAGGAAGCGGCCCATCAGCATGCCGATGCCGATGGTGATGTTGTACCAGGGTGTGTTGCCGGTGAGGCCGCCAAAGGCCGAACCGTTGTTCGCCGCGGCCGAGGTGTAGGCATAGAGCACTTCGGAGAAGCCGTGCGGGCCGCCATTGGCCATCGAAGCCACGGCGCTGGGCAGGACAACGGCGATAGCCGTGAAGATCAGCATCGCCAGCGGCAGGCACAGTATGGCCAGCATCGCCATCTTGACCTCCTTGGCCTCGATCTTCTTGCCGAGATATTCGGGCGTGCGGCCGACCATCAGGCCGGCAACGAAGACGGCGACTACGATGAACATCAGGATGCCGTAGAAGCCGGCGCCGACGCCGCCGACGATGACTTCGCCGAGCTGCATGTTGATGAGCGGGATCATGCCGCCAAGCGCGGTGAAGCTGTCATGCATGGCGTTGACCGCACCGCAGGATGCGGCCGTCGTGACGACAGCGAACAGCGCCGAGAGCGCGATGCCGAAGCGGGTTTCCTTGCCTTCCATGTTGCCGCCGTCGATGCCCAGCGCATGGACCAGCGGATTGCCCGCGGCCTCCGCCCAGTAGCAGACGGCGACGCCGGCGATGAACAGCGCGCCCATGGAGGCGAGGATCGCCCAGCCCTGGCGCTGGTTGCCGACCATGCGGCCAAAGACGTTGGTCAGCGCGGCACCCAGCGCGAAGATGGTCACCATCTGGATCAGATTGGAGATCGCGTCGGGATTCTCGAACGGATGCGCCGCATTGGCATTGAAGAACCCGCCACCATTGGTGCCGAGCATCTTGATGGCGACCTGGGAGGCGACCGGGCCGAGAGCGATCGTCTGCTTGGCGCCTTCCAGCGTGGTGGCGTCGACGTAAGGCCCAAGCGTCTGCGGCATGCCGAGCCAGACATAGACAAGCGTCAGCACGATGCACAGCGGCAGGAGCAGGTAGAGCGTGCAGCGGGTCATGTCGACCCAGAAATTGCCGATCGATTTGCCGGAGGCACGGGCAAATCCACGGATCAGCGCAACCGCAATCGCGATGCCGGTGGCCGCCGAAACGAAATTCTGAACGGTCAGCCCCGCCATCTGCACGAGATAGGACATGGTGCTTTCGCCGCCATAGTTCTGCCAGTTGGTGTTGGTGACGAAGCTGGCGGCGGTGTTGAAAGCAAGCGCCGGATCGACCGCGCTCATGCCGGCCGGGTTGTAGGGCAGGCTGCCCTGCAGGCGCTGCAGGAGGTAAAGCACCAGGAAGCCTGCAACGTTGAAGAGCAGCAGGGCCACCGCATAGCTGGTCCAGTGCTGCTCCTCGCGTTCGCTGGTGCCGCAAACGCGGTAAAGTCCGCGCTCGAGCGGGCCGAAGATCGGCGAAAGCAGTGTGCGATCGCCGTTGAAGACGCGGTGCATGTAGAAGCCAAGCGGCTTCGTCAGCAAAACGATGATCCCGCAGAAGACCAGGATCTGTATCCAACCGTTGAGTGTCATGGCTGTGGCTTTCCGTGCCTTCAGAAGCGTTCTGGACGAACGAGCGCATAGGTCAGGTAGGCGAGCAGGAACAAGGTCACGCCGCCACCGAGGATGTAATCGAAAAGCATGATGCGATCCTTCAGCTCAAATTCTGTCGCAGGCTTTGACGTAGACCAAGGACAGGGCGAAGAACAAAAGCCCTATCCCGACAACAATGATGTCCATTGTGCTTCTTCCTTGCTTCCGCTTTTTACTTCGCACCTGCCGGATGCAGGTGGAGAATTACGTGAAACGGCGTGCCGCACTTCGAGCAGTGACAGCGTTAGACGTTTTTCAATAGGGAATATGGACCCGATCGCCATAAAGGTTCGAGACGGCCAAGGGCGGAAAGAAATAGGAATTTTATAAAGGTTTTCCGTTTCGCAACGGCGGGAACGAATCTTGCGGCCGGAGATTGTCGGCCTTGAGGGGATCACCAAAGGAGATGACAATGGCAAAGCAGAAAATGCTCGACGACCTCTTTCACGACACGTTGAAGGACATCTATTTCGCCGAAAAGAAGATATTGGCGACGCTGCCGAAAATGGCCAAGGCCGCGCAGAGCGCCGAATTGAAGGCCGCCTTTGAAAAACACCGCACCGAGACCGAGGGCCATGTTGCGAGGCTGGAGAAAGTCTTCGGCGTCATCGGCAAGAAGCCGGTCGGAAAGACCTGCGCGGCCATCATGGGTATCACCGAGGAAGGTGCCGAAATCATGGAGGAGTACAAGGGATCGCCCGCGCTCGACGCCGGCCTGCTGGCCGCCGCGCAGGCGGTCGAACACTATGAGATGTCACGCTATGGCACGCTGAGGACGTGGGCCGGTGAACTCGGCCTGACCGAGGCCGTGACACTGCTCGAAGCGACGCTGAAGGAAGAGAAGGCGACTGATGAAGCGTTGACGCAGATCGCGGAGTCGGCGGTCAACGTCGCGGCGGAAGCAGCATAGATCCGCAAAGATCGGGGCAGCCCTGAGGCGTGTAAGATTCAGGTCAGGCCGCGCGGAAAGCCATCCTTTGCAGGCCGGCCTCACCTGGACATCAATATACCTTAGCGTGGTTCCCGCATCATGCTGAGGTAGGTTGGATCGAACTCGGCGATTTCCTGCAGCCGGTGCCAGTCGAGGATGGTCACCGTGTGGTTCGCCCAGCTGACGACGCCGACCCTTCGCAGGGCGCCGATGACCCGGTTCATGTGCACCACCGACAGGCCGAGCACGTCGGCCATCTCTGCTTGCGAGAGCGGCAGATGGAAGCTCATCCCGTTGGTCCGCTGCACCACTTGCAGCCGCACGAAAAGCTCACAGACGAGATGGGCCAGATGCGAGGTCTTGGAGCGCCGCCCCATGGCGACGATCCATTCACGGTGAATGGCGCCGTCGACCAGCGTGTCCAGCCATAGCAGCCGTGTCAGGTGCGGCGCCTGCTCGGTGATGGTGCGAAGCCGGGCGTGATCGGCGAACATGACATGGCAAGGCGACAAAGCGACGATGCCGTGATCCATGGTCTTCAGCAGGAAGGCGTGGAGATCGACGAAGTCGCCGGGCACCTGCAGCGAGGTGAACTGCCGGCCGCCATCCTCCAGCACCTTGTAGCGCGCCGCCAGCCCGTCAAGGATCAGCGTCGAATAGGTCGGCCGCGATCCGGAAGCGACGATGTCCTGGCCGATGGCGAAATGCCGTTCGAAGGTCATGGCGCCGGCCAGCAGCGCCTTCTCGGCGTCTGACAGCGCGTCATGCTGGCCCAGGTTGAGGTAGAGGGATTCAAGCACCGCAATCTCCCGCGAAAGGGCTTCGGAAGCCATCGCCATGTGTTCTGTTCGGGAGCAAAGGCGGCTCGGGATGCACTAAGCCTTTGGCCGCTGATAGGCATTAACATTTGTTAGGGCTGCTTGTTCCACAGCAAATGCCGCCGCTGATGGAACAACTGTCCAGTCTGCGAATTGTCGATTGAATATTTCGCCATTTCATCAGTCTGAGGTCCAGCCCATCATGCCTCGATATTATCTTGACCTTTACAATGGCGACGGTCTCACGGTGGATGATGACGGCCAGGTCTTCGAAACGCGCGAACGCATGCGGCGCGAGGCAATCCGCATCCTGCCTGACATCGTCCGCGACGAGATCATCGAAAACGACCATACCGCCATCACGGTCAAGGTACGCGACGAGGGCGGACGCCAGATCTTCGAGGCGTCGCTCGTCGTCTCGTCCGGTTGGTGTGACTGACAGCTCTTCGCTTCAGGCATCGGCGGCAAAAAGTCTACCGACCATCATTTGTAATCGCGACCCTTGCCGCAACGCTGCACCATGCGGAGCCGGCGGATGATGGAGGCGGCGATTGTTCCGAACCAACGCCCCGTGGGATGGAGGTAGCAGCACATGGTCCGTGCAAAGGTCGACACCCAGCGTGACGAGCGCGCCAAGCGTGAATCGCAGATCGTGATTGACGCCGAGCGCGAGGCTCGCGAGGCAAAGACAGCCAGGCTGAGAGAATTGCGCCTTGCGGCGCAGTCAGCGCCGGGGCCTGATCCGGCGAGGCCCAAGCCGACGCGCCGGGACGCACATTCGAAAGGTTGATGCCCCAAAGGCGCCGCGCAACATTAGCGGTAAATAGCTATACTCTTTGCGATCTTCGCGCGACAAAGGCGAAAGCCCGGCTCGGGAGGGCCAAGCCGGGCTTTCCATTGATGGTCGATGCGGAATTGGCCACCACAACGGAGGTGGCCTCGAACTCAGGCGGCGTAGCCGCCATAGCCGCGCGCGACGGCGCGCGCCACGATGACCGGCTCGATCTCCGGCCGGAGGATGCCGGCGGCTTTCGCGAATTCGACGAGCGCATGGCGCGCCTCATCCCTGGTGATGCAGCCTTCCAGCGCGAGGCCGCACGCCTCGACGGCATTGCGATGGAGGGGACCGCGGCGCGAGGTCGTCCAATTGGTCAGGAAGTCGTGCATTTCGGCCAACGAGGCGATCTCGCGCTTGAAGCCGAGGCCGACGGTCAGTGCGACCGGTGAATGAAACAGCTTGTCGTGCATGAAGCGGGCTCCTGATTGTCGCAGCGCCAGGAGAGATATCCGGGCTGGTCCACGAATGGGACGCCGTGAAACGCGCGGAGGGCCAAGAGGTTCCGGGCCAGGAGTTGCCAGTCGAGAAAACGGCGATTGCCCGCTTGCCGCTTTTCGGCAGCCACCGTTCGCGCCAGTCAGGCGTATACAAAACCTCGCTCGCCTGGCCCGGCCACGCACACGGTGGAGCCGGTTGAGATGTCGCCGGCTATCGGCTATCGACAACCATGAGGGACTTTCAGGCTTGGAAAATTTCCGGGTTTTGCCCGATTTGCCAGAAAAATACGGAATTTGTGGCAAAGGGCGCCTGGCTGCGTGACGAGTTGGTCTGCACATCCTGCCCGCAGGGATCAATCCCCCGGGAACGAGCACTGGCGCTCGTCCTCAACGAGCTGAGACCCGACTGGCGCGGCTTGCATATCCATGAGTCTTCGCCCGTAAGCGGGGGCATATCGGCGGTCATGAAACGTGACGCGCGACACTACATTGCGTCTCAGTACTTCCCGGATCTGCCATTTGGCTCGATGCACAAGGGGGTCCGCAACGAGGATCTCGAAAATCTGACTTTTGGTGATTGCAGCTTTGATATCACGGTGACGCTTGACGTGATGGAGCACGTGTATCATCCGGACAAGGTAGTTTCCGAGGTCTTCAGAACTCTGAGACCCGGTGGAATTTACATCTGTACTTTTCCGGTCCGGAAATCTCAGACCAGCGCGTGGGAACGCAGGTTCATCCAGCATGAGGATGGAACGAGAGAGCATTTGAAGGAGCCGGAAATCCACGGAAATCCGGTCAGCAACGAAGGTTCGATCGTGACCGTCGACTACGGCTACGATCTGCATCTGGCCATCGCGGAGTGGGCGGCATTTGATGTTCGCGTGTATCGCTTCGCCGATCGCACGCACGGCATCCTTGGCGAATACACAGACCTGATCGTCTGCACAAAGCCTGCTTCAGCCAAGGGAGACAGGACGGCAATCGAACGAACGCGGCCGGAAACGAGGCTTGATCGCTGGCTTGATCGCCTTGTCAAACGGGCTCGCTCACTTGGCCGTTGATCAACCGGTCCGTCAGATTGCCCACGCGCATCCCCAAATCGACCGCGGAGCCAACCCCTTCCGGCGAACCAACCACGATATCACAAGCGTGAAAAACGGTGCTGCTGAGGCCATCTGGCGCG
This sequence comes from Mesorhizobium sp. B2-1-3A, assembly GCF_006442655.1. Classification (NCBI taxonomy): domain Bacteria; kingdom Pseudomonadati; phylum Pseudomonadota; class Alphaproteobacteria; order Hyphomicrobiales; family Phyllobacteriaceae; genus Mesorhizobium; species Mesorhizobium sp. B2-1-3A. The sequence goes on from NZ_VFWK01000003.1 coordinate 376,491, forward strand.
CACTGTGGGGTAGCACCTCACATCATCTGTTCAGGAAGCCAATTCTTGACCGCGAACCATATCGCCACCGCGATCAGCGCAACGATTGCCGTGTATTCTATTAGACGACGAGGAGCAGGCATGAACGACGCTCGGGCTGAATAGGACTGCTTGGAGACATAGGCCTGCATGCCGAAAGGGGAATAGCCGATTCGGCTTGTTGGGTTGCGGTGGTAGTCGCAACCAACTCCGCGGCTGCTCGTTGACCTATGCTGGTTGATCCCAGCACTCGGACCCTGGCCCGCTGCCATTACCTATCCGGCAGTGGGCCTTTTTGACCCCTGTTGACTCGCGAAGCCGGGGCAACGATTTTGCTCCGCTGCGGACAGGGACATAAAAATGGCCTCATACGTCAGGCAAAGACTTGCGGAAATCAAGGCAAACCCCGCTCTGCGGTGGCGCCGGACCAAACGCCTTACGCTGCGCAAGCAGGCGGGCGTCGCGGCGCGGTGGGTAGCTGTCCTGGCGCAGGACAAGCGCTTGTTGATAGTTATTCATTTGGTGGATCAGGAAAGAACGGTGACCGATCTGGTCTCCCGGGTGGGCGGCAGTCAGACCACCCTTTCAAAACATCTCAGCGTGCTTGTTGAACACGGGATTGTGGAATGCCGCGCCGAAGGCACCTGGCATTACTATTCCTGCAAGTCGGAAGACGCCAAGGCTGTCATCCGGCTGTTGGATGATCTGGCCCGAAATGACATGCTTCCCGGGGCACCCTCAAATCCGCCGGGTTGACAATTTTGGCGCGCAAGGCACGTTGCCGGCTTGAGGGACAACCGGGGGATTCCCATGAAGAAAATTTACGAGAAGCCGATCCTGACCAGACGCGAGCGTTTGGCGGCGGTAGCGGCGCAGGCAGTTTCACCAACGTCTAAGGGGTTCTAGGAATGAAGAAAATCTACGAAAAGCCGGTGCTCACGAAACGCGACCGCCTTTCGACCGTCACTGCTGCATCGGGTCCTTCAACCACACCGCCGCTTGGTTGATCTCTTAGGGCAAAGCATTGAAGGCCCGCCGGCTCCGACCGTCGGGCTTTTTGCGTTTGGGCTGCGCATTGATGCTTGCTGCTGGCGGCTTCATCGCGATTGGCGCGAATTTCCCGCCGAAGGCAATGCCTGGAATTGCCAAAGGGCGCGCTCGCAGTACCGATCATTCACAGCGAAGCTCGAATTTTTAGGTGGGAAGCGAAACACCGTTTACTTCGACGGCTATGGCTTGCGGTTCCTGTGGAATGGCGGAGAGAGCGGGATTCGAACCCGCGTTACGGTCTCCCGTAAACACACTTTCCAGGCGTGCGCCTTCAACCACTCGGCCACCTCTCCGTCCTTGCCTTCGCGCCGGCCGGTTTCGCCGCGCGGGTTGGGGAGATGCTCTCCCTCGGGCCTCGGTGCGGAATGTCCGCGCCGTGGACGCCGCCCAACCAGCGGACATCCTTCCCCGGCACCTGAGCCGTCAAAGCAACAGGCGCGGGGCTCATCTAGTCGATCCCGCGCCGAATGCCAAGCCATAACGGCAGTCTATTCGCTTTGCCGGCCACATGGTGTTTCGCAAGGCCGCTGTCGCGCCCGTTTTCGAGGCGCCCGCGCCGCGAATGATGTGCACAGCCAAGCCAGCAAGGCCTGCCGTGCTTGACTTCGCCGCCGGCCGCCTGTCGAGTGAAGCTGAGGCTTTGCGGGGGGCATCGTCCGGACATGACATCAGGTGAGCAACCGGGCAGTGGACAGATGCCGGCCGGGCGCGCGGGCAACGACCTGTCCTACGTCCCCGTGGGCTGGCTCATCTTCGTCATGGCGTGGTCGGTCTATGGCCTGGCATCGGCCTGGTGGCTGGTCGGAAATTCCGGCCTGCCGGACAAGATCTTCTATTTCCTCCTTGGCGGGCTCGTCGCCAATGTCATCACCATCCTGTGGGGTCTTTATCTGCTCGGCCTCGCCTTTGGCCGCTCCGGGCGCTTCCCACGCCATTTCACCATCTGGCAGGTCGCCACCATCGTGTGGCTGCTGGCAAGGCAGGCCTATGTGCTTACCGTGCCGGATTTCGTCTTCTCCGCCAGGGGCCTGAGCATCACCGCCATCGAGATCGGCATCGGCCTGCTGTGCATCTACCTGCTGCGCCGCGGCTCCGGCGCCGAGACCGTTTATGCCAAGCAGCGAACCGAGGCGCCGCCGGTTTTCGTTTCGATTGTCGCCGCCTTGCTCGGCATCATCCTCGGCGCCGTTGTCGGCGCCCTGGGCGGCTTCTTCGCCGGTTCCGTGATCGCCGAGGTCGCCGAGGTCAGCTGCTTCGAGGGTGGCTGCGGCTATTTCGCCGCCTTCATCGGCTTGGCCGGGCTGGTGGTCGGCGCGATCGGCGGCGGTATTCTCGCCGTCTGGTTCGTTCACCGGCGCGGACGCAAGCCGATGGCGTAGGGGCGGAAGGCCCAAGCCTTCAAATTCGCGTATCGCGGTTGCGGGCAGGTCCAGCGCATTCTATTTCTCGTTCGGGACACGTGCCGGAGATCCCAGGGAAAGCGTCTGGGATCGGCCGGGGGAGAGCTTGATGTTTCGCTTCATTTTTCGTCTTGCCGCCATGATCGCGCTGTCGGTCTCCGTCATCATGGCGGTGCTCGACACGACGCGCACGGTGGCGGCTTCGGCCCTTGTGCTGACCCCGCTCAACGCCAGCTGGCTGGCCGTCTCGCCGGACACGCGGGCGGCGTTCGAAACCTTTGTCCGCGCCAAGGCCGGCCCGCTTCTGTGGGATGGCGCCGTCGCCTGGGTGCTCAACCAGCCGGGCTTTGCCGTGTTCGCGGTGCTGGCCTTCCTGCTTTACGCCATCGGCTACAGGCGCCAGCGGCGCACGGGCCAATTCGCCACCAATTGATCGATTTCTTGCATCCCGCCAAGGGAAGGAAGGCCGCGCATGTTCTTTCTGAGCGACATGCTGAACCGGAAAATCAATCTGCCGAAGCCGTCCGAGGCGCTGCCCGGCCGCGCCAGGGCGATCGCGACCGCGCCCAGGCACTTTGTTTCGAAACGGCCGCTCAAGGGCCCCTATCCCGATGGGCTTGAGACGGCGATGTTCGGGCTCGGCTGCTTCTGGGGCGCGGAGCGCCTGTTCTGGCAGACCGAAGGCGTCTGGGTCACGGCCGTCGGCTATGCCGGCGGCATCACGCCCAACCCGACCTATCAGGAAACCTGCACCGGTCTGACCGGCCATGCCGAAGTGGTGCTGGTCGTCTTCGACCCGGAAACCGTCTCCTATGCCGACCTTCTGCGGCTGTTCTGGGAAAGCCACGACCCGACTCAAGGCATGCGCCAGGGCAATGATGTCGGCACCGCCTACCGCTCCGCGATCTACACATCGGGCGATGCGCAATTCCAGGCGGCGGGCGCTTCGCGCGAGGCCTACCAGGCCTCGTTGCGGGGTGCCGGCCACGGCGGTATCACCACCGAGATCGCACCGGCGCCCGCCTTCTACTTCGCCGAAGCCGACCATCAGCAATATCTGGCGAAAAACCCTCACGGCTACTGCAACCTCAAGGGGACCGGCATTGCCTGCGCCATGCCGGCCGCCGCCTCCTGACGGCCAGGGCAATTCCAGGAAAAGTGCGAAGCGGTTTCCCAGGCAAAGCGCATGGCGCTCTGCCAACAGGAATTGCGTCAAAACACGAAGTTAGAGCGGTTCGGCGTATCCGTGAAACGATGAACCGCTCTATCGCGCAAGGATCGGACTGCTGCACGGCCTGCCCGTGGCACGCTTTTCCAAAAGGTCAAAATTCCGCGTGAATTTTGTTTCGGGCCGTGCCAGATTGCCGCCGAGCGGGAGGAAATACACTCCTGGCTGACGTCGCATGCCTGCCGCAGAACCGGGCGGGCAGGCGAGGCGTAACGGAAAAAATAACCGACAGGGTGTGGATCACATGAAACGTATCGTTCTCGGCCTCCTGGCCGCAACCGCAATGGTTCTTCCGGCTTTCGCCGCCGATGTCCAGCCGGCCATCCTCTATGATCTGGGCGGCAAGTTCGACAAATCCTTCAACGAGGCCGCCTACCATGGCGCCGAGAAGTTCAAGGCCGAGACCGGCACGCCCTATGTCGAATTCGAGGTGTCCAACGCCTCGCAGCGCGAGCAGGCGCTGCGCCGCTTCGCCGAGGACGGCCACAACCCGATCGTCATGGCCGGCTTCGCCTGGGAGGACGCGCTGAAGAAGGTCGCGGCCGAATATCCCGATCTCAACTTCGCCATCATCGACGATGCCGTCGACCTGCCCAATGTCCGCTCGCTGGTGTTCAAGGAGAATGAAGGTTCCTACCTCGTCGGCATCATGGCCGCGATGGCATCGAAGTCCAAGAAGGTCTCCTTCATCGGCGGCATGGACATCCCGCTGATCCGCAAGTTCGAATGCGGCTATGTCGGCGGCGCCAAGGCGGCCGGCGCGACCGAAGTCATCCAGAACATGACCGGCGACACGCCGGCGGCCTGGAACGATCCGGCCAAGGGCGGCGAAATCGCCAAGACGCAGATCGACCAGGGCTCCGACGTGGTCTACGCTGCGGCCGGCGGCACCGGCGTCGGCGTGCTGCAGGCGGCGGCTGATGCCGGCAAGCTCGGCATCGGCGTCGATTCCAACCAGAACGGCCTGCAGCCCGGCAAGGTGCTGACCTCGATGATGAAACGCGTAGACGTTGCCGTCTACACCGCCTTCATGGACGGCAAGAACGGCACCTTCAAGGGCGGTCTCGAGAACCTCGGCCTCAAGGAAGGCGGCGTCGATTATGCCATGGACGACAACAACAAGGCGCTGGTGACCGACGAGATGAAGGCCGCCGTCGAAAAGGCCAAGGCCGACATCATCGCCGGCAAGATCCAGGTGCACGACTATACGGCTGACAACGCCTGTCCGTATTGATCGGCAGACACCAGTTTGCGAACCGCCGGGCCTGTCCCGGCGGTTTTGTTTTTGGGGGCTGGAGGTTGGGGCAGGCCAGTGGCAAAGGACAGCGTCGGGAGCGCCCTATGCGATTATCCTGGAGGTCGAGGCAGGAACGCACTGCCCGTCGACCAAACCCCCACGAGGTAGCCCAGCGCGAAGACCGCGATCAGCACGATGGCGATGACGGCGCCGCGCCGGCCGCCAAGCGAATGCACGCCGATGCCGTTAGGCCGGCGCTCCAGACTGCGGATCACCGGCGTTGATTTCGACCCGTCCAGCCCAACACTGCGCATCTGCGGCAACTCGGCGAGGCGTTGCGTGACCAGCGCCCAATGATTGGCGGGCAAGGCGGGTTTTTCGACGCGGTCGAAAACATGCATGCGTTCGGCAAGCCGCACCACCGCGTCGCGGAAGGCAGGATCGATCTCCAGATCGCGCTCTGCCCGTTCACGCTCGGCATCGTTCATCAGGCCGAGCACATAGTCGCCGGCCCGTGCGATGCGATCGCTTTCACTGGCCATGGCTCCCGCCCCCTCCCCTACCAGTGCGGCGGCTTGGTCACAGGCACATCGGGTGCCGCCTGTTCCTCCAACGCCAGGAAGCGTTCGGTCAGCGCGTCAAGCTTGCGCTGCATGCGCTCGATCACCGTCCACTGCTCGGCGATCTGGCCCGACAATTCCTCGATGGTCTTCTCCTGCTCGGCGGCGCGGATTTCCAGCGTCGTCAGCCGGTCGGCGGGCATGGTCATGCAAAGTCCCCAGTTTCGTACCGCGATGCCTTGCGCCACAAGTGTCAAAGCGGCTTCGCCATATTAGCGAATGTGAGAGCGTCGGCCACGTTCGAAATTGACAAGCGCGCGGGGATTTGTCGAGAGTGGGCTCTGCTCGGGCCAATTGGCATGAGCGCAGCGTCATGCTAGGCATTTTGACCAAGCGATAAAAAAATAAGAGTGGGACAAGGCTGCATGGTGCAAGCGGCAATCGAACTGATTGGCATCAACAAGAGTTTTGGCGCGGTTCGCGCCAACCGCGACATCAATCTGGAGATCGCGCGCGGCACCATCCACGGCATTGTCGGCGAGAACGGCGCCGGCAAGTCGACGCTGATGTCGATCCTCTATGGCTTCTACCAGGCCGACAGCGGCGAGATCCATGTCGGCGGCAAGCCGGCTTCGATCAAGACACCCAATGACGCCATCGCGCTCGGCATCGGCATGGTGCACCAGCATTTCATGCTGGTCGACAACTTCTCGGTGCTGGAAAACATCATCCTCGGCGCGGAGAACGATGCTCTCCTCAAGAGCAGCATCGCCAAGGCGCGTTCGGAACTGGAGCGGCTGGAGCGCGAATACGGACTGGAGGTCGATCCCGACGCCATCATCGAGGAACTGCCGGTCGGCCTGCAGCAGCGCGTCGAGATCCTCAAGGCACTCTATCGCGGCGCAGAGATCCTGATCCTCGACGAGCCGACAGGTGTGTTGACGCCGGCCGAGGCCGACCACCTGTTCCGCATCCTCAGGCAGTTGAAGGAACAGGGCAAGACGGTGGTGCTGATCACCCACAAGCTGCGCGAGATCATGGCCATCACCGATACCGTGTCGGTGATGCGCCAGGGCACGATGGTGGCGACCAGGGAGACGAAGAAGACCACCGTCGAGGAACTGGCCGAACTGATGGTCGGGCGGCGCGTGCTCTTGAGGGTCGAGAAGGGCGAGGCGCAAGCCGGCGCCGTCAAGCTCGCGGTCGAGAAGCTGACCGTCAAGGATACGCGCGGCGTCACCATGGTCGACGACATCTCCTTCGACGTGCGAGCCGGCGAGATCGTTGGCATTGCCGGTGTCGCCGGCAATGGTCAATCCGAACTGCTGGAGGCGATTTCCGGCATCAGGCGCGCCGTTTCCGGCTCGGTCATGCTCGACGGCAAGCCGATCGACCTGACCGGGGCGGCAGATCCCGGCGAACTGCGCGACCGGGGATTGGCGCATGTGCCGGAGGATCGCCACCATGTCGGCCTGGTTCTGGCCTTCGAGGAGCACGAGAATTCGATCCTCGGCTATCACGACGACCCCCGCTATCTCAAAGGGCCGTTCCTCAACGTCGATGCCATCATGGCCGATGCCAGGGACAAGATCGAGAAATACGATATCCGTCCGGGCAATCCACGCCTGAAGACCGCCAATTTCTCCGGCGGCAACCAGCAGAAGATCGTGCTGGCGCGGGAGATCGAACAGGATCCCGGCGTGCTGATCGTCGGCCAGCCTACGCGCGGCGTCGATGTCGGCGCCATCGAATTCATCCACAAGCGCCTGATCGCCATGCGCGACCAGGGCAAGGCAGTGCTGGTTGTATCGGTCGAGCTCGACGAGATCCGCTCGCTCTCCGACCGCATCCTGGTGATGTTTGCCGGCCGCATCGTCGGCGAGCGCGGTCCGGAGGCGACCGAGGGCGAGCTTGGCCTGCTGATGGCGGGTGTCGAGCACCAGGAGGCCGCCCTTTGAGCACGCCTTACGCCAAATTGCCGGCCTGGGCCGACTATGGGCTGATCCCGCTGATCAACCTGTCGGTGGCCTTCATCGTCGCCGGCTTCGTCGTGCTTCTGGTCGGCGAAAATCCATTCCGCGCCGCCGTCATCCTGGTCGAGGGCGCCTTCGGCAAGGGAACAGGCATCGCCTTCACCCTGTTTTATGCCACCACCTTCATCTTCACCGGGCTTTCGGTGGCGGTGGCGGCGCATTGCGGCCTGTTCAACATCGGCACCGAGGGGCAGGCCTACATTGCCGGTCTCGGCATCGCCATCGTCTGCCTGTCCTTCGACAGCGTGCTGCCCTGGTGGCTGACCTTCCCGCTGGCCATCGTCGCATCGGCGCTGGTGGGCGCCTTGTGGGCGCTGATCCCCGCCTATCTGCAGGCCAGGCGCGGCTCGCACATCGTCATCACCACCATCATGTTCAATTTCATCGCCGCCTCGATCATGGTCTACCTGCTGGTCGGGCCGTTGAAGCCGGCCGGGTCGCAAGCCCCGCAAACCCGCAACTTCCTCGCCGGCGCCGAACTGCCGAAGCTCAACTGGATCATCGAACTGTTCGGCGCCAAGATCCGTTCGGCGCCGCTCAACGTCACCTTCCTGCTGGCGCTGGTCATGGCCTTCCTGGTCTGGCTGCTGATCTGGCGCACCAGGCTCGGCTACGAGATGCGCACCTATGGCCACAGCCCCAAGGCGGCGCGCTATGCCGGCATCTCGGAAACCCGCATCATCATCACCGCGATGATGATCTCGGGCGCGCTGGCCGGCATCATGGCGCTCAACCCGGTGATGGGCGACCAGCACAATGTCGCAATCGACTTCGTCTCCGGCGCCGGCTTCGTCGGCATCGCCGTGGCGCTGATGGGGCGCCTGCATCCGGTCGGCATCGTGCTGGCGGCGATCCTGTTCGGCATGCTCTATCAGGGCGGCGCCGAACTCGCCTTCGAGATGCCGGCCATCAGCCGCGACATGATCGTCATCATTCAAGGCTTGGTGATCCTGTTCGCCGGCGCGCTCGAACACATGTTCAGGCCCTATATCCAGGTCCTGTTCGCCTCGTTCAGTCCGCGGTCGGTCGGCATGGAAGCGGTCAAGGGAAAGGGCGCCTGAGATGGATCTTCTCAACGCTGTCGTCCAGGTTCTCGACTCCACCATCCGCCTTTCGGTGCCGCTGCTGCTCGCCTGCCTTGCCGGCCTCTTCTCCGAGCGGTCCGGCATCTTCGACATCGGGCTGGAAGGCAAGATGCTGGTCGGCGCCTTCGCCGGGGCCGCCGCGGCCTCGGTCTTCCACTCAGCCTTTCTCGGCCTTGGCATGGCCATCCTGATCTCGGTCGCCTTCGCCATGGTGCACGGCTTCGCCTCCATCACCCATCGCGGCAACCAGATCGTCTCCGGCGTGGCCATCAACTTCATCGCCGCCGGATCGACCATCATCCTGGGCCAGGCCTGGTTCCAGCAGGGCGGGCGCACCCCGGCCCTGCAGCCGAGCGAACGGTTTGAATCGATAACGGCTGATGTGATCTCGAACTTCCTGTCCACCTACAGCTTCAGCACCGCAAGCCTCGCCGATGTCCTGGCTTCGATCCGCGGGCTCATCCTTTACCTGCCGGCGCTGCTGTTCGATGCGCTCGCCAGGATCCCCGGCTTCGGCCCGGTGTTCGCCGAGCTTGTGCTTGGTCATTCCATCCTCGTCTACTTCGCCTTCGCGATGGTGCCGTTCACCTGGTGGGTGCTGTTTCGCACCCGCTTCGGCCTCAGGCTGCGCGCCGTCGGCGAGAACCCGGCCGCAGTCGACACCGCCGGCATCTCGGTCGCCTGGCTGCGCTATCGCGCGCTGATCTGCACCGGCATCCTGACCGGCATCGCCGGCGCCTATCTGTCGATGGTGCAGAATGGCGGCTTCGTGAAGGACATGACCGCCGGCAAGGGCTACATCGCGCTCGCAGCACTGATCTTCGCCAAATGGAAGCCGGTCAACGCCATGTTCGCCTGCCTGCTGTTCGGCTTCCTCGATGCCGCGGCAATCCGCCTGCAGGGCTCGCCGCTGCCGATCATCGGCAAGGTGCCCGTGCAGTTCATGCAGGCGCTGCCCTATATCCTCACCGTCATCCTGCTCGCCGGCTTCATCGGCAAGGCAATCCCGCCACGCGCCGGCGGCGTGCCCTACGTCAAGGAACGCTAATGCATGTCGCCCAAAAGTGACCTCGGTTTTGGGAGAACGACATGCACAAGACAAAAAGTTGAAGCGCGTCGCCTGGATCCGTTTCGACGCGACGCGCTTTAAGGGCCGACGGCTCGGCGCAAGGATGCGCCGGGTTTTGGACACGATCATCGGAGAGAACAACTGAATGTCGCATGATCTGTTCGAAGCGGCCAGGACCGCCATGGCCAAGGCCTATGCGCCCTACTCGAAATTTCCGGTGGGTGCCGCCTTGCGCACCGAGGACGGACGCGTCTTCACCGGCGCCAACATCGAGGTTGCCTCCTACCCGGAGGGCTGGTGCGCCGAGACGACAGCGCTTGGCCACTACATCATGGCTGGCGGCGGCAAGATCGTCGAAATCGCCGTCCTTGCCGAACGCATGGCCAAATGCTCGCCTTGCGGCGGCTGCCGCCAGCGGCTGGCCGAATTCTGCCAGCCGGACACAAAACTCTATCTCTGCGACAATACCGGCGTCGTCGAGACCGTGACCATGGGCGACATGCTGCCTTATGGTTTTCGCGGCGACATCTTGAAATGATGGGCTGGCTGCAATGACCGAAAAGGCGGTGGACCATCTTATCGAAAGGCTGGACGGGCTGGCGCCGTCGACGGCGCTGGTGCTGGGTTCGGGCCTCGGCGGGCTTGTCGACCGGATCGAGCATCCGGTACGCGTGTCCTATGCCGACCTGCCTGGCTTTCCCAGGAGCGGCGTCAGCGGCCATGCCGGCGAGGTCGTGGCGGGACTGTTTGCCGGCACGCCGGTGCTGATGCTGTCCGGCCGCGCCCATTACTACGAGCATGGCAACGCGGCAGCGATGCGCCCGGTGCTGGAAGTGCTCGCCGGCATCGGCATCACGAGACTGATCCTCACCAATGCCGCCGGTTCGGTCGATCCCGACATGTCGCCGGGATCGGTGATGCTGATCACGGACCACATCAATTTCTCGGGCACCAACCCGCTGATCGGCGAGCCGAGCGACCGCCGCTTTGTCGGCTTGACCGAAGCCTATGATGCCGGCATCCGCAAGGCCATCGAGCGCGCGGCCAAAGCGACCGGCACCGCATTGCACAAGGGCGTCTATATGTGGTTTTCCGGCCCGTGTTTCGAAACGCCGGCCGAAATCCGCATGGCGCGCGTCATGGGCGCCAACGCCGTCGGCATGTCGACCGTGCCGGAAGTCATTCTCGCCCGCTTCCTCGGGCTGCGCGTCGCCGCCTGCTCGGTCATCACCAATCTGGCCGCCGGCATGACCGGAGCCGAGCTTTCACACCAGGAGACCAAGGATATGGCGCCGGTTGGCGGCTCGCGGCTGGCAACGGTCCTGCAGCGCGTGTTCCGCGACGGACTGCTGGAGAGCTGATGCTTCCCCAGGAAATCATCCGCCACAAGCGAGACGGCCAGAGGCTGCCGGCTCGTGAAATCGCCGCCTTCATCGACGGTGTGACATCGGGCGCCGTCACCGATGGCCAGGCTGCGGCTTTCGCCATGGCAGTGTTCTTCAACGGCATGAACCGCGACGAGGCCGTGGCGCTGACGCTCGCCATGCGCGATTCCGGCGACGTGCTCGACTGGTCGGACCTGCCGGGGCCTGTCACCGACAAGCATTCGACAGGCGGCGTCGGCGACAATGTCTCGCTGATGCTGGCGCCGATCGTCGCCGCCTGCGGCGCCTATGTGCCGATGATCTCGGGCCGCGGCCTTGGCCATACCGGCGGCACGCTGGACAAGATGGATGCGATATCAGGCTATGTCAGCCAGCCCGACATCGCGCTGTTTCGCCGGGCGGTGCTGGAAACGGGCTGCGCCATCATCGGCCAGACCGGCGATCTCGCGCCTGCCGACCGCCGGCTCTATGCCATCCGCGACGTCACCGGCACCGTGGAATCAGTGCCGCTGATAACCGCCTCGATCCTGTCGAAGAAGCTGGCAGCCGGCCTGGGCTCACTTGTGCTCGACGTCAAGGTCGGCAATGGCGCCTTCATGGAGAAGTCGCGCGACGCGACCGCGCTCGCCAACAGCCTCGTAGAGGTCGCCAGCGGCGCCGGGCTGAAGGTTTCGGCGCTGATCACCGGCATGAACGAACCGCTGGCCTCGGCGGCCGGCAATGCCGTCGAAGTCCGCAACGCCGTCGACTTCCTGACCGGCCGTCTGCGCGACCGGCGCCTGGAGGATGTGACGCTGGCGCTGGCCGCCGAAATGCTGCAGTCGGCGGGACTGGTGTCGTCCAATCAGGATGGCCTGCGGCGCGCCACGGAAACACTTACCAGCGGCCGCGCCGCCGCCACCTTCGCGCGCATGGTGGCTGTGCTCGGCGGTCCCATCGATTTCATCGAGAAGCCGGAAAAGTATCTGCCGGAACCGGCAACGGAATTCGCGGTCAAGGCAACGGCGGACGGCTTCGTCACCGGCATCGCCACCCGCGACATCGGCCTTGCGGTGGTTGGCCTGGGCGGCGGGCGCACAAGGCCTGACGACAGGATCGACCCCAGCGTCGGCATCACCAGGCTGCTGCCCATAGGTGCGGAAGTCCATGCCGGAGATGCCCTGGCGCTGGTCCACGCCCGCTCGCCCTCTGACGCGGAGGCCGCCGCCGCTACTGTGGTTTCGGCCTATGCCATCGGCACTTCGAAACCACCGGCGGACAAAACCGTCATCCGGCGGATCCTGCCGCGCGGCTGACTACTGGACGAGCAGCAGAGTGCCGTTCTCGGCCTGGTATTTGCCGAGCCGGTTGAGGAAGCTCATGCCGATCAGGTTGGTGCGCAACGCCTTGTCGTCGAGCACGATGGCCTGCACGTCGTCGACGCTGATGCTGCCGATCTGCAGGCGATCGATCATCACCACGGCCGCCTTGATCGAGCCGTTGGCGGTGCTGACCTCGTGGCTGAAATCGGACGGGTTGAGCGACAGCCCGATCCTGCGCGCCGTCGACGTGTTGACCGCGACCAATGTCGCGCCGGTGTCGATCATGCCGTCGACCTGACGGCCGTTGAGTTTGAAGGTCGACGAGAAGTGTCCGCGCCCGTCCGCGGCGACGACGACCTTGCGGCCGGTCGGCAGCGGCGCCACGGGCTTGTCGGGAACCGACGCCAGATTGGCATCCGGTTGCGTCTGCGCCTCGGGCCTGGCCGTCACCGTCGATTTCAGCAGGTTTTCGAAAATCTGCGGATTCGATTGATAGACGACAGGGATCGATGCCGACGTACCGGCAAAGACGCTGAAGATGAGAAGCTTGCGCAGCATGGATCGGCCTTTGTTACCGTCGATCCTTTAACGCCGGATGGTGTTTGCCGCTTTAACGCGCCGCGAAACCATGTCTTTGCGTAAACGCTTGGTAAATCCTGCCAGGCAACTTTGCCTGTATTATTTCGTCCCGTACATGCGATCGCCGGCGTCACCGAGACCCGGCATGATGTAGCCCTTCTCATTCAGCTGCCGGTCGATGGACGCGGTGAAGACCGGAACGTCCGGATGCGCCTTGGTGAAGCGCTCGATGCCTTCGGGTGCCGCCAGCAGGCACAGGAAACGGATGTTGGTGGCGCCGCGCCCTTTCAGCTTGTCGATCGCCGCGATCGCCGAATTGGCAGTCGCCAGCATCGGGTCGACCACGATCACCAGCCGGTCGGCAAGATCGCTTGGCGCCTTGAAGAAATATTCGACCGCCTCCAGCGTCTCATGGTCGCGATAGAGGCCGATATGGGCAACGCGCGCCGCCGGCACCAAATCGAGCAGGCCTTCCAGCAAGCCGTTACCGGCGCGCAGGACAGAGGCGAACACGAGCTTCTTGCCCTCCAGCGTCGGCGCTTCCATGGTTTCGATCGGCGTTTCGATGGTGGTCGTCGTCAGTTCGAGATTGCGCGTGACCTCGTAGCCGAGCAGCAGCGATATCTCGCGCAAGAGCCGCCGGAAGCCGGCCGTCGAAGTCTCCTTCTTGCGCATGATGGTCAGCTTGTGCTGGACAAGCGGGTGGTCGACGACGGTGACGCCCTTCATGATGCTCTCCTGATGCGTGTCGCCCGAAACCGCGCGCATGGATCCTTTCGGACGTGTCGCGCTTCAAGCTATCTCGCCGAACCCTAGCGACAATGGACCGGCCAAGGAACCGCTTGGCCGCCGCCGACCACAGCTTTGTCGGAAGAAATCAGCGCGCCGCGCCGTTCAGCCGGGCCAGAAGTGCCGCCTTGGTCTTTCTGTCGACGAAGGCGGCCTCGATGGCGGTCCTGGTGACGGCTGTCAGCGCCTTCTCGTTCATCGAGAAATGCTCCGCCGCGATATCGTATTCGCGCTTCAGCGAGGTCCAGAAATAGGGCGGATCGTCGGAGTTCAGCGTCACCTTGCAGCCTGCCGCCTGCAGGGCGGGAAACGGATGATCGGCAAAACTGTCGAACACCTTGAGCGCGATGTTGGAGCCGGGGCAGCATTCCAGAACGATGCCTTCGTCGGCGATACGCCGGACAAGGTCCGGATTCTCGATGGCACGCACGCCGTGGCCGATACGGGAGGGCTTGATATGGTCGAGCGCCGCCTGCACGGTTTCCCACCCCGTCAGTTCGCCGGCATGGACGGTGATGCCGAGCCCGGCCTCGCGGGCGATCTCGAAAGCCCTGACATAGTCCTCCATGTCGCCCATGCGCTCGTCGCCGGCGACGCCGAAGCCGGTGACCAGCGGATGCCCGCAGCGCGCCGCGAAGCGCGCGGCCTGTTCGATCGACTCGACGCCGACATGGCGCACGCCGGTGACGATCATGCGGCCCTCTATGCCGGTCTTGGCCTTGGCGCGAAGCATGCCTTCGCCGAGCGCGTCCGTATAGGCCTTGGGCGACAGCCCGGCTTTCGTCGCATGGTCCGGCGAAGTGAACACTTCGGAGTAGATCGCCCCGTCGCGGGCAAGGCTGGTCAGATAGTGGTCGGCCAGCCGCGCATAGTCCTCCTCGGTGCGGAACAGGTCGGCGGAAAAGTCATAAGCGGCGAGAAACGAGGTAAAGTCGTGCCAAACGAAGGAGCCGTTCTGGATATAGGGCGAAGTGTCCTTGCCGTATTTCTGCGCCTGCCGGATGACGAGTTCGGGCGCCGCTGCCCCTTCCACGTGGCAGTGCAATTCCGCTTTCAAAGGCATTCAAACATCCCGTCGGTCAGTCCAGGTCTTGAAAACCCACCACCTGGAAGCGCGGCTGAACACCGCGCCTTAAACAATAGCGCCCACAGCATCGATCGGCTATGGTCCCGCCGGTTTTATGACGGATCAAAAAAATGTCAGTTGAGAGAACCACGGCCGCGGGCGGCATGGAAACCTCCTATGGTTTCAAGCGTGTGGGGGAAGGCGAGAAGCAGTCCCTGGTCAACGATGTTTTCCACAAGGTCGCCAACCGCTACGACCTGATGAACGATCTGATGTCGGGCGGCCTGCACCGGCTGTGGAAGGACGCCATGGTCACCTGGCTCAATCCACCGAAGCGCGCCGGCTGGAAGGTTCTGGATGTGGCCGGCGGCACCGGCGACATCGCCTTCCGCATCGTCGATGCCAGCCATGGCAACGCGCATGCGACCGTGCTCGACATCAACGGCTCGATGCTCGCCGTCGGCCGCGACCGGGCACAGAAAAAGGGCTTGTCCGGCAACACCGATTTCGTCGAGGCCAATGCCGAGGAATTGCCCTTCGCCGATGCCACATTCGACGCCTACACCATCGCTTTCGGCATCCGCAACGTGCCGCGCATCGATGTCGCGCTGAGCGAAGCGTTCCGCGTGCTGAGGCCCGGGGGCCGGTTCCTGTGCCTCGAATTTTCTGAGGTCGAGATGCCGCTGCTCGACAAGGCCTACGAAGCCTGGTCGTTCAACGCCATCCCCAAGATCGGCAAGATGGTCACCGGAGACGGCGAACCCTATGCCTATCTGGTTGAATCGATCGCGAAATTCCCCAACCAGCAGAACTTCGCGGCAATGATTTCCCGCGCCGGTTTCGATCGCGTTTCCTTCCGCAACTATTCCGGCGGCATCGCGGCACTGCATTCGGGCTGGAAGCTTTGAGGCTGCACCGCATTTCCCATCCTCGGTATAACTCGTGCCGGTCGCAAGGACCGGCCAAGGTGCAGCCATGAGCAGCGTCGGGGCTGGTTTCAGGCTCGCACGCGCCGGCTGGGTGCTGGTGCGCGAGGGTGTTATCGCCGCCTTGCCGGGCGAGGAACTGTCCGGCCTGCCGAAGTTCGGCTGGCGGCTGGCGCGGCTGTTCACCCGCCGCCGCGCTCTGGACTATGAGCGCAGCGACCGCTTGGCCAAGGCCGTGGTCAGGCTCGGGCCCTCCTATGTTAAGCTCGGCCAGTTCCTGGCGACACGGCCCGACGTCGTCGGCAACGACATGGCACTCGACCTCGCCATGTTGCAGGACAAGATGCACACCTTCCCGAAGGCCGAGGCGGTGGCGGCGATCCAGGCCTCGCTCGGGCGCAAGGTGGGCGATCTCTACGCTGAATTCGGCGACCCGGTCGCCGCCGCTTCCATCGCCCAGGTCCATACCGCCGAAACCATCCATGACGGCACTGCCACCAAGGTGGCGGTGAAGGTGATCCGGCCTGGCGTGCGCCGCCGCTTCTTTCAGGACCTCGAAAGCTATTTCCTCGCCGCCCGACTGCAGGAGAAGTACATCCCCTCCTCACGCCGGCTGCGGCCCGTCGAGGTCACCGAGACGCTGGCGCAGACCACCAAGATCGAGATGGATTTGCGTCTCGAGGCGGCGGCACTCTCCGAACTTGGCGAGAACACGAAGGATGATCCCGGCTTTCGCGTGCCCTCCGTCGACTGGGAACGCACCGGCCGCGACGTGCTGACCATGGAATGGGTCGACGGCGTCAAGATGAACAACATCGCAGGCCTCGAAGCCGCCGGCCACGACCTCAAGGCGATCGCCGCCAACCTCATCCAGTCCTTCCTGCGCCACACTTTGCGCGACGGCTTCTTCCACGCCGACATGCATCCCGGCAATTTGTTCGTCGAGGCCAACGGCACGATCGTCGCCGTCGATCTCGGCATTGCGGGACGCCTCGGCAAGAAGGAGCGCCGCTTCCTCGCCGAAATCCTCTACGGCTTCATCACGCGCGATTATCTGCGCGTCGCGGAAGTCCATTTCGAGGCCGGCTACGTGCCACGCCAGCACAATGTCGCGGCTTTCGCGCAGGCCATCCGTGCCATTGGCGAGCCAATCCACGGCCAGCCGGCCGAGACCATTTCGATGGCCAAGCTTCTGACGCTTCTGTTCGAGGTGACCGAACTCTTCGACATGGCGACCCGGCCCGAACTGATCCTGCTGCAGAAGACCATGGTGGTGGTCGAGGGCGTGGCGCGTACGCTCGACCCGGCCTTCAACATGTGGAAGACGGCCGAACCGGTGGTTGGCGGCTGGATCGCCGGAAATCTCGGCCCCCGCGGCATGATGGTCGACGCGCGCGACGGCGCCAAGGCGCTACTGACGCTCGCCCGCCAGGCGCCCGAGCTTGCCGCGCGCACCGACCGGCTATCGCGCGAGATCGACCTGATGGCCGAGCACGGCCTGCGCTTCGATGAGACCACCGCACGCGCCATCGGCAAGGCCGAAGCTCGCTACAGCCGCTCCGGCCGGGTGGCGCTGTGGGTGATCGCGCTGACGCTAGTCTATATCGCCTGGAAGATTCTTTAGGCCCGACCGTCGAGGCTTGGTCCGCAACTTGCGGCGATTTGATTGCATCGCTATCATTGCTATCGATATAGATGAGCAGAGTGCAATCAGATGGCAAGCATCACGATCCGCAACCTTGATGACGAGGTCAAGGAACTGCTGCGCCGATTGGCGGCGGAAAATGACCGTTCGATGGAAGAGCAGGCGCGGGTGATGATCCGGGCCGCTGTCGAGGGCCGATCAGGGCAGGCGGACCGCATCGAGCAGATCGAGCAGACGCTGCGTGCGCTGGCAGGTTCAGACCATCAAGCGACTGCGGCTATCGCGGCTTCCGGCAAGACGTCACCGCGTGGTTCCTTGTCCGGCAAGCGCATCCTGCTCATCATTGGCGGCGGCATTGCTGCCTACAAGGCGCTCGACCTGATCCGCCGGCTACGCGAGCGCGGCGCGGCGGTGCGGGTGGTGATGACAGCGGCAGCACAGGAATTCGTCACCACGCTCTCTGTCGGCGCGCTCTCGGCCGACCATGTCTTCACCGAACTGTTCGACCGCAACGATGAACACGATGTCGGCCATATCAGGCTGTCGCGTGAGGCCGACCTGCTGGTGGTGGCGCCCGCCACCGCGGACCTGATGGCCAAGCTCGCCAACGGCCATGCCAACGATCTTGCCTCGACCGTGCTCATCGCCACCGACAAGCCGGTGCTGATGGCGCCGGCGATGAACCCGAAAATGTGGTCGCATGCCGCAACACGCCGCAATCGCGCGACATTGGGCAAGGACGGCGTCAGCTTCGTCGGCCCGGCCAAGGGCGAGATGGCCGAGAGCAATGAGGCCGGCGAAGGCCGCATGGCCGAACCGCTGGAGATCGTCGCCGCGGTCGAGGCACTGCTCGATGCCGGCCCAAAACCGCTGGCGGGGCGCAAGATCATCGTCACCTCCGGCCCGACACACGAGCCGATCGACCCTGTGCGCTATATCGCCAACCGTTCGTCCGGCAAGCAGGGCCACGCCATCGCCGCGGCATTGGCAAGACTCGGCGCCGATGTGCGCCTCGTCTCCGGTCCCGTGAGCATTGCCGATCCAGCCGGCGTGAAGACCATTCATGTCGAACGTGCGCAGGAGATGCGCGATGCGGTCGAACAGCTTTTGCCCGCCGACGCCGCAGTGTTCGTTGCCGCCGTCGCCGACTGGCGCAGCGAGAATTCAGCCGGCGAGAAAATCAAGAAGGTGGCGGGTGAAGGCCCCCCGGTGCTGCGCATGGTGGAGAACCCAGACATCCTTGCCGGCGTCGGTCATCACAGCCAGCGGCCTGGCCTTGTCGTCGGCTTCGCCGCCGAGACGCAGGATCTTCTGCGCAACGCCGAGGCCAAGCTGAGGAAGAAAGGCGCCGATTTCATCGTCGCCAACGATGTGTCGCACGAGAGCGGCATCGGCCCTTCCGGCGTCATGGGTGGCGATCGCAACCGGGTGCGGATCGTGTCGAAGGCCGGCGTCGAGGAATGGCCTGAAATGACCAAGGACGAGGTGGCGAAGCGCCTCGCCGCCCTCATCGCCGAGCGGTTGAAAACAACAGTCGTTTGACGCGCAACGGATAAGATACGCGGCGCCTGTTGGACGCCGCGTACCAGATACCGCTCTGAGCCGTCAGTTTGACAAGAGTTCCGATGTGCGGGCGAGCGCCCCGCTGAAGCCGTTGAGCGGAATGGAAAAGCTCACCGCTTGCCCGGTATCGGCCGCGAAGGCGTCGATCTTCAGCGTGGTGCCGTTCTTGAGCAGCGGCGTGATATTGGCGTCGAACGCCACCGGCACCAGGCAGCCGACCACCTGGCAGGTGTTGAACGCCAGGCTGCCGTCCAGCTTCTGGTCGTCGATTGTCAGGGTGACACCCTTGGCGAGCGCCAGTCCAAACGGCAGGGCGAGCGTGCCGGTCGCATCGTCGCCGGTCTTGCTCGACAGCTCGATCGCCAGCAGCCGCTGGTTGCTCTGCTTGTTGAACTGCTGATGCGACAGGCTGCAGACCTTGGCTGTGCCCGATATCTGGCAATTGACCGTCCAGTCGCCATGGGTTTCGGACAAGGCCGATGCACCACCCGGCAGTTGCGGCGCATCGGCGGCGGGCGGCTTCGCCACCACCTTGTCACCCTTGGTCTGCGCGGCCATGGCCGGCAGACCGACAATGCAGGCCGCACTCAGCACTGCCGCGAAATACGCGTATTTCCTCATCAAGACCCCTCCCGCCCGGCTCGGTCCCGGGCCAGCTAGAAGCTGACCTTGAGAGACGCGCTGACTGCGTTCTGTTTCACCATTTCGCCGAAGGCGCCGTTGTACCTGACGGACATGCCGACGCCATTGACGCCATTCAGCTCAAGCCCGGCGCCAACCCGATAGAGCGGCGAATCGACCGTTTCCGTCAAGTGCAATGCGGGGTTGCCGGGCAGATTCTGCGCCGCCGCGAAACCGCCTTCGATTTCCCAGTCCTTGTTGGAGAACTCCACCCCGGCCTTTCCGTAGAGGCGAAGGCTGGCAATATCGCTGAGCGCGATGTCGGTGCCGATCTCGAGCGCGGGTGTCGCCGAATAGTATGTATTTGCACTGCCGTCGAAGTTGAAGGCGGCGACCGAGCCCTCTTCCTTTCCGGAAACGCGCAGCCAGCGCGCGTCGAACTGCAGAGTGGGCTGCAGGTAGAACGCACCCATCTGCTGGGTAAGGCCGAACCGCGCCGAGCCGCCGAACATGGCGGTTTTCTGGGTGTAGGTAACGCTGTTGCCGATGCCCGGCAGCATTTCCTCGTCCAGATAGTGCCCGTCCAAAGTCTCGCCGGGGATGAAGAACGCCGGATCGATGTGGGTGTCGCGTTCGCCGTTGAACGAACCAGTTCCGCCGCCAAGCGCAAAGTCGGCAAAATAGTTATGGTTGGCGTATTTGGCCAGCGCGTAAGCCTGCCAGGCTTCACCGGTGGTCTGTGAGAGCAATTGTCCGTTGAACCCGATCTTGGAATCGAACTCTGTACGCCCGATCGTGGCACCGAGAGACCAGTTCTGGCCGACCTCGCCGATGCCGCCAAGCGACATCGTCTTCAAGACGTCATCACGGCTTGTGGTTCCAGCACCCGCATCGCGGCTGTACTCGGCTTGCGGGCTGATCGACGCCCAGATGCAGCGGCCATCGGCGTTCTTGTAGGCTGGCACGCCGGTGCACGCGCGCGCCGCCTCCAGCATCATGTCGGTTTCGCGATTGATCATGTCGAACGTATGCACGGCATAGTGCGGCGTAAGCCGGGTCAACGCCTCGCCAATCTCTGCTTTGCTTGGCAAGAAGCGCACCAGATTGATCAGCCGCGCCATCGGATTGTCCGGGCTGGACGACGCCTCGACGTCATCGAGATATTGCGCCATCTGGTACACGCCCGGATCATTGACGCCGGACTGCGGATCGTGCGCGAGTTGCAGGAAGGTCTGGTTGTCGGTGGTCAGTACCAGATCGGTACCGTGTTCGACCTTGAATATGAAATTGAAGCCCGCCGCCGGATGGCCCACGGGCATCGTTGCCACGATCTGCGAATTCCCCGCCATGGAAGAGCCCGTGGCTATCGTATAGGCGGTAAACAGCTTGTCGATGGACAGGAAGTTGAGCGGCGCGGTGCCATCGAACTTGCCTGCTCCTGTCAACGCGAGAGCATCAGTGGTCTGGCTGTTGAGGTCGATGTCGGTAACGAAACGGCCGGAACCGTCCTGGGTAAATCCGCCGCCGACGCCGACCTTCGCAACCACGCCGATGCCCTGGTTGGTATACAACCCGTCATTGGTGTACATCCCGCCGCCGAGATTGATGGTCTTGAGCCCGACCATCGAGGCATCGGCGAAATTGTGGAAGCTGTTGTTGCCGCCGCCGAGATCGATGTTGCCGATGACGCGTCCGAGCGTGTCGCCCAGCGGCGAATTGTCGACATGGTCGTCACCCGAAGTGCCGGTGATGGCCAGCGGGCTGAAATCGTCGAGCAGGGATTCCAGGATTGCATTCGTCGGCACCACCGGACCTGGCGCCAGCAGGAACGTCTGGAACGCCTGGAACTGCGAAGCCTGAATCTCGAATGTCGGCGTCGCTCCCATCGCATAGAGCAGGCTGTGGTTGGTCAGCGTGTTGTTCGCGCCGCCGACGAGCATGGCCGCGACGCCGGTACCGGCGCCACCGATCGTGTATTGGCCGTTCAGGCTTATGGTGATGTTGCCTTTTGCGCCCTTGGCCGTGCTCTCACCATAGACGGCCACAGAATCCGCGCCCTGCGCGAACAGGCTGTCTCCGGCGGTCAGATCGACCGCGTGCGCATCACCGTCGCCGGTCGCGCTCTGTCCAAACATCGCATACGAACTCGCACCCTTCACCCAGACCTGGCTCATGGCCGTTGCCGACGCCGCCGCCGCGTCGCCGATGCCACCGCCGGATCCGGCGGCGCCGGTGGAGAGCGTGCCGGCCAGACCGCCGCCGCCGCCGACCGCCTGGGCCACGATGCCATGTGCCCGCTCGCCATCAGTGACGATCGCGCCATCTTGCTCGATGGTCACCGTGCCGCCATTGCCCTTGGCACCTGCAAACGTATTGAACCCGATGGTGTTGTTGTCGATGCCGCTGCCGCCATCCGCCGTGGCCCCGAAGCGCCCGAAGCCGGCGCCGCCGATGCCGCCGCCGCCGCCGACCGACTGCGCGATGATGGCGACCGCATCGACACCATGCGTGGTGATTGTACCGGTGCGGATCACGGTCACATCGCCGCCATCGCCACCGTTGCCACCAAGGCCGCCGATGCCGAGCGCGTTCGAGGTTTTGCCTTTTGCGTCGCCGCCCACACCGCCGCCGCCCCCGACCGACTGCGCCACGACACCATGCGCGCGGTCGCCAAAGGTTTCGATCGAGCCGGAAACCTCAACCCTGACATCGCCGCCATCACCGCCATTGCCACCCTTGCCGCCGAGGCTGAGGGCAAAGGAATCGGACCCGGCGAAGTCGGACGAAACCGTTCCGCCATAACCGCCGCCGCCGCCGATGGACTGGGCGAAGATGCCGTATGAGCCATCCTTGTGTGTGATGATCTCGCCATCGTTGGTGACGGTGACCTTGCCGCCATCGGCCTTGTTGTCGGGGCCGCCGATTACCGGGATCGGAATTCCGTTGGGTATGCTGGCGCCGCCACCGATTGTCATGTCCGCTTCCGATGCGCCGGTCGCGGCACCCGAAGCGCCGCCGCCGCCGCCGACCGACTGGGCAAAGATGCCGTGCGAGATATAGCCCAGCGTTTCAATCCTGCCGGAGTTGTTGACCTCGACCTCGCCGCCGGTGCTGCCGCTGCCGCCTTGGCCGCCGATATACATGGTGACTGCCGTCTCGGCCTTGCCGGTCTCCGTCGAGCCCGCGCCGCCCGCGCCGCCGCCGCCGCCCACCGACTGTGCGAAGATACCGTGCGAGTTGTCGTCCTGTGTCAGGATCGAGCCGCTCTTCAAGTTCTGGACGTGAACCTTGTCGCTGCTACCGCCGGCACCGCCGGCGCCACCGAGGCTTAGCGTGATGGCGATCTTCGAATCGTTGGATGACGTGCCCGACGCGCCGCCGACGCCGCCGGAGCCGCCGATCGACTGCGCCAGGATACCGTGGGAATTGGCCTTGTCGGTTTGAATGATGCCGCCGTTTTCGACATTGACCTTGCCGCCATTGCCGCCGACGTCACCCGCGCCGCCAAGCGACAGGTTTACCGCGACTTCACCGCCATCGCTCTTGCCCTTGCTTTCGCCGGCACCACCTGCGCCGCCGCCGCCACCGACCGACTGTGCGAAGATGCCGATTGAACGCTCCTGCTTGGTCCATATCGTTGCGCCGGCCATGTTGGAGACATCGACCTGGTTGCCATTGCCACCCTTGCCGCCCGCGCCGCCGAGCGAGCCGCCGATAGCGTAAGTACCGAGCACGCCAGAGCTGGACGATCCGCCGACCCCGCCGCCACCACCGATCGAATTGGCGCTGATGCCATAGGAATCGGCGCCGTCCGTGATGATCAGATTGCGGTTGGTGACCGAAACCGTGCCGCCGTTGCCGGCGCCGCCGGCGCCGAGCGCGATCGCCGCGCCGATACCAACCGAGGTTTCCCCGGCGTCGCCTTTGCCGACGATGTCCTCTTTGGTCGAAGCCGAGCCGCCACCGCCGCCGCCGCCGCCGATCGACATGGCGAGGATGCCGACCGAGTTGAACCCGCTCGTGCGGATCTCGCCCGAATTGTCGACCGCGACACCGACCTTGCCGTCGAAACAAGTGGCATTGCCGCCCGTATCCGCGGCGCAGGCGGCATCGTTGCCTTCGCCGCCACTGCCGCCGATGCTGACATTTGCGGTAACGCTGGTGCCGGCGGTGCCGCCGACATGAAATGCCTGCGTGTTTGTTGCACCGCCCATGCCGCCGCCGCCGCCGATCGATTGGGCAACAATGGCGGACGAATAATCGCCGTCGGTGGTCAGATTGGCGGAGTTCGTGACATCCACGGCACCGGATTTGTTGCCTGTGCCACCCGCGCCACCGACAGCAACATTGGCCGCGACGTTGACGCCATTTTCCGTGCCGAGATCGGCCGTCGCGCCATTGGTCGCCCCGCCATTGCCGCCGCCGCCGCCAATCGACTGGGCAACGATCGCGGCGCTCATGTCGCCGCCCGTTTTGATCGTCATGGCGTTGTGAACAGACACATCGCCACTGATGTTGCCCTTGCCACCGCCGCCGCCGATGGTGACCGTCGCATTGATACTGGCATTGACCCCGAAGCCGCCCGCGGCTCCCCAGGAATCGCCGCCATTGCCGCCGCTGCCCGCCACCGATTGTGCGAGGATGCCGATCGCGTTGGCGCCTTTGGTAACGATGCTGCCGCCGCCATTCATGCCGCTGTCGACGATGACGCGGTCGCTCTTGCCACCATCACCACCCCAGCCGCCAACCGTGACACCGAGTGAAACGCTGACCCCGGTGCTGGCTGCACCCGAAATCGTAGCGGCGCGGCCGCCATTACCGCCGCCGCCGCCAATCGACTGGGCGACGATGCCGCCGGAACCGGCTGCGTCCGTGTCGGCAATCAGGTTGCCATCGGCCCGAACCGTTACCTTGCCGCCATTGCCTCCGTTGCCGCCCTCGCCGCCCACGGCAACCCCGACCGAGGCGGACACGTAGAGACCGGCGCTGACCGCGCCTGAATAGGCCGAGCCGCCATTGCCGCCACTGCCGCCTACCGATTGCGCGAGGATGGCCTTCGAGCCCATGCCGCCGACATGGATGTCACCTTTGTGGGTAACCGTGACCTGGTTGCTGAGATTGCCATCGCCGCCACCGCCGCCGATCGCCACGGAAGCAGCGCCGAACACACCGACCGCAAACGTTCCGACAGATCCGCCGTTGCCGCCACCGCCGCCGACCGACTGAGCCAGGATACCGTGAGAGAGAGACCCCTTCGTCGTGATGTTGGTGGTGTTCTTGACCTCTGCCTCGCCTGCGGCACCGCCGGCCCCGCCTTTACCCCCGATGCCTACCGCGGCAAAGGCGCCGGCCGCCATCGCGAACCCGCCATCACCGCCCGAGCCGCCGACCGACTGCGCGAAGATGCCGATCGACATATCCCTGTCTGTGTTGATCTGGCCTGTGTTTTCGACATAGACCTTCTTGCTTCCACCGCCCGACGCGCCATCGCCGCCAAGCGAGAAGGACGGCCCGCCAATCGAGACGGCAAAGCCGCCTGAACCGCCGCCGCCACCGATCGATTGCGCCAGGATGCCGTGAGACTGGACACCTTCGGTGTGAACTGTCGCGCCATTGGTGACATCGACGGTCCAGCCCGCACCGCCGCCGCCGCCCTTGCCACCAATGGTGACGTTGGCACCGAGGCCGGCCGAGGCCGTGCCGCCGCCATTGCCGCCACCGCCACCGATCGACTGGGCGATGATGCCGGTGGAGCGGTCGCCCAAGGTGTGAATCAATCCTGAATGGATGCCGACCGTCACCGCCTTGGCATCGCTGGCCGTGCCGGCCTTGCCGCCAATGCTGACTGCAGCCACCAAACCTGCGCCATTCAACGAAAAGCCGCCATTGCCGCCGCCGCCGCCCACCGACTGCACGATGACGCCAGCCGAATCCGACTGATGGGTCGTGACATTGAGTGCTGTCGTCGAGAAGAATTTTGCCGTCCCGGCTTCGCCGCCCCCGGCACCTGAACCACCGATGCCTACGCTTGCATTGACGCTCAGGCCGAACTGGCCGCCGCCATTACCGCCACCGCCGCCGATCGACTGCACGATGATACCGGCTGACCTCTCGCGAAAAGTCTCGACCGAACCGTTATAAGTGGCTTCCGTCGCCACCCCCTTGCCGGCAGCGCCACCTTTTCCGCCCATGCCGAAGCCGGCAATCGCCGACAACGTGCCGGCAAAGCCGCCATTGCCGCCACCGCCGCCGACCGACTGTACGATCAGGCCAGCCGAATCCGCGCCGTCCGTGATGATCGATTGCATCGCGCCCTCGGCCGTGCGCAGCGTGACGGTATCGGCATCGCCGCCGCCTGCACCGTTGCCGCCGATCCCCACACTGGCGCCGAAGCTGGCAGCGCCGGAAAAGCCGCCATTGCCGCCGCCGCCGCCGATCGATTGGGCGACGATGCCTGTCGCGCGATCACCGGACGTGTTGACGCTGCCGCCGACCGTCGCGTCGACGACGCCGCCCTTGCCTGCAGCGCCGCCACTGCCGCCGACACTCACTGCCGCGGCTGTAGAGCCGGAAAGCGCAAAACCGCCATTGCCGCCGCCACCGCCGACCGACTGCACGAGCACGCCAATGGAATCGTCCCCGAGCGTGGTGACCTTGGCGTTCGCAACTTTATAGTTCACGCTGTCGCCGTCACCGGCGGCATTGCCCGAGCCGCCTACCGACACGCCCACCAAACCGCCGATGGCAACGGCGCCGCCGCCATTGCCGCCGCCGCCGCCAACCGACTGTGCGATGATGCCGCTCGCGGAACGGCCGTTCGTTTCAACGGTCACACCGGCGCCGGCTTGGTTGACGTTGACCACGCCACCCTTGCCGCCAGTGCCGCCACCGCCACCGATGGCGACCGAGATCGCGGGGGCTACGCCGATGGCATAACCGCCATTGCCGCCGCCGCCGCCAACCGACTGGATCAGGATGCCATGCGCGCCATCGCCGCCGTTTCCATCGACGCCGGTCTTGATGACGCCGCCAATATTGCCGGTGGCCGTACCGCCCTGGCCGCCGCCACTTGCCTTGCCACCGATCGAAACGAGACCGAATGCGCCGCCGCCATCGCCGCCGCCGCCACCAACCGACTCGACCAGCATGCCAATGGCGCCTAGGCCGCTGGTGGTGATGTTGCCGGTATTGGTACCCGTTGCCGTCCGGCCGTCATTGCCATCCGTACCCGCGCCACCCCCGCCGAACAGACCGAGGCCGCCGCCGCCATCGCCGCCGCCGCCGCCAACCGACTGCACGACCATGCCGCTGGCAAAATCTCCCCGGGTGGTAATGGTCCCAGAATTTATCCCCTCGGCATCGCCGCCGATTGTCGGCACACCGCCGTTGCCGCCCTCGCCGACGATACCGAAACCACTTGCGCCATCACCGGCGACACCGCCCGCCGAACGCACAAGCATGCCCTTCGAGAAAGTCCCATCCGTGGAAATGGAGCCGGCATTATCGCCTTTTGCGTCCCCGCCATTGCCACCGTTGCCGCCATCGCCGCCCTTGCCGGCACCGATCGCACCACCCAAACCGCCATTGCCACCGCGCCCACCGCTGGAATTGACGGTGATGCCGTTCGAATTGTTGCCATGCGTGATGATGTTGCTTTCGGTCGTGGTGGTGACGGTCGCCGTTCCGCCATCGCCACCTCGCCCGCCGACACCGCCCTTGCCGCCGACCGCGACGGCGAATGCCCATGCACCGTTACCGCCATCGCCACCGCTGGCGTCACCCGATATGCCGGGAGCATTGTCTCCTGATGTCTCAAGGGCTCCAGATGCATTGTTTGTTATATCGACCGTTCCGCCCTTCGCGCCGTCGCCGCCTTTACCGCCCTTGATCTCCACAAAAGGCGGGACGGCAGTTGCATGGACAGCCGAGCCGCCATCTCCGCCGCGCCCACCCCGGGCGCTGCCCACGAACGCGGCCTCGCCAGAGGTCGTGCGGCCAACACTATTCGTACCCATGGCCGGCGCGGTCGGCGACTTGCCGCCCTCGGCGTCGGCACTACCGATCCCGTCGTCACCATCATCGCCCCGCGCCCCATCCGTATTGATGGACAATTGTTGCGCATCGGCCGGGGACTGAGCGTGAAGCGAAACGAGCCCGACGAGCGCCGTCGCGCCGAGCAGAAGGGCAAGTCGTCTTTGAAGAACGGCAGGATGCTTGCCCACCTGCCCGGATAACCCCTCTTGCGGGACCTGGCGGGTCTGACCCGACTTGTTTGGGTCTCCGCCAGCCAAGCCACAAGGCCAGCGCGCAACAGTACGCTTTGAAAACAAAGCCATGCACTTCCCCCTTTAGGCAGGCGCTCTCAATCCCTCCTTGAGTTTGGTGCCCCCGCCATGGTCAGCCCACGCAATATGCCGGCATCCTGCAATAAGGTTCGATGCAGCGAGGCCGGCGTATCCGCATTCCCACTTGTGGAGTTCTGGCTCAATTAGACCATGTTAACTTGTGCCAGATGAGATCGAGAACTTACGTAAGGGACACTGACCAAAGCCTTCGGCCTTTCATAGTCGTCATATGACGGCAATCTGCGGTCACGGACCGGATGACGGTATGATTGATTTATGGGAGATCCATGTATGGCCATGGCATCGCCGACAGGCCGCCCTATATATTGGGAATGAACAAGATCTTTTCGCAGAATGGGCGCATGTCCGCGCGTAGACCACCGTTGATTGTGGCATCGGCTTCGCTGGTCGCGGTGGTCATGGCGGGCCTTGCCCTGCCCGCTTCCGCGCAGGTGCTCAATCCCGCTGCCAAAAGTAACGCGCTGATCCAGCAGAATGACCTGCAGACCTTGCAAAACAGGATTCAGCGGCAGCAATTTCAGCAGCAGCAACAGCAATATCGTGCCCAGGATCGCGTGATCGTCCAGCAGCCGCAGCCGGTGGTGCCGCAGGTCAGGCCGAGCTGCCAGACCCAGATAATCGGCAGCACCGCCGTGAGCACCTGCCGCTGACAGGCCGACTACCCTTTTATTTAGCCGACTTACATGATAGGGGCGTTCGGGTACCCCTGCGGCAGTTTGGGTTTTGCAAAGGCGCCGTATCACGCTATGGGGCACTGCACCGACTGGATTTTTACGAATGGCAGCCACCAAGAAAAAGGCCGTGCGCAAGGCCAAGAAAGGCGAGCGAATCCGCCAGGTCGCGGCGATCCCCTTTCGGTTGACCGCAACCGGTGATTTCGAAGTCATGCTGGTCACTTCGAGAACGACGAGACGCTTCATCGTTCCCAAGGGTTGGCCTATGAAAGGCAAGAGTGGACGCAAGGCAGCCACCATAGAGGCGCAGGAGGAAGCCGGCGTGCTCGGCAAGGCGCTGAGGGAGCCGGCCGGCACCTATTCCTACTGGAAACGGTTGGCCAACCGCTTCGTCCGCGTCGACGTCATCGTCTATCTGCTTGAAGTGACCGAAGAGCTTGCTGACTGGCAGGAGGCCAAACGCCGCCAGCGCGCCTGGCTGGCGCCGGCCGACGCGGCGATGCTCATCGACGAACCCGATCTGTCGACGCTGGTGAAGACCCTGAAGCTTCCCGAACCCATGCCGCCGGGCCAAGCGTAAGCAATTCGAGAAGCCTGGAACGGTTTTCCAGGGAAAAGCGCATGGCGTTTTCCCCTGGGAATTGCGTCGAGGCAAGAAACTCTGAGCGTCACTCGCCAGCCTCATTCGGCGGAGGCGCAGCCCTGACCCGCTCGGTTACGGGCCCGAAAAGGATCGATAAGCTTCGAATACAAACTGATTCAACTTGAAGCAGTCACTTGACGTTGCGTAATATTCAGCCGCCCAAATCTAGAAATGGCTTTATAGGAACGGAACTATTTATTTGCTGTTAAGTCCCCCGTGATACCCGGTTGTTGTCGCCATTTGCGCGACATGAGGGGAAGAAAATCGTCTCAACCGACAGGTGAAACAGTCGGACAGACACGCTGACAGGATCATGGCACGTCCGTGAATTCGAAGACGCCGTCATCGATGGATGCCAGCCCCCGTCTTCTCGGGCTCGTCTGGCCGTTCATCGCCGTCGTGCTCATCCAGGCGCTGGTCGCCAGCCTCAGCCTGTACACGCTTTCGGCGGTTCGCGCCTATGTCGGCGGGGAGAGCCAGTGGTCCAAGGGGCAAAAGCACGCCATCTATTTCCTCAGCCTGTATGCGGACACCGGCAATGAGGAGTTCTTCACCGAGTATCGCGAGGCGATCGCCGTTCCGCTGGCCGATCGCTCGGCGCGCTTGGCGCTCGAGCAGCCCGAGCCCGATACAGAGGCAGCGCGCGCAGGCTTTCTGCAAGGCAGAAACCACCCGGACGACGTCACCGGGCTGATCTGGCTGTTCCAGAATTTCCGGAAGTTCAGCTATCTCGATACCGCTATTCGGCACTGGGCGGCGGCCGACACGATGATCCTCGCCATCCAGCGGCTCGGCGACACCATGCATGCGATGCTGGGCAAGGGGCCGGCGTCGGCAGCCGAGATCAGCGCCTGGAAAGCGGAAATCCATCGGCTCGATCGCCAGGTCACCCCATTGTCCAAGGCCTTCTCGGACAGTCTGGGCGAGGGATCGCGCTTCATCCGGATGCTGCTCACCTTTGCCAATCTCGTGACCGCCGCCCTGCTGATCCTGCTGGCCGTGTGGCGCACCCGCAAGCTTCTGGCACAGCGCCAGGCCTTCCAGCTGGCGCTCAATGCCGAGCGCGAGCGCGCCCAGGTTACGCTGGCTTCGATCGGCCAGGCCGTCATCAGCACCGGCCGTGACGGGCGGCTGGACTACATGAACGCGGTGGCCGAGAAACTGCTGGCCTGCCCGCTCGGCATTGCCAGGGGAAAACCGGTCGCATCGCTGTTTCGCCTCGTCGACAAGGATACCAGCGTCGAGGATTCGCAGCTGGTCGAGCGTCTCCTGGCCGGCGAACCACGCCGTTCCAGCGCCCGTCCGCAATTGCTGCAGCGGCTGGACGGCTCTGTTGTTCCCGTCGCGCTGACCGGCGCGCCGCTGATCGTCTCCGGTGAAATCGTCGGCGCGGTGCTCGCCTTCCACGACATGACGCGCGAAGAGGACTACATCGAGCGGCTTTCATGGCAGGCTTCGCATGACGCGTTGACCGGGCTCGCCAACCGGCGCGATTTCGAAAGCCGGCTGGAAAGGACGATCGTCGAACTGCAAGGCAAGCCCCGTCAGCACGCCTTGATGTATCTCGATCTCGATCAGTTCAAGCTGGTCAACGATACGTGCGGCCACGCCGCGGGTGACCAGTTGCTGCGCCAGATTTCCTCATTGCTGACCCGCGAATTGCGGTCCGGCGACGTACTCGCCCGGCTGGGCGGCGACGAGTTCGGCGTGCTGCTGGTTGATTGCGATGCCACCAACGCAGCCGACATCGCCGAAAGGCTGCGCACGGCGGTGCAGGATCTGCATTTCGCCTGGGACGGAAGATCCTTCAACACCAGCGTCAGTATCGGCATGGTGGAGATCGCCAACGCGCAGGTGACGATCGAAGAGACGCTGCGGGCCGCCGACGTCGCCTGCTACATGGCCAAGGAAAAGGGCCGCAACCGCGTCCAGATCCACAGCGATGGCGACATGGCCTTGCGCGAGCGCTTCGGCGAGATGGCCTGGGTACAGCGACTGCACGCCGCGCTGGAGCAAAACCGCTTCAGGCTTCACGCCCAGGAAATCTGGCCGCTCAACGACGACGTCGTCGAGGCGGGAGCGCATATCGAGATCCTGCTGCGGCTGACCGACGAAGACGGCAGCTTCGTCACCCCGCAGAGCTTCATTCCCGCTGCCGAGCGCTATGGCCTGATGCCGTCGATCGACCGCTGGGTGGTGCGCAACACCTTCCGCATCCTGGCCACCCGGCAGGCCGATCCGCGCACGCCGCCGATCGCCACATGCGCCATCAATCTTTCCGGAGCGACTTTCGGCGACGAGACGTTTCTCGGCTTCCTGCGCGAGCAATTTCTCGTCCATGGCATTTCGCCTGCCATGATCTGCCTGGAGATCACCGAAACCAGCGCTATCGCCAATCTCACCAACGCCATGCGTTTCATTGCCGATCTGCGCGGCCTGGGCTGCCGCTTCGCGCTCGACGATTTCGGCTCCGGCATGTCATCCTTCGCCTATCTGAAGCACCTGCCCGTCGACTACCTCAAGATCGACGGCAGCTTCGTCAAGGACATGCTTGACGACCGCATCGACCGCGCCATGGTCGAGATGATCCACCACATCGGCAAGGTCATGGGCAAGCGTACCATCGCCGAGTTCGTCGAGAGCGACGACATCGCCGCCGCTCTGAAGACCATCGGCGTCGACTATGCCCAGGGCTATGGGATCGCCAGGCCAACACCGTTCGATGCCTCGACGGTGCTGCTGGGCCGGAGCTTCACACCGGCCGCGCAGAGCGCCGACCCATGGGCCGACCTTGCGCGGAAACTTCGCCGCAAGGCGGGGTAGAGGCCCCAATTCCAGTTCAGGACAGCCGCTCCAGCAGCACTGTCGGGGCGTCATGATAAGTGGTCCGCAACACTTCGCGATAGCCAACCTTGCCAGCGACATTCAACGATGCTGTGTTCTCCGGATCGATGATGCAGACGGTTTTCGTACGTCCAAAGGTTTCTTCCCCCCAGGCCAGCACACGGCCGACCACCTCGGTGGCGAGACCGGCGCCGTGCACGGCCGGAGCCAGTGCCCATCCGGCCTCGGGAATGCCTTCGATCGACGGTTCCATGTCACGCTTCAGATCGTGAAACCCGGCCTCGCCGACGAAGCGGCCCGTCGCCTTCTCTTCGATCGCCCAGAAACCGTAGCCGAGCAGCGACCACAGGCCGGCATGACGCAGGAAGCGCATCCAGCTTTCCTCGCGCGTGCGGGGCTTGCCGCCGATGAAGCGGGTGACGGTCGGGTCTGCCCACATCGTGGCATAGGCGTCGAAATCCTCCAGCCGGTGCGCCCTTAGAATGGTTCGTTCCGTCTCGATGACCGGAGCGCCGTGCGGATTGTTCATGGGATTGCCTCGCTGAAGTTATCCGCGCTTAGCAAATAGCCCCCGCGGTGCAAGGGCCAGCGCGAAACGCGCCATCATCCAGAAAAGCCGCATGGCCGGTACTGTGGCTCCGCTATGGGAATTCCGGCCGACGGTGTTATTTTCCCGGCAGGCTGATTTCAGCACACACTGCGACGCGATCTTCTCCGACGCGGGCTGGTGCTCAAACCCAAGGAAAGAAGCATGGACACGACCGATCTTGTGCTTGCCATTGTCCATCATCTGCTGGTGTTTTCCCTGGCGGGGATAATCGGCGCCGAATTCGTGCTGATCCGCGGCGACCTGCCCGCCACAACGCTCAAGCGGCTCGCCGGCATCGACCGCCACTATGGCATAATCGCCGCGCTGATCATCATCGTCGGCACCGGCCGCGTCTTCTGGGGCCTCAAGGGGTGGGAATTCTACGTCTACAACTGGGTGTTCTGGGCCAAGATGGTGGCCTTTGGCATTGTCGGCCTGCTGTCGATCGTCCCGACCGTGCGCTTCATTTCCTGGAACAGGCAGGCCAGCGCCAACCCCTCCTTCGCCGTGCCGGCAAGCGAACTGGCCTCGGTGAAGACCTACATCCGCGCGGAAGCCTTCGTCTTCCTGCTGATCCCGGTCTTCGCGGCGGCGATGGCGCGCGGTTACGGCTACTGATCGTCAGTTGGTGCGGTTTCAAGTGGAGCGATCGGCACCAGGGGCGCCGGAATGCTGGTCGTCTTCTCCTCGGCCTTGCAGATATCGGCGATGACACAGGCCGGGCAGTCCGGCTTGCGCGCCTTGCAGACATAGCGGCCATGCAGGATCAGCCAGTGATGCGCATGGCGCATATACTCGTCCGGGATGACCTTCAGCAGCCCCTGCTCGACCTGTTCCGGCGTCTTGCCGGGCGCAAGGCCAAGCCGGTTGCCGATTCGGAAGATATGCGTATCGACTGCCATCGTATGCTGGCCGAAGGCCATGTTGAGCACGACATTGGCGGTCTTGCGCCCGACGCCCGGCAGCTTGACCAGCTCATCGCGGTCATCAGGCACCTCCCCGCCATGGTCGCGGATCAGCGCCTCCGACAGCGCGATGACGTTCTTGGCCTTGTTGCGCCAGAGGCCGATGGTCCTGATGTATTCGCCGACCTTGGCCTCACCCAGAGCCGCCATCTTCCATGGCGTATCGGCGGCCTTGAACA
Organism: Mesorhizobium sp. B2-1-3A; assembly: GCF_006442655.1. Classification (NCBI taxonomy): domain Bacteria; kingdom Pseudomonadati; phylum Pseudomonadota; class Alphaproteobacteria; order Hyphomicrobiales; family Phyllobacteriaceae; genus Mesorhizobium; species Mesorhizobium sp. B2-1-3A. The sequence continues at coordinate 410,306 of NZ_VFWK01000003.1, forward strand.
GCGCCCGTGTCGCCTTGTTGACGCCGGCATCCGTCGCCTGCGCGGACAGAACCACAGCCACCAGAAGCGTGAAGGCGTTGACATGTTCGAGCTCGCCCTTCGGCTCCGGCCGCTGGACAGAAAAGCGCCGGAAGATCTCATGCACTTCCGCCGGCGTATAGCGTGACGTCCGCCGCACGGGCCGTGGACGCGGCTTGGCGTTCGATCCGTCACGTCGTCCGGCCGGCAGCTTTTTTTCGGGCATGGTAGAATCTTTGGACTTGGGGCTCGCCATTTCCCTCCTATAATATCCCGTCATGAGCGACACAAACGCCTCGTTCCAGGCTGACGAGCCCTTCTTTCACGCATTGCTGACCCCACACCGGTCGCTGGGCAGGACGGGCTTCCTGATCCTGATGGGCGCGCTGCTGTTCGGCTGGCTGGTGACAGGCGCGTTTTTCCTGTCGCGTGGTGCATGGCCGGTGTTCGGCTTCTTCGGCCTCGACGTGGTCGCCGTCTACATCGCCTTCCGTGCCAATTATCGGGCCGCCCGCGCCCGCGAGGAGGTGTCGGTGTCCCGCACCAGCCTCGACATCCGCAAGACAGCCCCTTCGGGAAAATCGGAAGCGCATCGCTTCAATCCGTTCTGGGCACGATTTTCGGTCGCCCGTCACGCCGAGATCGGCATCACCAAGATGATCGTGGAAGCGCAAGGCCAGAACGTGCCGATCGGCGGCTTTCTCGATCCTGATTCCCGCGAGAGCTTTGCCACCGCCTTTTCGCGCGCATTGGCGACCGCGAAGGCGCGCTGAATCTAGAAGCGATAGCGCAGAAGCCTGCCTACCTTTCGCAGCGCCGGAATGTGTTTCCACAGGCGAACGAACAGCTTGGCGGACCAGCCCATGCGGGCGGCGTGTTCAGGCTTGTAGGCGGAAATATCCTCGACGAACCGCAGTTTCGGAACCGCCAGTTCCAGCTCGTGCGGATCGTCGATCGCCCAGTGGACCTCGGCACCCGTGACCTTGATGGTCGGATTGAGGCGAAGCAGCGTCAGGCCGAAACGGCTGTAGGCGTCGAACATCAGCTCGCCGCCGGCAAGATGCGAGACAAGCCGCGAAACCAGGCGCAACCCCTCGTCGGCGGGGAGATAGGGCGTCAGCCCTTCCGCCACCACGATGGCCGGGCGGTTGCGCGGCACCTCGGCCAGCCAGCCGGGTTCGGTCACCGACGAAGCGATGAGATGGTAGTGGTCGCGGGACGGGTAGAGCTTGCGCCTGAGTTCGATGACCTGGGGATAGTCGACGTCGAACCAGTCGACGCCTGGCGGTGGATCGACACGGAAGACGCGCGTATCGAGCTCGCAACCCAGATGCAGCACGATGGCACCGGGATTTCTGGCCAGGAAGTCCTCAACGCGGACATCCAGTGTCTTGGCCCGGATCGCCAGGCCGATGCCGAGATTCTCATCGACCTTGAGCCTGGAGAAATCATAGTCGATCTTGCGCACCGCCTCGTCGGCGAAATGATCCGCAAGCAGTGAATGGGGCAGCCGGCTCTCCAGCGCCTTGCCGTAGAGCGTCATCAGCAAGGTTTCCCTTGCCCCGGTCAGGTGCACTTTCTGGCCAGCCATGAGCGACTCCTGGACACGAGCCCCGAATCTATCTGGGCATGCGCGGCAAGAAGGCAAGTTTCGGGTGGCGGTCGCCGCCCCAAGGGGCGATATTCCTGGCCAAGGAGATCGTTCGATGAGCACACACACAGCAGTCCTCAAGAAGGACATCACACCGCAAGGCAGCGACTACGAGATCGTGCGCCGCGCCATCGAGAAGATCAGCCTCGACTATCGCGACCAGCCCTCGCTCGAGGAGCTTGCGGAAGAGGTCGGGGAGACGCCGACAGGCCTGCAAAAACTCTTCACCCGCTGGGCCGGCCTGTCGCCAAAAGCCTTCCTGCAGGCGGTGACCCTCGACCACGCTCGCCGGCTGCTCGATTCCGGCATGCCGCTGCTCGAAACCTCGTTCGAACTGGGCATGTCCGGCCCCGGCCGGCTGCATGACCTGTTTGTCACCCACGAGGCCATGTCGCCGGGCGACTACAAGACGCGCGGCGCCGGCCTCACCATCCGCTACGGCTATCACCCCTCGCCTTTCGGCACCGCCCTGATCATGGCCACCGACCGTGGCCTTGCCGGCCTGGCCTTCAGCGACCCGGGCGAGGAACGTGCGTCTTTCGCCGACATGTCCAGCCGCTGGCCGAACGCCGTCTATGTCGAGGACATGGCCGCGACCGGCCCTTACGCCGCGCGCATCTTCGATCCGACATTGTGGCGGCCCGACCAGCCGCTGCATGTCGTCATGATCGGCACCGACTTCCAGGTCCGGGTCTGGGAGGCGCTGCTGCGGATTCCGATGGGCAAGGCCCGGACCTATTCCTCGATCGCCGCCAGCATCGGCGCGCCGAGCGCCAGCCGCGCGGTCGGTGCCGCCAATGGCGCCAACCCGCTCTCCTTCGTGGTGCCTTGCCATCGCGCCATCGGCAAGTCCGGCGATCTCACCGGCTATCACTGGGGCCTGACCCGCAAGCGCGCCATCCTGGGCTGGGAGGCAGGGCAAGTGTCGTCGTGAAATATCGTTTTTCCGGTTTTCGCCGGAAAAATTTACAGATATTACGTGATGAAAAGTATTACTTGAGTTTTATCCGAAATTCATGACACAACCGAGGACAACCTTTGGTTTTTCATGAAACGTTATTTCCGCAACTTATTTAAGTTTACGCTAAATTAACCACGATAAAGCGATCATGACTCCTATCACTTCGGGTTGATCCGACTTGGCAGGAGGTCTCGATGAAATTGTTGCGCACCGCCTTCGGTGCGGCCTTGCTGGCCGCGTGCCTGGACCAGGCCGCAATGGCCACAACGCAAAATGTCATTTTCAATGGCACGATCACTCCGACCTGCACGCTCGTCATTGCCACCAACGGCACGATGACGGTGAGCCCCGACCTCCAGTCGCTGAGTTCCCACAACAGCGGCGGCTCTGCCGGAACCGTCACGCTGACGACGACAGGCGGCGTGTCGCTGAGCGTCGACCCGGTTACCACCACGACGGTGCCGTCGGCCGACACGACATCGACCACCTGGACACCAACCTATTCCTCCGCCGGTGCGCACTCCATCGTCGAGACCGGCTCGGCGACCCCCATCACCACACCCGGCGCCGACCTTGTCTCGGTCCATCTCGCCGGCACCAAGGGCGGCAGCAACCGCTTCGCCAACGGGAACTACCAGGCAACGGTAACGCTGCGCTGCGAATAGCGCCGTCGCGAAGGAGAGGGTCTTGAAACATGCACGAATCCTGGCGACGGCACTGGCCGTCGGGCTGGCACCTATTGCCGCCAAGGCGCAGTCGATGTCGCCCATGCGCGGTGAGGTCAACAGTTTCACCGATGCCTTCGCGGTTCGCGTCTTCCCGGCCAATCCATACGATCAGAAGATCAGGGTCGAAATCCATGTCTACGACCAGGATTTTCAGCCAGTGGACGCCAGGATCTCTCCAAGTGTGTTCCAGCTGGGTTCCCAGGCTTCCCGTCCTGTCCTCGTGGTCGTGCCCTTCGGCGGCGCTGCCGAGCGTAAAGTGCGTATCTGCACCGAAAGCATCCCCTTTCCCAATCAACAGACGCAGATAAGGGCACAGATATGCGGAAAGTTTTTTGGGCACCGCAAATCCTGACGCTGGCGCTCGCGGTTGCAGTCACAAACACGGTTCCAACCCTGGCCCAGGACCAGATCTACAATCTCAATCAGAACGAGAACGGCTTCAATTTGCCCGGTGTCACCTTGCCCCAGGGCCAGGACGAGGTCCATGCCGCGGACGGCACCACCTGCCGCTCCGCCGTTTCCGGTTCCGGTGCCTATGTCGATCTCGGCGTTATCAGAGGCAACAACCAGACGGACAACGGTGTCGCCACCTACGGCCGGGTGGTGATCCCGATCGGGCGTACGCCGAAGCGTCTCGACTGCAGCCGGCTCTACGAACTTGAGGTCCAGCGCCTGCAACTGGAGCTGAAGCTGCTCAAGATGGGTCTCGGCGGCGACGGCCAGACGGCCAGCTTGGCCGCGGGCGCTCCTGCTCCCGGTTCTGCGGCCGCATCACCCGGATGGGCCAATGAAGGCTGGAGCCTCAGGACCGGAAATGGCGATGGCAAGAAAAAGAAGAGGAAATAACCGCGCGCTGCTTGCGGTGGCGGCACTTGCCGGCTTCAGCCAGCCTGTGTCGGCGGCAATCATCGGCACCTGCACCATCATGGTCGGGGCATCGGGAACGATGGCCGCAAATCCCGCCATCAGTATACTGAGTTCCAAGCAGGCAGGCGGATCGAGCGCCAGCGCCACCGTGGTGGCAAGCTCCCTGGTGTGCTCCCTGCTCAATCTGCTGGACTGCTATTCGGTTTCGGCGCCGGCGCCGGCCGCGTTCTCGTCCGCGCCGAGCGGCGGCGGCACAAACGTGACCTTCGCCTCGGTCTTCCGCCTCGACGGCTCGGGAGCCGACATCAACGGAAGTGTGCCGCAGAAGCTTGTCAATGGCACCCACGCCATGCAGATCGACCTCATCGCCACCAAATCGAGCGGTATCTTTCCCGCCGGCAGCTATCAGGGCACCGTCACCGTGCGTTGTGAATAGGCCACGATACCACAAAGCGAGCTGGACCATTCGCGTGGTCTGGCAAGCCGCGACCTTACAGGTTAGCTTCCCGCGCGATTGGAACGCATCTTCGCCCCCACGCGCCGTGGACGTTCCAGAACCTTGAATTCATGCTGGCAGGAGGCCTTGCTTGATTATCGTCATCGGCTCGATCAACCTCGACCTTATCGCCAAAGTCGACCGCCTGCCGAGCCCCGGCGAAACGGTGAGCGGCTCCGGTTTCGCCACGGCGCCCGGCGGCAAGGGCGCCAACCAGGCGCTGGCCGCCGCACGCGCCGGTGCCCCGGTGCGCATGGTCGGCGCCGTCGGCAAGGACAGTTTCGCCGGAGAGGCGCTGGCATTGCTGCGCGAGGCCAAGGTCGACCTCTCGGGCGTGGGCGAAACCTTTGCCTCGACCGGAACGGCGCTGATCATGGTCGGTGACGACGGCGAGAACATCATCGCCGTGGTCCCCGGCGCCAATGCTTCCGTGGTGCCCGGCGACCTTTCCAAGGCCTTCCTGAAAAAGGGCGACGTCGTGCTGCTCCAGCACGAGATCCCGCTGGCGACCGTCGATGCCGCGCTCGACCAGGCGCGGGCGGTCGGCGCCATCACCGTGCTCAACACCGCTCCTTTCCAGGGCGACGCGGCGGCTTTCCTCGGCAAGGCCGATTATGCCGTCGCCAACGAGACCGAGTTCGACCTTTATGGCGAGGCGCTGGCGCTGAACGGCCGCGACCGTGCGGCACGCATGCGCGACTTCGCCGCGAAAACCGGCCGCACCATCGTCGTCACGCTCGGCGGCGACGGCGTCATGGCGGCGACGCCGACCGACTTTCTGACCGTTGCGGCCATGAAGATCACTCCTGTCGACACGGTCGGCGCCGGTGACACCTTCTGCGGTTATTTCGCTGCCGGCCTGTCGTCCGGCCTCACGCTCGAAAAGGCACTGGCGCGCGCCGGTGCGGCTGGCTCGCTGGCCTGCCTGAAGCCGGGCGCCCAACCGGCGATCCCGCTGGCCAGGGATGTCGATCAGGCCTTTCAGAAAGTCAGCTGAGATGATGCGTCCCCGGACCAAACATGCCGTGCCGCCGGCCGGCGACATCTGCCGCCTGTCCGCTGTCGAACTGGCCGACGCGATCCGCCACAGGAAGCTTTCGGTACGTGAGGTGGTCACGGCCTTCCTCGACCGCATCGACGCGGTCAACCCGCAGGTCAACGCCATCGTCTCGCTGCGCGATCGCGGCGACATCCTGCGCGAGGCGGATGCTGCCGATAGCAGGCAGGCGAGTGAAACCGGAACGCTCTTCGGCTTGCCGATCGCCATCAAGGACCTTGCCTCGACCACTGGGCTCAGGACCTCCTTCGGCTCGCCGATCTTCGCCGATTTCGTGCCTCAGGAAGACGATTTCTTCGTCGAGCGTATCCGCGATGCCGGCGCCATCATCATCGGCAAGACCAATGTCCCCGAATTCGGACTTGGCTCCAACACCTACAACAACGTTTTTGGGCCGACGCTGAACGCTTTCGATCCGGCGCTCACCGCCGGCGGGTCGAGCGGCGGCGCGGCAGTGGCACTGGCGCTCGACATGGTGCCTGTCGCCGACGGCAGCGACTTCGGCGGCTCGCTGCGCAACCCGGCCGCCTGGAACAATGTCTACGGCTTCCGCCCGTCGCAGGGGCTCGTGCCCGCCGGGCCGGACTTCGAGGTCTTCCATGCGCAGATGGGCGTCGAGGGTCCGATGGGCCGCAATGTCGCCGACATGGCTATGCTGCTCGACGTGCAGGCGGGTTATCATCCGCAGGCACCACTGTCCTATGAGAAACCGGGCGCGTTCCTCGAAGGGCTCGCAACGCCTTCGACTGGCGGCCGCGTCGCCTGGCTCGGCGACCTCGGCGGCCATTTGCCGGTTGAACCCGGCATCCTCGAACTGTGCGAGGCAGCGCTCGGCCGGCTCGCGGGCCAGTCCTTCGTGATTGAACCCCTGCTGCCCGATTTTGACTTCGAGGCGCTGTGGCAGGCCTTCGTGACGCTGCGCCAGGCCAGCAGCGGCTGCGCCCTACAGGCCCACTACGACGACCCCTCCAAGCGCGGCCTGCTGAAGCCGGAAGCCATATGGGAAATCGAGAACGCAATGCGGCTGACGGCGCCGCAAATCCGCGCGGCCTCGGTCATCCGCACTTCCTGGCATCGCACGCTGCTGTCGATCTTCGACCGCTTCGATCTCATCGCGCTGCCGACGGCGCAGGTCTTTCCCTTCGATGTCACCACGCACTGGCCAAGCAAGGTCGCCGGACGGCCGATGGACAGCTATCACCGCTGGATGCAGGTTTCCGCCTTCGCCACGCTGGGCGGCTGCCCGGCGGTCAACGTGCCGGTCGGCTTCGACGAAAAGGGCCGGCCAATGGGCATGCAGCTGATCGGCCGGCCGCGCGGCGACCTCGCGGTGCTGAAGGCCGCGGCTGCCTATGAGGCGACGCTACCCTGGCAGGCTGGCGCCTGACCCGCGTGCAACAACGCACCACTTCGCCCATGTCTTGCGCGGAGGCTGTCGTCATGCATTGATTGTCCCCAGTCGCGCCGCGTCAGCGGCATTCCAAGGGAAAAGCCATGTCGCTGGAACTCTACGCCGCCTATGTTCTCGCTTGCATCGTCATCATCCTGGTTCCCGGTCCGACGGTCACGCTGATCATCGCCAACAGCATCCGCCACGGAACCCGCGCCGGTCTCGCCAATGTCGCCGGCACGCAGGCTGGCCTTGCCATCATGATCGCCATTGTCGGCATCGGCCTCAACACGCTGATCGCGGGCATGGGCCACTGGTTCGAATGGGTGCGGCTGATCGGCGCCGCTTATCTGATCTGGATGGGTTTGCAGATGTTCCGCTCCAAGGGCACGCTGAATGCCGACGGAACGGCGCGGAAGCCGCGTGGCGGTTTCTTCCTGCAGGGCCTGCTGGTGGCGCTCAGCAATCCCAAGACGCTGGTGTTCTTCGGCGCGTTCTTTCCGCAGTTCATCGCGCCGCAAGGCAACTACTCGCTGCAGATCGTCGTCATGGGCCTCACCGCCATGATCTTCGCCGCCATGTCGGATTCGACCTATGCACTCGCCGCCGGCCGCGCCGGGCGCCTGCTGTCGGCCAGCCGCATCAAGTTCATGTCCCGGATCAGCGGCAGCTTCCTGGTCGGCGGCGGCCTGTGGCTGGCGTTTTCGAGGTCGAAGTAACGGCGCCCCTTCCCTCGCCCCGTTCACGGGGAAAGGGTGGTCGCGAAGCGATCGGGTGAGGGGCAGCGCTGAGGATGCAGGCGCAATATCGACGTTTGCCGCCCCTCATCTCCCTGCCGGGGCCTTCTCCCCGTGAACGGGGAGAAGGAAGTTTTCACAGCCGGCCCAGCCTCTCCACCAGCAGGGCGAAGAAGCCGTCATGGTCGATGTCGCGCATCACCATGGCGTTCTTTTCCCGCTTGGTCACGCCCCACCAGTCGATCACGGTCATGCCCATGGTCAGCTCGGAGCTGGTTTCCACGCTGACATTGCAGTTGCGGCCCTTGAACAGGTCCGGCTTCAACAGATAGGCGATGACACAGGGATCGTGCAGCGGGCCGCCATCGGTGCCGTACTTGCCCTCGTCGTAGCGTTCGAAGAATTCCAGCATCTCGGCGGTAGCCGTACCGACCTTGGTGCCGAGCTTGCGGAAGGCCTGCGTGCGCTTGGCGGTGGTCAGCGCCTTGTGGGTGACGTCAAGCGGCATCATCACGATCGGGATGCCGGATTTGAACACCAGATCGGCGGCCTGCGGATCGACATAGATGTTGAATTCGGCCGCCGGAGTGACGTTGCCGCCCTCGAAGAAGCCGCCGCCCATCAGCACGATTTCCTTGATGCGCGGAGCGATGCGCGGCTCGCGGATCAGCGCCAGCGCGATGTTGGTCAACGGCCCGAGCGGGCAGAGCGTGATGGTGCCGCTCTCTTCCTTCATCAGCGTCTCGACGATGAAGTCGACGGCATACTGCTCCTGCAGCTGCATCGCGGGTTCGGGCAATTGCGGCCCGTTGAGGCCTGTCTTGCCATGCACTTCCTCGGCGGTGACCAGTTGGCGCGCCAGGGGGCGGATGGCCCCGGCATAGACCTTGATATCGGGCCGGCCGGCCAGTTCGCAGATCTTGCGGGCATTCTTTTCGGTGAGCTTCAGCGGCACGTTGCCGGCAACGGCGGTGATGCCGACGATCTCCAATTCGCTGCTGCCAAGTGCCAGCAGAATGGCGACGGCATCGTCCTGGCCGGGGTCGGTGTCGATGATGATCTTGCGTGGTTGGGGCATTTCAATTCCTTGTTTGGGTGGCCGTGAGCTCACCGGACCGATCGCACGCGTGAAGGGCGCCGAACCGGCTGCAAGCTGCCGAAGCGACCGACCGGGAACGGTCCCGGCCCCGGCGCTTCTCCCTGCATCCGCGCGTCGCTTCAAGCGCCATCTCGATTATTCCTGTGAGTCCAAGGCCTGGTCTTTTTGGGCGGGTCTTCTGGTGGCTTGAACTTGGTCGCGGGGCGGACCATATCAAGAGCATCGGGAAAAATGCCATCCGGGTTTTTCCAGTTTATGTCGCTCTTGAGAGGACAGTGTAACATGAGCCGAATGACGCCTTTCTCCAGCCCGCTTCTCCTTGGTTTCGATGCCATGGAAAAGACCTTGGAGCGCTTGGCGAAATCCGGTGACAGCTACCCTCCGTACAACATCGAGCGCCTCAGCGGCACTGACGGTAAGGCCGAAAGGCTGCGCATCACGCTCGCCGTCGCCGGTTTCGCCGAAAGCGATCTCGATGTGACAACGGAGGAAAACCAGTTGGTCGTGCGCGGCCGTCAGACCGACGACACCGAGCGCGAATTCCTTCATCGCGGCATCGCCGCGCGCCAGTTCCAGCGCTGTTTCGTGCTGGCCGACGGCATGCGGGTGATCGCGGCGGAGCTGAAGAACGGCCTTTTGTCGATCGACCTCGATCGGCCAGAGTCCGAACGGCTGGTACGGAAAATAAACATATCGGTGAAAGACTGATCTTTACCGATGGCTCTCATGCGGGATGGCCTTGAGCGGCGTCCTCGCGCCAAGGAGGCTTGAAATGACCAGAACTGAAGAGAATATCACCATGACCAGCGGTGAATTCGCCCATCTCGGCGAAGGCTCGGTCGCTTATCTGCGCAAGGTCTCGAGCGACGACCTGCTCGGCCGCTTCCCGAACATCGGTGAAATCGCGCCCGGCCTGGAACTGTGGGCGCTGTTTTCCGCCAACGGCCAGCCGATCCTGCTTTCCGATGCGCGTGACCGCGCACTGGCCGGTGCCATGGAAAACGACCTGACCACCGTCGCCATTCACTAAAGCGCCATTCACCACGGCGGCCATCCATCAGGGCGGCCATCGACCAGGACGATTGGCTGAAACGAAAAGGGCCGCTCATGGCGGCCCTTGGATATTCCATTCAAAATGGCCTCAAGCCGCGTGCGAGGCCTGCGTGTCCGACAAAAGCGCGTGGATCGCCGTGGCGTCGCGCGTCCCCCTGATCTTGGCGACCGTGTCGGCGTCACGCAGCACGCGGGCGATGCGCGACAGGGCCTTGAGATGATCGGCGCCCGCCCCTTCCGGCGCCAGGAGCAGAAACACTAGATCGACAGGCTGGTCATCCAGCGACTCGAAATCGACCGGCGTTTCCAGCCGGGCGAAGACACCGGCGATGCGCTTCACGCCGGCGAGCTTGCCATGCGGAATGGCGATGCCGTTGCCGACGCCGGTCGAGCCCAGCCGTTCGCGCTGCAGGATGGTGTCGAACACTTCCCGCTCCGGAATGCCCGAAATCGCCGCCGCCCGTTCGGACAGCAATTGCAGAAGCTGCTTCTTGGAGTTCGCCTTCAACGCCGGCAAAATCGCCGGAACGCTGATAAGATCGCTCAGATCCATGCTTGAAAATCCCTTGTTCGCCTGCCGTAGCCAGTCCCCACCCCTCGTGCGGCTGGCTTTTTATCCCTGTGCGACCTTGGTCGTGGACGGGTCGATCCAGCCAATGTTTCCATCGGGCCGGCGATAGACGATATTGAGATGGTCGGTTCCGGCGTTACGGAAAACGAACACCGGACTGTCCTTGGTATCGAGCTCGATGACCGCCGAGGCCACCGACATGGTCTTCAGCGTCATGGTCGATTCGGCGACGATGGCCGGCGCGAAATCCTCCGGGATTTCCTCGTCGTCATCGGCGAGCGGCGCCATCACCGTATAGGCGATGTCGGTCAACTCACCATTGCCATTGCCTGAATTGTGCGATTTGAGACGGCGCTTGTAGCGCCGAAGCCGGGTCTCCAGCCGGTCGGCCGCGGCCTCGAAGGCGAGCGTCGGATCCTGGGCGTCGCCGGTAGCCTGCAGTGAGGCGCCGGAATCCAGCCGGATCATGCAATCCGCCGAATAGCGCGAGCCCGATTTGATGACGGTGACGTGTCCGGCAAAGCCGCGATCGAAATATTTGCCGATCGCTTCGCCGACACGATCGTTGATGCGCGTGCGGAACGCATCGCCGATATCCATGTGTTTTCCCGATATGCGCAGATTCATCTGAAAACTGACCTTCCTTGCTCAGGCTTCAAACTGGCCTGAGTTTATACTTGTGGTCCGTGCGCACAAGCTTTGCGGCGTCACTGGCGCCGATTTAAATCCGAACTTTCCGGTTGATCACAAGCCGCCTTTTTGACCGTCCCGAGGCCATTGTCGTGACGGACCATCCGCTAGCGGGCATCGGGCCCGTCTCATGCGGGCGGGCTTCTAGCCACTTCCCCAGGGCTTGTCAATGAAGCTCGAAAGCTGTGGAAAATCAGGAGCGCATGGAGCGGTTCATCGTTTCACGGAAACGCCGAGCCACTCCACCTCTTTGCCTTGACGCGATTCCTGTGGGAAAACCGCTTTACACTTTTCCTGGAATTGCCTTAGCGGCCGGCGCTGGCGAGTGCCCGCTTTTCGCGCCGGCGCTGCACGGAAGACGGAATATTCATGCCTTCCCGGTACTTGGCGACCGTGCGCCGAGCGATATCGACCCCGCTTTCCCGGAGCATGTCGACGATCGCGTCGTCGGACAGAACGTCGACCGGCTTCTCCTCGTCGATCAGCTGCTTGATGCGGTCCCGCACCGCTTCCGAGGAATGCGCGTCGCCGCCGCCCGACGCGGCGATCGAGGCGGTGAAGAAATAGCGCAACTCGAACACGCCGCGCGGGGTCAGCATGTATTTGTTGGCGGTGACGCGGCTGACGGTCGATTCGTGCATGCCGATGGCGTCGGCCACCGTGCGCAAATTGAGCGGCTTCAGCTGGCGCACGCCATGGACCAGGAACGCATCCTGCTGGCGCACGATTTCCGAGGCCACCTTGAGGATCGTCTTTGCCCGCTGGTCGAGGCTGCGCGTCAGCCAGTTGGCGTTTTGCAGGCACTCGGCGAGGAAATCCTTTTCCGCCTGGTTCTTCGCATGCGGCGACACCTGGGCGAAATAGATATGGTCGACCAGCACGCGCGGCAGCGTTTCGGCGTTGAGTTCGACGGTCCAGCTGCCGTCATTGGCCGCGCGCACCTCGACATCGGCGACGATGGCGTCGCTCGCACCGCCAGAAAACGCCATGCCCGGGCGCGGATCGAGGGCCCGGATCTCGGCCAGCATGTCGAGCAAATCCTCCTCGTCGACGCCGCAGATCCGCTTCAGCGTCTGGAAATCGCGCCGCGCCAGGAGCTCCAGATTGGCGACCAGGGCCTTCATCGCCGGGTCGAGGCGGTCGCGCACGGCAAGCTGCAGCGAAAGGCATTCGGCAAGGTCGCGGGCGAACAGGCCGGCTGGTTCGAAAGTCTGGCACACCGCCAGCACCTTGGCCACGCTCGCAGCGTCAGTGCCCAGACGCGTGGCGATCTCCGCGAGATCGACCCTGACATAGCCGGTCTCGTCGAGGCCATCGGCGAGTTCGCCTGCGATCAGCCGCGCCGCGGGATCGGCAAAGGCCAGTGCCACCTGCTCGCCGACATGGTCGCGCAAGGTGATGGCGCTCGCCGCCATGTCGCCGGCGTCGAGCCCCTCGGACGACGGGCCGCCGCCACTGCCCGAAGCCGACTTCCATTGCGCCGTCAGGTCAGGTCCGAGCCGCTCGCTGGTGCCGGGATCGTCGGGAAACAGGTTTTCCAGCGACGTATCGAGTTTTTCCGAAATCGCCTCGGCACTCCATCCCGCCTCCTTCTCGAACCAGTCGCCATCGGCGGCCGCCTGCGGCTCCGCGTCGATCTTCTGCGCCTGGTCGCTCGCGGCGTCGTCCTGCGGCTCGGCGCGCTCCAGAAGCGGGTTGCGCTCGATTTCCTCGTCGATGAAGTGCTCGAGCTCGACATGGGTGAACTGCAGCAGCCGAATCGACTGCATCAGCTGCGGCGTCATCACCAGCGACTGCGACTGTCGGAGCTGTAGTTTCGCCGCCAACGCCATGGTTCGGTTTCAAACGCCTCCTCTACGCGTCCGGACGCCCGGAATGAATTTCACGGCCGGCCATAGAAACTGGCCCGGCTTTTGCTTGTCAAGGCAAAGCTAGCAAAAGCCGCTTACCGGAGCGTTATGCCGGAGCAAAATCACCGAAAATCAGGCTCTCACGCGCAAAAAATCGTGTCAGGAAACAAATTTCACGCCCAAGGCAATTCCGGACGGACAACCGCGTCAGGGCTTCCCGTCCCGAATTGCGCGGGAAAAGTCAGAGCGTAAAACCCTCGCCGAGATAAAGCCGCCGCACATCTGGGTTCGCCACCACTTCGTCGGCGCGGCCATGGGTCAGCACCTGACCGGCGTGGATGATGTAGGCGCGGTCGATCAGACCGAGCGTCTCGCGTACATTATGGTCGGTGATGAGGACACCGATGCCGCGCGCCGTCAGGTGGCGGACCAGTTGCTGGATATCGGCGACGGCGATCGGATCGATGCCGGCAAAGGGCTCGTCGAGCAGCATGTAGGCCGGGCGCGTCGCCAGCGCGCGCGCGATCTCCAGGCGCCGCCTCTCGCCGCCGGAAAGCGACATGGATGGCGCCTTGCGCAGATGGCTGATGTGGAATTCCTCGAGCAGTTCGTCGAGATTGCGCTCGCGCACCTTGCGGTCCTTTTCGACCACTTCGAGCACGGCACGGATATTCTGCTCGACGTTGAGGCCGCGGAAGATCGACGCCTCCTGCGGCAGATAGCCGATGCCGAGACGCGCACGGCGGTACATCGGCATCGAGGTGACGTCGAAGCCGTCGATCTCGATCGTGCCTTCATCCACCGGCACAAGGCCAGTGACCATGTAGAAACAGGTCGTCTTGCCGGCGCCATTGGGGCCGAGCAGCCCGACGGCTTCGCCGGCACGCACGCCAAGCGTGACGCCACTGACCACCTTGCGGCCCTTGTAGCTCTTGGTCAGCCCCTTGGCGATCAAGGTTCCCTTGAACTTCGTCTTGTCGACGGTGATCGTGGCCGGAGCCGAAACCTTAGCCGCGGCTCGTCCCGGAAGACGCGCCGTCAGCGATGACAGGCTGGCCATCAGGGGTTCGTCGCTCCGGATTTCGGCGCATCCGACTTCGGCGGCGGGGTGATCGACATCTGGACACGTTGGCCAGCGCATGGATCAACCTGGGCCAGCCCGCTTTTCATCTGCACGGTGAGCTTGCAGCCGACCAGGACGTTGTCGTTCTGAGACAGAACGACCTTTTTGCCCGAAAGCACCAGCACCTGGCTCTTCATGTCGAAGCTGCCCTGATCACCGGTCGCGACCTGCTGATCCGACTTGATGTAGACCTTGTCGGAGATCTCCAGATGGTCGATGTTGGCCGAGCCGGTCATCGCCGCGCCGGCGGCTTCCGTGCCATTGGCCGCGGCATTGGGATCCTTGATGTAATAGACCATCATCTTGCCGGCCTTCATCAGCGTCGGCCCTTGGACGACGGTGACATTGCCCGTGAAGATGGCGACATTCTCGGCCTGCCGGACTTCCAGCTTGTCGCTTTCGATCTGGATCGGCTTGTCGCCCGCCAGTTTCAGGCCCGACACCTGACTGGTGGCGCCGGACTGTGCCAGCGACGGCACCAGGCCCAGCAGGAGCATCGCCGAAGTTGCGGCCGCAAGCCGTGTCGAACTATTGAGCCACATTCGCTTCTTCGCCCTTTGCCTCAGCCGCCTTCAGAGCGGCGGGATCGATGTTGACGCGCACCCTGTTCTCGAACACCAGGACCTTGCCATTGTCCTGGACCGTCAGGGAATTCGCTGTGATCTGTGACCCGCCACGGCTGACATCGACGGGATCATCCGTCTTCATAGTGCCTTTGCCCATGTCGAGGAAGACCGATTTGAACTTGGCTTGCATGCCGTCGGTCGTGGTGATCACGACGTCGCTGTTCAACTTCATCGTGTTGCCGTCGCGATCGTAGGTACCGCGCGACGCTTTGACCGCAGCCACATTGTCAGGCCCGACCGGCACTTTGGCGTCTATGCCTTCGAGCTCGATGATGCCTTGCGTGCTGACGTCCTGGATCGCCCGCAGGGCCGTCATTGAATAGGGCTGCTTCTGTTTGGTGAAACCGTTGAGCTTGGGATTGGCCATCACCAGCTTGCCGTTGGAAAAAGCGGTGCCGTCCGCCTGCACCGCGACGGAGACGGGTGCGGCCAGATAGGAATAGACCGGGAAGGCGACGGCGATCAGCGCCGCGGCCAGGGGCACGGCGAATTTGAGCACACGCACGCGACGCGAATGACGCTGGGCGCGGTCGAACGCCTCGCCCCGCGTCCAGCCATCCGCCGGGGGAGCCAACTCCATCTCGGGGCTGGTCGGTTCATTCGATCGCGCTAACATGACTGCTTTCTTCTAGACCCCTGCCCGCCAGGGAGCACCGCCTATAGGTGGGGGGCCGGCGCCTTCAAGCAAGCACAAGCCCATGAAAACCGCAAAAATGTGACAACTGTGGTTGTACAAACGAAAACGAGGTCAGCACAACAACCGATACTTCATAGCAGAAATGCACGTCCTTGCGCCGTTTTTTCATCACTGCCGTCTCTCCCCTTACCTTGCGTCCCTTGCGCAGGCCAGTCACAAAACAGACAGCGTTGGGATTGCCGAAGACGGAACTGCTTCCCGATAAGGACATCATGGTCTAAAAGCGTCTCTTCCCGCCGACTGTGAGGCTGACCATGGCATTGAGAGCCGACGACCTGATCGACCGCCGCCGCTTGCGGCGCAAGCTGACATTCTGGCGTGTTGTGGCCATCGGCATCGTGGCACTCGGGGTGATTGCGCTGTCGGCCTGGCTCTACGGCGACGATCTCGGCGGCTCGGCCGTCGACCATATCGCCAAGGTCAGGATCGAAGGCACCATCACCGAGGACGAGGAACTGATCAAGCGGCTGGAGAACATCCGCGAGTCGTCGAAGGTGAAAGGCGTGATCCTGGCGATCGATTCACCCGGCGGCACCACCGTCGGTGGCGAATCGATCTACGAGGAAGTGCGCAAGCTGGCCGCCGACAAGCCGGTGGTGGCGGAAGTCGGCACGCTCGCCGCATCGGCGGGCTATATGATTGCCAGCGCGGCCGACCACATCGTAGCCCGCAAGACCTCGATCGTCGGCTCGATCGGCGTGCTGATCCAGTACCCTGACGTCAGCGGCCTGATGGACAAGCTCGGCGTCAAGCTGGAGGAAGTGAAATCCTCGCCGCTCAAGGCTTCCCCCTCTCCCTTCAAGCCGACCAATGACGACGAGCGCGCCATGGTCCGCAAGCTTATCCTCGACAGCTACGACTGGTTTGTCGGCATCGTCGCCGAGCGCCGCAAGATGACGCACGAACAGGCGCTGGCGCTCGCCGACGGGTCGATCTTCACCGGCCGCCAGGGTGTTTCCAACGGATTGATCGACGCCGTCGGTGGCGAGACCGAGGCGATCAACTGGCTGGCGACCAAGGGGGTCGACGCCAAGCTCAAGGTGGTCGAGTGGAAGGACACGGAACGGCGCGGCAGTTTCCTGTGGTCAAAAGCCATGGTGAAAACGATCGGCAGCGCCCTCGGCCTGCCGGATTACAGCGGTGACGTCATCCACGAACTTGGGGCCGACCGCTTGTTTCTTGACGGCCTCGTTTCCGTCTGGCACCCTTGAGCGCCGTTTGGGACAGCTGAAAAAGCCAATAAAATCATCCTCATAATTTTGACCGAACTGCTTTCACGGGGACCCGTCTGATGATCAAGTCCGAACTTGTGCAGATTATTGCCACGCGCAATCCGCATCTTTTCCTGCGCGATGTCGAAAACATCGTCGGCGCGATCTTCGATGAGATCACCGACGCCCTTGCCGAAGGCAACCGGGTCGAGCTGCGCGGCTTCGGTGCTTTTTCGGTGAAAAACCGCCCCGCCCGCACCGGCCGCAACCCGCGCACCGGCGAATCCGTCGAGGTCGAGGAGAAATGGGTGCCGTTCTTCAAGACCGGCAAGGAACTGCGCGAAAGGCTGAACGGCGGCAAGTAGGCGCGGCGTCAGCGCCAGACGGCCTTATCCGGCCCGCTTGCACGGAAGAAATCATGCTCAATCGCTTCATGCTCATCGTGGTCTTCGTACCCCTGGCGATCATCCTGATCGCGCTTGCCGTCGCCAACCGCGAACTCGTCGCCTTCACGCTGGACCCGTTCAATCCCGGCAATCCGAAGCTGACGCTTACCTTGCCGCTGTTCATTTTCCTGTTCCTGGCGCTTGCCATCGGCATGATCGTCGGCAGCCTGGCAACCTGGGTCAAGCAGGGCCGCTACCGCAAGCTGGCGCGCCAGCGCGGCGTCGAGGCGGAAAACCTGCGGCAGGCAATCAGTCGCACTCCGTCGGCAACACCGGGACCGATCCAGGGCTCGGCCCAGGGATCGGCCCAGGGATCGGCATTGCCAAAACCGACCAATTGAGCGGCCTGCCGGCGCCTTTCCTCCACGGAGCTTTTCATGCTGACCATTTCGGCCGCCGAGGTCGACCGTGCGCTGACCTTTCCCGGATTGGTCGAGACGTTGCGCGCGGCTTTCCGTGACGGGGCGGTACAGCCCGTCAGGCATCATCACGCGGTCGAACGGCCCGACGGCGAGGCCTCGACCCTGCTGCTGATGCCGGCATGGACCGATTTCAACGCCGCCGGCACGTCTTCCGGTGGCCATATCGGCGTCAAGATCGTCACCGTCTCGCCTGACAACAACGCCATCGGCAAGCCCGCCGTGATGGGGCTTTATCTCCTGCTCAACGGCAGCACCGGCGAACCGGAAGCCTTGATCGACGGCCAGCGCCTGACTCAGTGGCGCACGGCTTGTGCTTCGGCGCTGGCGGCGTCCTACCTCGCCCGCGACGATGCCTCGCGACTGCTTGTGATCGGTGCTGGCGCCCTGTCGCCGTTCCTCGCCAGGGCGCATTCGGCGGTGCGGCCGATAAAAACCATCCGCATCTGGAACCGCACCCCCGCCAACGCTGAGAAAGTCGCGGCCGATTTGTGCGCCGAAGGCTTCGCCGCCAGCGCCGCGACCGACCTCGATGCCGAGCTTGGTCAGGCCGACATCGTCTCCTCGGCGACAATCACCACCACGCCGCTGATCAAGGGCGCGCTGCTGCGGCCTGGAACCCATGTCGACCTGGTCGGCGGCTTCACCCCGACAATGCGCGAAAGCGATGATGACGCGGTCGCCCGTGCCCGGGTCTATGTCGACACCCGCGCCGGCGCCACCAGGGAAGCCGGCGACATCGTCCAGCCACTGGCTTCCGGCCTGCTGAAGCCGGACGCCATCGTCGCCGATTTGCACGAACTGGCGCGCGGCCAGAAGAAAGGCCGCACACGCCCTGACGAGATCACGCTGTTCAAATCGGTCGGCGCGGCACTCGAGGATCTCGCCGCCGGCATTGCCGTTTATAACGCGCTGAAGGCCTAGCTCACCGCCCCCCGCTTTTCGGCAGCCATCGCGTCGGCGATCAGGCGAAAATCGTGATCGGTGACTTCGAACAGGCCGAAGCGCAGCTGATATCCCCAGTTCGCCTTGCCGGCGGTGAAGTCCAGCCGGTCGAGCAGCGGCTTGATCGGCGCTTCTTCAGCCGCCATCCACTCGACGTCGCGGCGGAACGGCGTGAAGCCGCCGCCCATTTCGCCTTGATAAGGCTCTCCTTCCCGCACGGTGCCGATTGCGGTGAAAGCCTGCAGGCCATCCTTTTCGCCCAAAACCGTGGTCGGCGAATAATAGATGACACCATCGCCGGGCTTGACGCGACGCAACGGCGCCGCCTTGCCGTGGTTGACCTGCATGAAGCCGTCCGTGCGGCCGCGCCGGACATGTTGCGCCGACGCCACTGCGATCCAATACACGCTCATTTCTGTTCCCCATCCGACAGCCAGTAGACACGCAGGCGGTGATTGTCGGGATCGAGCGCAACGAAAGTGCGGCCGAAATCCATGTCGGTCGGCGCCTGCAGGATCTTCAAGCCACGCCCCGACCAGTCGGCATGGGCGGCGTCGACCGCATCCGGCGTCTTCAGTGCAAACACGATCTCAGCGCCGCCACCCGCCGCCTCTGCCGCCGGCTCCACGGTATGACGCGACCAGAGGCCGAGCTTGAAGCCGTTGTCGAGCACGAACATCACGAAGGTCGGCGCGCTTTCGACCGGCTCGCGACCAAGCAGCGCGCTGTAGAAGGCACCGCTCCGCAGCGGCTGGTCGACATAGAGTATGACGAGATTCGGGGTGGTCATGTGTGCTCTCCAAAGTTCAGCGTTTCGATGCGCCGAACCTAGAATAGGATACTGTCAGATTCTGGCAGTAGCCTTATGGCCCGCGCGGCTTGTCGAGTGTCGCCCGCCATTCCATGAGCAGCACCTGGCGGCGACGCGGATAGCGCGTATCGATGGGGTTGAGGCCGGATATGCGATCGGTGCGAAAATGCCGGAAATCCTGCCGCATCTCGCACCACGCCACCACCACCCGCACCTTGTCGAAGAAACCGAGTGCGAACGGCCAGACGATACGTTGCGAGGCCACACCGCCGGCGTCGCGGTAGAGAAAGCCGAGTTTTCGCTCGTTGCGGATGGCCTGCCGCACCGTGCCGAGATCGATGCCCTCCATGGCTTGCGCCGGCGGCCCGACCAGCAGGGTGGAGGCGTCGAGATCCTCACGCAGATCATCCGGCAGCACGGCCGCGATCTTGGCCAGCGCATTGGCGGCTGCGGCCGAGAGACGCTGGTCCGGCTGCTTGGCGACCCAGCGCGAGCCGAGCACGATCGCCTCGATCTCATCGTCGCTGAACATCAGCGGCGGCAGCATGAAGCCAGGCTTGAGCACATAGCCCAGGCCCGCCTCCCCCTCGATCGGCGCGCCCTGCCCCTGCAGCGTGGCGATGTCGCGATAGAGCGTGCGGATCGAAATCCCGAGCTCATCGGCCAGCGCCTGTCCGCTCACCGGCCGGCGGTGTCGGCGCAGGCACTGGATGAGGTCGAGGAGGCGTTCGGAGCGGGACATCCAGCAGATTTGCCTGTTTCTTTGACATCGGTCCATCTCTGACCGACATGAACGGGAGCGGCGGCAGCGGCAGACTTGGTTGCGAAGCTGGTTGCCCTATGCCAAAAGCGGCACGCCGCTCGGAGATGCCCCCGCTTGAAGTCTTTTCGCGACAAACGCCGCGACAGCCGCCCGCCCGCCAAAGGCGGAGCCGGAGAGGTGCGTCCGCACGAGGCGCGTGGCACGGCACGGCCGGACGCCAGGCCGCGCGAAGCGCGTGACTTGAAAGCGGAGAGCCAGCCCGCGCCGAAGTCGGCACCGCGCATCCTTGCCCGTCGTGACGGTGTCCTGCCGGCCGAGCAGCTTCCGCTCATCCTCGAAGTGGCCCCGAATGCCGATTATGCGCTGCTCGACAGCGGTGCCGGCCAGAAACTTGAACAATACGGCCCCTACCGCATCGTACGGCCCGAGGGGCAGGCGATCTGGCAGAAGGCCCTGCCGGCCAGGGACTGGGAACGCGCCGACGCCATCTTCACCGGCGACACCGACGAGGAAGGCATCGGCCGCTGGCGTTTCCCCAAGACGCCGCTTGGCGAGACCTGGCCGATGAAGCATGACGGCATCGACTATCTCGGCCGTTTCACCTCGTTTCGCCATGTCGGCGTGTTTCCCGAACAGGCCTCGCACTGGGACCACATGGCCGGGCTGATCGCGGCGGCCAGGCGGCCGGTCAAGGTGCTCAACCTGTTCGGCTACACCGGTCTTGCCTCCTTGGTGGCGGCCCGCGCCGGCGCCGAGGTCACTCATGTCGATGCCTCGAAGAAGGCGATCGGCTGGGCGCGTGAAAACCAGGAGATGGCCGGACTCGGCAGCAAGCCGATCCGCTGGATCGTCGACGATGCGGTGAAATTCGCCGAGCGCGAGGAGCGCCGCGGCAGCCGCTACGACATCGTGCTTTTCGATCCGCCAGCCTATGGCCGCGGCCCCAAGGGCGAGGTCTGGCAATTGTTCGAGGACCTGCCGGCGCTCACCGACCTCTGCCGCGCGATCCTGACGCCGAAACCGCTTGCCGTGGTGCTGACCGCCTATTCGATCCGCGCCTCCTTCTTCGCCATCCACGCTTTGATGCGCGACACTTTTGCCGGCATGGGCGGCAAGGTTGAATCGGGCGAGTTGATCATCCGTGAAAAGTCCGCCGGCAGGGCGCTTTCGACCTCATTGTTTTCGCGTTGGGTGGCCTGAATGCCCGGGAGTCCTGAATGAACGAGCGGCACGCAGGCGCACCCGGCCAGGTGAAGGAAGTCACCAGCCTCGCCAACCCGCTGGTCAAGGACATCAAGGCTCTCGCCCTGAAGAAATTCCGCGACCAGCAGAACGCCTTCATGGCCGAGGGGCTGAAGCTGGTCATCGATGCGCTCGACCTTGGCTGGCAGATCAGGACGCTCGTGTTCGCCAAGGCAGGGCGTGGCAACGCGGCCGTGGAAAAGGTCGCGGCACGCACGGTTGCCGCCGGCGGCACGGTGCTCGAAGTGTCGGAGAAGGTGCTTGTCGCCATCACCCGCCGTGACAATCCGCAAATGGTGGTCGGCGTCTTCTCGCAGAAATTCCTGGCCCTGAAGGACATCCGCGCTGACAATGGCGACGTCTGGGTGGCGCTCGACAGGGTGCGCGATCCCGGCAATCTCGGCACCGTCATCCGCACCGTCGATGCCGTCGGCGCCAAGGGCATCATTCTGGTCGGCGACACCACCGACCCGTTTTCCGTGGAAACGGTGCGCGCCACCATGGGGTCCATTTTCGCCGTGCCGGTGGCCAAGGCGACGACAGAGGCTTTCCTGGCCTGGCGTGGCGGGTTTTCAGGCCTCGTCGCCGGCACGCATCTGAAGGGTGCCGTCGATTACCGCTCGGTCGATTTTTCCCGTGGGCCGGTTCTGCTGATGATGGGCAATGAGCAGCAGGGCCTGCCCGAAAGCCTGGCGGCGAGTTGCGACCGATTGCTCAGAATCCCGCAAGCGGGCCGTGCCGATTCGCTCAATCTCGCCGTCGCCACCGGCATCATGCTGTTCGAGATCCGGCGCGGCGCGCTGAAGCTCGAGCCAATCGCCGACCAGCAATGAAGCCAGCAATGAAGGTTGCCAGCCCGTGAGATCATGGTCCCCCTACGCGCTGCTCGTCGTCGCGGCCATAGCGCTCGATCAGTGGATAAAGCACCTGGTCGAGACCGGCCTGCCGTTTCAGGAAAAAGTCGATCTGGTGCCGTTCCTGGCGCTGTTTCGCACCTATAACACCGGCATCGCCTTTTCGATGTTTTCCTCCTTCGGCGACACCGGCCTGGTGATCATCGCCGTGCTGGTCGTTGCCTTCGTGCTCTATCTCGCCACCCGCACGCCATCGGGCCATGTCATCGCCCGCACCGGCTTCGCCCTGATCATCGGTGGCGCTCTGGGCAATCTGATCGACCGCGCCGTCTACGGCCACGTCATCGATTACATCCTGTTCCACACGCCAGTCTGGTCCTTTGCCGTCTTCAATCTCGCCGACGCCTTCATTTCCGTGGGCGCGGCCCTGGTCGTCTTCGACGAACTCATCGGCTGGCGGCGCGAGCCCAAGTCTTCGAACGCCAAGTCTTCGAACGCCGAGTCTTCGAACGCCAAGCCTTCCAAAGATTGACCCCGCGCGGCCATCGCCGCACAGTCCAGACCGACAAGCAAGCTCGCGGAGAAAAAGATGTCCGAAACCTTCAAAGCCATCCTCATCTCGCGCGACGCCGACAAGAAACAGTCGGTCGCCGTGACGGATCTCACCGAAGCCGATCTGATGGAGGGCGACGTCACCATCGCGGTCGAGGCGACGACAGTGAACTACAAGGACGGGTTGGCCATCACCGGCAAGGCGCCGGTGGTCCGCCGCTGGCCCCTTGTGCCGGGCGTCGATCTCGCCGGAACAGTGATTTCGTCCTCCAATCCCGACTGGCGCAAGGGAGACAAGGTCATCCTCAACGGCTGGGGCGTCGGCGAAACGCATTTCGGCGCCTATGCGGAGCGCGCCCGCGTCAAGGGCGACTGGCTGGTGCCGCTGCCGGATGGCATCAGCGCGCACGACGCGATGGCGGTCGGCACCGCCGGCTATACCGCCATGCTCTGCGTCATGGCGCTGGAGCGGCACGGCATCCTGCCCGACCGCGGCCCGGTTGTGGTGACCGGTGCCGCCGGCGGCGTCGGTTCGGTCGCGGTCTCCATCCTGTCCAGCCTCGGTTACCACGTCATTGCATCGACCGGCCGCAATGCCGAAAGCCCTTATCTGATCAACCTCGGCGCCGCCGAGGTGATTTCGCGCGACGAGCTCAGCCAGCCCGCCAAGCCGCTGGCCAAGGAGCGTTGGGCCGGCGGCATCGATTCGGTCGGCAGCCATACGCTGGCCAACGTCCTGTCGATGACCTCCTACGGCGGCGCCGTCGCGGCCTGCGGCCTGGCCGGCGGCATGGACCTGCCATCGAGCGTCGCCCCCTTCATTCTGCGCGGCGTCTCGCTGCTTGGCATCGATTCGGTGATGGCGCCAAAGGCCGTGCGCCTCGAGGCCTGGCGCCGCATTGGCTCCGATCTCGACCTGCAGAAGCTTGCCAGCCTGTCCACAACCATCGGCTTCGACGGCATCGTCGACACGGCACGCGACATCGTCGACGGCAAGATCCGCGGACGCGTCGTCGTCGACATGTAACGTCCTCGCGGATCGCCGCCGGCGGGCTGAATTGCCAAATCCGGTGGCGAAGCCGCCGCTACCGGGACAAAAACGCCCTATCCGCTAAAATTCGAACGATCCGCCGCAATTTTCCATAATCTCTGTCTGGCAAGGGTTTCGCATGATCGCGGAATCCGACAGCCAGCAGGCAAGCAAGGGCGACGACGTCGATGCGGTGGCCGCGCCGACGGCGGCGCGGCGCTTTATCGCCGCGCCGCCGCTGGTGCCCGAGCAGCAATTGGCCAGGCGCGAAGGGCTGCCGCTGCTCACCTTCGTTGCCATCATGATACTGGCCGGCCTTGCGCATCTGACCGGGGCGCCGATCTTCATCAGCCTCGCATTGCTGGCAACCGGCCTCGCCGGCCTTGCGCTGCATCTGCATGCCAGACGCAGCGTCCATCGCACCGTGGTGCTGCTGGACGAGACCACCGCCCGCAGCCGCGCCGAGATCGAGACGCTCGCCGACCGCATGTGGGAAATGCAGGAAAGCGAGGAGCGCTTTCGCGGTCTCATCGACGCGCTTGGCGATCTCGTCATCCATCGCGATCGCGACGGCAATATCGTCTATGCCAACAAGGTGTTCGCCGATCTCGTCGAAGCCGATCATCGCGATCTTGCCGGCAAGACCCTGGCCGAACTCGGCATCGAGGTCGGCATCGTTCCCGATGCCGCCTTTTCCGATCACGAGTGCCTGAGTTCCACCGATGTCGCCATCCGCACGCCGGGTGGCTCGCGCTGGTTCTCGTGGATCGAACTGTCGGTGCGCGACAAGGACAGCGGCGCAGTTTCGCATCGCGCCATCGCCCGCGACATCACAGCCCGCAAGCGCGCCGAATCCTCGCTGATCACCGCGCGCGAAAGAGCCGAATTCGCAAGCCAGGCGAAATCGCGCTTTCTCGCCACCGTCAGCCATGAAATCCGCACGCCGATGAACGGCATCATGGGCATGGCCAGGCTGCTCGCCGACACCAGCCTGTCGCCGGAGCAGCAGACCTATGTCGGCGCCATCTCGACCTCGGCCAGTGCCTTGCTCGCCCTGATCGAGGACCTGCTCGACTATTCCAAGATCGAGGCCGGTCGCTTCGATCCGGAACCACAGCCGATGTCGGTGCGCGAGATCGCCGACAACATTATCGAATTGCTCGCCGCGCGCGCCTTCGCCAAGGATATCGGCCTCGGCTGCCATGTCGAGCCGGATGTTCCGCAGATGATCACCGCCGACCCGGGCCGGGTCAGGCAGGTGTTGCTCAACCTCATCGGCAACGCCATCAAGTTCACCGACAGCGGCGGCGTGCTGGTCAGCGTCGCGCGCGCCCGCACCGAGACCAGCGATCGCATCTGCTTCACCATCGCCGACACCGGTCCCGGCCTGCGCGACGAGGACATGGAGCGCATTTTCGAGGAGTTCGAGCAGGCCGACGGCACCTCGACGCGCACGCATGGCGGGGCGGGACTGGGACTTGCCATCTCCAAGCGCCTGGTGACTGCCATGGGCGGCACGATTTCGGTCTCCAGCCGGCTTGGCCAAGGGTCGGAATTCGTCTTCGAAATCCCGGCCACGGAGGCCACCGACGCGCCGCAAGGCCGGCAGAATGCGCTTGCCGGCAGGCACGCGGTGATCCTGTCCAGGAACGCCGTCGAGGCCGACGCCATCGCCCGCACCATCCGCGCCAATGGCGGTACGGCCGGTATCGCCGCCACCGTGGCGCAGGCCGCGTCCCTGGCCGACGGCTGTGACGTGCTCCTGGTCGACGCCGCCATGGAAGAAAGCGATGGGAGGCTGCTCAGGCGGCTGCGCCTAAGCGGCTTTTCCGATTGCGAAGCCGTCACGCTGATAGCGCCGACGGACCGCGGCATGCTTGGCGAGTTCCGCGCCAGCGGCTACGCAACGTTCCTTGCGCGGCCGGTGCGTGGGGGAACACTTTTACGTGTCCTTTTGACCAGCCATGGGCCGGCGCTTGCGCAGCCGCAGCCGGAAAAGCGCCGCGCCCCGGCGCTCCGCACCTCGACCGACCGACAGCAGGGCCTGTCCGTGCTGATCGCCGAGGACAACGACATCAATGCCATGCTGGCCCGCGCCACGCTGTTGAAGGCAGGGCACCGCGTCAAGGTGGTCGGCAATGGCAAGGCCGCCGTCGAGGCCGTCACCAGCGCCGGGCACAAGCATCGCTTCGACGTGGTGCTGATGGACCTGCACATGCCGGTCATGGATGGGCTGGACGCGATTGCCGCGATACGCCGCCATGAGGAGGAAATGTCGGTCCCGCCGGTGCCGATCATGGTGCTGTCGGCCGACAGCCAGGAAAAGACCCGCCATGCGGTGCTCGCCCACGGCGCCAGCGGCTTCGTCACCAAGCCGCTCGACCCCGATGCGCTGGTCAACGCCGTCGAGGGCCAGGTCGCCGCTTGAACCGGTTTTCTGGCCCGCGTCCGATGCATGTCAACCAAAAGTGACCCCGGTTTTGCCGGGAGGACATGCATGAAAACAAGGAGCCTGAAGCACGGCATCGCGGCCCGCGTAGGCGCGACACGCTTCATGTCTTCTCATCTAACGTAGCCGGTTGACCGTTTTCGCCAGCCGACGAAGTATTGCCCGCGACGCCGTATCACGGTACTGTCACAATCCTGTTGCACCTACACCGTATCCCCGTGCCAAGAGGGATGGCTCGAAGGAGAATCACTCGTGCATACAGTTATGCCGGAATGTGACACTCGGCCGAACGCCAGCAGCGCCTTGCTTGCCGGACGTAATGTCGATTCCGTCATAAAAGGCGCAGCGCTCGGCCGTATAGGCAACCTCGAAGTGCGGCTCGCCCGCAACGAGGCCGAGATCGCGGCCGCGCAGGAAGTGCGCTACCGGGTATTTTACGACGAGCTTGGCGCCAGGAAGGACCTGTTCCAGGCGCAGGATCGCCGCGACGCCGACCGGTTCGATCCGCTCTGCGATCACCTTCTGGTCTTGGACACCACGCTTTCCGGCCCCGAACATCGTCGCATCGTCGGCACGTATCGGCTGCTGCGGCAAGAAATCGCGGCCACCGCCGGAGGCTTTTATTCCGAAGGCGAATTCGAGCTGACCAAGCTCATCGCCCGCCATCCCGGCCAGCGTTTTCTCGAACTCGGCCGCTCCTGTGTTTTGCCGCAATACCGCTCGAAGCGCACCATCGAGGCGCTGTGGCAAGGCATCTGGGCCTACATCAATCACTACGAAATCGGCGTGATGACCGGCTGCGCTTCCTTCCACGGCACTGTGCCGGCCGCGCATGCCGAGGCGCTGACCTATCTTGCCCATCACTGCCGTACCAACTCCGCCTGGGACGTGCGCGCGGTTTCCGATCGATACTGCTCCATGGACCTGATGCCGATCGAGGCGGTCAACGCCAAGGCGGCGATCGCGGCGATGCCGCCTCTGGTCAAGGGCTATCTGAGGGTCGGCGCCCGCATCGGCGACGGCTGCGTCATCGACCGTGAATTCTCGACGGTCGACGTGTTCGTGGTGATGCCGGTCAAGGAGATCGGCGCCCGCTACGTCAACTACTATGGCGGGGAAGCGCAGCGTTTCGCGGCTTGAAGTGAGCGGTGAGTAGTGAACGCTACGCCGCGACATCACGGGCTGCCTATCGACTACTGACTATTTCCTACTCACTCACGGAATATCCTCCGGCCGCCTTCCCGGCCGGCTCCTGTACGACGGAAACGACCAGCCAAAACGCAGCGCGCCACCGCGCACGGCAAACGCCACGACGAAGCCGGCCAACCCCGAGACAATCTGCGGCAATCCGGCGACATCGCCCAGAGTGAAGATGGCGGCGCCGGCCAGGGCCGCCGTGACGTAGATTTCCGGCCGCAGCAGCACGGAAGGCTCACCGGCCAGGAGATCGCGCAATATGCCGCCAAAGGTCGCGGTCAGCATGCCGGTGATGATCGAAACCACGGGCGAACCGGTGATTGCCAGGCCCCTTGCCGCGCCCATCACCGAAAAGGCGGCCAGCCCGATGGCGTCGAGCCACAGCAGCAGCTTGTAGCGGGATTCGACACGGTGCCCGGTGAAGAAGACCAGGACCGCAACGACAGCGCAGATGAGCACATAGTCGCGGTTTCCCACCCAGAAGACCGGCACATTGAGGATGAGGTCGCGAAACGTGCCGCCGCCAATGCCGGTGACGCTGGCCAGGAACAGGAAACCGATAATGTCGAGTTGCTTGCGCGACGCAGCCAACGCCCCGGTCGCCGCGAAAACGGCAACGCCGGCATAGTCGAGAAGGGCGATGGGATTTAAGGGCATGAGGCAATAGGGGTTAGGCAGTAGGGCTTTGCACGTATGAATAGCACGAAGCCGCGCGATTGATACGACTGCCTTACTTCCCCTACTGCCTACTGCCTACTGCCTACTGCCTACTGCCTACTGCCTACCGACTACTGCCTATCAGGCATCTTTCTCCGCCTGCTCATTCACCGGCCCCGGCTCGACCGGCGCCTCGGCGGCGATTTTCGGGCCACCCTTGGCGACGCCCACCATGGCCGGGCGCAGCACCCGTTCGCCGATCGAATAGCCCGGCTGCACGACCTGGACCACCGTGTTGGCCGGAACGTCGGGATTGGGCACTTCGAACATTGCCTGGTGGAAATTGGGATCGAACTTTTCGCCTTCCGGCGCGAGTTTCTTGACCCCGTGCCGTTCCAGTGCCGACAGCATGGCGCGCTCGGTCAGGTCTACGCCCTCGATGAGCGCCTTGAAGCCGGCATCACCCGACGCCTTGGCCTCGGCGGGAATGGCGTCCAGTGCGCGGCGCAGATTGTCCGACACCGACAGCATGTCGCGGGCGAAATTCGCAACCGCATAGGTGCGCGCGTCATGCACGTCGCGTGCGGTGCGGCGGCGCAGGTTCTCCATCTCGGCCGCGACGCGCAGCGCGCGGTCCTTCAGCTCCTCATTTTCCTTCAGCAGCCGCACAAGCGCTTCATAATCGCCGTCGATACTGCCTTCCGTGCGCTCGGCATTGGCCTCTGCCGCCTCGACTTCACTGGGCGCGCGTTCGTCTTTTGCCTGGTCGCTCATCGCCGTTTCCCGTCATCTCGAATGGTATGGATTTTGAGCCCGATATCGAGGTTTGGCGGCCAAAAATCAAGGGGTAAGCCACCGGACCGGCCTGAACCGTGACCAATGGCGTTACTTCGATTTTAATTCAAACTTTACCTTACCTGCCGGCTTCGCTTGCCACAGAAGCGTGATGCGGGAACCATTCCCTTGCTGGAGGAGTTTCGAAGCCGACACAGGATTTTGAAATGATGACTCGCGACAAGGCAGAAAAAGGAGAAAAGCTCGCCACCGAAGTCAGGCGCCAGTTCGGTGCCGAGGCGATGACACGCTTTCTGCGTACCTTGCCTTCTTTCCGCACCGAAGCCGACATTCCCAACCGATTCAGCGAGTTGCTTGACCGGCTGGACCGGCTGGAGAGAAACAGCCTTGGTGGCGGCCGCCGATAGCCACCTGGCCGGCCTCCGCGCATTGCGGAATTTGGAAGACCAGGCAGGAATGGCGTGTCGCGCGACAATTACACACAGTAATTTCGCGTGACTGCCATCTTGCGGGAGGGGAGCGCCTCCGACTATGCTTCCTGATGAACATGATTTCCCCCGACGCGGCCGCCAACAGCAAGCGGGCCTGGCTGAAGATCCTGGCGCGCTACAAGAAGCCGGACCGGCGGCGCAGCGCCGTCGAACTCGCGATCACCCTCATTCCTTTCGCCACGCTCTGGGCCATGTCCGCGGCCGCTTATGCCTACGGCCATTGGTGGGGGCTGGTCCTGATCCTTCCGGCGGCCGGGTTCCTGGTGCGGATCTTCATGATCCAGCATGATTGCGGCCATGGCTCCTTCTTCGCCAACCGCTATGCCGACGACTGGATCGGCCGCGCACTCGGCGTCCTGACGCTGACGCCCTACGATTGCTGGCGCCGCGCCCACGCGACCCATCATGCCAGCGCCGGCAATCTCGACGAGCGCGGCATGGGCGACATCCTGACGTTGACCGTTGCCGAATATCGCGGATTGTCCTGGCGCGGGCGCCTTGGCTATCGTCTCTATCGCCAC
The DNA here is from genome assembly GCF_006442655.1 of Mesorhizobium sp. B2-1-3A. Lineage (NCBI taxonomy): Bacteria > Pseudomonadati > Pseudomonadota > Alphaproteobacteria > Hyphomicrobiales > Phyllobacteriaceae > Mesorhizobium > Mesorhizobium sp. B2-1-3A. The sequence goes on from NZ_VFWK01000003.1 coordinate 440,303, forward strand.
CCGCTGGTGATGTTCGGTCTGGGACCGATCTGGCTGTTCATCTTTTCGCAAAGGCTGCCCGTCGGCATGATGCGCGGCGGCTTGACGCCCTGGGTATCATCCATGACCACCAATCTCGCCATCGCGCTTGCGGCGGCCCTGCTCATCTGGGCCGTCGGCCCCGGAGCGTTCCTGGTGGTCCATTTACCTATCGTCGTTCTCGCCGGCTCGGCCGGCATCTGGCTGTTCTATGTCCAGCACCAGTTCGAGGAGACGGAATGGGCAAAGGATGACGATTGGGAATTCCAGCATGCCGCCCTGCATGGCTCGTCCTATTACGACCTGCCGCCGGTGCTGAACTGGTTCACTGGCAATATCGGCGTCCACCACGTCCATCACCTCTCAGCCAAGGTGCCGGGCTACCGGCTGCAGGAAGTGTTGCGGGATTATCCGGAACTGCGCGGCATTGGCCGTGTCACGCTGCTCGACAGCCTGCGTTGCGTCAAACTGGCATTGTGGGACGAAAACCGTCGCAAGCTGGTGTCGTTCCGTGAGGCCCGAGCTGCGGCGTAGGAAGACTGCCGCGCCATGGCGCGACAGTCTGCCACCTGATCAAGCTGCCTGGCGCTCGTCGCGCATCAGGATCTCGCCGTGGCGGATCTCGGTGCCCAGCACCTTCAGGCATTCCCGGATGAAGTTGGACAGGCCCGGCCAGCCCTTCGCTGAAACGAGATTGCCATCGACATGGGCACCGGTCGGCGCGACATCGATGTAGATGCCGCCGGCCAGCGTCACCTCCGGCTCACAATAGTGCAGCGCCGCGACTTCCCTGCCCCGCACCACGCCGTCGACGGCAATCAGGATCTGCACGCCATGGCAGATGGTGAAGATAGGCTTGCCGGCCTCGTGGAAATGCCGCACCAGCGCCTGCACGCGCTTGTCGATGCGAATGTATTCGGGACCGCGTCCGCCCGCTGCGTAGACGGCGTCGTACTTGGCCGGATCCACCTCGGAAAACGTCTTGTTGAGGATATAGTCGTGGCCGGGCTTTTCCGTGTAGGTCTGGTGACCCTCGAAGTCGTGCAGCGAGGTCTTCAGCACATCCCCGGCCTTCTTGTCGGGGCAAACGACATGCACGGTGTGGCCGACGGCATGCATGGCCTGTTCAAAGACGAAAATCTCGTATTCCTCGCTGAATTCGCCAACGAGCATCAATATTTTCTTGCCAGCCATTCCCGGTTCCTCCCTTGCGGCCCATTTATTTCGGGTCGTGAAATAATAGACTTATCCTAAGGGCAGGACGACAAAAGGAAAAGCGCAAATCGCACAATTGGTATGACCAGTTTTCTTCCCCGGAGGGCGGAGCAAGCCCTTCATGACGCACGAAAACAGTATCCCGGGCCGGCCTGAACCGGAGTCAAGCGGCTGCCCTGATCATATCCGCCGCCTTTTCAGCGATCATGATTGTCGGCGCGTTGGTGTTGCCGCCGATCAGCGTCGGCATCACCGAGGCGTCGACGACCCGCAACCCCTGCAGTCCGCGCACCCGCAATTGCGGATCGACCACCGCCATCTCGTCGACGCCCATCTTGCAAGAGCCGGCCGGGTGATAGATCGTGTCGGCGCGGGCACGGATGTGGGACATCAACTCCGCGTCGCTCGAAACACCGGCGGTGTAGATTTCCTTGTGGCGATATCTGGCCAGCGCCGGTGCCTCCAGGATAGAGCGCATCATCCTGGCCCCCTTGAGCAAAAGCTCGGCGTCGCGTTCGTCCGAAAGAAAGCGTGGATCGATACGCGGTGGTGCCACGGGATCATGCGTCGACAGCCCGACCTCGCCGCGCGAATGCGGCCGCAGCACACAGACATGGCAGGAAAAGCCATATCCCATATGTAGCTTGCGGCCATGATCATCGACGATCGCGATGCAGAAATGCAGTTGCAGGTCGGGCCGTTCCATCGCCGGATCGGATTTGAGGAAGGCGCCGCCTTCGGCATAGGGCGTGGCGATCATCCCGCCCCCATCTTTCCGCCAGCGCAGCATGTGCCGCAGCAGGCCAGGCAGGCCGCGCAAGCCGATGCCCATCATGTCGGCATCCTTCGACGTCCAGCCCATGATGAAATCGAGGTGGTCCTGCAGGTTCTTGCCAACACCGGGCAGTTCATGGATGAGCGGAATACCATGCATGGCAAGCTCGGCGGCCGGGCCAATGCCTGACAGCAGCAGGAGCTGAGGCGAACCGAAGGCGCCACCACAGACGATCACCTCGCGCCTTGCTTTCGCAACGGCTTCGCCCTTCCCCGCGCGATACCGCACGCCGGTGGCGCGCTTGCCGTCGAGGATGACCGCAGTGGCATGTGCTCCGGTGATGACGGTGAGGTTCGACCTGTTCATGGCCGGTTGCAGATAGGCAGCGGCCGCCGAGCAGCGCTCGCCATTGCGGCGTTCGCCCCAGAATTGCGTCACCTGATAAAGTCCGGCACCTTCCTGCTCGGCCCCGTTGAAATCATCGTTGCGGCGGATCTGGTTTTCGCCGCAGGCCTCGACAAAAGCCCGGGAGAGCGGACGGGGCTCTTGCTGCTCGGCAACCCGCAGCGGACCGTCACCGCCATGCAGGGCATCAGCGCCGCGTTGATTGCCTTCCGCCCGCCGGAAATAGGGCAGCACCTCGTCCCATGACCAGCCGTCGCAGCCGAGGTCGGCCCATTCGTCATAGTCGCCGCGGTGCCCGCGCGTATAGAGCATGGCATTGATGGCGCTGGATCCGCCCAGCGCCTTGCCGCGCGGCTGGTAGCCCTTGCGGCCGCCAAGCCCCTGCTGCGGCACCGTCTCGAACGCCCAGTTGTTGATCTTCGGCCGGCCCGGCAACAAGGCGATGATGCCTGCCGGCGCGCGGACAAGCAGGTTGCTGCCCGTGCCGCCGGCTTCGATCAGGCAGACCGTTTTCGATGGATCTTCGGACAGCCGCGCGGCAAGCGTGCAGCCAGCGGACCCACCGCCGGCGATGACATAGTCGAAATCCATGACTTCCTCCCTTGCACCCGGCGGATGTTTCCGTCCGGATGACCAAGAGAAAGCTCGATTACGGCCTATGTAAAGACGTGCGGAATTACCGCAACGTCAGCTGTTGCGAAGGCGCCGCCAGGAATATTTCGGGCCCTTGGGCTCCGGCACGGCGGCTGGCTGATAGTAAAGACCCAGCCCGCCGGTGCGGCCTTCCTCCAGGCGTTTCAGCAGCACGGGATTGGAGATCTCGAACTCATCGAAACCAAGGCGCAGCATATGCGGCAAGGGATCGACCAGCACCTGGCCGGTGGCGCGAACGGCACCTTCGAAATGATAGCGGCTGCGCAGCAGTTCGGCCTTGGAGAAGGAGCGCCCGTCGCTGAAGGCCGGGAAGACCAGCGCCACCAGCGACAGCTGGTCGAGCAGGTCGGCGATCTTCTCGAGCTGATCGCCTGGCTGCAACACGACACCGAGCCGCTCCTTGGCGGACCGGCGCACCTCCGGATCAAGGTCGAGGAATGCCTGCAGCGACAGGATGAAGCGGCCATTGCCGGAAAGCGCGTCCGCATTCTCGGCATGAGCCCACTCGTCCTCGCGAAACCCCTCCGGGGTCCAGAGCCGGATCTCCGGTGTCGTCGTTTCGGTCATCAAGAATTCCTAAATATTCAAACGAGCCAAGGATGTTGAGACTGAGGTCAGGCTGCACCGAGAATGGCGGCTTCCGAAGCGGAGCGTAGTTGAAGTACGTGAGCACCGGAAGCGCGGCAAGCCGCCGTTGGCAAGGCCAGCCTCACCTGATTATCAGCATATCCTATAGGGATGCGTCGGTCAGCGACTTCTCCAGCCCCGACAGGTGAATGCCGCACTCGGTCTTGGCGTGACCGGCCCAGCGGCCGCTGCGCGCGTCCTCGCCCGGCTGTACGGGCTGCGTGCACGGAAAGCAGCCGATCGACAGATAGCCATAGGCGACCAGCGGATTTTCGCGCAGCACATGGGCGCGCATGTAGTCGGCCTGGTCCGATGTCGTCCAGTGCGCCAGCGGATTGATGCGGATGCGCGCGCCGACCGCCTCGAACACCGGCAGCGCAGCCCGCGTCGAGGCCTGGAAGCGCTTGCGGCCGGTCAACCAGGCGCGGAACGGTGCCACGCCGCGCGCCAAGGGCTCGACCTTGCGTACATCGCAGCAGGCATCGGTGCTGCTCTGGTGCAGATTGCCTGTCGGGTCGATCCGCTCGAGTGCTGCTTCCTCGGGCTTGATCACCTGGATGTTGGTCAGCCCGAAATCGGCAACGAGCGCGTCGCGGTAGCCGAGCGTCTCCTCGAAATGCTTGCCGGTATCGAGGAAGATGACGGGCAGCGACCGGTCGATCTCGGCGATCATGTGCAGCAACACAGCCGAGTCCGCGCCGAATGACGACACGGCGGCGATCTCGTCGTGAAACAGTTCGCGAACCGAGTGTTCGATGATCTCGAGCGGCTTCAGATGACCGTAAAGCGCATCGAACCCCGCCGCCTTGGCGGCGACGCCGTCATCGACATCGGCGATACGGTCAAGCGGCCTTGGCTTCGCCAGCATAGAGCGCCTCCTTGAACGGCGCGGGACCGACACGGCGGTAGGCGTCGATGAACTTTTCCTGTGGGTTGAGCCGAAGGCCGAGATAGGTCTCGACGATCTGTTCGATGGCGTCGGTGATCTCTTCCGACGAGAAGCCGCGGCCGATGATCTCGCCGACCGACGTGTTTTCGTCGGCCGAGCCGCCCAGCGTCACCTGATAGAGTTCGGAGCCCTTCTTCTCGACGCCGAGAATGCCGATATGGCCCACATGGTGATGGCCGCAGGCATTGATGCAGCCGGAGATCTTCAGCTTCAACTCGCCGATTTCGCGCTGCCGTTCAAGCGAGGCAAAGCGTTGCGAGATTTCCTGCGCGATCGGGATCGAGCGTGCCGTCGCCAGCGCGCAATAGTCGAGGCCCGGGCACGAGATGATGTCGGATATCAAATTGGAATTGGCTGTCGCCAGCCCGATATCGACCAGCGCGTCGTAGACCGCCTTGAGGTCGGCGCGCGCAACATGCGGCAGGATCAGGTTCTGCTCATGGCTGACGCGCAGCTCGTCGAAGGCATATTTTTCGGCGATGTCGGCGACCGCTTCCATCTGGCTGTCCGACGCATCGCCCGGCACCTCGCCGATGCCCTTGAGCGAGATCGTCACCGCCGCGTAGTCGGGATGGCGGTGGGTCACCACGTTCTGGTCGAGCCATTCCGAGAAACCCTTGGAATCGAGACGCGCCAGCTTGACCGCTGCGTCGCCGTTCGGCCGCTCGGTCAGTTCCGGTGGCGCGAAATAGGCTTCGATGGCACGGATGTCGGCTTCCGGCAGCTTCAGTTCGGCGTCCTTCAGCTCCTGCCACTCGGCCTCGACCTGACGGGTGATCTCATCGACGCCGGTCTCGTGGACGAGGATCTTGATGCGCGCCTTGTACTTGTTATCGCGGCGGCCATAGAGATTGTAAACGCGCAGGATCGCCGTGCAGTAGGATAGCAGGTCGGCTTCCGGCAGGAAGTCGCGGATCTTTCTTGCCACCATCGGCGTGCGGCCCTGGCCGCCACCGATATAGACGGCAAAGCCCAGCTCGCCGGCCGCGTTCTTCTTCAGGTGCAGGCCGATATCATGGGTCTGGATGGCGGCGCGGTCGCGCTCGGCACCGGTCACCGCGATCTTGAATTTCCTGGGCAGGAACGAGAATTCCGGATGCACCGACGACCATTGCCGCAGGATTTCCGCATAGGGGCGCGGGTCGGCGGCTTCGTCGGCCGCGGCACCGGCGAAATGATCGGCGGTGACATTGCGGATGCAGTTGCCGCTGGTCTGGATGGCATGCATCTCGACGCTTGCCAGATCAGCCAGGATCGCCGGAATGTCCGACAGCGCCGGCCAGTTGAACTGGATGTTCTGGCGTGTGGTGAAATGGCCGTAGCCCTTGTCGTACTTGCGGGCGATGTGGCCAAGCATGCGCAACTGCTTGCTGTTCAGCGTGCCATAGGGCACCGCGATGCGCAGCATGTAGGCGTGCAGCTGCAGGTAGACGCCGTTCATCAGCCTGAGCGGCCGGAACTGGTCCTCTGATATCTCTCCGGACAGCCGGCGCTGGACCTGGTCGCTGAACTCGGCGACGCGGGCCTGGACAAAATCGTGGTCGAACTCATCGTAACGGTACATGCTTCGTCTTTCAGGGCGCGTCCGCCCGTTTCATCTAATTCCTGGCTATGCGGCCCGCTCGGCCTGCTTGCCGAGATCGCCGCGAATGGTCGGCCCGGCGGCGCGGATCTTCTCGCGCAATCGCACCGGCTCGACCACGCCGTCGACGACGTCCGCGTCGATCAGATTGACGTCGACCACTTCATTGTCGGCATAGGCCTTGGCGCCGATCGCCTCCAGGCGGTCCTCGGCAGCCTTGTCATGAGCAAGGTCCGCATGGCCCACCGTCTCGGCCCAGCCGCCATCGGCGTACCAGACGGCGATGCCATCGGTCAGGCGGTTGGCGGTCAGTATCTTCATGGCTGAACTCTCTCAGTGGCAGCGGTTGCCGCACCCGCATGTTTGTGTGCCGCGAGCGGCTCGGACCGCTCGAAATTGGCGCCGGCGACGGCATCGCCGATAATGGTCATGACCGGCCCGGAAAGATCGCCACGCGCTTCCAGCGATGGCAGGTCGGCCAGCGTGCCGTGGAAGCGGCGCCGGTTGGCAAGGCTGGCATTCTCGACCACCGCGACCGCCGTGTCCGGCGACAGCCCGGCCTCGATCAGGCGGCCGGCGACTTCGGCCGCGACCGAGCGGCCCATATAAACGGCAACGGTGGCGCCGGAAATCGCAAGCTTGGCCCAGTCGGGCAACGAATTGCCCTTGAGGTCGTGGCCGGTGGTGAACACCATCGACGAGGACACTCCGCGCAAGGTGAGCGGCAGTTCGAAATCGGCGGCGGCGGCGAAGGCCGCGGTGACACCGGGAACCACCTCATAGGCGATGCCGGCATCGCGCAGCGCCGCCATCTCCTCGCCGGCGCGGCCGAACACCAGCGGATCGCCCGACTTCAGCCGCACGACGCGCTTGCCCTCCCGGCCGAGCTCGACCAGCAGCGCGTTGATCTCGGCCTGGCTCTTGGTGTGGCAGCCCTTGCGTTTGCCGACACCCAGGCGCTCGGCATCGCGGCGGCCCATCGCAACCACCGCCTCCGGCACCAGCGCGTCATGGACGATGACGTCGGCTTCCATCAGCAGGCGGTGCGCCCGCAGCGTCAGAAGGTCCTCGGCACCCGGACCGGCGCCCACCAGGGCGATGTGGCCCGAAGCCGGTGCGTTCGACAACAGAAGATCCACGGCGGCGTCATGCGCCCGCGACAACTGGCCGGCTTCCACGGCATGGGCAGGCGCACCTTGGAAAAAACTGCTCCAGAAGCGTCGGCGGGCATTGCCTTTCGGCAGCAATTTCTCGGCGGCACCGCGCAGTGAAGCGGCAAGCGTCGCCAGCGATCCAAGCGACGGCGACAGCATCTGGTCGATGCGGCCACGCAGCATCTGGGCCAGCACCGGGCCCGCACCCTCGGTGCCAATCGCGATGGCGACCGGCGCGCGGTTGACGAGCGCCGGGGTGAAGAAATCGCAGAGCTCCGGCCGGTCGACGGCATTGACCGGAATGCCCAGTTTGCGCGCATCGGCGGCGACGCGGCGGTCGAGCGTCTCGTCGCCGCTGGCGGCAAATACCATGACCGCGCCGTCGAGCTGCGAGGCATCGTAAGCCGCCGCGACATGGCTGGCGCCGGACTGAGCGATGAAGGCGAGCAGTTCCGGCTCGGCATTTTCGGTGATGATGCGCAAGACCGCGCTCGACTGTCCGATCAGCCGTGCTTTGGCCAGGGCTTCCTCACCGCCGCCGACAATGGCCACGGCTTCGCCCTCGACCCGCACGAAGACGGGGAAGGCATTGAGCTTGGCATTGGCCTGCGGCATGTGAAAAGCAATCCGGGAACAGTGTCGCAGTTTTACGCCCGGGCGCGAAAAACCAGAAGCAAAGCACTCGCGCATCCTGTGATGGCAGGCAATCGCTTTTTCGCAACTGCGAAAGGCAGGAGAAAAATATTCCACATCCTGGGTGTGGGCGAACTCAAGTCGCTGAAGCAGGCCTTGATTTCAGGTCTTTTTAGCCGCCGGCTCGCTATCTCGCAAAACAGTTTTTTCTAATTTCTACCAATTTAGTAGATTAAAGCCGCCAGCCAACAATTCTCAACCTTCGGCCTCGGGCAGCGGGCGTTCAACAGACCTTGGCGGTGGGAACATTACCGCTTCGCAAGGCGTTCCCATCTCGCCCGCCATCCAAAACCGAAACCGCGGCGGAGTGCCGCGCAGGGCATCATGCAGCAGAGAAAGGAACCCGTCATCATGGGCACGATCAAGCTGAAGCACGGCATCTGGATCATGGTGGCCGATGGCGAAAAAGCGCTCTTCCTCAAGAATATCGGCGACAACAAGTTTCCCAACCTTGAGGTCGTGCAGATGATGGAGCAGGACAATCCGCCCACCCGCGAACAGGGGACCGACAGTCCAGGCCGGTACAATGACGGCCCGTCTGTGCATCGCAGCGCCGTCGAGGAGACGGACTGGCACCGGATCGGCAAGGAACGCTTCGCCGATGACATTGCCGCCCGGCTCTACAAGCTCGCGCATGGCGGGGCATTCGACGAGATCGTCCTTGTCGCGCCGCCAATGGTGCTAGGGACCATGCGCAAGAAATTGCACAAGGAGGTCGAGGGCAAAGTGGCCGCCGAAATTCCCAAGACGCTGACCAACCACGCCATATTCGAGATCGAGGCCTTGCTGCGGGCCGCCTGATCGCCGGCGGCAGACTAGCGCGAAACCGGGCGACAACATCGCGGGACTTCCGGCAGGCCGGCGGCTTTTCAGCCGCCGGCCGAGTATTTGCCGCCGCACCGTCGATTTTCGCGGCCTGCGGGTTGCATCAACGTCACCCCTTCCACCATATTGCAAAACAGGCGACGGCTTCGGGCGGCGCATATCCGACATCGCTAGCTTGAAAGGCGCTCCATAGACAATGCCGCATGACACGCCCCTTATCGCCACCATCGTCGCCGGTCTGGGGCTGGCTTTCGTCTTCGGAGCTCTCGCCAATCGGTTCCGAATTCCGCCGCTGGTCGGTTATCTCGTAGCCGGCGTGCTGGTCGGGCCGAACACGCCCGGTTTCGTCGCCGATGCCGGCCTTGCCAATGAACTGGCCGAAATCGGCGTCATCCTGCTGATGTTCGGCGTCGGCCTGCATTTCTCGCTCAAGGACCTGCTGTCGGTGCGCGCCATCGCCGTGCCCGGCGCCATCGTCCAGATCGGCTTCGCCACGGCACTCGGCGCCGGGCTGTCCTGGATGCTCGGCTGGTCGGTGGGCGCGGGCCTGGTGTTCGGCCTGGCGCTGTCGGTCGCCTCGACCGTGGTGCTGCTGCGCGCGCTTCAGGAACGCCGGCTTATCGAGACCGAGCGCGGCCGCATCGCCGTCGGCTGGCTGATCGTCGAGGACCTGGCCATGGTGCTGGCGCTGGTGCTGCTGCCGGCCCTTGCCGGCGTGCTGGGTGGCCAGGAACAGGCCGAAGCCCATGTCAGCGGCCTGCTGTCGTTGCCGGCCAGCTACGGCATCTGGGGCATCGTCGGCGTTACGCTGGCCAAGGTCGCCGCCTTCGTCGTCGTCATGCTGGTGGTCGGCCGCCGGGTCATTCCCTGGATCCTGCACTACGTCGCCCATACCGGGTCTCGCGAACTGTTCCGTCTCTCCGTGCTCGCCATTGCGCTCGGCGTCGCCTTCGGCGCGGCAAAACTGTTCGGCGTCTCGCTGGCGCTCGGCGCCTTCTTCGCCGGCATGATCATGAGCGAGTCCGAGCTCAGCCACCGCGCGGCGGAAGAATCGCTGCCGCTGCGCGATGCATTCTCGGTGCTGTTCTTCGTTTCGGTCGGCATGCTGTTCGACCCGTTCAGCCTGATCAGCAACGGCCTGCCGATCCTGGCGACGCTGGCCATCATCGTCATCGGCAAGTCGCTGGCCGCGTTCGTCATCGTCGTCGCCTTCGGCTATCCCCTGGCCACGGCCCTGATGATTTCGGCAAGCCTTGCCCAGATCGGCGAATTCTCCTTCATCCTGGCCGAGCTCGGCGTCGGGCTGAAACTTCTGCCCGAGCAGGGCCGCGACCTGATCCTGGCCGGCGCCATCCTGTCGATCGTGCTCAACCCGCTGATGTTCCTGATCATCGACTGGATGAAACCTTGGCTGGAAGCCCGCGCCGCCAAGACGGCACCGCCGGCGGACGCAAAGCCCGTCGGCCCGGCGACGGAACCAGGCCAGGTGGCTTCGGTTGCCGCCACGTCCAGGAAGGAAGACGGCCCGCCGCCGAGGACGACACTTGCCGGCCATGCCATCCTGATCGGCTACGGCCGTGTCGGCAGCCTTGTCGGTGCCGCGCTGAAAGATGCTGCCCTGCCCTTCCTCGTCATTGAGGACGCCGACAAGACGCTGGCCAGGCTGAAAGCGGACGGCATCGAAACCGTCGCCGGCAATGCGGCCAACGCCGAAGTGTTCGCCGCCGCCAATCCCGAAGGCGCCAGCCGGCTGATCCTCGCCATCCCCAACGCGTTCGAGGCCGGCCAGATCGTACTGCGCGCGCGCGCCGCCAAACCCGGCATCAACGTCGTCGCCCGCGCCCATTCCGATGCCGAGGTCGAGCATCTCAAAGGGCTCGGCGCCGACACGGTGATCATGGGCGAACGGGAGATCGCGCGCGGGATCGTGGAAGAGGTGCTCGGTAACAAGCCATCCGCGACTGAACCGTCCGCCGCCTGATCACGCCACGAAAGCAGACCCGCCATTGCGTGCGATGCTGCTGAGATACTGTGCGGGAGGCTTGCCGAGCGCCTTTTTGAACATGGTGATGAAGGCGGTGACGGACTCATAGCCCAGATCGCCCGAAACCCGCTGAACGCTTGCCCCGGAAGCCAGCTCCCTTATCGCGACGATCAAGTGCAATTGCTGGCGCCAGCGGCCGAAGCTTAAGCCAGTCTCCTTTACGACGAGACGGGCGAGACTGCTCTGGCTGAGTGCAACGCGGCTGGCCCACTCCGCCAGCGTGCTGCGGTCAGCCGGATCGTCCGCCAACGCTTCGGCGATCCGCCGCAAGCGCGGCTCGGAAGACAGAGGCAGATGCAATTGCTGGACCGGCATATCAGGCAGTTCGGCGAGCAGGAAATTCCCCAGGAAAGCGCACCTCGCGTCGTCAGGTGCGCAGTCCGACAGTTCGATGATGAGTTCACGCAGCAGCGGCGAGATCGAAAGCGTACAGCACCGATCCGGCAGTTCGGCCGCGCCCGGCTCGATGTAAACGAAGAAAATCCGCGCATTGGCCGTGGCGATGTTGCTGTGCCGCATGCGGCTTGGCACCCACACGCCGCAATGTGGCGGCACCATCCAGAGGCCACTGGGAACGCGGCAGGTGACGCCGCCGCCGAGCGCGAAGACGAGTTGTCCCTTGCGATGCCAATGCTGCGACACCTCGGCCTTGGTTTCGGTGACGTCGACGCGCACCGCGATCGCCGGAGCAAGGACGTCGTCGACATCGAAATCGAGCCATGGGTATCGGAGAGGTTGTCTCATGATTGCCCGTTTTTAGCGATCGATTGATTTTATATCTAGATTATTCGATCGCACAAATCGGTAGGCTCGGGGTCGTTTTCGCCACCATTGGCAAAGGTGTACCCATGCTCGCGCTCACCGTCTGTTCCGACAACGCAGCCAGATTGAAACTCACCGAGGTGGACGAGCCACGCCCTTGCGCGAACGAAGCGCTGATCGCCGTCCACGCAACCTCGTTGAACCGCGGCGAACTGCGCCTGCTGGCCATACGCGCGAACGGCTGGATACCTGGCCAGGACGTCGTTGGGGTCGTGGAGCAGGCGGCGGCCGATGGCTCCGGGCCGGCCGTCGGCACAAGGGTCGTGGCCCTGGTCGACGAAGCCGGCTGGGCCGAACGTGTCGCCGTTCCGACCGATCGTCTCGCCGTCCTGCCCGATGAGGTCGGCTTCATCTCGGCGGCCACGCTTCCGGTCGCGGGCACGACGGCGCTGAGGACGTTGCGCCATGGCGGTGACCTCGCCGGCCTAAAGGTCCTGATCACCGGCGCGAGCGGCGCGGTCGGCCGTTTCCAGATCCAGATCGCCCGCGAGCAAGGCGCCTCGGTGACCGCGATCGCAGCCGCCCGGCATGCCGGGGATCTCCGCGATCTCGGCGCCCAGCAGATGGTCGAGGCGATCGAACTGGCCGAAGGTCCTTTCTCGCTGATCACCGAGTCGGTCGGCGGCGAGAGCCTCGCCCACGCGATCGAACGCGTCGCACCCGGCGGGACCATCGTCATGTTCGGTTCGAGCAGCGGCGAACTCACGCCGGTTGGCTTCCGCCAGTTCGTTCCAGGCCATGAGGGGGCGAGGCTTCAGACCTTCGCCTACTACACGTCCGGCTCAGGCATCGGCGCCGACATCGCCGCTCTGCTCGCCCTGGTCGCGGCTGGTCGGCTGGAAACCCGCGTCGCCCTGACCGTGCCGTGGAATGATATCGCCCAGGCCCTGGACGCCCTGCGGCAGCGCAGCTTCAGCGGCAAGGCCGTTCTCACGATCGCAGGATGAGCCCCCGCCTCACACGTGCTGGCCACCATTGATGTGGATTTCCGAGCCGGTCACATAGGAGGCCTGCTGCGAGCACAGGAAGAAGATGATGTCCGCGACCTCGGCCGTGGTGCCGAGACGCCTGAGCGGAATGGTCTCGACGATCTTGTCCGTGCCCGGCGACAGGATCGCGGTGTCGATCTCGCCCGGCGCGATGGCGTTGACGCGGATGCCGTGCGGGCCGAAATCATGCGCCATCTCGCGCGTCAGTGAGCCGAGAGCCGCCTTCGAGGTTGCATAGGCGGTACCGGCAAAAGGATGCACGCGCGTGCCGGCGATCGAGGTGACGTTGACGATCGAGCCCTTGGCCGCGGCCAACTCCTTGAACAACCCCCGCGCAAGCATGATCGGCGCGAAGAAATTGACTTGGAACACGTCGCGCCAGACATGCATCGGCGTGTCGATCGAGTTCATACGGCTGTTGCCGTCCTTGAGCTTGGGCGAGATACCGGCATTGTTGACCAGCGCATGCAACTGGCCGCCATGCGCTTCCAGCCGATGGCGGATCTCCGAGACGGCGATGCCGACATCTTCCTGGTCGGCAAGATCGACCTTGATGTGGTCTTCCGGACCGGCCGGCCACGGGCAATCCTCGGCGAAAGCCTGGCGCGAGCAGGTGATGACGCGCCAGCCCTCGCGCGAAAAGCGCTTGACCGTGGCGTGGCCGATGCCGCGGCTGGCGCCGGTCAGCACGATGGTTTTTCTAGTGTCGAGTTCAGCCATGTCACGGTCTCCGGGCCGGAGATGTAGCCGAACACCGTGGCGCTGGCGAGAGGCGGATTGACGCCGCTGCAAACCGCCGAGGCCGTCGCCGTCAGCCGCCGCCCAGAATATCCAGGATCGAGGTCTGCCGCTTCTTGAGCGGGCCGCCGACACTGCCTGGTGGCACGGGATGCCCGACCGAAGCGGTGGTGCCGTCATCCGCGGGCATGTTGAAGCCGTCGGCATCGACGGTCTGGGCAGGCCGCGCCACGCGGGCCGGCGCTGCTGGCTGGGCGGCCGGCGCCTGTTGGCCAACGGATACCGACGGAACCGGAGCCTGCTGGTTGTTGTCGGCCGAAGGTATGTCGTCGGGCACGATTGTATCGGCCGGCGTCGACTTCCAAGTGCCGGGCAGCGGCCGCACCGGTACGCCTTCATGCGCGGCGACCATGAACTCATGCCAGGCCTGCGCCGGCAGAGCGCCGCCGGTCACCTTCTTCATCGCCGTGCCGTCATCATTGCCGAACCACACGCCGGTGGTGAGATTGGCGGTGTAGCCGACGAACCAGGCATCGCGCGAATTCTGGCTGGTGCCGGTCTTGCCTGCCGACGGCCAGGCGAAGGCCGCCTTCTTTGCCGAGCCGAACTCGACCGTGCCCATCATCATCGAATTCATCATGCCGACGATCTCGGGCTTGACGACACGCGGCGCGTTGCCGCCACCGCTGTCATAGAGCACCTTGCCCTCGGCGGTGGTGATGCGGCGGATGAAATGGATGTCCGGCTTGTAGCCGCCATTGGCGAACGGCACATAGGCCGAGGTCAGTTCCAGCGGCGTCACTTCCGAAGTGCCGAGCGCAATCGAGGTGTTGGCCTGCAAATCGGACTGGATGCCCATGCGATGCGCGGCCTCGACCACCGCGTTCGGCCCGACCTCCATGGTCAGCTGCGCGGCGACCGAGTTCAGCGATTTGGCCAGCGCCGTCGCCAGCGTCACCTTGCCAAAGTACTTGCCGCCGTAATTGTCGGGTGTCCAGTTGCCGATCTTGATCGGCGCGTCGTTGCGCACACTGTCGGGCGTGCGGCCCGCCTCAAGGGCGGCCATATAGACAAACGGCTTGAACGCCGAGCCGGGCTGGCGGCGCGCTTCCGAGGCGCGATCGAACTGGCTGGTCGAATAGTCATAACCGCCGACCATGGCACGCACCGCGCCGGAATCGTCGATCGACACAAGCGCGCCCTGGGTGACGTTGAGCTTCTTGCCGCTGTCGTCGATCAGTTTGCGGATCGATTGCTCGGCAAGTTTCTGCAGGTTCAGGTCGACGGTGGAGTCGATGACGATATCGCCGCGCACATCGCCGATCAGGTCGGGCAGTTCTTCCATGATGGCGTCGGCGACATAGTTTTCCGAGCCGGTCCAGTAGGACGGCGAGCGCGTCGCCGGCGCGCTGAGCGCCGTCTTCAGCTCCTTGTCGCTGATCTTGCCCTCCTCGCGCATGGCGGCGAGCACGAGTTGCGAACGTTCCTCGGCGGCCTTCGGATCGCGCGCCGGCGACAACCGCGACGGCGCTTTCAGCAAGCCGGCCAGCAGGGCTGCTTCCGACAGGGTGACGTCGCGAGCGCTCTTGCCGAAATAGCGCCGCGAAGCCGCCTCGACGCCATAGGCGCCGGAGCCGAAATAGACCCGGTTGAGGTACATTTCGAGGATCTGGTCCTTGGTGTGCTTGTGCTCCAGCCACAGCGCCAGAAGCACCTCCTGCACCTTGCGCTCCAGTGTGCGGTCGGGCTTCAGGAACAGGTTCTTCGCCAATTGCTGCGTCAGCGTCGAGCCGCCTTGCGAGAAATGCCCGCCGAGCAGGTTCGTCACCATGGCGCGCGAAAGGCCGATCGGGTCGACACCGAAATGCGAATAGAACCGGCGATCCTCGATGGCGATGACGGCTTCCGGAATATAGGGCGACATTTCGTGCAGGCCGACGGCTTCACCACCGCTCATGCCGCGATTGGCGAGCAACTGGCCATCGGCCGAAACAATCTTGATATTGGGAGCGCGGTCGGGGATCGACCAGGTCGTGGCCGCCGGCATCTTGGCCCCGTAGTAGATAACGACGCCGGCCACCGCGATGCCGCCCCAGATGGCGAGCACGAAGCACCAGTAGAACAGCCGGCCGAGCACGCCGAACAGGCCGCGCCGGCTTCTGCCACGCCCACCGCGCGACGATTTCGCCTTCGACGATTTGCGTTTGGCGGAGGCTTTGCGGTTGCTTGGCACGACGCGATCCTCCTCGCTCACCGAAAGACCCGGTTGGGATCGCGCCTGTGGCGGTCCCTCGAAACTGGGCTCGATGCGGCTGTCTCTGCGGTTCGCCATGCGCTGTGCTTGATATCCCCGGGGCCAATGGCGTCCGGGTTGAAGAGTAGATGCGGCGATTTAAGGGCGGGTTAAGTCGGAAAAATTCAAAACGATTGATAGTCAAATGCCTGGGATCCGGCATTTAGCGCTCGGTTCGAGACCTGCTTTTGCCGCTGGCAGGCGGCCCACCACGATGGAACAATCCTCGCCGTGGCATTTTTGCCTGGGGCCACTCTCAACCGCGACCAAGACGGTCGCGGACATGTTCCGCGTTAGGGCGCGATCGCAAATGGTTGCAACTTCGCGTTCGACCGCGCCCTAAATCACCCGTCATCAGGTGATCACCTGGTGGACATGCGTCAGCCGATCGCCGCACGAACCGAGAGCGCTGCCCTGGACGATTGCATAACCTCGCCGACATGGCAGTAACAGACGATCTCGTGCAGTTGGTGGTCGGTCAGCTCGAAGAAGCGCTTGGCTTCGCCATAGCTGTCGTCTTTCAGACCCTCGTCGTGCAATATGGGGTCCGTGAAGGCAACCGCTATCGGCGAGCCATCGCCTCGCATGACATCGCGCTCGGGCGGCGCACGGTATTCTGTCCCGGCAAGCGCGGTGAGCAGCCGGCTGGGCTCACGTTCAAGAAGTTCTGCCCAACGGACAAGACGCTGGGTACGACTCATTACCGGCTGTGTGGTGCTGACCTCGGCAACTGCATGCAGTTGGTCCAGTGTTTGGTGCTTCATGGCAACCTCCTACTCGTTAGGTTGGTTGGCCCCAAACGCCCTATACCGACATCATAGCGCCGAAGCGTCGATCCGTCATTCTAATTCCATGTCGGAGTGATCGCTGTTCCGGTGCCACGCCGATGCAATGGCCTCGCCTTGCCGGCAATTTTCAACGCCACCGAGTATCGACGACAGAGCGAAAAAGGCCAGCGTCCGCTCCTCGCAGGTCACCGCCACGACACTGTTCGACCGGTCGATGTCGAGGCCTTTCGGGCCGCCTTCCTCGGGGCTGGCCCTGCCGCGCAGGAAGGTTTCCTCGTCGAGCACGGCAACCGAGCGCACCGGCGCGCGATGCCCGCTCCAGCCACTGTCGCCGGCGTAGACGTTCACGACCCGGCTGCCTGCATCGGCGACGATGATATGCCGGTCATCCCTGGTGAAACGCACACCATGCGGATAGCCCGCGTTCCGTAGGACCCCGGCGGGTTCGGTATCAGGCCCAAGCGACGCGGACATACGGTAGAGTTTCACGTCCTGGGTGCCGTGGCTGCTGACCGCGATCCACCGGCCGTCATGGCTGAGCGCAATACCGTCCGGTATATCGAGACCACGCTCCAGCAGCCGCTGATTGCCTGTCGTGCGATAGCCAAGCCACCGGTTGATCACATGGCGGGTCACCAGATGCGTGTAGTTGTTGCAGACCAGAAGGCTGACGCGGCCGCGCGACTCGGGCCTGACGGCAATCGAACCCGGCGAATTCAGTTTGCAAAGCCGCCTGCCCCGGACTCGGCGAATGGCTGATATCTCGCGGCTTTGACCGGCCGGCTCCTCGCGGGGCAACCCGAATATAGCGACCATCCCGTCGCGGTTGGCAATCGCCAGGGTGCGGTCATCGATGAAATCCAGGCCATGGATTTCGCCCATATTATCTGACGTCAGCTGCATGAAATCGCGGATCGTCACATCGGGACCATCAGATCCGGCCTCGATGTCGATGCGCAGGACCAACAAGCGCTTGCGCGCATAGCCGGCAATTGCCAGCAATCGATTGTCCGGTGAAAAGCGCAGGTCTTCCGTGCGTCCGATCGCCGAAAGCGCCGCCCGCACCGCCGCGTTCGCCTTGAAGTCTATTCCGGCGATCATCCGTTCTCCGCACGGGAGGTCGAACGATGGAGGAAATAGAGAATTGTCTTGCTGCCCCCGGCCCATTTGATGGCTGTCTGCCCCCGCTTTTGCCGGCGCCGACTAAGCCTGATGGCGCCCTGGACGGTCAAGCGGAATGCGGGAACCCTGGGGCGACGGCAATGCCGCGCAGCCCCGGATTTCGGGCCGCCAGCCACGTCCCCCGCCTTTATCGATCAACTCTGCCCGCCATCCGGAAATCAAGCGGCATGACAACCCCAAATCGGCGGCTGGCTCAGTTCTGCTGGATCGAAATGCCCTTGTCGTCAATCTTGAGCTCGACGCCTTTCGGCTTCGTCTGCTCGCGGTAGACATAGGCGCCAAGCGCGATGACAACGACGACGAGCGCGCCAATGAGGAGGTAGAGTGTGTTCTGCTTCACGGCGCGCCCTTTGTCGTTTCGAGCCTCAGGCTCGCTTCAGAACCTTGACCAGCACCAAAAGGATGATGGCGCCGATCGTGGCGTGGATGATGGAAGCTATGATGCCGCCGCCGATGGAGAAACCGATCCGCGGGAACAGCCAGCCGGCGATGAAGGCGCCGACGATGCCGACGATGATGTTGCCGATCAGGCCGAAGCCGAAACCGGAAACGATGAGACCGGCAAGCCAGCCGGCGATGGCACCAATGATGATGAAGACGAGAAGGCTTTCGACGCCCATGGCGATTTCCTCCGAGCAGGAGGGCGAACGCGGAGCGGAAGGCTCCGAATCGGCCCCGATATCAACGGCTTCAGGCTATTCGAAAGCAGCTGGTCCCGCCAGCGGCGCTCATTGATCGTCGTCGTCGCTGGAAGTCGGCCGCCAGCTGGTCGGCTCGACCTTCTTTTGCGTATGGCTGTCGGTATAGACCCACCAGCCGTCATCGCGGTATTGCCCGATGGATTCGTTGAGCACGCCGTCGCTGTCCTTCCAGGTGATGGTGACCTTGGAGCCATCGGTCGGCGCGGTCGATATCGGCTTCCTGTCCACCATTTCGTCCCCCTTTTCGAGCAATTCCGGGACGTGTGTAGCGGTATTTCGTCCGGAATCGCGAAAGCAAGTAATTCAAGCCCACAGAACGCGACGGCCGGCATCTGGTTCCAACCGGCCGGAGGCGCGGGTCGCCGCGAAGACGGTCAGCTGTGAGCGAAGATATCCTCTTCGTCCCAGCCCATCAGGTCAAGCTTGGCCCGCGTCGGCAGGAAGCGGAAGCAGGCATCGGCCTCCTTGGTCCGCCCATCGCGTGCCAACCGCCCGGCCAGCACGTCGCGCAGCCGGTGCAGATACAGCACGTCGGAAGCGGCATATTCGAGCTGTTCGGGAGACAGCGTCTCAGCCGCCCAGTCGGACGATTGCTGCGCCTTGGACAGGCCGACGCCGAGCAACTCGTAGCAGATGTCCTTCAACCCGTGACGGTCGGTATAGGTGCGCGTCAGCCGCGACGCGATCTTGGTGCAGAACACCGGCTCCGGCATCACCCCGAAGGCATTGTAAAGCACGGCGAGATCGAAGCGCCCGTAGTGGAACAGCTTCGTCACGCTGCGGTTCCTGAGCAGGCTGACGAGGTTCGGCGCCTTCTTCTGGCCGGGTGCGATCTGGATGACGTCGGCGCTGCCGTCGCCGGGCGAGATCTGCACCACGCAGAGCCGGTCGCGATGCGGGTTCAGCCCCAGCGTCTCGGTATCGATGGCCACTGCCCCGACATTGTAATGCGAAAGGTCGGACAGATCCTGCTTGTGGAAACGAATGTCGGCCATTGTCTTCTCCGGTCGCGGCGTACCCCGTCCTCGCCGCGATCCGGTGAAAAATCAACAGGAAAACGACTTTCCCGCGCTCAGCGCGTCAGCGCGTCCAGAATGCGGGCCCAGGAGCGCTGCCCCTTGTGGAAGGAGTTCAGCTCGTATTTCTCGTTGGGCGAGTGGATGCGGTCGTCGTCGAGGCCAAACCCGACCAGCAGCGATTCCATGCCGAGATAGGTCTGGAAGTCGCCGACCACGGGGATCGAACCGCCGCTGCCGGTCGTCACCGCGGGCTTGGGCCATTCGTCGGACAGCGCATCCTTGGCCTTTGCCAGGAACGGCGAATCGTAGGAAAGCTGGATTGCCGGCGAACCGCCATGGGCGTGGAATTCGACCGAGCAGTCGGCCGGGATGCGGTCTTCGACGAACTTGCGGAAGGCGGCGCGGATTTTCTTCGGATCCTGCTTGTGGACGAGGCGGAACGACACCTTGGCGGAGGCTTCCGCCGAGATCACAGTCTTGAACCCCTTGCCGGTGTAGCCGCCAATGATGCCGTTGAACTCGGCTGTCGGCCGAGCCCAGGTCAATTCCAGCACCGAGCGGCCCTTTTCGCCTGATGGGATCGACAGGCCGACAGGTCCAAGGAAGGTCTCGGCCGTCTCGCCGAGCGTCTCCCAGGATTTCAGCACCTGCGACGGCGTCTCCTCGACACCGTCATAGAAACCCGGAATGGTGATGTGGCCATCCTTGTCATGGATGTCGGCCAGCACCTTGGCAAGGATGCGGATCGGGTTGGCGGCGGCCCCGCCATAGAGCCCCGAATGCAGGTCGCGGTCGGCGGCCTTCATCGTGATCTCCTCGCCGACAAGCCCGCGCAGTGCCACGCAGATCGACGGCGTGTCACGGTTCCACATGCCGGTATCGCAGACCAGCGCGAAGTCGGCCTTGAGCTCTTCGGCATTGGCCTCAAGGAACGGTTTCAGCGACGGCGAGCCGGATTCCTCCTCACCCTCGAACAGGATGGTGATACGGCACGGCAGGTTGCCATGCTCCTGCTTCCAGGCGCGGCAAGCCTCGACAAAAGTCATCAACTGGCCCTTGTCGTCGGCCGAGCCACGCCCTGTGATCACCTTGTGGTCGGGGCCGACCTCCTTGATCGCTGGCGCGAACGGATCGTTTTCCCAGAGTTCGATCGGATCGACCGGCTGCACGTCGTAATGGCCATAGAACAACACATGCGGCGAACCGGCCGGCCCATCATGATGCGCAACCACCATCGGATGTCCTGGCGTGTCGCGCACGCTGGCATCGAAGCCGATCAGCTTGAGTTCCGCCACCAGCCATTCCGCCGCTTTGCGGCAGTCGGCGGCATAGGCGGGATCGGTGGAGATCGACTTGATCCTGAGCAGGCCGAACAGGCGCTCCAGGCTCTGGTCGAGATTCTGGTCGAGGCGGTCGAGGACGGGGGAAACTGCGGACATTTGGCAAGCCTTTCGATTCAGTGCCAGAACCGTAAAGGCAGAGCGGCGAAACGAAAAGCCCGTGACCATTGGACCACGGCCCGCAACGGCCGCCACAAGGCAAAAAAAGACCGCCGTGGTGGAGGGGGAACCACGGCGGCCTCGTACTCGAAACGATGCGGCAGCCCGGAGAGGGGGGGATAGGCTGCCGCAGTTGTCCGGGATAGGCGGGGGACGGGCCTTGCTCCGGACTTCGGCGAAAACTGCCGATGACGTGTATTTGGGTCTGTGAAGGTGGCGATTCAAGGGCATCAACGTTACACTTTTGTAACGTGCCCGTGAGCGGATCTGTATAACCCAATCTGTCAGGGTGTTGACGGAACCGATATCCGGCGATGTCTTTGGCATGGACCAAGCCATCGCGCCGCGCTATCCCTGCCGGCATGAAAAAAGGCGACCATCTCTTCCTCATCGACGGTTCCGGCTACATCTTCCGGGCCTATCACGCCCTGCCGCCGCTGACCCGCAAGTCCGACGGCCTGCCGGTCGGTGCCGTTTCCGGTTTCTGCAACATGCTGTGGAAGCTGATGCAGGATGCCCGCAACACCGATGTAGGCATTGTGCCGACGCATTTCGCGGTCATCTTCGACTATTCCTCGAAGACCTTCCGCAATGATCTCTACCCCGAATACAAGGCCAACCGTTCGGCGCCGCCCGAGGACCTGATCCCGCAATTCGGCCTGATCCGCCAGGCGACCAAGGCGTTCAACCTGCCCTGCATCGAGATGGAAGGCTTCGAGGCCGACGATCTTATCGCCACCTATTGCCGGCTGGCGCGCGAAGCCGGCGGCGACACCACCATCATCTCCTCCGACAAGGATTTGATGCAGCTGGTCGGCGATACGGTCGGCATGTACGACCCGATGAAGGATCGCCAGATCGGCATTCCCGAGGTCATCGAGAAGTGGGGCGTGCCGCCGGAAAAGATGGTCGATCTGCAGGCGTTGACCGGCGATTCGGTCGACAATGTGCCTGGCGTGCCGGGCATTGGGCCGAAGACGGCGGCGCAGTTGCTGGAGCAGTTCGGCGACCTCGACGGGCTGCTGGCCCGCGCCGGCGAGATCAAGCAGGACAAGAGGCGCGAATCGATCATCGCCAATACCGACAAGGCGCTGATCTCGCGCCAGTTGGTGACGCTGAAGAACGACGTGCCGGTGGCCGAGGGGCTGGACGATTTCGTCCTCCACGCGCCGGACGGGCCGAAGCTGATCGGTTTCTTGAAGACCATGGAATTCACCTCGCTGACCCGCCGCGTGGCGGAAGCGACCGGCACCGAGGCAGGCGACGTCCAGGCCGTCGCGGTGACCGTCGAGCGCGCCGACAATGCACATGGCCCCGATGTGGGCGCCGGATCGCCGGTTGTGGCCCGGAGCGGTGCCACTGGGCCAGGTCAAGCCGAGGACGCAACGGCGCCCGCGACGGACATTGCGAAGCAAGGCGATACACCTTCCCTGCTCTCGGCCTTGCGGCTGGAGCGCGCGGCAACCCGCAAGATCGACACCTCGGCCTATCCCTGCATTCGCGATATCTCGACGCTGAAAGCATGGGTCGCCGAGGCGCGGGAGGCCGGCGTCGCCGCCTTCGACGTCAGGGCGACGTCGGCAGATCCTATGCAGGCCGAACTGATCGGCATGGCGATCGCCACGGCGCCCGGCCGCGCCGGCTACATTCCCTTCGCCCACAAGAGCGGCAATGGTGATCTGCTCGGCGGCGGCACGCTCGAAAACCAGATCCCGCTTCGCGAGGCTCTGGCGGCGCTGAAGCCGCTGCTCGAGGACAAATCGGTCCTCAAGATCGCGCAGAACCTGAAATACGACCTGGTCATCATGAGCCGCTACGGCATCGATGTCGCGCCGTTCGACGACACCATGCTGATCTCCTACGTCCTCGATGCCGGCACCCCGCATGGTCACGGCATGGACGCGCTGGCCGAGAAATGGCTTGGCCACACCCCGCTCCAGCTCAAGGATGTGACCGGTTCGGGCAAGAGCTCGGTCGGTTTCGACCAGGTCGACATCGACAGGGCGACCGCGCACGCCGCCGAAGACGCCGACGTGACGCTGCGGCTCTGGCTGGTGCTGAAGCCCCGACTTGCCGCCAAGGGCCTGGTCTCGGTCTATGAGCGGCTGGAGCGGCCGCTGGTGCCGGTGCTGGCGCGCATGGAACAGCGCGGCATCTCGGTCGACCGGCAGATCCTGTCCAGGCTGTCGGGCGAACTGGCGCAAGGTGCCGCCCGGCTCGAAGAGGAAATCTATCAGCTCATCGGTGAACGCATCAACATCGGCTCGCCCAAGCAGCTCGGCGACATATTGTTCGGCCGCATGGGCCTGCCCGGCGGCTCCAAGACCAAAACCGGGCAATGGTCGACCTCGGCGCAGCTGCTGGAAGACCTTGCCGCCGAAGGCCACGAGCTGCCGCGCAAGATCGTCGACTGGCGCCAGCTCACTAAGCTGAAATCGACCTATACCGATGCGCTGCCCGGCTTCATCCATCCCGACACAAAACGCGTCCACACCTCCTACGCGCTGGCCGCGACGACGACGGGCCGGCTGTCATCCTCCGACCCGAACCTGCAGAACATTCCGGTGCGCACCGCCGAAGGCCGCAAGATCAGGACCGCCTTCATCGCCGACAAGGGCAATCGGCTGGTCTCGGCCGACTACAGCCAGATCGAACTGCGCGTGCTTGCCCATGTCGCCGAGATCCCGCAGCTGCGGCAGGCTTTCGCCGATGGCGCCGATATCCACGCCATCACCGCATCGGAAATGTTCAACGTTCCCGTGGAAGGCATGCCTTCCGAGATACGCCGCCGCGCCAAGGCGATCAATTTCGGCATCATCTACGGCATCTCGGCCTTCGGCCTCGCCAACCAGCTGTCGATCCCGCGCGAGGAAGCCAGCAACTACATCAAGAAGTACTTCGAACGCTTCCCAGGCATCCGCGATTATATCGAGGAAACCAAGGCCTATGCCCGTGAGCACGGCTTCGTCGAAACGATCTTCGGCCGCCGCATCCATTATCCCGATATCCGCTCGTCCAACCCGTCGCTGCGCGCTTTCAACGAGCGCGCCTCGATCAACGCCCGCCTGCAAGGCACCGCCGCCGACATCATCCGCCGCGCCATGGTGCGCATGGAGGAAGCGCTGGAGAAGGCCAAGCTGTCGGCCCGCATGCTCTTGCAGGTGCATGACGAACTGATCTTCGAAACGGTCGAGGCGGAAGTCGAGGCGACGATCCCCGTCGTGCGCCACGTCATGGAAAACGCGGCAATGCCGGCGGTGTCGATGTCGGTCCCGCTGCATGTCGATGCGCGGGCGGCGAACAACTGGGACGAGGCGCATTGACGTGGGGGCAATGCTGCCGTTCTCGACGGCCACATTCCTGTCGTTCACGCTTGCGTCCCTGCTGATCGAACTGACGCCAGGCCCCAACATGACCTATCTGGCGCTGGTCTCGGCGAGCGACGGTCGCCGCGCCGGCTTCGCCACCGTGGCCGGCATCGCGGTGGGCCTCGCGTTCATCGGCGGCATCGCTGCCTTGGGCGTTGCCGAACTGATCCAGGCTTCATCCTTGCTTTACGAGGGGCTCCGCTGGGCAGGCATACTGTTCCTGCTTTATCTCGCCTGGGAGGGCTGGACCGCTGGGACCGATGTGGTCTCGAGCGATAGCGATCCGGGCGGGAAATATTTCTTGCGCGGGCTTGTCACCAATCTCCTCAATCCGAAGGCGGCGATCTTCTATGTCGCCGTACTGCCGACCTTCGTCGAGGCTGGACGACCGATACTTGCCCAAACTGTCGTGCTGACCTTGATCTATGTGGCTGTGGCGACCGCCATCCATGCACTGATTGTCATATTGGCCGGAGCCCTGCAGCCATTCCTAAACGATCCACGGCTGGAGCGGACCAGCCGACGGCTGCTTTCGGCCTTGCTGGCGCTCGTTGCAGTCTGGTTCGCCTGGTCGACCGCGCGTTAAGGCATGATGCTGAAAAGCGGAAACCGGTTTTCGCAAGAGATCGGGCTGAAACAAGGAAAGAGCCTCATCCCGATTCCATCGGCATGGAACAGGCCCTAGGCCGCTTCGGCCCGGCACTTGGCACATGTGCCGCGAAACTCGATCACCGCCTTCTTGGCGGCGAAGCCGGTCGAACTCACCCATTCGTTCAGCCGGTGGTCGACGTCGTGATCCGACATTTCGTTCACCTGCCCGCACGTGTCGCAGATCGCGAAAGCTGTCATCGAATGACTGTGGTCGTGCGGCTCGGCGCAGGCGACGAAGGAATTGATGCTTTCCAGCCGGTGCACGAAGCCGGACTTCACCAGCGTGTCGAGCGCGCGATAGACCTGCAGCGGCGCGCGGAAGCCGCGCTCACGCAACTGGTCGAGCAAGGTATAGGCACTGAGCGGTCCGCTGGCGGTCTCGAGCTTCTCGAGCACGCACAACTGGTTTTTCGTCAGCACATCCCTCGCAGCCATGGTCCTGTTCCAACTTGTTCTGCGCCATCCGCAGGCTGTTTGCCGGTGCAAACGTTCCAATGCCATTCAGATAGCGACGAACCGTCGTCTTTGCTACTCTTCTGTTGTTGTCCAGAACCAATCGACGGCGTTCCGGCACATTTGATGATGGCAGGCCTGATGGCGTAGCGACATTCAAAATACTGACAAAATCCTCAACGAGGGTAATCTCGCTTGGGAAATTCGATCGGGCTTGGGGAAGCAATATGATCAAATTGACACGTCGGACGCTGCTTGTCGGCACGTCCGCGCTGATGGCGGCCGGTACGGTTTCGTTCCGGGCACTTGCGGCATCGCGCACCTATCATGCGCTGCTGGTGGCCTGCACCGAATATCCTGCCCTGCCGCAGAGAAACTGGCTGATCGGGCCGAAGAACGATGCCGGCCTGGTGCACGAATATCTGCTGAAAAACGTGCCGGACCCGGTGCGGTTCGCGCCGGAGAACGTCACGCTGCTCGCCAAGGATGTGCCCGGCGCCAAAGACTTGCCGACCCATGCGGCGATCAAGGCGGCCCTGGCAGACCTTGCGGCCAAGGTTCAGCGCGACGATTTCGTCTATCTGCATCTGTCGGGCCATGGCGCCCAGCAGCCTGAAATGGTCAAGGGCGACGAGACCGACGGGCTCGACGAGATTTTCCTGCCGGTCGACATCGAGAAGTGGATCAACCGCGATGCCGGCGTGCCGAACGCGCTGGTCGACAATGAGATCGGCGACGCGCTCGATGCGATCCGCGACAAGGGTGCGTTTGTCTGGGCCGTGTTCGACTGCTGCCATTCCGGCACTGCGACCCGAGCCGTCGAGGTCGATGACGAGTCGGAGCGCAAGGTCGAATTCGCCGATCTGGTCGGCGGCGACGAGGCCGCAAGGGCGGCGGCCGTCAAGACCTATGAGGACACTGTCGCAAGCGCGTCGCGCGGCCTTGACGAGAATGGCGCGCGCAAGCCCGCCTTCAACCTGACGCCGACCGGCGCCGAGCCGATCACCAAGGGCAAGCTGGTTGCCTTCTACGCCGCTCAGACGGTGGAGACGACGCCGGAGATGCCGCTGCCCAAGGGTACGGCGGACGCGCCACGCTTTGGCCTTTTCACCTTCACCATCCTGTCGAAGCTCGCCGAAAATCCAAACGTCACCTATCGCCAGCTTGGCCAGGCCGTTCTGCAGCAATATTCGGCCGACAGCCGCACCCGGCCGACGCCGCTGTTCGAGGGCGAACTCGACGCGCGCGTCTTCGGCACCGACAAGACGGACGCGGTCATGCAGTGGCCCATCGTCGTCAAGGACGGTGAGGCGTCGATCGGCGCCGGGCTGCTGCATCGCCTGACGCCCGGCAGCAAGCTTGCCATCCTGCCTTCGGCGCTGTCGCCGCTATCCGACGCAGTCGGCTATCTCGAAGTGCGGTCGGCAAAGAACCTGGAGAGCCAGGTCAAGCCGGTCGAGTTCGAGAAGAAGCCTGCGCTGAAGCTCGCCGACATTCCCGCCAACGCCTATGCGCGGGTGGCGGAGATCGCCGTCGACTACAAGCTCACCGTGGCGCGGCCGGCCGCGACCAAGGGACTGGAGAAGGAAACCACGCTGGTCAATTCGGTTCTCGACGAACTGGCCGCGGCGCAGGAAACCGGCTTCAACATCGAACTGGTCGATCCCGGCAAGAGCGCCGAGTTGCGCTTCGCCGTGATGCGCGAGAACGCCATTGCAGGCGCCGCCGGGGACGCCACCGACAAACCGGCGCTGTGGTTCCTGCCGGCGTCCGGCGACGTGACCTTGAAGGACGGCAGCAAGCCGCCGCTGGTCATCATCCATCGCGACGACCGCCAGAAGCTGGTCGACGCCACGACCAGGAATTTGCGCACCATCTTCCGCGCCACCGGCCTTTCGCGGCTGGCGGCGGCCTCCGATTACAAGCCCGAGGATGTCGACGTCCAGTTCCAGGTCAAACGCCGCGACAAGGATGGGCTCGAACCCTTGCAGGCTTCCGCGGTGCCGCGCGTCTCACCCGGCGATGAGGTGCATGTGCTGGCCAAGAACAGCTCGGACCAGCTGGTCGACATCAACGTACTCTATGTCGGCAGCGACTATTCGATCACCCACATCGTCGCCGAGCGCCTCGCGCCGCGGGCCACGCTGGAGGAAGGGCTGCTCGCCTTCACCGACACCAGCTTCGGCATGGAGCGGATGATCGCGGTGCTGACCGAGGCGCCGCCGGAAAGCGAAAAGGAAGATCTGAGCTTCCTGGCGCAGGAAGGCGTCACGTCGATAACGCGCGGCCTCGGTCCCGCCAGTTTCTCCGACATGCTCGCCGATATCGGCATGGCGCCGCCGACCCGCTCGGTGATGCGGCTTGCCGACAAGGGGGGCCCGAAGGGCGCGGTGATGATCTTCCCGATGGAGACGGTGCCGCGCGCCTGAGCTCCGCCACCGGGCCGCACGGCCCTGGTGCCGGCTCTTGCGCGATTGGCGCGATATGAGAACATTCCCAGCCGCGGCCAAGAGCCTAGGCGGCAGGATGAAGCAGATAGGATCGATTGTGACGAAGTCTATTTTCTCCTGGCGCGGAACGGTTGCCGGACTTGCCGGCGGCCTGTTGCTGATTGCCAATGCCTCGGCCCAGGACAGCTGCGGCCTCTGCGCCAAGCAGGTGATCATCAATTCGGAACTGGCAACGTGCTTCCTCGACCAGTACGACCAGTTCGCCAAAACCAGCAGTGACGCGGTAGTGGTGGATCTTTCGAGTTGCGCCTCACGCGGCGTGGTCGAAGCCTTGCCGTCGCCCAACAAGGCGCCGGCGGAGCCGGACGTGCAGTTCATTGTTTCGCGCCCGCAGCTCGCATGCCTGAAAAAGCAGCTTGAGGCGCCCGGCGTGGTGCTTGATCCCTCCGTCACCATCGAACTGGACAGCTGCAAATGAAGAAGCCGGGGGGCACGACAAACACGACGAAGCAGACACAGGCGGCCGCGCCCGCCAAGACGCCGGCGGCGAAGCAGACGTTGCCGGAGACGACGGAAGGTTTTCCCTGGCCAAGCAGCCATGAGATCAAGAAGGAGAGCAATCCCTTTACCGATCGCGACTGGCGCATGCTCGTCTATGCCTGGTCGGGCATGCTGGTGCGTTTCGCCATCATCTTCACCCTGGCATTCTCGGTCTACCAGTTCCTGGCCAACCAGGAACAGAAGCGCGTCGAACAGACCATGTCGCTGGTCGAACTCTGGGAAACCAAGGACTACCAGCAGGCGCAGCGGGCCTTGAAGGATCGTCTCTCTGCCCTCAACGCCAAATACGACAATCTGCTCAGCGCCAACCCCTCGCCGACGGAAGAACAGGTTTTCCGGCAACGCATCGGTATCGAGGCGATGACAGCCTCGGGTGGTGACATGCCCCTCGCCGATTTCGGCGAGAATTTCGACCGCATCGTCTACTTCCTCAACCGCCTATCCTTTTGCGTCGATGGCGACCTGTGTTCGCGCAAGGTGACCGACGCTTATTTCCGTGACTATGCCGTCTCGTTCTGGAGTTATTTTGCCGGCTATATCGACAAGCAGCGCAAGGCGGGTTCGCCTACTTTCGCCACGGCGATCGAGGCTTATGTTCGCAACGGGCAACCGGCGGCTGAAGCGAAATAGCGATGGGAAAAGCCAGGATCAGCGTCCGCCTCATGCGTGCCTGCTGCTGGTTGGCCATGGCTGGAGCGTTGCTCACGGCCCCGGTCGCCCGCGCCGAGGACGCCCCGGATTTCCACCTCGACCTCGATACCGGAGGCCATACCGCACGGATTGCCGACCTCGCCTTCACTCCTGACGGCGAGGACCTCGTCTCGGCATCCGACGACAAGACCATCCGCATCTGGGATTGGCAGAGCGGGGTGACGCTGCGCACCATACGCGGCTATCTCGGCGGTGGCAGCGACGGCAAGATCTTCGCGGTGGCCGTCTCGCCGGACGGCAAGACGATCGCCGCCGGCGGCTATTTCGGCGTCGGCCTCGGCGACAAGCCGCCCTATGGCGACATCAGGCTGTTCGACTTCGCCACCGGCAAGATCAAGGCCGTGCTCAAGGCCGCCGACTACGCGACCTATGACCTCGCCTTCTCTCCCGATGGCAAGACCCTGGCTGCCGGTGGTGGCGACGGCGTCGTCTATCTCTGGCGGCTCGACGACAAATCAGCAAACGGCTGGACGCTGGACAGGAAGCTCGATGCCGATTCCTGGCACATCGACAAGCTGGCCTTCGGCGCTGCGGGAACCCGGCTGGCGGCAACGACGACCGACAACGGCGTCCGGCTCTGGGATATCGCCAAGGGCGAGGAAATTGCCTTGCCTGATGAGGCCGAACAACTGCGGGACGTCAGCGTCCTGGCGCTGGCTGTCTCGCAGGATGGCAGCCTGTTCGCCACCGGCGGCAAGGACGGGCAGGTCCAGCTTTGGCGCGCCGCCGACGGCACGCTGGTGCGCGCCATGCCGAAGCAGGATTTCCTCATCGGCTCGCTGACTTTTGCAAAGGGATCACGGCTGGTCGCCTCCTGCGGCTACCGCTGCGCCGACAAGCACCGCTCCACCGTCTGGAACACCGACACCGGCGAGATGCTGCTCGACTACAGCGGCCATGACGGCAGCGTCTATGCCAGCGCCGTCAATGCCGACGGCTCGCTGGTGGCGACCGCCGGCGGCACCCGCAACGCCATCCAGGTCTGGGACCCGGCGACCGGCGAACGCAAGGCCTTGCTGCAGGGTTTGGGCGAACCGGTGACCGCGATCGGCATCGATCCGACAAACGGCGTCATCGCCTGGGGCAATACCAACCCCTGCCCCGAGCGCGTGGCTTGCCCGGAGCAGCTGGGCGCATTGGACAAAAGGCTGGAACTGCCCACCACCGAGCGGTTCTTCGATGACCCTCAGCCCCTCACCGAGCCAGGCTCGTTTACCCGTGCAGCACTTGCCGACGGCCAGTGGTCGCTGCACGCCGCGGCAGGCGGCAAGGACGCGCTGGAAAATGCGGTGCTGGAGATCGTCAATGGCGGCAAGGTGGTGCACTCGATCGAGAACGATGCCACCAACGGCTTTGCCCATTCCGCCTTCACGCTGATCGATAGCGGGCTTGGCCTGATCACCGGCGGCAGTGACGGCACGCTGCTGGAATACAGGGCCGCGACCGCCAGGGTCTCCGGCGAATTCACCGGCCATACCGGCGAAATCAATGCCATGGTCGCGTCGGAGAAAGCCGGCCTGCTCGTCACCGGCAGTGCCGACCAGACAGTGAGGTTGTGGAACCTGAAGACGCACGAGCTGATCGTGTCGATGTTCTTTGCCGGCTCGCAATGGATCGCCTGGATGCCGCAGGGCTACTATTATTCCTCCGACGAAGGCGACAAGCTGATCGGCTGGCACGTCAACCAGGGCCGCGACCATGAAGGCCGCTTCATCCGCGCCGGCCAGTTGAAGAAATACCTCTGGAGCCCGGAAATGGTGCGCCGGGCGATCATCCTGCGCAGCGCCAAACAGGCGGTCAAGGAGATGCGGCCGGGCGTCGACAACGAGCTGCAGAAGCTCCTGCAGCGCAAGCCGCCGGAATTCGGCATCCGCCTCGCCGCCGACCAGAGCAAGGTTCGCGACGGTTACGTCGCCGTCGAGATAACAGGCGCCAAGGAAGCCGGCACCGATGTCGCCGGCTTCTCGATCCTGTCGAACAGCCGCAATGTCGGCGACATCGCCACGCGCTCGGCGGACGGCAACGGCACCATCGTCGAGGTGCCGGTCGAGGATGGCCAAAACACCATCCGCATCACCGGCACCAACGAGTATGGCTATCTGACCGAACGCAGCGTGACGGCGCTGGCGAGAAAGACCGAGAAGGCCGAGGCCAAGGGCAAGCTCTATGTCGCGGTCATCGGCGTCGACAAATATCCGTTCCTGACCGACGCCTGTTCCGGCCGCGCCTGCGATTTGCGCTACCCCGTCGACGATGCCACCGAGTTCCTCAAGGTGGTCGCACAGAAATCGGCGCCTTTGTTCTCGTCGATGGAATCGCTGGTGCTGGTCAACCGCGAAGCGCTCGACGAGAACCCCGACAAAGCCCAGCAGACCTACACGGTCGCCAGCGCCGACACCATCATGGAGCCGGATTCGCATACGATCGACGACCAGCTTGCGGACTTTCTCGACAAGCCCGGCGAGCACGACACCACCATCGTCTTCGTCGCCGGCCATGGCATCAACATCGACGAGGACTACTATTTCATCCCGACCGACGGCCGCAAGCAGGATGCCGATCGCTGGAAGCGCTCCTCGCTTGTCGACTGGGGTGACATCCAGAAATCGGTCGAGCGGGCCAAGGGCATGCGCTTCATGCTGCTCGACACCTGCCATGCCGCCAACGCCTTCAACCCCCGCCTGGAAAAGGATGCGCAGGACGCACGCATCGTCGTCTTTTCAGCCACGGCCGCCAACAACACCGCCGCGGAACTGCCGGAGCTCGGCCACGGCGTCTTCACCTATTCGATCCTCGAAGGCTTGCGCGGCAAGGCAAGAACATCCGATGGCGGTGTGACGCTGTTTGGGCTTGCCGATTTCATTTCACGCGAGGTGGTGCGGCTGACCTCTTCGAAGCAGAAGCCGTTCTACTATGTCGGCGGCGTGGAGAATATCGTGTTGGCCGAGCCGTGAGCAGGCCGGGCCTGCGCCAAGGCATCCCCCTCGCGCGATCGTGGCCCGGTATCGCGGCAATGCTGCTATTGCTTCTCACGCTGCCTCTCCCCACCTTCGCCGCCCCTGTCGTCTGCCCACCCGGCACGGAAGACTTTCCGCCTTTCTACGACGACGCGACACTCTTCAGAGATGCCGTCGCCAGCGTCGCCGATGTCCAGCCATCCAGCCAGCGGCTGACCGGCATCACGGTACCGCATCATCTGCTGGCCGCCGACTTGGTGGCGCTTGGTTTCCGAGCCGCGTCCGGCTTCCGCTACAAGCGCATCGTCATCCTGTCGCCGGACCATTTCCACAAGACGAACAAGCTCTACGCCACCACGGCGCGCGGCTTCGACACCGTGCTCGGCCCCGTGGCAGCCGACAGCGATGCGGTGCGCCTTCTGGAAGCACATGGCGACATGGTCGAAGAGTCCTGCCTGTTCGACAAGGAACATGGCGTGCGCGCCATGCTGCCGTTCCTGCATCACTATTTCCCCGAGGCGAAGATCGTGCCGGTGGCGATGTCGGTGAAGGCGAAACGCGGCGACTGGGACAGGCTGGCCGAGGCGCTCAAAGCCATCGTCGATCGGGACACGCTGATCGTCGAATCCACCGATTTCTCACACTATCTGCCGCAGCATGACGCGCGCCGCTTCGACCAGCAGACGCTGAACATGCTGGCCGCAGGCTCGCTCGACGGCGTCGCCGCGCTTCGCCAGCCCGATCATGCCGATTCCGTCGGCGCGCTCTACATCCAGACCAGGCTGCAGCGTGAATTGTTCGGCGCCCAGCCGCTGGTTGTCGCCAACGAGAATTCGCAGGAACGCACGTCCGACTATGTCGAGCGGACCACCAGCTATGTGGTGGCGCTGTTCGGAGCCTTCGGCCCCGGCTTCAACAACCCGGCGCGGCCAAAGGACAGGATCTACTATATCGCCGGCGACGTGAATTTCGGCCGCGCCATGAAGAAGATCCTGCTGCGCGACACCGTTGCCGACAAGATCGTCGACAGTGTCCTGGCGCTGACCGGATCGCGGCCGCTGATCGTCAATCTCGAAGGTGTCATCCTGCCCAACGTGCCGGAAGCGATCGACGACATGACGCTGGCCATGCCGGAGGATCTCGCCACCAGCATGCTGAAGCGGCTGCATGTTGCCGGCGTCGGCCTGGCCAACAATCATGCCTACGATCTCGGCCCATCAGGCTATGCCGAGACTCTGCGTGCCCTGGACGTGGCCGGCATCCCGCATTTCGGCCAGGGAGAAACGCTGGCGCTTGCCGATCTCGATCTTGTCGGCCTCACCGACATCGACACCAACGGCTCGAAGAACACCGACCTCTTGACCCCTGCCTTGCTCGACCGGCTGCTGCACGACAATGCGCGGCGTCCGGTGGTCGCCTTCGTTCATTGGGGCCGTGAGTACAAGACAGAACCGTCGCTGCGCGAAGACATGCTTGCCGACCAGATGCGCCTGCGCGGCGTCTCGGCCATTGTCGGCGGCCATCCGCATGTGTCGAGCGAGGCGATCGTCCCGCTTGCCGGCGGCGACGTGGCGGAGGTCTATTCGCTCGGCAATTTCCTGTTCGACCAGAGCGCGCAACGCTCGTCAGGATCGATGCTGGAACTGCGCGTCTTCCCCCAGGGCACGATCTTCACCAGGCTCATCCCGCTGCCCAACTATTTCGAGATGGGCCGGACGTAGCATTGCCCGATCAAGGTATGTTGAGATTCAGGTCAGGCCGAGCCGAAAATGGCTGATACCGAGAACCGGAGCGGAGCGTACTTTTCGTACGTGAGCACCGGAAGCGCAGGTATCAGCCATTTGCAGGCCGGCATCACCTGAATATCGACATACCTTAGCAACTGCCCATCTGGCGGGGCAGATAGCACGCCGCTGGTTCGGTCCTGGTCTCGAACAGCGACTGCTTCGGCCGGAAATAGAAGAAGGTCACCGGCTTGCTCTCGCGCACGCTGCCGTCGGCAAAATGCGCGGCGATGCTGAAACGATGGATCGACGACATCGCCGACCACATCTTCAGCCGCGCCGTGTAGGCGCTGACATTCTTGTTGCCGCGCACTGGCATGGCGATCGTGTAGTCATGCTTGCCGATCGGGAATTCGATGTTCTGGTAGCGCATCGCTTCCGGGTTGCCGCCACCGCCATCACCGCATTCGGCCATCGATTCGGGAATCTCGAAGACCGCCATGGTCATCTGGGCACGGAAGGGCTCGCTCTGCTGGAAGACTTTGCCCTGATCGTCGGCCCAGGAATAATCGAACTTGCCGATCGCGTTCAGCGTCATCGCCTGGTTGAAATTGCCGAGATAGTCGCCGACTTCGCCGAACTTGACCTTGTTGGCGAGCTGGCTGCGGCAGACGTTCAGGCTGTCGGCCGAGGGGCAGGAAAAACGCCCTGTCTCCAGGCTGGCCGTATCGACGCCGGCCTCGTCGAGCACGCTCTTGATCGACACGTCGACGCCCTCGCCGAAGCCGCCGATGTCCTTGGTGAACATGCGGCTTGGCTGGCCGGTCGGATTGCCCTCCTCGTCCACGGCGGTGAACTGGATCGACATCTTCATGTCCTTGGCATCGCCCCAGCCATTGTTGATGATCGAGAAATCCGGCCTGAAGCCGATGCAGCCGAAATGTTCCGAGATCGACAGCATCGGCTTGCGATAGGCGTCGCTGGCGGCGACCTTCATTTCCAGACTGTCGAGCTTGACCCTGGACTGATCCTTGGTGCCGAGATCGACTTCGGCAAAGGCCGGGCTATTCTCCCAGTCCGGACCGTCATAGACATTGCCGGTCCTGACCTGCCCGGTGCCGTTCCAGGCATCGTTGTAGAGGTTGTCCTCCGGATAGATCGCGATGTCGTCGTCGCGCACCAGATGCTGGTATTTCAAGTCGGCCTGCTGGGTCATGCGCTGATCGACCACAACGCCGATCTCGACCTTGTCGGCGTCGCCGCCACCCGCCTGCGCCTTGAGCAGGCCGCCGACCCTGGCATCGGCCAGCACGTCGGGACGCGAGCCTCCGACCTCCTTGCCCATTACCCACTGCGATGTATAGACCGTGCCGCCGGCGAGCCGTGTGGTACCTTTGCCGTTCTTCAATCCATCGACAAAATAGCCGGCAAAGATCTCGCCGGTTTTCGACAGCAACCGGCCCCCGCCATTCGGGACGCCGCCAACGAATTGGCCCTCATAGCGGTTGCCGTCGGCATCGACACGAATGCCCTGCCCGTTGAGTAGCCCGGCGGACCAGTGCCCCTCGAACACCTCGCCCGAGCGCAGGTCGAGCCGGCCCTGCCCATCGGGGCGGCCGTTTCTGACGTCCCCGAAATAGCTGGAATAGACCGTCTTCGGGTCATAGCTCGCCGAGCCACGCACCCGCCACACCAACCTGCCCTTGCCGTTGATGGTGCCGTCTTCGGCTATCGTCCGGTCGGGCGACTGGCCGGCCGCCGGCTCCCAAACGAAATCGAGGTTCTTCTCCGGATGGAAATCCCAGACACGCACGGTCCTGCGCAGCACGGAGCGTGTGTCGGCCTGATAGAGGATCTGCACCCGCTCCGCCCAGGCACCGCCGACAGAGGCGGGATCGGCAAAAGCCGTCGAAAGCATCAACGCGCCCAGCATCGATGCGGCCACGACCCCTAACATTGCCCTTGCCCGCGCCATCCTCTTGAACCCCCTGGATGCCTCGCCCCCTTGGCAGGCCAAGCGTAATCGGCGAGCCTGCCTCGTGCAAGAGAAGCCCGTGCTGAACGATCGGCACGAAAAAAGGCGACGGGATTGATCCGCCGCCTCTTTTCGCAACCGCGCGAGCGCGTGTTATTTATACAGGCTGTTGATCCACTGGACGTTTGCGGCGTTCAGGCGCACGGCGGTATTCGCGTCGGGGCTTTCCGCCACGTTGACGCCGGTGATGATGCGCTGCTTGGAGTTGGTGTCATAGGCATAGACCGAGCTGCCGCTCGACCCCGGGAACGTATCGCAGTCATACTGGAAATATTCCGGAGCGATGTTCTCGGCATGCACTTCGCAGCTTGTCTTCCACATCGTGCCCATAGGCTTGTCACCGGGGTAGCCGACGAGGTTGGCGGTGAAGTCACCGAGATCGTCATAGTTGGAATAGCCAAGCCAGCCAAGGTTGGTGCCGACATCCTGCTTCAGCGTGATGATGCCCAGGTCCCAAGGGATCACCGAGCCATAATAGCCCTGGTAGTTGTCGATGAAGCCCTGCAGCACATAGGCGCTTTCATAGCTGAAGGCACCGAAGGGTGCGTCGTCGGCAGTGCTGCCATTGAGGCCCGGCACGAACAGATATTCCGAGAGCCAGTCCTTGTCCTCATGGCTGTAGAGGCAGTGCGCTGCGGTGAGCACCGTGCGCGGGCCAATCAGCGTTGCCGAGCAGCTGCCATAGCTGCCGGTCTTCGGCGACTTGGCTTCGAGATAGCCGATTGCCGAGAACGGATAGGTCTTGGTGTTCTTGACCTGCTCGCGATCATCGGGGCCGAAAACCTGACGGCCGGCTTCGCCCTCGCCGAGCCCGGGGTCTTCGGTCTTGCGCTGGACCCCATCCGCTCCATTGGCCGGAGCGTTCAGTTCTTTGATGATGAGATCGCGCAGAGCTTCGCTCGGCTCGATCTTGATCTCCTTGCCATCGGCGGACCGTCCGACGATGCCATAGGATTTGACAGCCGTCGCCTCGTCGGCAAGCGGCGCGGCGCGGCTGTCTTCGTCGGTAAGCTTCGGCGTGGTGATCGGTTTTGCCCGACCGGCCTTGAAGTCGCCTGAAGATACATCCCGCATACTTTCGCCATTGCCGGCACTGGCGGAGCCAGGATCGGCGGCGAAGACCGGGACCGTCCACATTGCGGTGGAAAGCAATGCGGACGCTATCATAAGGTTTGTCAGTTTTGTCATGGTGAGACTCTCCCAAAAGTCAGCAAGGACTGGATCAAAATACAGAAATATTGTCGAGATCGTGGTGACGCCGAAAAATGAGTTTGCTCGCCGGCATCCCCTGCGGGCGTTCTTCTAGGCTGTCATTTTCAAGGCCCCCGCCAAAAAAATTCTGCACGGGTATATTGCCTAAAATAATCCAAGATTGGCAATGACAAATCGCTTCCACGTAGCCCGTGGGGGGCTATAGGATTTTGTGCGGGTTCTGCTCGCGGGCACGGTTAGCAAAAGTGGGATTCGGTTTTGTGACCGATCGCGCACCGTTTCGATGCGGCGCGCGTGCGGATCGTTGAACCGGCAACACCTCCTTGCACAATGCCCGGCGTCGATCCGCACGGGAGAAATGTCTCAGGAGGTTCAGGTGCACATCACAAATCGGTTCGGGCCAATCGCTGCCGCATCGCTGCTTGGCGTTGCTGCTACCGTTGCATTCATCAACACCGTTCGGGCGGACGAGAGCACCGTCAGGCCGGAAGCGGCCATCTCGCCGATGCAGCGGGTGACCGATGCCAGGGCCAAGGCAGCGGCGGAGAACCCCGACGGCGCCGACCGCGTCTATGGCGGCAACCAGGCCGAAAAGGGCGCCTATCCGTTCCAGGTCGCGCTGCTCACCACCGCCAGGCTGGACGAGAACCCGGCTTCGCAGGCCAATGCGCAATTCTGCGGCGGCAGCCTGATCGCGCCGCAATGGGTGCTGACGGCGGCGCACTGCCTCAACGACAAGGGCGAGCCGATCTCGCCGGACTCGGTCACGGTGCTGACCGGTGCCACCGACCTCAGCGAAGGCAAGCGCCACAAGGTGGTGGAGGTCATCGTCAACGAGGGTTACAGCGAGCAGACGCTCGACAACGACCTCGGCCTGCTCCGGCTTGCCGAGCCGGCCGACGCGCCGACCATCAAGCTTGCCCGCGAGGCGACCCCCGACAACGGCAAGACCACCGTAACCGGCTGGGGCAAGATGCAGGACGGAACGTTCCCGACCACGCTGATGGTCGCCGATCTCGATCTGCAGCCGAACAGTGCCTGCAACAGCGGCATCAAGGCCATCTACGCGCATGACCTGAAGGCGGCACTTGGCGATCTGTCCCATCGCATGCGCTACTCCGAAAAGGGCATTGATGCCGCCGCCAATGCGATCGCCGCCGACATGACCGATCCGTTGACCGGCAACATGATCTGCGCCGGTACCACCAGTGGTGTGCGTGATGCCTGCAATGGCGACAGCGGCGGCCCGCTGTTCATGACCGGCGCCGACGGCCCGGTCCAGGTCGGTGTCGTCAGCTGGGGCGAAGGCCCGGCCGACGGCAGCGCGGCCTGCGGCCACAAGGACGCCTATGGCATCTACACGCGGCTGGCCAACTACAGTGGCTGGATCGAGGCGAAGATGAAGACCCCAGCTCCCGCGCCGGCAAAGCCGAAGGCAGGGCTGGGTACAGCCCAGAAACCAGCCACGCCCTGAGGCCCGGCCATTTGCGTCCACGTCAAAACGGCGGGACATGTCCCGCCGTTTTGTTTGCCGGCTTGCCAGGCGAGCCCATTTCCTGGCGAGCCTACTTTCTCGCCGGGCCTTTGCGCTCGGCGGAGGCCGCCCACAGATTGATGTCGGATTCGCGCGCGTAGCCATCGATCTCAGCCAATTCGGCGTCGCTGAAGTCAAGCACCTTCAGCGCGCCGACGCAGTCTTCGACCTGTTCCGGCCGGCTGGCGCCGATCAGTGCCGACGTTACCTTGCCCTTGCGCAGCACCCAGGCCAGCGCCATCTGCGCCAGCGTCTGGCCGCGCTTGCCGGCAATGACGTTGAGTGCCTTGATGTTGGCGATGGTCTTGTCATTGATGAAAGCTGTCTTCAGCGACTTGCCCTGCGTGGCGCGGCTGCCCTCGGGGATACCACCGAGATATTTGTCGGTCAGCATACCCTGGGCCAACGGCGAGAACACGATCGAGCCGACGCCGAGCCCTTCCAGCGTGTCGAGCAACCCATCTTCCTCGACCCAGCGGTTCAGCATCGAATAGCTCGGCTGGTGAATGACACAGGGTGTGCCGAGCTGCCTTAATATGTCGGCCGCCTCGCGGGTGCGCTGCGAGTTGTAGGACGAGATGCCGGCATAGAGCGCCTTGCCTGAGCGCACCGCATGGTCGAGCGCGCCCATGGTTTCTTCGAGTGGCGTGTCGGGATCGAAGCGGTGCGAATAGAAGATATCGACATAGTCGAGCCCCATCCGCTTCAGGCTCTGGTCGAGGCTGGCCAGCATGTATTTGCGCCCGCCCCATTCGCCGTAGGGCCCGGCCCACATTTCATAGCCTGCCTTGGTCGAGATAATCAGTTCGTCCCGGTAGCCGTCGAAATCGGTGCGCAGGATTTCGCCGAAGGCGGTCTCGGCCGAACCGGGCGGTGGCCCGTAATTGTTGGCGAGGTCGAAATGGGTGATGCCGAGATCGAACGCCTTGCGGACGATCGCCTGCTTGGTCTGGTGCGGCGTATCGTTGCCGAAATTGTGCCACAGACCGAGCGAGATCGCCGGCAGCTTGAGGCCGGACCGTCCGCAACGGTTGTAGATCATTTTTTCATAGCGATTTTCGGCGGCGACATAGGGCATGGGGAAATCCTCGGATTTGAAAAAGGACGGGCACGGCAATTGCGTGCGCAATGGCCAAGCCCAGCGCCCCACCCTTTAGCCTCTCCCCGAGCAAACGGGGAGAGGGGCACCCAAAATTATCGATAATCCTTGCGGCCTACTTCTTCTTCGCCAGCAGCTCCTTGGCTGCCTTGACGCCAAGCGCGGCCGGCCGGTCGCAAGTCGTCTGCATGACGACGAACTTGCCGGTTTCGCCGGAGCGCAGGATACCGGTCATGACATCGACGGCATGCAGCGCCAGTTCCATCGAACAGCGGTGCGGCCGCTCCTCGACGATCGCCAGCGCCATGTCGGCGAGGCCTGACGTGCGATAATTGGCCATCATGCCCTGGCCGTGCATTTCATTCGGGACGCCAAGCGGGTGCTTCCATTTCGGCAGCTTCTTGACCGGCTTGCCCTCCTCGGTGAAGCCTACGTCGCCGCCGAAGAAGTTCGGATCCGGCACGAAGACCGTGCCCGCCTCGCCATAGAGCTCCATCGGCGCGTGGCCATGGGCCCAGACATCCCAGCTGGTGTTGAGCGTCACCACGGCACCGTTCTCGAATTCAAGAACGGCATGGATAGTGGTCGGCGTGTTGACCGGGATTTTTTCGCCCGCGCGCGGTTTCGATGAAATCGTCCGCTCCTTGGCAGGCGTCGTCGCGAAGGCCGCCACCTGCTTCACCGGCCCGATCAGCTGGATCAGGTTGGTGATGTAGTACGGCCCGATGTCGAGCACCGGTCCGGCGCCCGGCTGGAAGAAGAAATCCGGATTCGGGTGCCAGTGTTCCATGCCGTGGCCCATGACATGGCAGGTACCGCTGGTGATCTTGCCGAGCTTCCCCTCATCGATCAGCTCACGCACCAGCTGGTGCGCGCCACCGAGGAAAGTGTCGGGCGCCGAGCCGATGCGCAGCCCCTTCTTCTCGGCGCGTGCCTTGAGATCCTGGCCCTCCTTGAGCGAGAGCACGAACGGCTTTTCCGAATAGACGTGCTTGCCTGCGTCGAGCACCTGTTTCGACACTTCGTAATGCACCGCCGGGATCGTCAGGTTGACGATGATATCGATGTCGTCGGCCTTGAACAGGTCCTCGACGGTCTCGGCGCGCAGCTTGAATTCCTTCGCCCGCGCCCTGGCCGCGTCCATGTTGATGTCGGCGCAGGCACGCATCTCGATGCCGCGAAACAACGGCGCCAGCGAGAAATACGCCTTCGAGATGTTGCCGCAGCCGATAACGCCAATACCCAGTTTCTTTGCCATGGTGATCGGTCCTAGTAATTCTTGACGGTTGCGATCGAACGTCGGGCGAAACGCTCGATGTCGTTGGGGTTGTCCTGTTCCATGACAAAGTATTCTGCCGCGCTCCTGGCCCGCAGCAGCTTGATCAGGCCTGCCCAGTCGATGGTGCCGTGGCCGACATCCGACCAGCCGTCCTCATCCAGGCCTTCGCCCGGCCTGGCGATGTCCTTCACATGCACGGCGACGATGCGCTTGCCATGCTTTTCGATCCAGGGCTGTGGATCGGCGCCGCCGCGCACCACCCAGGCGAGATCCATCTCCCAGCCGATACCGGGGGCGGAAGACAGGATGTGATCCTGCGGCACCGAGCCGTCGGCAAGTGCCTTGAACTCGAAATCATGGTTGTGCCAGGCAAAACCATAACCGGCCTTCGAGGCCGCCTCGCCAACCTTGGCCAGGCGCTCGCCGAAGCCGCGCCAGCCGGCGGCGTCCGACGGCCTGTCCTCCGCCATCAGATAGGGGCAGATCAAAAGCTTGATGCCGAGCGCCTCGGCGATCCTGCGCACGCCGTCGAAATCCTTCTCCAGCGCATCGATGGAGAAATGCCCGGTCGGCATGGAAAGGCCGTTCTTGTCGAGTTCGGCGCGGAAGGCCTTGGGATTTTCATAGACACCGCCGAAGCCTTCGACTTGCGTGTAGCCGAGCTTGCCGAGTGTGGCGAGCACGCCCTCCCAGGGTTGGAAATTGCGGGCGCTGTAAAGTTGGAATGACCAGTTCATCGTCTCTGTCCGTTTGCTTGTGGAGTGTCTTTGGAAGGATGGTTCTGGAAGCTACATACGGTTGCCGGATGGGGTATCGAACAGCGAGGCGCGGGCCGGGTCGAAGCCGATCCGGACCGGGTCGCCGGTGCGCAGCGTCTTTTCCGCCTCGACGCGGAAGGAAAAATTACGGCCGCCGAGCTTTGTCCACACCAGTGTATCGGAGCCCATCGGCTCGACGATCTCAACCGCCGACTCGGCCGTGAATGGCATTGCCTTGGCCGCATCTCCAAAGGCGATGTGCTCGGGCCTGATGCCGAACACGCAGGGTTTGCCGGCGCCGCCGCCATCCTTGTCGAACTCATATCGGTCGAGCCGTATCGAAACGCCATCGGCGGCGAACGCAGGGCTATCGCCCGTTTCCAGTTGACCCTCGATGAAATTCATCGCCGGCGAACCCAGGAACCCGGCGACAAACCGGTTGACCGGCCGGTTGTAGATGGTTTGCGGCGCGTCCAACTGCTGGATGACGCCGCCCTTCATCACCGCGATGCGATCGGCGAGCGTCATCGCCTCGATCTGGTCGTGGGTGACGTAGATCATGGTGTTCTGCAATTTGCGGTGCAAGAGCTTGATCTCGACGCGCAGTTCCGAGCGCAGCTTGGCGTCGAGGTTGGACAGCGGCTCGTCGAACAGGAAGACATCGACATCGCGCACCAGTGCCCGCCCGATCGCAACGCGCTGGCGCTGGCCGCCGGAAAGCGCGGAGGGCTTGCGTTGCAGCAGCGGCTCGATCTGCAGGATCTCCGCGGCGCGCGCGATGCGCCTGGCGATCTCGTCCCTGGGCACGCCCGCGACACGCAGGCCGAAGGACAGGTTCTTCTCCACCGTCATTTGCGGATAGAGCGCATAGGACTGGAACACCATGCCGATGCCGCGATCCTTGGGCTCTTCCCAGGTGACGTTCTTGCCCTTGATGAACACGCGGCCCTTCGAAATGTCGAGCAACCCGGCAATGCAGTTGAGCAAGGTCGACTTGCCGCAGCCGGAGGGCCCCAAAAGCACGATGAACTCGCCCTCGGCGATATCGAGATTGAGTGTCTGCAGAACCGACACCGCGCCATAGTTCAGCGACAGGTCCTGGATCGATACGCTGGGGTTTGCGATTTCGGCCATCCTCACCCTTTCACCGCGCCGGCAGCGATGCCACGCACGAAAAGCCTGCCGGAAATGAAGTAGATGACGAGCGGGACCAGTCCGGTCAGGATGGTGGCCGCCATGTTGACGTTGTATTCCTTCACGCCCTGCACCGAATTGACGATGTTGTTGAGCTGCACCGTCATCGGATAGGTGTCGGGGCGCGTATAGACGACCCCGAACAGGAAGTCGTTCCAGATGCCCGTGACCTGCAGGATGACGGCGACGACGAAGATCGGCAGCGACATCGGCAGCATGATGCGCAGGTAGATGCCCCAGAAACCGGCGCCGTCGACACGCGCCGCCCGGAACAATTCCTCCGGCATGGAGGTGAAATAGTTGCGGAACAGAAGCGTCAGGATCGGCATGCCGAAAATCGAGTGGACGACCACCAGTCCGCTGAGGCTGCCATAGAGCCCGATCTCGCGCAGGATGATGACGATCGGATAGATCATCACCTGGTAGGGGATGAAGGCGCCGACGATCAGGATGATGAAGAAGGTGTCGGCGCCCTTGAAGCGCCAGTTGGCCAGGGCGTAGCCGTTTACGGACGCGATCGCGATCGACAGGATCACCGAGGGGACGGTGATGCGAACGGAGTTCCAGAAGCCGCGCGAAAGCCCATCGCAATTGAGGCCGGTGCAGGCCGTCGACCACGCCTTGACCCACGGCTCGAAAGTGATCTCGAGCGGTGGCGAAAAGATGTTGCCGAGGCGGATTTCCGGCATGCCCTTGAGCGAGGTGACGACCATCACATAGAGCGGCAAGAGGTAGTAGAGCGCCACGACGACGAGCGTGCCATAGAGAAAGATGTTGCGGCGAGAGAACATGTGGCGCGGCTTCGACCCGCTCGGCCCCGAGGCGTCGGCACGAATGGCGCCGGACGGCGCGGACAGGGAAACGGCATGGTCAGACACGCTTCCTGCCTCCGAATTCGAGATAGGCCCACGGCACGATGACGATCATCACCGAGAGCAGCATCATGGTCGAGGCGGCAAAGCCCTGGCCGAGATTCTGGGCGAAGAACATGTAGTCGTAGACATATTTTGCCGGCACTTCGGAGGCGATGCCCGGCCCGCCACTGGTCTGGGCGACGACGAGGTCATAGACCTTGACGATGCCCGACGCGATGATGACCAGCGTGGTGATGAAGACCGGCCGCATCATCGGGATGATGATGAACAGATAGGTCTTCCACATCGGTATCCCGTCCACCCGGGCGGCCTTCCAGATATCCTCGTCTATGCCGCGCAGGCCGGCCAGCATCAGGCACATGATGAGCCCGGTGCCTTGCCAGAGCGCCGCGATCGATATGCCGTAGATGACGATGCTGGAATTGTAGAGCGGATCGAAATTGAAGCTCGTCCAGCCAAGGCTTCGTATCACGCCCTGGATTCCGAAATCCGGATTGAGCAGCCATTGCCAGACAAGGCCGGTCACGATGAAGGACAACGCGAAGGGATAGAGGAAGATGGTGCGAAACGTGTCCTCGAAGCGGATCTTCTGGTCGAGCAGCGCCGCCAGGATGAAACCGATCACCAGTGAGAACACCAGCGAGATCACGCCGTAGATCAGAAGATTCTCGATCGAAACCAGCCAGCGCGGCGTCGCCCACAACCGGTAATACTGGTCGAGGCCGACGAAATTCAGCCGCGGCAGCAGCTTCGAATTGGTGAAGGAATAGAGCACCGTCCACGCCGTGCCGCCAACGAATACCACCAGCGCGGTGAGGATCATCGGGATCGAAGCGATCTTCGCATTGAGGTTGCGAAAAAGCTGGTTCGGGCGTTCGCTCTTGCTCATCTCGCCAGCCGCGTTGAAAGGGGTAAGGTGGT
Organism: Mesorhizobium sp. B2-1-3A; assembly: GCF_006442655.1. Lineage (NCBI taxonomy): Bacteria > Pseudomonadati > Pseudomonadota > Alphaproteobacteria > Hyphomicrobiales > Phyllobacteriaceae > Mesorhizobium > Mesorhizobium sp. B2-1-3A. The sequence goes on from NZ_VFWK01000003.1 coordinate 485,057, forward strand.
CACTCCCGGTCCTGCGCCTGCAAGACCGGGAGTTGGGAGGACCCGGGCGGTCAGTCAGCCGTGGCGATGATGTCGGCGAAGCGCTTCTGCGCCTCTTCCACGGTCATCTCCGGCTTGGCGAAGAACTCGGAGAACAGGTCCTCCTTCTGCTTCTGGCTGTCCTGCGAAAGCAGCTGGTCGGTCCAGGGGATGACGGCGCCCTTGGCCAGGATGGCGAGGCCTTTCTTCATGCAATCGTTGGCTGCGTTGAGGTCGACGTCGCCACGCACCGGCAGCGAGCCTTTCTTGAGATTGAAGGCGACCTGCGTCTTGGGATCGAGCAAGGTCTCGGCCAGCACTTCCTGCGCCTTGGCCTTCTCGCCATCCTTGAGCAACGGGAAGTAGAAGGCATCGCCACCGGTGGCGATGACCTCGTTCAGGCCAAGGCCGGGAAGGCAGGTATAGTCCTTGCCGGCGGTCTTGCCGGCGACCTGGAACTCGCCTTGCGCCCAATCGCCCATGATCTGGCCGCCGGCCTTGCCGGTGATGACCATGTTGGTGGCCTGGTTCCAGTCCTGCACATTGGTGTTCTTGGCCATCTTGCGCGCATCGTCGGCCGCTTTGAACACCTTGGCGACTTCCGGACCGGCCGCGAACTTGGCGTCCTTGTCCTTGTAGACCTTGAGGAAGGTGTCGGTGCCGCCGACCGCGGCAAGCAGCACGTCGAAGGCGCCGGACGACTGCCAGGCCTGCCCTCCCACCGCCAGCGGGACAATGCCTGCCTTCTCCAACGCCGGCGCCGCCGCCACATACTCATTCCAGTCCTTCGGCACCGGCACGCCGGCCTTCTCGAACGCGGCGTTCGACAGCCACAGCCACTGCCAGGAATGGATGTTGACTGGCACGCAGTAGATCTTGCCGTCGATGGTGCAGCTGTCGAGCAGGCTCTTCGGCCGCACGACCTCGGTCCATTTGCCCTTGGTGGCGACATCGGTCAGGTCGCGCATCAGGCCGGCCTGCACCAGTTCCTCCGCTTGCCGTCCGTGATTGAACTGGGTGGCGCCCATCGGGTCGCCGCCGGTGATGCGGCTGATCATGATCGGCCGTGCGGTGCCGCCGGACCCGGCAATCGCGCCGTCGACCCAGTGATTGCCTGTGGCATCGAAGGCTTTGGCGAGTTCCGCGACCGCCGCCGCCTCGCCACCGGAAGTCCACCAATGAGTGACTTCCAGGTCCGTCGCTGCCGCCGGGCCGGCGAACTGCAGCGCGGCCGTTGCCGCCAGCGCGGCGGTCAGAAATTTGTATCGCATTTCGGTTCCTCCCAGAATCTGAAACGTTACAGATTTTCGATACGGCAATTGCGAGGATGGCGCAACCCCAGGCGTAAACCCGACAGGTATTTTTTCGAGCCGCGAATAAAATGCTCCCATCGGCTGCTACATTGTGCGCCGCAATATGAGCAATCGCATCGCAAAACAGGCCGTAGGCTCATGAAAATCGGCAAGGAACATGCCGAAATGGCGTTTGACCTTAAATTCTCAAGGGAATTTCACGGCCACCCAAATTCGTCATCGGCGCGACGAGATTGGCAATCTGTAACGTTTCAGTATATTGACGCATTGCCGGGCTTGAAATCGTGCTTCGCGGCAATCGCGAAGATTGCCGGGCCGCCCGGCGACTGCTATGCGCCTGACGGGCGGGACGAATGGACAGACAGCGTACGGACAGGAACGAGGAAGCGTCGGCGCAGGAACGGCCGACGTTGAAGACGCTCGCCTTCATGACCGGGCTTGGCGTCACCACCGTGTCTCGTGCGCTGAAGGACGCGCCGGAGATCGGCGCCGAGACCAGGCGGCGTGTCCAGCTCGTCGCCAAGCAGATCGGCTACCGCCCGAACCGCGCCGGCGTCAGGCTCAGAACCGGCAAGACCAATGTCATCAGTCTTGTGCTGAACACCGAGCACGAGCTCATGAGCTTCGTCTCGGATATCATCTATGGCGTGACCGAGGTCATCGCCGATACGCCCTACCACCTGATCGTCACGCCATACTCGCGCTCGCAGGATCCGCTGGATCCGGTGCGCTATCTGGTCGAGACCGGATCAGCCGACGGCGTCATCATCTCCCGCACGCAGCCGAACGATCCCCGGGCCCGCTACATGCTGGAGCGCGGCATTCCCTTTGCCACGCATGGCCGCACCGACATGGGGCTGGTGCATCCCTATCATGATTTCGACAACTACGCCTTTGCGAACGAGGCTGTGCGCTATCTCGCCGGCAGGGGCCGCAGCCGCCTTGCCCTTGTCACGCCGCCCGTTGGCCTCACCTATTACGGCCATACGGTGAACGGCTTCGTCGATGCTCTGAGCGAAGTCGGCGCCAGCGAGGTGCCGTTCAACACCGTTTCCATCGATCAATCGATCGAGCAGATCAGGATGCGGACCGCGCAGTTGATGCGGCGCAAGGACCGGCCGGACGGTTTTGTCAGCAGCGCCGCCGCCGCCACGCTCGCCATCGTGGCCGGCATCGAGGATGCCGGCCTCAAGCTCGGCCGCGACGTCGACGTGGTGTCGAAACAATCCTCGGAGTTGCTGCATTTGTTCCGGCGGGAACTGCTCGTCGTCAACGAGAGCTTCCGGCTGGCCGGCTCCGAGCTTGCCCGCGCCGTGCTCGGCTGGATCGGTGGCGCCGCACCCGGCTCATTGCAGACGCTGAGCAAGCCGAGCGAGGTTTTGCCCTATCGCGGCTGACCTGGCGCGACCTGAGCATCAGCTCAGGCCAAACCGCCATCTACAGGCCGGCCCTGCTTCAGCCAGCCGCGCCGCTGCCCCAGGGACCGTGGAAAGCCCCCTGCTCGCCGATGCGTTCGAAGCCGTGCGCGCCGAAGAAGTCGCGCTGCGCCTGGATCAGGTTCGAGGTGCCGCGGCCCTGGCGATAGCTGTCGAAATAGGCAAGCGCGGAAGACAGCGCCGGCACCGGCGCGCCGGCTTCGGAAGCCCTTGCCACGATACGCCGCAGCGACGGATGCGCCTCCTGCATCAAGCTGATGAAAGCCGGCGCCATCAAAAGGTTGGTCGAAGCGCCGCCGCTGCTGAAGGCTTCTGCCATCGTATCCAGCATCTGCGAACGGATAATGCAGCCGGCGCGCCAGATCTTGGCGATGGTCGGCATCGGCAGGTTCCAGTTGAACTCCTTCGAGGCACCGCTCATCACGGCAAAACCCTGCGCGTAGGCGGCGATCTTGCCGGCGAACAGCGCCAGTTCGAGGTCTTTCAGCAGTGCGTCCTTGTCACCGGAAATCTTCGACACGCCGATAGTGCCATAGGCTTTTTCCGCCGCAAGCCGCTCATCCTTGATCGACGACAGCACGCGCGCCGCCACCGCGGCCTCGATCGCGGTTGCCGGAATGCCGAGCTGCTGTGCCTCGATGACGGACCATTTGCCGGTGCCCTTCTGCCCGGCACGATCGAGGATGATGTCGACCACCGGCTTGCCGGTCTTGGGATCGTCGGCCGCCAGCACCTTGGCGGTGATCTCGATCAGGTAGGAGTTGAGCCGGCCCTTGTTCCAGTTTTCGAAGACCGTGCCGATCTCCTTCGGCCCCATGCCCAGACCATCGCGCAGAATGCCGTAGATCTCGGCGATCATCTGCATGTCGGCATATTCGATGCCGTTGTGGATGGTCTTGACGAAATGCCCGGCGCCATCGGTGCCGAGCCATGCCGCGCACGGTTCGTCCTTGAACTTGGCGGAGATGGCGGTCAGCACCTTCTCGACCCGCTTCCAACTATCTTCCGTGCCGCCGACCATGATCGACGGGCCATGGCGCGCGCCCTCCTCGCCACCGGACACGCCCATGCCGATGAAGGTCAGGCCGGAGCCCGACAGCTCGGAGAAGCGCCGCATCGTATCGCGGAAATTGGCATTGCCGGCATCGATGACGATGTCGTTGTTGGACAGCACGCCGCGCAAGGCTTCGATCTGTTCGTCGACCGGCTTGCCGGCCAGCACCATGATGATGATCGGACGCGGCGGCCGGATCGCGGCGGCCAGTTCCTCCAGGCTGTAGCAGGGGACAACCATGTTCTTCAGCGCGCCGGCATTCTCGACGAAGGCGTCGGTGCGCGCCCGGGTGCGGTTGAAGACGGCGATGCGGTGCCCGTGTTCGGCGATGTTCAGCGCCAGGTTGGAGCCCATCGTGCCAAGGCCGATCAGGCCGATTTCGGCTTGTTCCATCGTTTCTTCCCTGCTTTCGGATCTTGTTGGTTGGAGCCGCGATTTGGTGGGATGCCCAGTCTTCCCAAGTTGCCCACTCTTCCCAAGATGATTGACGGCCCTTTCGGGCCGCGTCAACCGCCTCGCCGATTTGTGTTGCAAGCAGGACACTGGACCGCGTCGCAAGCGGCCATATAGACCATCACGGCCTGATGTCCACCGGCGCTTCGATCTTCACCATCTCGAAGTCCGAGACCAGTATGTCGAGGCGCACTGTCCAGCGGCCGGGAATCGGGATGACGAGGTTGTCCACGCGCCAGCTGCCGTCTCCGGGTTTGGTCGCCACGCGCTTCAGCGGTTCGATGCCGGAATCGGGTTTCGACAGCACCAGCGTCACTTCCTTGGCGTCGAGCGGCCCGAAATCACCGGTCATGATGATCATCGAGGCGGCGACCGAGCCAGCATGGCCCGGCGTGATGCTGAGATCGGCCATCGCCTGCAGCGTGTGGATGTGAACCGAGACCGGCTGCGCCGCCGCGATCGCCAGGGCGCGCGGCGGTGGCGTGAAGCGCCAGCCGGCAGCAACCCCGAAGATTGCCAGTACGATCAGCATTTCGGCGCCGATCGAGCGTGTGAGCCTGCGCTGCACCTCCGTTGATCCCGCCTCGGCCGAGGCGGTGAGCCTCCAGCGATTGATGGCGGCCAGCGTGAACAGGAAGATCAGCAGCACGAGCTTGACCAGCAGCAGCCGGCCATAGGCGGTGCCGATCAGCGCCGAGGGCGTCTGCACCTGAATGACGGCCAATACGATCCCGGCTACCGTGAGCATGGCCACGGCAGGCAGGATCGCCCGCGAGAAGCGACGCAGGAAACCGACAGCGTCGGTCGTCCGATGCTTGAGCGCGAGACCGAGCGGCACCAGGGCGCCGGCCCAGAAGGCGATGCCCGCGCCATGCACAAACACCATGGGCCGCGTCAGCCATTGCGGCTCGGCAGCGCTGGCGTGGCCGCTGGCGGCGAGCGCGGCGCCGACACCGGCAAGGCCGGCAAGGGCAAACGGCTTGGCCGCCACACGCGGTCCGGCCAGCGACAGCAGACCGAGTCCCAGCGCGATCAGGGCGACCAGCACCGTCCAGCCAAAGCTGGTGCCCAGCCCGGTCCGCCAGATCACCGGCTGCGCCAGATGGCTGAGCGGCGCTCCTAGCGCATCGAGCCCCTGAAAGCCGAGCGACAACGGTGCCGCCAGCAGCCCGCACAGGATCGCCGCCGCGACAAATCGCTGACCGGCGCGGCCATCCCCGGCCAGCCAGGCAAGGGCGAAAGCGCCGCCGACACCGAGGAAAAGGCCCGCATAGAGGAGGATCTTGCCGATCCAGATCGCCGATCGCTGCGGCCAGTCGACCGCCTCGGACACGACGGGCGGCTCGCTTGGCGCGCCGATGGAAAACAAGAGCGAGCCGCCAACCGGATGGCCGTCGGCGGAAATGACACGCCAGCTCAGCACATGCGTGCCGGATTTGAGGGCCTGCGGATTGTCGATCTCGACCGTCTGGTCGCTGAGGCGGAAGGATGTCAGCGCAACCGGCGTGCCGTCGGGCTTCACCAGCGTCAGCACCAGGGGCGAAACCGGCTCGCTGAAGGTCAGCGAAAACTGTGCCGGAGCCTGCATCAGCACCGCACCGTCGGCCGGGTCGGTCTTGATCAGCGCGGCATGGGCAAAGGCCTGATTTGTCGAAGCGATGACAATGAACGCCACGGCCAGCAGCCCGCAGGCGATCCAGCCTACGAGCTTGCCGGTGGTATCGGCCATCCGAAACGGTATTGCGGTCATGCCATGCCATGGGAATGCGGTGCGCTCCGGCAAGCAGAGCGCACCAGGGAAAGTTATTTCTTCGGTGTCAGCTTTATGCCGGGCGCCGGGTTCTCCAGTGCGTCTTCATCCTGCCCGGCTGCCGGGATCTCGATCCAGCGGTCGGTGGCGCCGTCGCATTCCTGCACCACGGGGAAATAGAGCATCTGGCCTACGGGCAGATCCGCCGTCAGCGTCGCGCGGAAGACGAACTCGTCATAGAATTCATCCGGCAGATTGCCGCCGCTCCAGTCGACTTCCTTGACGCCGTCGCTCACCGCCTGACCATAGAGCTGGTAGGATTTTTCATATTTGCCCTTCTTGGTCTGCAGCGTCCAGCCAGGCTTCGGCATAGGCTTCACCGCGATCACCCCTTCCGGAATCTGCACGCGCACGGCGGTCGTCGCCTTGCCGTCGCAGCCATGCGGCACGCGCAGCACTGCCTTGTAGGTTGAGCCGACGGGCGCCTCCTGGGTTTCGAGCGTGATGTGCGCGAAGGCGGCATTGGTCCCCAGCGCGAGAAGCGCGCCAGCCGCCAAAAGATACTTGTTCATGATGGTCCCTCTGATTTCAAAATTCTGGAATTGGCCAGTCAATTGGCGTGGTCGTCCATACCGCCGCCCATGCCCTCCACGGCGAACTCGATATTGACCGTGCCGGCCTTCTCGAAGGTCAGCGTGGCGGCGAATTTCTCGCCTTGCTTGGGTTGCCGCTTCAGGCCGATGAACATCAGGTGATAGCCGCCCGGCGCCAGAGCCACCTTGCCGCCGGCGGGGACATCCAGGCCGCCGGTAACCGGTCGCATGGTCATGACGCCGTCCTTGACGCCCATCTCATGCAGTTCGGCCTTGTCCGAAATGTCGGAGGAAATCGACACGAGCCGGTCCGGCGCGCTGCCATTGTTGATGATGGTGAAATAGCCGCCGGCCACCTTGGCGCCCGCCGGCGTGGCGCGCGACCAGGGATGCTCGATTTCGAGATCGCCGACCTTGAACTCATGCGCCAGGACTGACTGGGCGCCGACGAACATGATCGCAAAAGCCAGCGCGACACGGCCGAGATGCTCCCGGAAACGAGATAGAGTGCGGCTGAACAGAGTGCCCGCCGCTATGGGGGAAAAATGGGACATGGTTGCTCCATGAAGTGATGATCGCGCCGTCGCCGGTCGCGAGCCGTTTAATCTTTGGATGGGTGCGCCCGCGAAAGGTTCCGCCGGGCAAGCAGCTCAGGCCGCCAGCGGCGGCGCGCGCGGGTTCGACGGCGAGCGTTCGCGCGCCAAGTCGAGATGAATGCTCGCCGGAAAGACGAAGGCGACCGCTTCAAAGGACAGGCTGCCCAGGGCCAGCCCGGCATTGGCAGGCGGCGCGAAGGCCGATGAAAACATGCCGCAGCCAAGCGAGCAGCAGGCTGGCAGATGGGACGGGTGCTGGTCGCCGCCGGGGAGCTGGGTGGCACCGTCGCGGGTACAGATGACGTTGCCGAAAGCATCGAGCTGCGCGGCATTCGGGCCGGTGCCGAAGGCGAACGCGCCGAGCGTCGACTGGAGCAGCAGCAGACAGGCCGCAACAAGCGCGGCCGGCATGCTCCAGCGTCTCGCCTTCTTGCTCAAATGACTTGCCTGTTCAAACCATCTGCCTCTTCAAGCAGTCCTCGTAAGGATACCTATCACGCAACCGGCGACCGGAAAATCGCCAATTCGAGGCTGCGGCAACGCAGCACGACTGATCCATGTCGCCCAAAGCATGCCCTCGGGCCCGACCCGGGGGTGCGCAGCGGCATTGGGACAATGACACGCATAAAACAGAAATTCGAGCCGCGATGCTGCCTCCCCAACGCGGCTCAGGGTTTTTGCGGCAAACGGCTTTCGGGAATCGAGGTCAGCAATGTCTGGCGCGCCGACTTCAGGTGCTTGCGGCAGGCGGCGTCGACCTTGCCGAGGTCGCGCGACTTGAGCGCCTCGATATAGGCAAGATGCTCACCGACCGCGACTTCATTGCGCTCGCGCTCCTGCGCCTTGTTCCACTGGTAATGGTAATGGAAGATCATGGCGATGACGTCGTAGAAATCGACGATGAAGCGGTTGCGCGAGGCGCGGTGGATCAGCCGGTGGAAGCGCTCGTCCAGTTCCGAAAACTCGTTGAAGCGCGTGGCGATCTCGCGTGCCAGCTGGCGATGTTCGTCCTCCAGGCGGTCGAGATCTGCCCAGACCGGGCTGTCCTGCGGCAAAGCCGCGAAGGCAGCAGCCGAGCGCAGCTCGAACATTTCGCGAATTTCGGTCAGCTCCAGCGCGAAGGCCCGCGTAAAGCCCTTCAGCACCCAATGGCTGTTGCGGCGCTTCTCGATGAGGCCGAAGCGCGAGAAGCGGATCAGGAACTCGCGCACGCTGGTCGTGCCGACGCCGATCTCGCGCGCCAGTTCGAGCTCGTTGATCTGCATGCCGGCTTCGGCGCCGCCGGCGAGCAGCCGCCGCATGAACGATCGCTCGATGATCTCGGCCAGCGTGTCGGTCTCTTCCTCGGGGAAGAAATCGCCGGGTCCGGGGTCCCGCAGCACCGTCTTGGCGCGCTTGTTCCAGGCGATCAGCCCGGTTTCCTCCATGCGTGCCAGGATGCTTCGCACGGTGGTGCGGCTGACCCCGAGCAGCGCGCCCAGTTCCGGCTCCGACGGCAGGCTGCGCGTCTCGTCAAGCAGCCTGAGGCACCTGTTGTAGGCGTCCTTGTAGACGTTGTTGCTCTTCGACATCCCCTGACCCATTCATGCCGGCGCTTGCGGCGGTCGGCTTGAAGCGCAATATGACGTTCCCATGACCCTGAAAAGCAGGAATCGCTTTCGCCGGGTCCGGTCCATTGTTTGCGGCGCCACCATTTGCCCAGGAGCACCCAATACCGCCGCGAAAAAACAATTGACGCAAAACTGTTTTTTCACGATAAAAGACATTAACTCTTAACAGGCGCGTGTCAATCCGCGCATCCCAGGATCACCCAGGAAACCGCCCGTGAACGTGTCGAACACCATCCTTCTGTCCCCCGCCGACAATGTCGCCGTAGCCAATGGCCGCATCGAGATCGGCACCGTCCTGCCGGGCGGCGCGCTTGCCACCGCCGTCATCGAGCCCGGCCACAAGGTCGCGATCAAGCCTATTGCCGCCGGTGAAGCCGTGGTGAAATATGCCCAGGCGATCGGCCGCGCCACGCAGGACATCGCGCCCGGCGAGCATGTCCATTCGCACAATCTGGTTTTCGAGGCTGGCCGTTTGCCGGTGGTGCCGCCGAGCGAGGCCGAGCACGCGACCGAGGCCGATCGCGCTCGCACCTTCATGGGCTACCGCCGCGCCGACGGCCGCGCCGGCACGCGAAACTTCATCGGCATCATCGCCAGCGTCAATTGTTCGGCCACAGTCTGCCATTCGATCGCCGACACGGCCAACCGGACCTTGCTGCCGAAATATCCAGGCATCGACGGCTTCGTGCCAATCGTCCACGGCCAGGGCTGCGGCATGAGCGGCACCGGCGACGGCATGATGGTGCTGCACCGCACGCTCGCCGGTTATGCCCGCCACCCGAATTTCGGCGGCGTGCTGATGGTCGGCCTCGGCTGCGAGGTCAACCAGCTCACCCTTTACGGCCAGAAGGGCGTCGCCGCCGGCAAACGCCACTTCAACATCCAGGACGCCGGCGGATCGCGCAAATCGGTGGAAAAGGCGATGGGCGTGCTGGCCGAGATCGCCGAGGAAGTCGGCCAGTTGAAGCGCGAGCCGATCCCGGTCAGCGAGATCGTCGTCGGCCTGCAATGCGGCGGCTCCGACGGCATGTCGGGCATCACGGCCAATCCGGCGCTGGGTGCTGCGGTGGACATACTGGCCGGCGTCGGCGGCATCGGCATCCTCTCCGAAACCACGGAAATCTACGGCGCCGAGCATCTGCTCGCCTATCGCGCGGCGACGCCAGAAATCGCCAAGAAGCTCGATGGCTATGTGAAGTGGTGGGAAGATCATGTCGCCAAGCATGGCGCCTCGATCGACAACAACCCTTCGCCGGGCAACAAGCGCGGCGGCCTCACCACCATCTTGGAAAAGTCGCTGGGCGCGGTCGCCAAGGGGGGCCAGACGCCGCTCAACGGCGTGTTCGGCTATGCCGAAAAGGTCACCGGCAACGGGCTGGTGTTCATGGACACTCCCGGCTACGACCCGGTCTCGGCCACCGGCCAGGTCGCGGGTGGCGCCAATGTCATCGTCTTCACCACCGGTCGCGGTTCGTGCTTCGGCTGCCGGCCGACGCCTTCGATCAAGGTCGCCACCAACTCCACCATGTATCACCAGATGGAAGAGGACATGGACGTCAATTGCGGCGTCATCGCCTCGGGCGAAAAGACCATCGCCGGCATGGGCCGCGAAATCTTCGAACTGATCGTCGAGACGGCTTCGGGCCGCAAGACCAAGAGCGAGGATTTTGGCTATGGCGACAACGAGTTCGTGCCCTGGCATCTCGGCGCGACGCTCTAACTCTTTGTTTCTGCGCAATTCCCAAGGAAAACCGCTACACACTTTTCCTGGAATTGCTCAGCATTCACCTGACATGTGGTAGACTGCCGGGCGGGACAGCGGCCGGCAACGGGGAGGGTTTGCATGGAAAAACGCCGCATCGGCCAGACGGCGCTCGAGGTCACAGAGGTCAGCTTCGGCGGCGCCGCGATCGGCGGCCTCTACCGCACCTGCTCACGCGAGGCGGCGATGGAGACGCTGCAAGGCGCCTGGGAGGCCGGCCTGCGTTATTTCGATACCGCACCCTTCTATGGTTTCGGCCTGTCGGAGCGACGCTTCGGCGATTTCCTGCGCTACAAGCCGCGCGATTCCTACGTGCTGTCCACCAAGGTCGGACGCCTGTTCCGCCCGGTGCCTGAAGACCAGGTGCCCGATCACTCCTATGTCGATCCACTGCCGTTCGCGCTCGACTACGACTACTCCTATGACGGCATCATGCGGTCGGTCGACTTCAGCTACGCACGGCTTGGCCTGAACAAGATCGATATCCTGTATGTGCACGACATCGGCGTCTACACGCATGGCGTAGAGAAGACAAAACTGCACTTTCGCCAGCTGATGGACGGCGGGCTCAAGGCGCTCGAGGACCTGAAGCGGGCCGGCACGATTTCCGCTTATGGGCTCGGCGTCAACGAAGTCCAGATCTGCCTTGACGTGATGCGCCGGGCGCCGCTCGACTGCATCCTGCTCGCGAGCCGCTATTCCCTGCTCGACCGCAGCGCGGAAGCCGAATTGCTGCCGCTGTGCCTGAAGCAACAGACGTCGCTGGTGATCGGTGGCGTTTTCAACTCCGGCATATTGGCGACCGGACCGGTGCAGGGCGCGCATTTCGATTACCAGCCCGCGAGCCGCGATGTGCTCGACCGGGTCGATGCCATGGAGAAGATCGCCGGCGAAGGCGGTTATCCGCTGGCGGCCGCCGCCTTCCAGTTTCCCTTGCACGAGCCGACGGTCGCCACCGTGCTGACCGGGACCGCAAAACTTGCGAACCTGACCCGCAACCTCGAACTGCTCGACATCGACGTGCCGCAGACGGAATATCAGAAATATCGTCCCTACACGGTGGTGCAGGGCCTGGCGTGACGCCAGCATCCATCGGCCTTGACGGGAGGGGCTCGACTTCACAAATCCGCGACCCCGAAGAAAGAATGAATGTTCCATATTGACTAACACATGGAATTAATATTCCATGTGTTAGTGGAACGGAACGGGAGCGTTGGCCGCGTCCAGGGAGGAGCGGCATGAGTCTGTGCCTGCCATGGGAGGTCGGGTGCGAAACACCGCTTGCATCGTCCAGATCGATGCACTATCAAAACATCGTAAATGTTTTTTATTGATAAAGTTCTGTTTGGGCCGCGCCTATCCGAACGGAGCTTCCGTAACGTTCACCGGGCGACTTAGGGAGGAATCCTATGAAATTCGTGACCAGCATTCTCAACCGCCGTGCCGTGATGGCGATGGCAGCAGCTTCGATGCTCGCCGGCGTCATGCATTCGGCGCCGGTTTCGGCGGCGGACGTGACCATTCCGATCATCGTCAAGGACACCACGTCCTTCTACTGGCAGATCGTGCTCGCCGGTGCCCGCAAGGCCGGCAAGGATCTCGGCGTCAACGTGCCGGAACTCGGCGCCCAGGCTGAAACCGACGTCAACGGCCAGATCTCCATCCTCGAGAACGCCGTCGCCGGCAACCCGGCCGCAGTCGTCATCGCGCCGACCGAAGCCAAGGCGCTCGGCAAGCCGATCGACGAGGCCGCAAGCAAGGTCAAGGTCATCGGCATCGACTCCAGCGCCGACTCCAAGGCCTTCACCTCGTTCCTGACCACCGACAACGTCCAGGGCGGCCGCGTCGCCGCGGACGGTCTTGCGGCGGCCATCGGCGCGGCCAATGGCGGCAAGGTCGAAGGCAAGGTTGCCCTGATCACCGCACTGCCCGGCGCCGGCTCGCTCGAGCAGCGCGCCCAGGGCTTCAAGGAACAGCTCAAGGCCAAGTATCCCGGCCTCGAACTGGTCGCCGACAAATATGCCGACGGTCAGGCCACCACCGGCCTCAACATCGCGACCGACCTGATCACCGCCAATCCCGACCTGAAGGGTATCTTCGCCTCCAACCTGATCATGGCGCAGGGCGTCGGCCAGGCGATCGCCGAGAACAAGCTTGCCGGCAAGGTCGGATTGATCGGCTTCGACAGCGACGAGAAGCTGATCAAGTTCCTGAATGACGGTGTCATTTCCGGCCTCGTCGTCCAGGATCCCTACCGGATGGGCTATGACGGTATCAAGACCGCGCTCGCCGCTTCCAAAGGCGAGAAGGTCGAGGCCAATGTCGACACCGGCGCCAACCTCGTCACCAAGGCCAACATGAAGGATCCCAAGATCGACGCGCTGCTCAACCCGAAGCTCAACTGAGCCTCGGCGCAGCCGCACGGTTTCCGGGGCCTCGTGCCCCGGAAACAACAGCCATATCGCTTGGAAATCCGCCAGCCTGGGCTAGGCTGCTCCGGCGGGCGTTTTAAGAGCCTTGCCGCGCACCGGATTGTGAGACCAATCTGGGAGGCCAATCTGGGAGGATTGTCATGACATCGACGGCGCAAGACCTGCATCCTGCCCCCGTGCTGGAGCCTGGCAGGACGATCCTCGAACTGCGCGGCCTGGAGAAGAAATATCCCGGCACCCACGCGCTGAAGCCGGTGACGCTGGCCTTCAAGGCAGGCGAAATCCACGCCATCGTCGGCGAGAACGGCGCCGGCAAATCCACACTGATCAAGCTCCTGACCGGCGTCATGCCGCGCACCTCCGGCGAGGTCGTCTGGGAAGGCAAGCCTGCCGCGCTGGCGACCCCGCATGAAGCGATGGCGCTCGGCATCAACGCCGTGCACCAGGAAGTCGTGCTCTGCCGGCATTTGACGGTCGCCGCCAACATGTTCCTCGGCGAGGAGAATTCGCGCTTCGGCATCCTGCAGCAGCGCGCCATGGTCAAGGAAGCGCAGAAGATCATCGACGATCTCGGCTTCGACCTGCCGGCGCATGTCGTGCTCGGCGACCTCACCATCGGCCAGCAGCAGTTGATCGCCGCCGCCCGCGCCACCGTGCGCGGCACCAAATTCCTGATCTTCGATGAGCCGACCGCCTACCTCACCCGCAAGGAGGCTGACCAGCTCTTCACCCTGATCCGCCGGCTGAAGTCCGAAGGCGTGACCATCATCTACATCAGCCACCGCATGGAGGAAGTGTTCGAGCTGGCCGATCGCGTCTCCGTGCTGCGTGACGGCACGCTGGTCGGCACCAGGAACATCAGTGAGACCAACGACGCCGAACTGGTCAAGCTGATGATCAACCGCTCGATCGAGCAGGTCTATCACAAGGAACATTTCACCCCCGGCGCCGCGATCGTCGAGGCCAGGAACCTGTCGGGCAAGGGCTTCGAAAATGTCTCGATGACGGTCCGCGCCGGCGAGATCGTCGGGCTCTACGGGCTGATCGGCGCCGGACGCAGCGAGTTCGTCACCACGCTCTACGGCCGCCACCGCAAATCGGCCGGCGAGATTTTGTGGGAAGGCAAGCCGGTTCAGATCAACTCCGAGCATGACGCCATCAAGCTCGGCATGGCGCTGGCGCCGGAAAGCCGCCGCGACCAGGGCCTTTGCCTCAACCTGCCAGTCGGCCTCAATCTCAACCTGCCGATCTACAAGCGCATCTCCAACAACCTGCTGATCTCCGGCGCGCAGGAAAAGACCCAGGCCGACCGCCAGATCGCCGATCTGCGCATCAAGACGCCGACACGCAATGCGCTGGCCTCCAGCCTGTCCGGCGGCAACCAGCAGAAGATCGTCATCGGCAAATGGCTGGCGCATGGCGCCAAGCTGTTCATCTTCGACGAGCCGACGGTCGGCGTCGATGTCGGCACCAAGGCCGAAATCTACCGCCTGTTCGGCGCGCTCCTGTCGAAGGGCGCCGGCATCATCCTGATCTCGTCCTATCTGCCGGAAGTCTATGAACTGGCCGACACGCTGCATGTGTTCCGCCGCGGCAAACTGGTGGCGACACATGGGTTCCGCACCGCCGATCACGAGGAAATTCTGACACAGGCGCTCGCCGAGAAACAAGAAAAGCTGGGAGGAAAGATATGAGCACCGAGGCGATTCCTGCCGAAAAACCCAAGCGCAATTACAACGCCCTGTTCGGGCTGACGCTGCTGGCGCTGCTGGTACTGCTCTGGGTCATCCTGTCGCTGTCGACATCGAGCTTCGCCTCGGCCAACAACATCTCGAACCTTCTGCGTCAGGGTTCGATGATCGCCATCCTGGCGGTCGGCCAGACCTTCGTCATCATAACCGGCGGCATCGATCTGTCCGTCGGTGCCGTGGTCGGTTTTGCCACCGTCATCGCCGCGATGCTGATCAATGCCGGCATACCGGTTTTCCTGGCCATCCTGATCACGCTGCTGGTCGGCGTCGCCATCGGCCTGTTCCATGGCTTCGGCATCGTCAAGATGGGGCTGCCGCCCTTCATCATCACGCTGGCGACGCTGACCTCACTGCGCGGCATCGGCCTTTTGATGACCAACGGCAATTCGATCTCCATCAACAACGATGCCTTCCAGGAATTCTCGCGCAACTCCTTCCTCGGCGTCCCCAATTTGTTCTGGATGGTGATCCTGGTCGGCATTCCGGCCTACATCTTCCTGCATCACAGCCGCTGGGGCCGCTATCTCTTCTCGGTCGGCTCCAACGCCGAGGCCTCGCGCCTGTCCGGCGTTAACGTCCAGCGCACCATCTACATGGCCTATACGCTGTCGGGCCTCTGCGCGGCCTTTGTCGGCGTGCTCTTGGCCTCGCGCATCGGCATCGGCAACCCGACCCAGGCCGAAGGCTGGGAGTTGCAGGCGATCGCGTCCTCGGTGATCGGCGGCACCTCGCTGTTCGGCGCGGTCGGCTCGGTGCACGGCCCGCTGCTCGGCGCCTTCATTCTCGCCACCATCAACAACGGCGCCAACCTGCTCAACGTCAACGCCTTCTGGCAGCGCATCATCACCGGCGCGCTGATCATCGTCATCGTGTATTTCGACGGTCTGCGCCGCCGCGGCGGTAAATAGCAACAAACCGAAAGCGATCGCCGGCCTGTCTGAAGCATTCCAGGAAAGTGTGAAACGGTTTTCCGCGCGGAATTGCGTCAATCGTTTCAGGCCGGCGATTTCATTGGAGACTGGATTGAAAACATGAAAGCCGTCGTCTGCCGCTCGCCCGGCGAACTCGTCCTGGAAGACCGTCCCCAGCCTGGCGCGCCGCCTGCCGGCTGGGCGCTGGTCGGGGTCAGCCATGTCGGCATCTGCGGCACCGACTACCACATCTTCGAGGGCAAGCACCCCTTCCTCGCCTACCCCCGCATCATGGGCCATGAGGTGTCGGGAACCATCGTCGAGACCGGCGAGGGCGTCGACCTTGCCATTGGCGAACCGGTCGTCATCAACCCCTATCTCTCCTGCGGCAAGTGCATCGCCTGCCGGCACGGCAAGCCGAATTGCTGTGTCAGGATCGAGGTGCTCGGCGTCCACCGCGACGGCGCCATGTGCGAACGCATTCTTGTCCCGGCGCAGAATCTCTATCCGGCCGATGGCCTGTCGCTGGCCGACGCCGCCGCCGTCGAATTCCTGGCCATCGGCGCGCATGCCGTGCGGCGCGCCCGCGCCGATCCCGGTGCCCGCACGCTGGTTATTGGCGCCGGCCCGATCGGGCTCGGCACCGCCATCTTCGCCCGCATCGCCGAGCTTGATGTGACCCTGCTCGACATGAGCAGCGAAAGGCTCGCCTTCGCCGCAACCGAACTCGGCTTCAAGACCCTCGATGGCTCGCGCGGCGCGGTGCCCGATCTGGTCAGGGAAGCGACATCAGGCGAAGGCTTCGACATGGTCTTCGACGCCACCGGCAACACCCAATCAGTGCAGTCGGCCTTCGCCCATGTCGCCCACGGCGGCACGCTGGTGCTGGTCAGCGTCGTCAAGGACGACATCGTCTTTTCCGACCCTGAATTTCACAAGCGTGAAATGACGCTGATCGGCAGCCGCAACGCTTTGCGCGCCGACTTCGATCATGTCGCTGCCTCGATCCGCAACGGTGCCGTGCCATTGGCCAAGCTCGTCACACACCGCACCACACTAGACGGCACGCCGCGCGACCTCGCCCGCTGGGCGCATGAGAAATCCGGCCTGATCAAGGCTGTGATCGAGGTGGTGTCGTAATACGGCAAGCGGTGAACCCGGCCCGAATTGAGGACGCGCAGTGCAGTCGACCCCCACTCCGTCTCGGCTTCGCCGAGCCACCTCTCCCCCGATCGACGGGGTAGAGGAAGGGCACTAACCTATTGCAGCCACCGCTACTCCAGCGATGCGCCCTTCCTTTCCCTCCGGAGGGGGGAAAGGTGGCGCTGCGAAGCAGCGACGGATTGGCGGAAGCCGATCCTCGAACGAGCAGCCGCCGACAGTTAGGCACGACCGGGCTGGTCACGGTCTCGTAAAAGGCCGGCATTCCCTACAGCGCCGACAGCTTCAACTCCACCCTCTCGGCCGGAAACCGCGATTCGGAGAACTGGATCGGCTGGCCGTCCGGCGTGACGTTGACGGCCACCGTGACCAGCACGATGGCGCCGGGCTGCAGGTCCAGGTCGGCAAGATCGGCGGCATCGGCATGGCGCGCTGACAGCACGGTCGATTGCCGGAGATAATCGTCTATCCCGAAACGAGCCAGAGAGGCCGTGACAGACCCGGTCTCGGCCATCGCCTTGTCGATCCCGGTGAAGCGTCTGGCATCGAACCAGCCGGCAGCACGCGACACAGGCCGTCCGTCGGCTTCACCGCGTGTCTCGAGCCTGATCACCTCGGCACCCCTGGCCAACCCAAGGCCCTCGGCGACACGCTGACTTGCGGGCTCGATCGATGAAGCGAGCAACACGATATGCCGTTCCGATGTCTGCCCTTGCAGGCCTGTTGAAAAGCGTGTGCGCGCGCCGATCGGATAGGACAGCCGTTTGCGCGACAAGACGAAGGTGCCGCGCCCCTGCTCGGCCCGCAGCACCCCTTCCTGCACGAGCGCCGATATGGCGCTGCGCACCGTGTGACGGTTGACGCCATAGCGCTCGGCGAGCGCCACCTCCGGCGGCAGCGCGGCATTCTCGGCGAAATCCCCGATGGCGATCGCCTGCAGGATCCTGTCGGCGATCTGGCGCCACAGCGAGACGCCGCTGCGCCGTTCGATACTGTCGGCTTCCTGTCGTCCGGTCATGAATTTGCCCCCGCCTTCCATCGGCTGTCATCCACGCGTCATGGACTCGCGTTAGGTAATATGTATAATTTGTATAGTTGTCTATATCAATAGACAAATTTGGCAAAGAGGAATTCTGCTGATGCGAGGACAGGAAGCCCGCGACCAGGCCGAACGCAAGGCCGCCATGGCGACTTTGGCGCAGTCGAGCGGCGACGACATCGTCCGGCTCTGGAACGAGGCTGGCCTGCCTTCGCAAGCCGAACTGCTGCGTGGTCCCGAGACCGGGCTCGTGACGCTGCGCGGTCGTATCGGCGGCGGCGGCGCGCCATTCAATGTCGGCGAGGCGACCGTCACCCGCGCCACCGTCCGTTTGCCGTCCGGTCAGGTCGGCCATTGCTACGCGCTTGGTCGCGACAAGCAGAAGGCAAAGCTGGCGGCAATAGCCGACGCGCTGTGGCAGGACCCTGCCAGCCGCGCCGAAGTCGAGACCAGGCTGATCGCGCCTCTGAGGTCGGCGCTTGCCGCCGCCAACGAAAAACGCCGCGCCGAGACGGCGGCAACGAAGGTGGATTTCTTCACCATGGTTCGCGGAGAAGACTGATGGATATCGCAGCACAATCGATCGAGGGCGGCTTCGCCGATCCGGTCTTCAACGCCCAGACCGTGTTCCGCGCAATCATGGACGCGATGGCACGGCCAGGCAGCGTACAGCCCTTGCCTGTCCTGGCCCGTCCGCCGGCGCCGCTCTCGGCAACGTCAGGCGCGGTGGCACTGGCGCTGTGCGACAACGACACGCCGCTATGGCTCGACCCGGCCCTGCACACCTCCTCCGCGATCGGCTCCTGGCTTGGTTTCCATACCGGCGCGCCGATGGCCAACACGCCGGCCGACGCGCATTTCGCGTTTATCGCAACACCGGCCGAGATGATGGCGCTCGACGGTTTTGCGCAAGGCACGCAGGATTACCCCGACAGATCGACCACGCTGATCCTCCAGGTCAGCGACCTCGTATCAGGTGCGCCGCTCTTGCTTGAAGGCCCCGGCATCGAAACCAGCGCCGTGATCGCGCCGGCGCAGATGCCGCGTCATTTCATCGAGCAGTGGAAGCAGAACAACAAGCGCTTTCCGCGCGGTGTCGACGTCATCCTCGCCACATCGCAAGGCATAGCCTGCCTTCCGCGCACGACACGTATCAAGACGATGGAGGCGTAAGATGTATGTCGCGGTAAAAGGCGGCGAGGCCGCAATCGCCAATGCCCACAGCCTTCTCGCCGACCGCCGGCGCGGCGACCGTTCGGTGCCCGCGCTGCGCCTCGACCAGATCGTCGAGCAGCTGTCGCTCGGCGTCGATCGGGTGATGAGCGAAGGCTCGCTCTATGACCGTGAACTGGCGGCACTCGCCATCGTCCAGGCGCGCGGCGACATGATCGAGGCGATCTTCCTGGTGCGCGCCTATCGCACCACGCTACCCCGCTTCGGCTATTCCAGACCGATCGACACCGGCGCCATGCGGGTCGAACGGCGTGTGTCGGCAACCTACAAGGACTTGCCCGGCGGCCAGTTGCTTGGCCCGACCTTCGACTACACCCACCGGCTGCTCGATCCCGAGCTTGCCGCCGGCGCCGATGTCGCCGAACCGTTGCAGCGCGAGACTGAAGTGCAGGCCATGCCGCGCGTCTCGGCGATCCTCGCCCGCGAGGGCCTGATCGAACCGGATGGCGAGATGCCGCAGGATCATGTCCCTGGCGACATCACCCGCGAGCCTCTGGAATTCCCGATGGCGCGCGACATCCGCCTGCAGGCCCTGTCGCGCGGTGACGAAGGTTTCTTGCTGGCGCTCGGCTATTCCACCCAGCGCGGCTACGCCCGCAACCATCCCTTCGTCGGCGAAATCCGCATCGGCGAGGTCGAGCTGGAACTCGACATTCCCGAACTGCCCTTCGCCGCCCCGCTCGGTACGGTGCGGGTCACCGAATGCCAGATGGTCAATCAGTTCAAGGGATCGGCCAAGGCACCGCCGCAATTCACCCGCGGCTACGGCCTCGTCTTCGGCCAGAGCGAGCGCAAGGCGATGGCCATGGCGCTGTGTGACCGAGCACTGCGTGCCTCCGAGCTCGGCGAGGACATTGTCGCCGCCGCCCAGGACGAGGAGTTCGTCATCTCGCACTCCGACAATGTCCAGGCGACCGGTTTCGTCGAGCATCTGAAGCTGCCGCACTATGTCGACTTCCAGGCCGAACTCGACCTCGTGCGCCGCATGCGCGCCGAGTACGAGGCCCGGGAGCACCCCACAAAGGTGGAAGAAAAGCGGGAGGCCGCGGAATGATCGAAGGCCTGTCCCACATGACCTTCATCGTCCGCGATCTCGACCGGATGAGCGCCATCCTCGAGGGCATCTTCGACGCGCGCGAGGTCTATGCCAGCGACGCCGAACAGTTCTCGCTGTCGCGCGAAAAATTCTTCCTGATCGGCGACATCTGGATCGCCATCATGCAAGGCGAGGCACTGCCGGAGCGCAGCTACAACCACATCGCCTTCAAGATCGACGACGCCGATTTCGACCGCTACGCCGAGCGCATCGCCAGGCTGGGCCTCGACATGCGCCCGCCGCGTCCGCGCGTCGAGGGTGAAGGCCGCTCGATCTATTTCTACGACGACGACAATCACATGTTCGAACTGCACACCGGCACGCTTGCGGACCGCCTGGAGCGCTATGCCAAGGGATTGGAGGCAGCATCATGACCGACATCGCCACCTACAACTTCGCCTATCTCGACGAGCAGACCAAGCGGATGATCCGCCGGGCGATCCTCAAGGGCATCGCCATCCCCGGCTATCAGGTGCCGTTCGCTTCGCGCGAAATGCCGATGCCCTATGGCTGGGGTACCGGCGGCGTCCAGGTCACCGCCTCGATCATCGGCCCAGATGATGTGCTGAAGGTCATCGACCAGGGTGCCGACGACACCACCAACGCGGTCTCGATCCGCGCCTTCTTCAAGAAGGTCGCCAATGTCGCGGTGACCGCCGATACCGCCAGCGCCACCATCATCCAGACCCGCCACCGCATCCCCGAGCATCCGCTGACCGCGGGCCAGGTGCTGGTCTACCAGGTGCCGATCCCCGAGCCGCTGCGCTTCCTCGAACCGCGCGAAACGGAAACGCGGAAAATGCATGCGCTGGAGGAGTACGGCCTCATGCATGTGAAGCTTTACGAGGACATCGCCAAGCACGGCCGCATCGCCACCACCTATGCCTATCCGGTGAAGGTCGAAGGCCGCTATGTGATGGACCCCTCGCCGACGCCGAAATTCGACAATCCCAAGATGCACCGCTCGCCTGCCCTGCAGCTGTTCGGCGCCGGCCGCGAAAAGCGCATCTACGCGGTGCCGCCCTTCACCGAGGTCGTCAGCCTCGACTTCGAGGATCACCCCTTCGAGGTGCAGACCTTCGACCAGCCCTGCGCACTGTGCGCCGCCGAGAATGTCTATCTCGACGAAGTCATCCTCGATGACCATGGCGGCCACATGTTCGTCTGCTCCGACACCGACCACTGCGAGAAGCGGCGAGCCGACGGCCATCGCGGCCACCTTGCCCCCGATGCCCATCATGCCTCGGAAAAAATGGAGCCGGCACAATGACCGACGAACCGTTGCTGCGCGTCTCCGCGCTCTCCAAATTCTACGGTTCGCGCGTCGGCTGCGACAACGTCTCCTTCGACCTGTGGCCCGGTGAAGTCCTGGCTGTCGTCGGCGAATCCGGCTCCGGCAAGACGACGCTGCTCAACTGTCTGTCGACGCGGCTGCTGCCGTCCTCCGGCACCGCCAGCTACCGCATGCGTGACGGCCAGTTCCGTGAGCTCTACCGCATGAGCGAGGCCGAACGCCGCTTCCTGATGCGCACCGACTGGGGCTTCGTCCACCAGAACCCGGCCGATGGCCTGCGTATGACGGTATCGGCCGGCGCCAATGTCGGCGAACGGCTGATGGCGGTCGGCGACCGCCACTACGGCAAGATCCGCGCCACGGCCGTCGATTGGCTGTCGCGCGTCGAGATCGAGCAGGACCGCATCGACGACGAGCCCCGCGCCTTTTCCGGCGGCATGCGCCAGCGCCTGCAGATCGCCCGCAACCTCGTCACCGGGCCACGGCTGGTGTTCATGGATGAGCCGACCGGCGGCCTCGACGTCTCGGTGCAGGCGCGCCTGCTTGATCTGCTGCGCGGACTGGTCAACGATCTTGGCCTGGCGGCCATCGTCGTCACCCACGACCTTGCCGTCGCACGTCTTCTGTCGCAGCGCATGATGGTGATGAAGGACGGCCGCGTCGTCGAAAGCGGACTCACCGACCGCGTCCTCGACGATCCCCGCGCCCCTTACACGCAGCTTCTCGTTTCCTCGATTTTGCAGGTGTAGCCGCATGATCCCGAAAAGTGGAAGCCGGTTTTCGGACCGGATCATGCGGCAAGACAAAGGACACTGATCATGCCAACCCCGCTCGTTGTTTCCGACGTCGCCAAGAGCTTTACCATGCACCTGCGCGACGGCATCAAGCTGCCCGTCGTCGCTGGCGTCTCGTTCTCGATCAAGGCTGGCGAATGCACGGTGCTCGGCGGCCCGTCCGGTGCAGGCAAGAGCTCGATCCTGAAGATGCTCTACGGCAACTATGCCGTCGATGAAGGCCAGATCATCGTCAGGCACGACGACGGGCTGATCGATCTCGCCAATGCCAGCCCGCGCACCGTGCTTGCCGTGCGCCGGCAAACGATCGGCTATGTGAGCCAATTCCTGCGCACCGTGCCGCGCGTTTCGGCGCTCGATGTCGTCGCGGAGCCGCTGGTCGAACGCGGCGAGGAGCGCGAGGCGGCCAGAGGCAAGGCGCGCGCACTGCTGGCGAAGCTCAACCTGCCGGAAAAACTCTGGGCGCTGCCGCCGGCGACCTTCTCCGGCGGCGAGCAGCAGCGCGTCAACATCGCGCGCGGCTTCATCACCGAACACCCGATCCTGCTGCTCGACGAGCCGACCGCCTCGCTCGATGCCACCAACCGCGACGTGGTGATCGAACTCATCGCCGCCAAGAAGGCGGCGGATGTCGCCCTGCTCGGCATCTTCCACGATCACGATGTGCGCGAGGCGGTTGCCGACCGCATCATCGACGTCACCGCCTTTGCTCCGGGAAAACTCGCCGCATGACCAGGAAATTGTCGGAGACGCCGCTGGTCCACCCGACGGCGGAGGTACACAACTCGACGCTTGGCCGCTGGACCGAGATCGCCGACCGCAGCCGGGTCTCGGAAAGCGAACTCGGCGACTATTCCTACATGATGCAGGACTGCGCCGTCTGGTGCGCGACGATCGGCAAGTTCGCCAACATCGCCGCAAGCGTGCGCCTCAACGCCACCAACCACCCGACCTGGCGGCCGACGCTGCACCATTTCACCTACCGCGCGTCGGACTATTGGGACGATGCCGAGCATGAGAGCGAGTTCTTCGCCCAACGCCGCGCCAAGCGCGTCAGCATCGGCCACGACACCTGGCTCGGCCACGGTTCGACCGTCCTGCCCGGCGTTACTGTCGGCGATGGCGCCGCGGTCGGCGCCGGAGCCGTCGTGTCGAAGGATGTCGCGCCCTACACCATCGTCGCCGGCGTGCCGGCAAAGCCGATCCGCGAGCGCTTCGACCGCCGCACCGCCGAACGCTACCAGGCGCTTGCCTGGTGGGACTGGGACCATGCCAGGCTGCGCGCGTCACTTGACGATTTTCGCGAACTTTCGGCCGAGGCGTTCCTGGAGAAATACGGGGGGTAGGCAGTTCCAGGAAAGGTGGCTCCCTCGCATCATCGTCATCGGGGAGCCCTTTCATATCCCTGACACAGGACTCGGACAGGACGCCATCTCCCCAAGGAGATCGCCATGCTCGATACAGTCAAACCCTCACTCGCCGGATTCTTTGCCGGCTCCAATCCGATGCCGCCGGCGCATCTCGGCACGCGCTACGACACCTCAGGCAATTTCCTGACCGAGCCCGGCAACACCGTCGTCAGCCATCTCGTCAGCGGCTCACCCTCCGAGGCCGTGGTGCTTGCGGTGCGCGACAAGATGCTGGCGATGCCCGATGCCGATCGGCTGGCCTTCACGCCCGTCTCCAGCCTGCACATGACCCTGTTCCAGGGCATCATCGAGTACCGCCGCCGCCTGCCCTATTGGCCGCAGGACGTGCCGCTCGACACCAGCATCGACGCCATGACCCGGCTTTATCTGGAGCGCCTGAAGGGTTTCGAAGGCTTCGGCCCCTTCAACATCAAGGTGGTCGAGATCGTGCCGACCGGTCTCACCGTTGCCGGCGCGACCGACGAGGATGTGCGCATCATGCGTCAATGGCGCGATGCGCTGGCGGTGCCGTTCGGCTACCGGCATCCCGATCACGACACTTACGTCTTCCACATCACCTTCGCCTATCAGATCCAGCGTCTGGCGGACGACAGGGCGGCTGCGTGGCAGGCGCTGTTCGATGATGGCCTGGCGCTTTTCGCAAGGCAGGCGCCGGTGATCGAGATTAAGCCACCCGCCTTCTGCGCTTTCCGCGACATGAAGCATTTCGAGGAATTGCTGGTGCTCGGCTGATCGCCGGCAAGGCGCCAGCCGCCAAGCCTGTGGAGCGTAACAAAACTGACATGCTGGCGACACGGCAGGTTCATGTGGCTGCGTTAGGCGAATGCCTGACGATCAATATGGACCGGACTGGAACCAGCCCATGTCAGCAAGCTCTGCCACGCTCGAAATCCGCGGTGTCAGCCGACGATTTGGCAAGAACACCGCCGTCAGCGACGTCACCATCTCGATCCCGCAGGGTCAGATGGTCGGCGTCATCGGCCGTTCGGGCGCCGGCAAATCGACCCTTCTTCGCATGATCAACCGTCTCGTCGACCCCAGCCAGGGGTCGATTTTTTTTGACGGCGCCGAGGTCTCCCAGTTGCGCGGCTCACCGCTGCGGCGCTGGCAGCGCGACTGCGCCATGATCTTCCAGCAGTTCAACCTAGTGCCGCGCCTCGACGTGTTGACCAATGTGCTGCTCGGCAAGTTGAACCATCGTTCGACCCTGTCCAACCTTCTCGGCATGTTTTCGCGCGCCGAATGCGCCGAGGCAGTCGCCGCCCTGGAGCGGCTCGACATCGCCCGTACCGCTCTGCAGCCAGCCGGCACGCTGTCAGGCGGACAGCAGCAGCGCGTCGCCATCGCCCGCGCCATGATGCAGCAGCCAAAGGTTATCCTCGCCGACGAGCCGATCGCCTCGCTCGACCCGCTCAACGCCAAGGTGGTGATGGATTCCCTGCAGGACATCAACCTGCGCGAAGGCATCACCGTCGTCACCAATCTGCATACGCTCGATACCGCGCGTGCCTATTGCAACCGCATCATCGGCATGGCCGCCGGCAAGGTCGTCTTCGACGGCCCGCCCGAAGAGCTGAACCGTGAGGCCGTGCGCCTCGTCTATGGCGCCGACAGCAATGGCGCGGAGATATCGGAGGCCATCACCTCCACCAGCGTTGCCTTCAAGCAAAAGATCGCAGCATCCGCCGGACCGCTCGAACCCGCATTCCCGGGTTACTGAGTTCAAGAAAGAGCGGCCTGGATCGTCCGCCCGCGTCAAGGGCACTTTTCAAGATCAAGAACGCTGCCGGCGCGGGGCCGGAACTTACAGGAGAGACATCAAATGTTCAGGAAGATGGTTTTCGGCGCCGTTTCGGTGCTCGCCATGGCGACCAGCATGGCCCACGCCGCCGATCTGAAGGAATTCCGCGTCGGCATCCTCGGCGGTGAAAACGAAACCGACCGGCTGCGCAACTACCAGTGCCTGGCCGACCATCTGAAGGCCGAATTCGGCTTCGAGAAGGTCTCGCTGTTCCCCGCCGCCGACTATGACGGCGTCATCCAGGGCCTGCTCGGTGGCACGCTCGACTTCGCCGAACTCGGCGCCTCCGGCTATGCCAGCGTCTATATCAAGGATCCGAAGGCGGTCACCCCGATCCTCACCACCCAGCAGACCGACGGCGCGACCGGCTATTATTCGATCGGCCTGGCGCTCAAGTCTTCCGGCATCACCGACATCAAGTCGGCCAAGGGCAAGAAGCTCGGCTATGCCGATCCGGATTCGACCTCCGGCTACCTGATCCCGCTAACCCAGATTCCGAAGGACACCGGCGCCTCCAACGAGACCTATTTCGCCTCGACCCAGTTCAACGGCGGCCATGAGAACAACATCCTGGCCGTGCGCGACGGCAAGGTCGATGTCGCTGTCGACGATTCCTCGGGCATCGGCGACTTCAAGAACGGCTTCACCTCCGGCACCTTCCACAAGGTCGTCGCCAAGGGCGCTGTCGACCCGAACGACTTCGTCGAAGTCTGGCGCTCGGGCCTGATCCCGAACGGCCCGCTGGTCGTGCGCACCGCGCTCGGCGACGAGATGACCGCCAAGCTCGCCGCCTTCTTCACCGAACTGCCGAAGAAGGACAAGGCTTGCTTCGAAGGCGTCGAAGGTGGCGATTTCACCGGCTACGTTCCGGTGAAGCCGGACTTCTACAACGTCATCGTCGAAGCCCGTAAGGCAGCCATCGGCGGCTAACGGCGAAATCAAGAAGGGCGGTGTTCAAAAACACCGCCCTTTTTGCATCTCCGATCATGACCCTTTCCGTGACAGCCCCCTCCGGCGCCCCTCATCCGATGGCCGATGCCTGGCGACGCCAGACGTCGCTGCGCAGGCTCTATACCGTGCTCGGCGTCGGCCTGCTGCTCGCCGCGATGTTCGCCAGCATGTGGTTCGCCGACGAAGCCAATGCCGGACACTTCTTCGATCGGCTGCCGCATATCCTGGATTTCTTGAGCTGGCTGGTCCCCAAGGACTGGAACGACGTCTGGCGGGCACTGTTCGACATTGCCTCGCCGCATGATACCGGCACCCAGGAATACAATTTCCCGCTCGGCCGCATCTATGTCTGGGGCGGGTTCTACATTCCCGAATATTTCGAGCTGATGCTGACCACGGTGAACGTGGCGCTGGTTTCCACCTTCATCGGCTTCATCTTCGCCGTGCCCTTTTCCTTCATCGCGGCCCGCAACCTGACGCCCCATCCGGCGCTGCGGCTGATCGTCAAGCGTTTCATGGAGCTGCTGCGCGCCTTCCCCGAGATCGTCATTGCCGGCCTGTTCGCGGCAATTGTCTCCATCGGTCCGATCGCCGCCATCATCGCCATCGGCCTGCATTCGATCGGCGCGCTCGGCAAGCTGTTCTACGAGATCAACGAGAACATCGACATGCGTGCCGAGGAAGGCCTTCGCGCGGTCGGCGCCAACTGGTTCGAGCGGGTGCGCTTTGCCGGCCTGCCGCAGGTGCTGCCAAATTTCACGTCCTACACGCTGCTGCGCGTCGAGATCAATGTCCGCGCCTCGACCATCATCGGCGCCGTCGGCGGCGGCGGCATCGGGGAGGAGTTGAAGCTCTCCATCTCGCGCGGCTTCGGCGCCAAGACACTGGCGCTGGTGCTGCTCTTGTTCACGACCATCTTCATCATCGACCAGTTTTCCGCCTGGCTGCGCCGCAAGCTGGTCGGCGAGCAAGCCTTTCTGATGGGGGCTTAGGCCATGACACCGAACCGAAGGACCGCGTTAGCGAAAAGTGGCATCCGGTTTTCTCGGACAAGCGGGAACCGTTTTGTCCAAGAGGTCATGGCCAAATGGAAAGACAAACGACCATGACCGCCGAGGAAATGCTGTCGATCGAGGAGCGCTATCCGCAAGTGTTCCGGCGGCCGCTGCACAAGCGCTTCGCCCCGCTCTTCCTGTTTGTCGGCATCCTGACTTACCTCATCTATGTCCTGTGGTTCTTCAGCCTGCCGCAAGTGCTGCGGGAATCGCACTGGGAGCGTCTGCCGCTCTTCCTGACACAATGGATCAGTTACGATTTGCAGCCGGAATTCCGTCTCGACCAGCCGGAGATCACGCCAAAATACCCGCGCTTTTCGGCCCTTGGCGAGAACCCGAACCCCGACTGGGTGATCAAGAACACGGACGGCACCTTCACCGTGCTGATCGACGGCCCGGCAAAATCCGTCACCTTCGACAAGGCGCAGGCGACGATCACGGCCAACGGCGAGACCGTGCCTGTTGCGCTGACCAGCGGCAAGCCGGTGATATCAGGTCCGGTGCCGGACTGGATCACCGCCCATGACGACGAGGTGGTCGCCAAGATGGGCTTCGTCGGCGAGGTGCGCGTCACCGTCGACCGCGTCAAGGTGCGCAAGCGCTTCCTCGGCTGGGCGAATTTCGTCTTCGACACACGCTCGCCCTTCTTCGGCAAATCGGCGGGCGAAGTGCTCTCGCTGATCGTGTCGGGGCCCGAATTGAAGCCGGGCACCTCGAACCTGGCACTGGCCGGCGACAACATCTGGAACAACGCCCAGTGGCAACACGGCGACGTCTGGACGAAGCTTTTGCAGACCATCGTCATGGCGTTTCTGGGTACGCTGCTCGGCGCCATCGTCGCCTTCCCGCTTGCCTTCTTCGCCGCCCGCAACATCACGCCGAGCGGCGTGCTCGGTCAGGTGCTCAAGCGCTTCTTCGACTTCATGCGCTCGGTCGACATGCTGATCTGGGCCTTGTTCTTCACCCGCGCCTTCGGCCCCGGCCCGCTCGCCGGCAGTGCCGCGATCTTCTTTACCGAGATCGGCACGCTCGGCAAAACCTATTCCGAGGCGCTGGAAAACATCGACGACAAGCCGCGCGAAGGTGTGCTGTCGACTGGCGCCAACGGTCTCCTGGTGCAGCGCTACGGTGTGATGCCGGAAGTCATTCCGGTCTTCATCAGCCAGACCCTCTACCAGTGGGAATCCAACACCAGGGGCGCCACCATCATCGGCGCCGTCGGCGCCGGCGGCATCGGCCTGAAATTGTGGGAAGCGATGCGCACCAACTCCAACTGGGCCAACGTCTTCTACATGGTGCTGCTGATCCTGCTCGTCGTCTTCATCTTCGACAACATATCCAACTTCCTGCGCCGCCGGCTGAGCCGGACGATCCATGACTACAACCGGATCCAGGCCGAGCAGGGTTAGGTCGTCCTGTGGTGCACGATTAGGAGAGGTCGGTGGGACAGCGCTCGTCAGACGGCGTCCCGACGCCCTAAGCGGCCTTCTTCCACCCGTTCTTGATATGCTTGTAGCCCTCGCGATAAACCGCTTCCGGCGTTTCCGAGAAATCGCGCCACACCTTGGTCGCCGCCGCCAAATCCTTCAGCGAGCGCCCAAACGCCTCGATCGTCAGCCAGTCGTCATAGCCGCTCTTGCGGATCGCGGCGAACGTCTCTTTCCACGGAATATTGCCGCGCCCCGGCACGCCGCGATCGTTTTCCGATATGTGGATGTGCACGACATTTCTGCGATGCTTCGTATAGGCGCCGATCGGGTCGGCCTCCTCGATATTGGCATGAAAAGTGTCGTACATCGCCTTGATGTGCGGCCGGTCGATGGCATCGATGTGCTCCGACAGATCAGCCATCGTGTTGAGAAGATAGCATTCGAAGCGGTTCAGCGCCTCCAGCCCGATGGTGACGTTGCGCTTGCCGGCGTGGTCGCCAATGGCGCGCTGCGAGGCGACGGAACGGTTCTTCTCGGCGGCCGTCGGCCCGGAGCCGGAAAACGCGCCCAGCGTCGAATGCAGCGGTCCGCTGAGCGTCCTTGCGCCAAGCGCATCGGCGCAATCGACAGCCCATTTCATGTACTTGACACCGGCCTTGCGCGTCGCCGCGTCGGCCGAGATCAGGTTCATTGACGGATCGCCCATCGCCGAGACCGCGGTCCGCTCCAGCCCGATCCGGTCGAGCAGTTCGCCGAGCTTCCTGTAGTCGTCTGGCACACCGGCAAAGACCGGGATCTCGACACCATCGAAGCCAGTCGCCTTGATGTCCCGCAGCAGCGCCTCGTGTTTCTTCGAGACGCTGGTCGTCCATAAGAACATGCACATGCCGATTTTCATCGACACTCCCTCCCCATTTAACGGCGCGCCGGCTGTTCCCGCCGGCTTCACGCCATGCCTCCTCACCCGGTCATGCGACTAGAGCTTGGTCCACGCTCCATTCTTCTTCGACGACTTCACGCAGGCCTCGATGAAGGCCATGCCTTCGACGCCGTCCTGGATGGTCGGGAAGACGACATCCTTTGCCGGCTTGCCACCCTTGCGGCGCGCCGCGCGAATGGCCCGTGCCGCCTCCTGATAGATATTGGCGAAACCTTCGAGATAGCCCTCGGGATGACCTGATGGAACGCGGCTGACACGACCCGCGACCGGCAGCGCACCGGCGCCGTTGCGCGTGATCAACTGCTTCGGCTGGCCGAACGGCGTGTACCAGAGATAGTTCGGATCGGCCTGCACCCATTCCAGCCCGCCCTTCGAACCATAGATACGCAGCTTCAGCCCGTTTTCGTGTCCGGGCGCCACCTGGCTCGCCCAGATCATGCCCTTGGCGGGATGCGTCTTGCCGGCGGGCTTGAAGCGCAGCATGACGTTGACATTGTCGTCGAGCAGCCGCCCCGGCACGAAGGCATCGAGATCGGCCGACAGCGAATCGAGCTCCAGCCCGGAGACGAAGCGGGCGAGATTGTAGGCATGGGTGCCGATATCGCCCAGCGCGCCACCGGCGCCCGCCTGCTTGGGATCGCCGCGCCATGAGGCCTGCTTCTGGCCTGTGGCGGCGAGATCCTCGGTCAGCCAGTCCTGCGGATATTCCGATTGCACGATGCGGATGTCGCCGAGCACGCCCTTTGCCACCATTTCGCGTGCCTGCCGCACCATCGGATAGGCGGTATAATTGTGGGTCAGCACGAACACCTTGCCGGTCTTCTCGACGACCGCGGCGAGCTTCTTCGCCTCGGCCAGCGTCGTCGCCAGCGGCTTGTCGCAGATCACGTGGATGCCGGCCTCGAGGAAGGCCTTGGCTGCCGGCACATGCACATTGTTGGGCGTGACGATGGCCACCGCCTCGATGCCGTCGGGACGCTTCGCCTCGGCCTTGGCCATCTCGGCGTAGGACGCGTAGCTGCGGTCCGGATCGAGGCCGAGTTCGGCGGCCGAAGCCTTGGCACGCGCCGGGTCGGACGACAGTGCGCCGGCAACCAGCACGAAATCATTGTCCATGCGCGCCGCGATGCGGTGCACCGCGCCGATGAAGGCGCCTTGCCCGCCGCCGACCATGCCGTAGCGGATCGGGCCGCCTCCCGTTTCCGACTTCGATGCGCCGACCATGTCTCTCTCCCTCGTGCTATTTACCTCTCCTCGAGGAGGGGTCGATCCGCGCAGCGGATCTGGTGGGTCGTAGAGGCGGAGTTCGGCACGAACCGACCCCACCCGGCCCTTCGGGCCACCCTCCCCCTCGGGGGAGGGACAAGCCGCGCTAGATGCCCATCATCGCGCGCAGCAGCTTCTTGTCGGTGGTGCCGCCGGCAAAGTCGTCGAATGCCTTTTCCGTCACGCGGATGATGTGGTGCTGGATGAAGGGTGCGCCTTCGGCCGCGCCGTCTTCGGGATGCTTCAGGCAGCACTCCCACTCCAGGACCGCCCAGGAATCATAATTGTACTGCGTCAGCTTGGAGAAGATGCCGCCGAAATCCACCTGCCCGTCACCGAGCGAGCGGAAGCGGCCGGCGCGGTTGGTCCAGCTCTGATAGCCGGAATAGACGCCTTGCCGGCCGGTCGGATTGAACTCGGCGTCCTTCACGTGGAACGCCTTGATGCGCTCGTGGTAGATGTCGATGAATTCGAGATAGTCGAGCTGCTGCAAGAGGAAGTGCGACGGGTCGTAGTTGATGTTGCAGCGCTTGTGGCCGCCGACCGCATCGAGGAACATCTCGAAGGTGGCGCCGTCGAACACGTCCTCGGAGGGATGAATTTCGTAGCCGACATCGACGCCATTGTCCTCATACACATCGAGGATCGGCTTCCAGCGTTTGCCGAGTTCGCCAAAGGCCTCCTCGATCAGTCCGGCCGGCCGCTGCGGGAAGGGGTAGAGATAAGGGAAAGCCAGCGAGCCGGTGAACGACACCGAGGCGTCAAGCCCGAGATTGCGCGATGCCTTGGCGCCGAACTTCATCTGCTCGACCGCCCATTTCTGCCGCGCCTTGGGATTGTTGTGGACCGAGGCCGGTGCGAAGCCGTCGAACTGCGTATCATAGGCCGGATGTACCGCCACCAACTGCCCCTGCAGATGCGTCGACAGTTCGGTGATCTCGACGCCGGCATCGGCACAGATGCCCTTGACCTCGTCGCAATAGGTCTTGGAAGAGGCTGCCTTCTTGAGGTCGAACAGGCGCCCGTCCCAGGTCGGGATCTGCACGCCTTTATAGCCGAGACCGGCGGCCCATTTGGTGATCGAGGCCAGCGAATTGAATGGCGCCGCGTCACCCGCGAACTGCGCCAGAAACAGCCCAGGGCCCTTCATTGTCGTCGGCATCGGCATCCTCCCTCATTTTGTCGCGACCAAGCATAGCGCCGATTGGAAGCAGGGCCAGCCATTTTGGTCTTTTCGCACCGGGCGCTTTGCAGGCACTGCCATTCTGGTATTACCAAATAGCGGAATTTGGTCAAGCCTCGCAATGCATCTTCAAAGCCGTCGGCACACCCGAAATATCGTCATATATCGCAATACAATCAATGGAATAATTCACACAAGAAGTTGCGCTTCCGCACTTCTTGCCGTTCCAGGCAATTTGCTGTAGACCTCACTTCAGGCCCAATTGGTCGAACCAGTTTGCAGGAAAAGGCTGGGGGTGCCTTGGGGAGGAACCCTTGCGTCGCCTTTCGGCGATGCATGTCGCAGGCAAACCATACGGACGAATTTGGGAAGGACAGACCATGCATCTTTCGACGCACAACTGGATGCGCGCGGAACCCCTGGAGACTACCCTCAAGCGCATCAAGAAGTTCGGCTATGAGTCGATCGAGATTTCCGGTGAGCCCGAACAGTACAAGACCAAGGAGACGCGGGCGCTGCTGAAGGAGCATGGCATCCGCTGCTGGGGCGCGGTGACCTTGATGCTGGGCGAACGCAACCTTGCCGCCAAGAACCAGGGCCAGCGCGAGCGCTCGGTGCAGTACGTCAAGGACGTGCTGACCATGGTCAGCGAACTCGACGGCGAGATCATCACGCTCGTTCCGGCAACGGTCGGCAAGGTGGTGCCGGACGGCACCGAGGAAGAGGAATGGAAGTGGGTGGTCGACGCGACCCGCGAGTGCTTCACCCATGCCAAGAAGGTCGGCGTCAAGATCGCCGTCGAACCGCTCAACCGCTTCGAGACCTATCTGTTCAATCGCGGCGCCCAGGCGCTGGCGCTGGCCGATGCCGTGAGCCCCGAATGCGGCGTCTGCCTCGACGCCTACCACATCCACATGGAGGAATTTAACGTCTACGACGCCATCCGTAAGATCGGAAAGCGGCTGTTCGACTTCCATGTTGCCGACAACAACCGCTTCGCCGCCGGCCTCGGTCAGATCGACTGGCCGAAGATCGTCGCCACCTTGAAGGAAGTCGGCTACGACGGCGCGCTGACCAACGAGTTCGTCGCTCCGGTCGACCGCACGCCGGCGGCGCCCTATCCCGAAATGGTCGAGCGCCACCCGGTCGATATCTCTCCTGAGCAACTGAAGTTCATCCAGGATCACGGCTCCAGCGTGCTCACCGAGAAATTCTACACCGACCAGATGCGCATCACCGCCGAAACGCTGCTGCCGCTGATCAAGTAGTCGACACTTTTTGGGAAATTTGCCCTTCCGCCCTGACCGGCGGCAGGGCTGGGGAAAAACATGCGCATCAAGACCGTCCAAGCCTGGTGGGTCCGCATCCCGATCGAAGCCGCTCGGCAGCACCGCAGCGACTTCGGCCAGGTGACGACCTTCGACGCCGCCATCCTGCGCATCGAAACCGATGACGGGCTGGTCGGCTGGGGCGAAGGCAAGAACGCCGCCGGCAGCGCCGGCAGCTACGGCGCCCTCGTCCACATGCTGAACCATGAGGTCGGCCCGCAGCTGATCGGCCGGGATCCGGCCGATATCGGAATCATCTGGGAGATGCTCTACAACGGCGTGCGCCACGACAGTGCCGCGCGCACCGGCCACGCCATGCCGCAGCTCGCCCGGCGCGGCATGAGCATCGCCGCCATCAGCGCGATTGACATCGCGCTCTGGGACATCCTGGGCAAGTCGCTCGGCGTGCCGGTCTGGCGGCTGCTCGGCGGCCGCAAGGTCGACCGCATGCAGGCCTATGCCTCGGGCGGCTGGGCGTCCGCGGATGCCATCGGCGAGCAATTGAAATCCTACATAGCCCGGGGCGGCTTCAAGGCGCTGAAGATGCGGGTCGGCGCCATGGATGGGGCAGCACACGTCTCCGCCGCCCGTGTGCGCGCCGCACGCCAGGCGCTCGGCCCCGATGTCGAACTGATGGTCGACGCCCACGGCACCTATACGGTGGCGGAAGCCAAGCGCTTCATCCACCTTGTCAACGACCTCGATCTCGCCTGGTTCGAGGAGCCGATCATTGCCGACGACAAGCCGGGCATGGCGGAAGTGCGGGCCTCCGGCGCTGTTCCGATCGCCACCGGCGAGAGTGAGGCGACGCGTTATGCCTTCCGCGATCTTGCCGTGCTCAAATCAGCCGATATCTTCCAGCCCGATCCCGCCTTCTGCGGCGGCATCAGCGAGGCGATGAAGATCGGCACCATCGCCAGCGCCTTCAATCTGCGCTTTGCGCCACATCTGTGGGCCGGCGCGCCCTGCTTCTTCGCCGGCTTGCATGTCTGTGCCGCCTCGCCGTCGAGTTTCATCGTCGAATATTCGCTCGGCGCCAACCCGATGATCCATGATCTGATCGAAGAGACTGTCGAAGCAACGGACGGTATGATAGCGATCCCGGAAAAGCCTGGATTGGGGTTCACCATTTCTGAGCGATTCCTGGAGGCGCACGCGCAACGCAGTTGACGATGAAAGAAAAGAACCTCCTCGCGGAACTCGCCGCCTATCTGTTCTCCCACTCGGACAGCGAGACCGGCCGCACGCCGTCGGAGCGTGAACTGGCCGAGCATTTCGGCGTCAGCCGCGGCCAGATCCGCGAGGCGCTGGCCATTCTGGAAGCCATGCGCATCGTCGAGCGTCGGGCGAAGTCCGGCATCTACATCGACACCAAGCAGGCGAGCGTCGAGGCGCTGGCGCTGTTCGCGCGCGCCGGCCTGCCGCTCGATCCGCTGCAGATCTACGAGACGGTCGAGCTGCGCAAGATCCACGAAATCAAGGCCGCCGAGCTTGCCTGCTCGCGCGCCACCGAGGAGAATTTCGAGCGGCTGCGTGAAATCCTCAGGGCTTCCGAGGAGCGCATCGCCGCCGGCGAAGGCCTCGCCAAGGAAGACCGCGAGTTTCACCTCGAGATCGTTCGCGCCACCAAGAACAGCGTCTTCCACAACATCTGCAGCGTCTATTATCTGATGGGCGAACAGCGCCTGCCGATCTACTTCAACGATCCCGAACGCAGCGTTCGCTCGCATGCGGAGCACGTGCAGATCTACGAGGCTCTGCTGCGCCGCGACGGCAACCTCGCCCAGGCGCTGATGAGTGCCCACCTTCAAGGCGCGGAGAGCTATTGGAAGGGGCTGATCGAGGGCGGCAACGCGGTTGCCGCGAGCCCGGCGCTCGAAAAGGCCTGACCGTGGTCCAGTCCGTGCCAAAGATCCTGTCGACCCATCCGCTGCACCCGCGCGCCTCGGCCAAGCTCGCCGGCGCCGGTCAACTCGTCATCGCTTCGGCCCTCGATGCCGCCACCTTGACCCGGGAGGCGAAGGATTCCGACATCGTCATCGTGCGCGCGCCGCTGCCACCAGCGCTGTTCGAGGGTGCCTGGAAGCTGCGGGCGGCGATCCGCCATGGCGCCGGGCTCGACATGATACCAATGGAAGCGGCGGCGGCCGCCGGCGTGCTGGTGGCCAACGTGCCGGCTGTCAATGCGCGCTCGGTCGCGGAACACGTCATGTTCACCGCACTGGCGCTGCTGCGGCAATTCCGCAAGGTCGACCGCGACCTGCGCGCCAAAGGCTGGCTCGCCGGACGCGAGTATGCCAACGCCAATATAGAGCTTGCCGGCAAGACCATCGGCATCGTCGGCCTCGGCGCTGTCGGCCAGGCCGTCGGCCATATCGCGGCGCATGGTTTCGACCTGAAGGTGGTGGCAACGACGCGCAGCATGCAGCCGGCGCCGGACAAAGTCGGCTTCCTGTCGATCGACGCGCTGGTCGAGCAGAGCGACATCATCGTGCTCTGCTGTCCGCTGACGCCGGAGACGCGTGGCCTGATCAGCCGTGAGCGCATCGCCCGCATGAAACCCAACGCGGTTTTGATCAACGTTTCGCGTGGGCCGGTCGTCGACGACGACGCCCTGATCGAGGCCTTGCGGGAGCGCCGCATCGGCGGCGCCGCGCTCGACGTGTTCTCGACGCAGCCGCTGCCGCCCAATCATCCCTATTTCGGCTTCGACAACGTCATCATCACCCCGCATATGGCAGGGATTACCGAGGAATCGATGATGCGCATGGGCGTCGGCGCAGCGGGCGAAGCCTTGCTCGTGCTGGCCGGCAAGCTGCCGGTCAATCTGCGCAATCCCGAAGTTGTCGATCATTACCGGAGCCGGTTTCCGCTCGACATCTAGAGCATCGCGGTTTCGCCCCAATTCTTCGCGACGGTGCGGCCATGTCCGGTCTTCAATTCGCATTTCTGATTGCCGCAGCCTCGTCCATTTGCGCCTTGCCGGCAGTCGCCGCAGCCGAGAGCAGCTATGTCTATTGTGACAATGGGCTGCGCTGCTTCAAGGCGCCCTGCCCATCGAACAGCGCGCTTGATCTTGCCACTGGCACGATCATCAAGGGTGTGTCGATCGACACCAGCGGTTTGCCGCAGGCCGACAAGGCGATAACGGATCAGTCCGACGTGCTGTACAGCGGGGAGATCGTCGTCAGGGGCTCGATCGAGCACCGCACCCAGACCATCACCGGCAAGGACTACAGCCTGCCCTGGCTGGTCGCGACCCGCATCGTGCGCACCGCCAAGGACAGCGAACGCAAGCATTGTTCGTCACACTGATCCGCAATTCGCGGCTCCCTACCGATCAATCAGCCAGCAGCCTCTCCACTTCGGCGGCAATCCGCAGCAGATGCCGATCGTGGCCATTGCGTGCGACCAGCATCAGCCCCGCCGGCAGCGCCATATCGGGCATCGGCAGCGAGATCGCGCAGAGGTCGAACTGGTTGGCGACCTGGGTGTTGCGCAACAGCAGGCCTTCGACGTGATCGCGCAACTCGGCATTCTCGGCCATGGAGACGATGGTCGGCGCCGCCACCGGCGTGGTCGGCAGCGCCAGCACATCGATCGCCGTCAGCCGCTCATCCATGGCGGCGACAAGCGCGCGGCGGCGGCGCAAGGCCCTGATATAGACCGGCACCGGCAGCATCGCCGCTCGCGACAAAGGCCCGCTGACATGCGGGTCGACTGGCGCCGATGCGCCTGTCGCCAGCCAGTCGGCATGCACCTCGGCCCCTTCCATGGCAGCGATCGAGCCACGTTTGGTCGCCGTGCGCAGATCGGCAATCATGTCGTCGATCGACAGATCCGCAATGCGCGCGCCAGCCTGTTCGATCTTGCCGAGACAACGCTCGAACGCCGTCATGACCTCACCTTCCGTGTCGCCGAAAAGAACGCCGCGCGGCACACCAACGCGAAGTCCCGCGAGCGATACGGCCACCAGCTCGGTCGGCACCTCGCCGGCCATCACGGCATCGGTGGCGGCACATTGCGCGACGGTTCGGGCAAGCGGCCCGATCGAGTCCAAGGTGCCAGACAGCGGAAAGGCGCCGGCCAGCGGCACGCGCCGCGCCGTCGGCTTGAAGCCGACGACGCCATTGAGCGCGGCAGGAATGCGGATCGACCCGCCGGTGTCGGATCCGATCGAGACGTCGCTCGTCCCCTCGCCGACGGAAACGCCGGCGCCGGACGACGAACCGCCGGGGATGCGGGTGGCGTCAACGGCATTGCCTGGCGTGCCGTAGTGCATGTTGTCGCCGATCGCGGTGAAGGCGAATTCGGTCATGTTGGTCTTGCCTATGATGACCGCACCGGCTTGCCGCAGCCGGCGGACGATGGCGGCGTCATCCGAAGCGGGCGCGGCGGTTCTGAGCATCAGCGAGCCCGCCGTCGTTTGTTCGCCCGCGACATCGAACAGATCCTTGATCGAGACGATGGTGCCGTCGAGCGGCCCAAGCGTCACACCGGCGCGCTTACGGGCATCGCTGGCGTCCGCCGCGGCCCGCGCGGGTTCGGCATAGAGCCTGGTGAAGACCTTCTCGTCGGCCGCACGATTGGCAAGACGTGACAGGATGATTTCGAGACGGTCACGGATGGATTGCATGTAGATGTCGGACTCCGCCAGAATGCAACGTCTTTAAAGCAATTCCAGGAAAAGTGTGTGCGGTTTTCCCCGGGCAAAGCGCATGGCGCTTTGCCCTTGGGAATTGCGAAAAAACAAAGACTTAACGCAGCCGGTTGGGCCTGCGAAAGGGATAACCCGGCCAGCGTGCCTTTGCACCTGCCAGCGATAGGAAGATACTGATGCTGTACAAAGGCAGCTGTCACTGCGGCAAGGTCGGCCTGGAATTCAAGGCGGAACTGACCGGTGCCATCAGGTGCAATTGTTCGATCTGCTCACGCAAGGGCGCCCTGCTGTGCGCCATCCCGCATGAGAGCCTGACCGTCCTGGCCTGGGGCGATGATCTGGGCACCTACACATTCGGCAACCACACCATGGCGCACCGCTTCTGCCGCACCTGCGGCATCCACCCTTTCGCCGAGGATCTCCGCGAAAGCGGCGAACGCAACGCTTACATCAACCTCAACTGCGTCGCCGATATCGACCTGTCCGCCTTGCCGGTCTTCGATTTTGACGGGCGTTCGGCCTGAGCGACTCCAGACCGCATCACCGATAGCCCGTTGCGTCGGCTGACTTGCCGGCGTCCTGCACCTCCGGCACATAGCGCCAGGCATCGGGCCGCGAACCGTCGAGGTCGGTAAAGCCGTAGACTCGCGCCAGCCCGCCGCTGGATAGCGACTGCCCGTTCCAGCGTGAGCGATCAGGATCCGCAGCCAACGCGGCAACGGCGCGCCCAACGAAGCGCGGCGTCTCCGAAATGACGAAATGCGGCACCGTCGCGGTTGCATCACGCCAATTTTCCTCGCGTACTCCAAAAGCCTCCAGCATCATCTCCGATCGCAGCCAGCCGGGCGTCAACGAGACTGAGGTGGCTCCGTGTTTCGCAAGGTCCTTGGCATGGGCCCAGGCCATGCGGTTCACCGCGACCTTGGCGAGATCGTAGAAAGGCGAC
Source organism: Mesorhizobium sp. B2-1-3A (assembly GCF_006442655.1). Lineage (NCBI taxonomy): Bacteria > Pseudomonadati > Pseudomonadota > Alphaproteobacteria > Hyphomicrobiales > Phyllobacteriaceae > Mesorhizobium > Mesorhizobium sp. B2-1-3A. The sequence goes on from NZ_VFWK01000003.1 coordinate 524,343, forward strand.
AGGCGGTAGTGATCGGCATTGTATTCGGCGGTGCCGTCCGTGACTTCGACCAGCAGCCCGCCCGGCTGCTCGATCATGAGGGGCAGCGCATGGTGGGCGGTGATCAGATGGGTGTCTATGGCCAGACGCAGCATGCGCAAACCGTTCTCCAGATTGTGGTCCCAGACTGGCTTGTCCCATTCGAAGAGCTTCTCACCGCCCCAGATGTCGTTGACCAGGATATCGAGACGGCCCTGTTCGGTGCGGATGCGCTCGACCAGCCTGCGCACATCGTCGGACACGAGATGGTCGACCTGCACGGCGATGCCCCTGCCGCCGGTCGCTGTGACCATTTCCGCCGTCTCCTCGATTGTTTCGGGGCGCGCATACTCCGATTGCTGCGCGCGCGTGCTCCGCCCGGTGACATAGACAGTGGCGCCGGCAGCGCCGAGCTCGACCGCTATGCCGCGCCCGGCACCTCGTGTGCCACCGGCAACCAGGGCAACTTTTCCTTGCAACGTCATTGAACTCTCCCAAGAACGGCACGCATCGATCAAATAAGGATGGCTTGCGCCACGTCCATCATATATAAATGATCGTTCGGTTATAATGGAATGTCAAGATGACCCGTCCCAAGACCCAATCCGACGAGCAGGTACTGGAGAGCGCATTGCGGCTGATGCACGAGCATGGCCCGGAGGCGCTTACCTTCGAGCGCCTGGCAAAGGCCTGCGGCCTCTCCGGTGCAACACTGGTGCAGCGCTTTGGCAATAAGGCGCGGTTGAAGCAGCGCACCTTGCTGCATGCCTGGGACGACCTCGACGACAGGACCAGGATGCTGGCCGCCAGCGTGCCCAAGACCCCGGCCGGCGCCATTGAATTGCTGGTGGCGTTGTCGCAGGGCTATGGCGGCATCGAAGCCTATGCCGAAGGCCTGCTCGTCTTGCGCGAGGATTTGCGAGACCCCGTGCTCAGGACGCGCGGTGCGGCCTGGAAGACAGCCCTTTGCAAGGCACTGGCGGCTTGTTTCGCGGCAACGCCCACACCTCCGCGGGACATCGGCCTGCTGATGGCGTCGCACTGGCAAGGCTCCCTCCTGTGGTGGAGCTTCGATCCGGCAGTTGAAGTCGCCACCTATATCGAGGACAGCCTCAGCCGCTTCGTTGCCGCCATCACAACGGCAGCGGCCCGATAACCATGATGGTTCTCGGGCCGCTGGGCAGGTCAGGGATGGGAGACTATTCGGCCTGCTTCGGGCCACGCAGGAACACGACGATCGCCGCCAGCAGCGTTGCGATGCCGCAATAGGCGAAGGCGCTGGCCACGCCGGTATGGTCGACCAGCAAGCCGCCGAAGACGGCGCCCAGCGCGATCGCCACCTGGAAGGTCGCCACCATCAAGCCGCCGGCACTTTCGGCCTGGTCCGGCGCTGCCCGCACCAGCCAGCTCTGCAACCCGACCGGCACCGCGCCGAAGGCAAAACCCCAGGCGGCGACGGCGGTGGCGGCAATCGTCGGCGAGGCGCCAAAGATCAGCATCGAGGCGGCGGCCAGCGCAATCAGTAAGGGCGCCAGGGCAACGGCCGCCTGGAGGTTACGCTCCGCCAGGATGCCGCCGGCGATATTGCCGAAGAAACCGCCTACGCCATAGGCCAGCAGCACCAGCGAGATCGTCTCGATGTCGAGCACCGGCACCTTTTCGAGGAAGGGGCGCACATAGGTGAAGCCGGCAAAATGCCCGGACGCGACCAGCAGCACGACCAGCAGCGCCACCCGGATCGACGGCCGCTCCAGCACATCGAGCAAGGTGCGGAAGCTTGCGACACCCACCGGTGGCAGCTTCGGAATGGTGGCCAATTGCACCAGCAGCGCCAAGGCGCCGGCGATGGTGGCAATCATGAACGCCGTGCGCCATCCCCAGATGTCGCCGACATAGGCGCCGACCGGAGCGGCGGTGACGGTGGCCAGCGAGACCCCGGTCAGGATGATCGACATGGCGCGCGGCATCAGCCGCATCGGCACCAGCCGCAACGCCATGGCCGCCGACATCGCCCAGAAGCCGCCGAGCGCAACGCCGAGCACGACGCGGGCAAGCAGAAGCATGGACAGCGATGAGGCAAAGGTGGCCAGGAGGTTGGACAAGATGAGGAATGCCGTCAGCATCCACATCACGAACCTGCGGTCCATGCGCCTTGTGATGATGGCCATGGTGGGCGCTGCGATGGCGCCGACTATGGCGGTTGCCGTCACCGCTTGCCCGGCCACGCCTTCGCTGACACCGAGATCGCGCGCCATCGGCGTCAGCAGGCTGGCGGGCAGGAATTCGGCGGTGACGAGGCCGAAAACGCCAAGCGCCAGCGAAACCACGGCACCCCATGCCGGCTCGGCTCGCTCATCGGTTTCTGTGGGGTTCAGAAGTGCGGCGTCGATGACGCCTGTCGCGGGTTCGGCCATGGTCAGTCTCCGATTTGTTTGCGGCGCAACATAGGGAGTGACGGGCTGGAGTTTCCATGCTAGAAACCCCATCATGCATGACCGTTCGTCCAAAATCCCGATTACCGGCGACCCGCTGACTGACATATTGCGGGGCCTGCGTCTCGACGGTGTCGAGTATGGCCGCTGCGAAATGAAGGAGCCTTGGGGTATCCAGTTCCCGGCTCAGCCCGGAGCGCGGTTTCATTTCATCGGCCGCAAGGGCTGCTGGCTCAAGCAGCCATCCGGCGAATGGGTGCAGCTCAATGCTGGCGACGCGGTGCTGCTTCCACGAGGCGAGGCGCATGTGCTGGCCAGCGAACCCGGGGCGCAGGCCTGGCCGATCCATGGCTACGAGCTCGAGGAAGTCTGCAAGGATGTCTATTGCACGTCAAACGCGGAGATGTGCGACAAGAATTGTCAGCCCGGAACGCTGCTTTTCTGCGCCGCGATGTATTTCAACATCGACGGCCTGCACCCCCTGCTCGGCATGATGCCGGACGTGATGCGCACGCACGAGCTGGAAGCCTACGAGCCCGGCATTCCACACCTGCTGGAGTCCATGGCGCGCGAAGTGACGATGGAGCGTGTCGGCTCCGGCGGCATCCTGGCACGGCTGGCCGATGTGCTTGCCGCCACCGTCATCCGCTCCTGGGTCGAACGTGGTTGCGGCGACTCCTCCGGCTGGATCGCCGCGGTCAAGGACCGCGACATCGGTCGCGTGCTGGCCGCCATCCATCTCGAACCTGACCATGACTGGACGGTCGAGTCGCTGGCCCGGATGATGGGCGCCTCGCGCTCGGGTTTTGCCGAACGTTTCGCCACCATCGTCGGCGAAACGCCGGCAAGATATGTCACCCAGGTCAGGATGCATCAGGCGCGTCAGTGGCTGGTCCGCGACCGGATGAAAATATCAGTCGTTGCCGCCCGCCTTGGCTATGAATCGGACGCCGCCTTCAGCCGTGCCTTCAAGCGGGTCATCGGCGCGGCGCCCAGCCACCTTCGCGCCGAGGAACAGGCCGAAATCCGCCAGGCCAGTTGAGCCAGTATCCTTCGTAGCAAGGCTACCCGGCTGATCAGAAACAGCGCGTCACCCGGCGTGGCGCAAGCTGACACCGCTGCCCTTGTCGAACAGCACCACCTTGTCCGGGTTCCAGGCAAAACGCACCGGCTGTTCGATCGCGACATCGGTCCTGGCCGGCACCGTTGCGCGCAGTGTTGTGTCGCCGACGCGCAGCGTCAGGATCTTCTCGACGCCATGATTTTCCACGTCATGGACACGCGCCTCGACCGGAGCGCCGCTTTCCAGATAGACATCTTCGGGACGGATGCCGAAGACGAGCGGGCGACCGTCGGTCGCCGCACTCGTCTTGGCTCCCCCAGAAAGCGGCAGCTCGAAATTCATCGGTGCCATCACCGCGCGGTTGTTGACCAGCTTGCCGTCGATGAGGTTCATCGGCGGCGAGCCGACGAAGCTTGCCACATAGGTGTCGCGCGGGTTGTTGTAGATCTCGTGCGGCGTGCCGGTCTGGACGATGAGGCCATGGTTGAGCACGCCAACCTTGTCGCCCATCGACATCGCCTCGATCTGGTCGTGGGTGACGAACAGGAACGTGGCGCCGAGCTGTATCTGCAGGTTCTTCAGTTCCGTGCGCAGCGCCTCGCGCAATTTGGCATCGAGCGCCGACAGCGGCTCGTCCATCAGGAACACGCGCGGCTTGCGCACGATGGCGCGGCCGATCGAGACGCGCTGCATCTCGCCGCCGGACAGGCGGTCGGTCTTGCGGTCGAGCAAGTGCTCGATGCGCAGTGTGCGGGCAGCGCGGTCGACGCGGTCCTTGATCTCGGCATCGGGCAGCCGGCGGATCTTCGGCTTCAGCGGGAATTCGAGGTTTTCACGCACCGTGTAGCGCGGATAGAGCGAATATTGCTGCAGCACCAGCGCCACGTCACGTTCGGCCGCGCCCCAGTCGGCAACGTCGACGCCGTCGATGAGGACCTGCCCCTCGCTCGGTTTCTCGAGGCCTGCGATCAGCCGCAGCGTCGTCGTCTTGCCGGCGCCCGTCTCGCCGAGCAACACGAAGAACTCGCCATCGGCGATGTCGAGATCGAGCCCGGTCAGGGCCGTGTGATTACCGAAACTCTTGGAGATATTCTTGAGCTGGATATGGGCCATCACAATCTCACTTCCAGCGACTTGCCGCTTGCCTTGTCGAAGAAATGCGCCTGCGTCGGATCGATCCGCGCAAAGACCTTCTCGCCGGGCCCCGAGATGAAGCCGCTCTTGGTACGGGCGCGCAGCATCTTGGAGCCGACCTTCAGGTCGACGATATCGAAGGACCCCAGCGGTTCGACGATCTGCGTCTCGACGGCCATGAAGCCGTCGGCCGCGTCACGGCGAATGAGCACGCCTTCCGGACGGATGCCGAGCGCCAGCTGGCCGCCGGCATGGCCGTTGAGCTTCGACAGCAGAGCGCGCGGAAACTCGAAGCCGGTGGCCGCGTCACCGACCGTCACCGATGCGGACGCGGCTTTCTCGGCCACCGCCGCGTCGGCGACATTCATCACCGGGCTGCCGACGAATTGCGCCACGAACAGATTGGCCGGGCGCGAATAGACCTCGTCGGGCGTGCCCACCTGCTGCAGCACGCCTTCATGCATGATGACGATGCGGTCGGCGAGGCTCATCGCCTCGATCTGGTCGTGCGTGACATAGATCGTGGTCGAGCCCTGCTTGATGTGCAGCCGCTTGATCTCGGCCCGCATCTCCTCGCGCAACTTGGCATCGAGCGCGCCGATCGGCTCGTCCATCAGCATAGCCTTCGGCCGCCGCACCAGCGCCCGGCCGATGGCGACGCGCTGCATGTCGCCGCCCGAAAGTGCCGATGGCTTCTTGCCGAGCAGATCCGATATCTGCAGGGTCTTGGCGACCGAGCGCACCTCGCTGTCGATCTCGGCCTTGCTTTTGCGCGTGGCGCGCAAGGGGAAGGCGATGTTCTCGTAGACGCTCATATGCGGGTAGAGCGAGAACGACTGGAACACCATGGCGATGTCGCGGTCGGCGGCCTTCAGATGCTGGACCGGCTTGCCGTCGATGAGGATGTCGCCCTCGTCGATCGTCTCCAGCCCGGCGATCGCGCGCAGCGTCGTCGTCTTGCCGCAGCCCGATTGGCCGAGCAGCACGATGAACTCGTTGTCGGCAATCTTGAGGTTGAGGTCCTTGATGACCTGGACGGCGCCGAAGAATTTCTGGACGCCGCGAAGCTCGATCTGGGTCAATGCTCTGCTCCCGGATTTCGCGCGGCATGGCCGGTGCCGGCCTCCTCCTCAGGCGCGATTTTCGAGGTGATGTTGAAGCCGATCAGCCCGATCAGGATGATGGTCAGGCCGTATGTGTGCAGCAGCATGTTCCAGGGCTGGCAGAGTGCCACGATGCCGAGCACCATGAGCACCTGCGAACCAGGCTCCAGGTATTTCTGATTGATGGCGCGAAAGCTCATTTGCGGATCGCTCCGAAGGAGATGCCGCGCAGCAAATGATTGCGGAGCAGGAAGGTGAAGATGGCGACCGGCAGCAGGAACAGGAACGTTCCGGCGGCGATCACCGTCCAGTCGGGCAGGCCGGAACCGACCTGGCTGGGGATGAAGGGCGGCGCTGTCTGCGCACGGCGATTGGTCATGATCAGCGCGAAGGCATATTCGTTCCACGCCGTGATGAAGCAGAACACGGCAGTGGCGGCGATGCCGGTGGCGGCCTCCGGCAGCACGATCTTGAAGAAGGCCTCCATGCGCGTGTAACCGTCGACGAGGGCCGCTTCCTCATATTCTTTCGGGATCTCGTCCATGAAACCCTTCATCAGCCACACCGAGAAGGACAGGTTGAAGGCGGTGTAGAGAATGATCAGGCCGATATGGGTGTCGTTGAGGCCGACCGCGCGGTACATCAGGAACATCGGGATCGCCACCACCACCGGCGGCAGCATGCGTGTCGACAGGATGAAAAAGAGCAGATCCGCCTCCCCCTTCACCTTGAAGCGCGAGAAGCCGTAGGCGGTGAACGTGCCCATGCCGACCGCCAGCACTGTCGAGGTGATGGCGATGATCAGCGAATTCAGGAAGCGGCTCGGATAGCCCGACCACTGCACCTGGCCTTTGCCATCGCGCACGATCTTCTCGCCGCCATCGAAAACGACCCGCTCCCACCATGGCGCCGCCGCGTATTCTTCGGGCGTCGGCGGGCTGCGCAATTGCGAGCGCTTGGTGAACAGCTTCACGAAAGGCGAAATCTCCGGCTGGAAGACGACCGTCGGCGGGATGGTCGTGGCCAGGTTGCGCGGCTTGAATGCCGTCGAGGCGATCCAGTAGATTGGGGCGAGGAAGATGATCGTCACCACCAGCACGGCGACGATGGCGACGCGGTTGAAGCCGATCTCGGAAGAAGTGCGGACGGCGGCCATCTCAGCGCTCCTTCACCTTGTTGAGGTATTTGACGTAGATGTTGGTGATGGCCAGCACCATGATCAGCACGATGTAGGCCATCGCGCAGGAGCGCCCGGTCTGCCATTCCTGGAACGCCATCTTGTAGAGCCGGATCGAGATCAGTTCGGCCGTCGGCTGGCTGGTCAGGATGTAGGCGAGGTCGAAAGTCTTGAACGCTTCCATGGTCCGGAAGATGACCGCGATCATCAGGATCGGCGCCACCAGCGGCAGTGTGATGCGGAAGAACGTATAGAACGGCCCGGCGCGGTCGATCGCGGCGGCCTCGTAGAGATGTTTCGGCACCGCGGAGAGACCCGCCAGCGACAACAGCATGACGAAGGGCGACCACATCCAGATGTCGGTCAGCGCGACGGCGTAGAGCGCCATCTTGGGATCGGCCAGCCACTCGAAATTGCCGAGCCCCAGCGCATAATTGATGACGCCCCATGACGGGTCGTAGAGAAGCTTCCAGAACAAGCCGACGACAGCCATCGACAGCATCATCGGCAGCAGCAGCAGCGTGGTGATAAGGCCCTTGAGCGGGATATCGCGGTTAAGCAGCATCGCCACGCCGAAGCCGACAAGCAGCTGGCCGGCGACCGAGATGATGACGTATTTCGCGGTGATGGCGAAGTTGGACCAGACATAGGGGTCGTTGAGCAGGTCGCGATAGTTCTGCAGCCCCACGAAATTCGCCGGCGCGTTGGTCGAGGCGCGGAAGTCGGTGAAGGAATAGCCAAGCGAATAGATCAGCGGAAAGATGTTGAAGACGATCAGGAACAGGACCGTCGGAACAATGAAGAGGTTGCGGATCGAAATGTCGCTCAGGCCGCGCGTGGCCGCCCGCGAGGACCTGTCCAGCGTTGTGATCATCGTGGTCGCCAAGACCCCTCTCCCATTTGCAGAAAAAGAAACGGAGGAGGCACCAACGCCCCCTCCGTGAGGCATGATTGTTACTGAACGCGGCCGTACTTCTTGAACGTCGCGTTCCAGTCGGCGGCCAGCGCGTCCAGCGTTTCCTTGGCGGTGCCGTCGCCGCCGATCATGTAGGGATAGATGCGCTGGTTGAGCTGCTGCAGCAGTTCGGCGTATTCCGGCACCGCCCAGAAGTCCTTCACCTTGAACATGGTCTCGTAGAAGGCCTTGTTGTAAGGCGTCGCGCTCTGGAATTCCGGCGATTTGAGCACCGCCGCGCTGCAGGTATAGCCGCCAAGGGCCGCCCACTTCTTCTGGGTCTCGTCCTTGATGAACCATTCAAGGAACTTCATCGCCTCGTCCTGCTTCTTCGAGTACGAGATGACGGAGATGCCCTGACCACCGAGTGCGGCGAACTGGTCGCCATTCGGTCCCGGCGGGTTGGCGAAGAAGCCGGTGTTCTTGGCGTTCGGGTTCGACGCCTCGTTTATCAGCGAGGGGAAGAAGGCGAAGAAGTTCATGCTCATCGCCGCCAGGTTCTCGGTGATCGCCTGGTTGTCCTCGACGAAGAACGATTTGGCCCAGCCGGGAGGCGTGAACTTGTAGAGTTCCTTGTAGGCGTCGAGCGCGGCTACGGCCTTGTCGGAATTGATGTGGCCATCGACCTTGTAGGTCGCATAGTCACCCAGCTCGCCGCCGTAGGAGAACAGCGCGTTCTCGAAGCCCATTGCCATCGCATCATAGGAATTGTCGGTATAGATCGCGATGCCGTAGCGCTTCTGATCGGGCCGATAGAAGAACTCGGCTATGTCGCGCAGCGCCTTGAAATCCTTCGGCACATCGAGGTCGTAGCCATATTTGGCCTTGAACGCTTCCTTCTCCTTGGGATCCTCGAACCAGTCCTTGCGGTAGGACCAGCCGACAGCGTCGCCTTCGAGCGGAATGGCCCAGTACTTGCCGCTGTTGCCGGGGTATTCGGCGTAATATTTCACCGTCGCCGGTGCCATGACATTGCCGAGATCGTGCTTCTTGAAGAAGTCCGTCAGGTCGACATAGTGGCCACCGGTAGAGCCGGCGCCCAGCCATTGAGAGTCGCCGACGACCAGGTCATAGGCGTCGCCATGGGCGTTGAACTCGGTGAAGGCCTTCGTCTGGAAGTCGGCCCAGGGCGTGGTCTCCACCGTGATCTTGACGCCGGTTTCCTTCTCGTATTCGTTGCCGAGTTCCTGCAGGTAATTGGCCGGATCCCATTCCGCCCAGAAGATGGTGAGCGACTTTTCCTGCGCGTAGACTGACGTTCCGCAGGCAAGCGTTAAGCCGATACCAGCAAGCACGCTGGTCACTAACTTGCGCATAATGATTTCCTCCCTTGTGCGCATTCTACCCTGTCATGCGAGCCGGCAACGGGGCCGGCTCCGGTAGTTCCTCCCGTGATCGCACCTTTCCGGTTTCGGGCCTCCTCGCCCTGCCGGAAAATGGATCGCAGCCCTCACTTTTGATCCACTTTTCTTTTCTAATCTGGTATTACCAATTTTGCATCGTCGTCAAGCCCTTTCTTGGAAGACGGGCTTGGCCATTCCGACGGAATTCAGGCTTTATCTGCCTGTTTTCCAATGATTTTCCTACTCAGTGATACGCAGGGGCGTTGCACAGATCCCTGCGTCAGGGATAATATTGATAGTCGGCATGCAAATCTGGTCGAACCAGATGGGTCCTACTTCACGACCACGCTTGAACCGTCGCCACCTCCTTCACCAATCGATTCCGCCACCGCCGCGCGCACCAGGGCGCCTGCCGCCCATTGCGCGACGGACCGCGTCTTGCGGCTGTCCAGGCCCCAGATATCCTTGAGCACGATCAGCACCTCGACACCGAAGATCAGCGACAGCGCCTGCGCCAGGCGCTTGAAGTCGCGCGGCCGCAAATGGCCCTTGAGCGGGGCGATCGCCTGCTGCAGCAGATCGACGCGATGACCGCGCGTGAAAGCCGGCTCGCCGCCCAGCGTACCGGCCTGGCGTCGCGCCCATTGATCGAGCGACAGTTTCAGCGCCGCCTTGAACGTCGCCTCAAAAGCCTCGATGCGTGGCATCGCCGTATCGAACAGATCCGCGACCCGGCGCTCGGCGTTGGCAGAGGTCGATTGCCAGGTCAGGATTGGTCCCAGCCCCTCGTCGACGACGGCCTGCACCAGTGCCGCCTGACTGGGGAAATAGCGATAGGCGGTGGCGCGGGAAACCTCCGCCGCTTCCGCCACCTCGCTCACCGACGGCGTGACACCCGCCTGCATCAGCCGTGTCGCCGTCTCAAGCATCAGCCGTTTCGTGCGCGCCCGGGGTCCACGCTCGGCGGCCAGGCCGGTTCCCCGCTCCATGTCGTCGCCTGCAGTGGCTCGTTGACGTGAGATATCCATATCAATATGATACGCGCGTCTCAAAAATTTGCAATGACCTGGGAACCGCCCATGAAGCGCATCTACGTCGTGGGCACCGCCGACACCAAGGGCGAGGAACTTGCCTTCCTGGCCGAAGCTATCGCCGCCACGGGCGCTGCCGTCTCTCGCATTGATGTCGGAACACGCGCTTCAACCGTTCCCGTCGACATCAGCGCGAAGGAGGTGGCCGGTCATCATCCTGACGGCAGTGCGGCCGTGCTCGGCGGCGATGACCGTGGCGCCGCGGTTGCCGCCATGGGTGTCGCCTTCACCCGCTTCGTCCAATCGCGAAACGACATCGCCGCCCTGATCGGCATAGGCGGCGGCGGTGGCACCTCGATCATCACGTCGGGCATGCGCGCGCTGCCGCTCGGCCTGCCGAAAATCATGGTCTCGACGCTGGCTTCCGGTGACACGGCGCCTTATGTCGACGTCTCCGACATCATCATGATGCCATCGGTGACCGACATGGCGGGACTGAATCGGCTTTCCCGCGTCGTGCTGCACAACGCCGCCCAGGCGATAGCGGGCATGGCGGCAAGCCCGGCCCCGGCGCCCGACGGCAAGCCGTCGATCGGGCTCACCATGTTCGGCGTCACCACGCCTTGCGTGACGGCGATCGCCGACCAGCTCCGCTCCGGATATGACTGCATGGTCTTCCACGCCACCGGCACTGGCGGCCGCAGCATGGAAAAGCTGGCCGACAGCGGCCTGCTGTCCGGTGTCATCGACATCACCACGACCGAGGTCTGCGACCTCCTGTTCGGCGGAGTGCTGCCGGCAACGGAGGATCGCTTCGGCGCGATTGCCCGCGGCAAGCTACCCTACGTCGGTTCGGTCGGCGCGCTCGACATGGTCAACTTCTGGGCGCCGTCGACCATACCGGAACGCTATCGCGGCCGGCTGTTCTACGAGCACAATCCCAACGTCACGCTGATGCGCACAAGCGCGGACGAATGCCGCGCGATCGGCGAGTGGATCGGCACCAGGCTCGCCCTCTGCGAGGGGCCGCTACATTTCCTGATCCCGGAGAAAGGCGTCTCGGCACTCGACATCGAAGGTGGCGCCTTTTTCGATCCGGAAGCCGACGCCGCCCTGTTCGAAGCCATCGAGCGCTCGATCAACCCAAGTGCCAACCGTCGCGTCACGCGCTTGCCATTGCACATCAACGATCCCGAATTCGCCAGGGCCGCGGTCGCGGCTTTTCTCGAAATAGCCAGACACTGAGGTTCCAAGAAATGCCCGCCATACCGCGCAAGGACATACTGAAGAAATTCCGTGGAATGATCGACAAGGGCGTGCCGATCGTCGGCGGCGGCGCCGGCACCGGCCTGTCGGCCAAGGCCGAGGAGGCCGGCGGCATCGACCTCATCATCATCTACAATTCCGGCCGCTATCGCATGGCCGGCCGTGGCTCCGCCGCCGGCCTGCTCGCCTATGGCAATGCCAACGAGATCGTCAAGGAGATGGCCTATGAGGTGCTGCCGGTGGTCAAGAAGACACCGGTGCTGGCCGGCGTCAACGGCACCGACCCCTTCGTCATCATGCCGCTGCTGCTGGCCGAACTGAAGACGATGGGCTTTTCCGGCGTGCAGAATTTCCCGACCATCGGCCTGTTCGACGGCACCATGCGGCAGAGTTTCGAGGAAACCGGCATGGGCTTCGGGCTCGAGGTCGACATGATCGCCGAGGCGCACAAGCTCGACCTGTTGACCACGCCCTATGTCTTCAATCCCGACGAGGCCCGCGCCATGACCAAGGCCGGCGCCGACATCGTCGTTGCCCATATGGGCGTGACGACGGGCGGCTCGATCGGCGCCACCTCGGCCAAGTCGCTCGACGACTGCGTGGTCGCGATCGACGCCATCGCCGAGGCGGCGCGCTCGGTACGCAAGGATGTCATCCTGCTTTGCCATGGCGGCCCGATCTCGATGCCGGATGACGCCCGCTACATTCTGTCTCGCGCCAAGGGCCTGCATGGCTTCTACGGCGCGAGTTCGATGGAACGGCTGCCGGCGGAAGCCGCGATCGCCAGACAGACGGCCGATTTCAAGGCTGTCACACTGGGCGGCGACAAAGCGACGACGAAGAAAAAGAAGGGATGAGAGAGAGATGACCGACAAGAGCAAGGTGTTTGTCTATCCGAAGGACGTCAGCGCCTTCGGCTTCGACTGGGGCAGGCTGGCGCTGACGGTGGCACCGGAAGTGAATGGTGCGACCCGCTTTTCCGGCGGCGTCGTCGACCTGCCTTCCGGCAAGGGCCACACCCGCCACAACCATCCGGGCGCCGAGGAAATCATCTTCGTCATCTCCGGCCACGGCGAACAAATGGTCGAGGACGAGAAGGGCAATCCGGTGGTCGCGAAGGTCGGCCCCGGCTGCACCGTCTACGTGCCCGAGAGCCGTTTCCACTCGACGCTGAATACCGGCGACGAACCGATGCAACTCTTCGTCGTTTACTCGCCGGCCGGGCCGGAGCTGGTGTTGCGGGAGCTGCCGGATTTCAGGCTGGTGCCGGCGGGGCAGTGATGGACTTATTATAGGGCAGCGCCGCCCCTCATTGTCCTGCCGGACATTTCTCCCCGTATAGTGACGGGGAGAAAGACGCAGTCATAGGCGCTTTCGCCAATTTTCAACGCCGCAGAATAGGTGCCGAGGGCGCGGCTGCCATCTTCTCCCCGTCACTATACGGGGAGAAGATGCCGGCAGGCGGATGAGGGGCAGCGCCAATCTTGGGTTCTATGAAATCCCACCCCTGTTCCACCCGCGCCCGCGATCGCCAAACATCACATAACCCGCCTCGGTCACCGCAAGCGTATCCTCCAGCTTGATGAAGCCGCGCGTCGGGTGAAGCATGGTCGTCTCGACCGACAGCACCATGTTTTTCTCCAGCGGTTTGGCCGCGTAGGTGCCTTCATAGGCCACCGGGTGGTTGGTCATCAGGAACGGCGCCTCATGCGTGATCAGGCCCATCCCGTGCGCGAAGAAATCCGTGTAGGCCGCGACCTTCGATGACTTCAGCACGCCCTCGGCATGCGAAATCATGTCGCCGCCCAGCGTGCCCGCCCTCACCTTCGAGAAGGCGGCCTGCTGCACTGTCTCGACCTCGGCCAGGAGATCCTCCAGCTCGGCATCCGGCTCGCCCAGAGTGCCCATGCGGCAGAGGTCGCCGATATAGCCGTGATAATTGCCACCGGAATCGATCGACAGCACCTCACCCTTTTTCCACGCCTGCGGCGATGCCGCGCGGTTGTGGCTGGAGCCCAGGGTCAGCAGGCAATATTCGAAATGCGCGCCGCGATTGGTTTCCTCGCGCCGCAGATGTTCGATCATCTCGGCCTTGGTCGTGCCTTCGCGCGCCCAGCCGATGGTCGCCAGCATGGAATCGGTGATCAGCTCGGAGGCGGTGCGCAGTTTCTCCAGTTCCGCATCGGTCTTGATGGCGCGCATGCTCTCCAGCATCGTTGTCGCATCGATCAGCTTGGCGTCGGGCAGCGCCTTGCGGATCAGCGCATAGGCGTCCGACGGCAGGAAGCCCGGCTCGATGCCGATGCGCGCCCCATCCTTGCCGATCTTCCTGACATGCTCGACAGCCAGGTTCGCGGCATCCAGCGTGCCCCAACAGGCGGCATGCAGCGTCGGCGTCCAGAACGGGTTGTTCTGGTGCTCGCCGCCCTCCATGCGGTTGCCGATATAGGCGGCGTGATCCGGGCCGCCCTTTTCGTAGACGACGATGGGCAGGTAACGGCTGTGGCCGATCGCATCCATGGCAGCGAAGAAGATGAACTTGTAGCCGCCCAGCAGGTACTGCGTGTTGTGCTTGGAAGTTGCGAGCAGCACATCGATGCCGGCCTCCTCCATCAGCCGGTCGACCCTCGCCTGGTCAAAAGGGATATTGCTGACGGCATTCTTGCCCGGCGCAATGTTCATGTCTCTCTCCCTGAATTTGCCTGGGATCGATGCTGTTTCGCCCATATCCCTTGGCCGTGGAGCAAATCTGCACCATTTTGCCCACTCTGGTCTAGCCAGAAATACGCGACCGGCGCTTCTGAACGGTCACCAACTCGTCATCTGTCGCATATGCGCCAAATCTGGTCCTACCAGATCGGTTGACTTGACCCCGTTCTCTCAAACTGGTCCAGCGGACGAAAATTTCAAAGCCAAGCAAGGATGCGCCAATTCCGTCTCTGGCGAAACCCTCGGCAAGGCTCATAATCGCCGCCGCAAGGATGCCGATGCCGGCATCCGAGGGGTGTTGTCGCGCCCGGTCGGGTCGCGGAGAGGACGGAGTTCGATCATGCCAGGTTCCACGATTTCCAGACGCACGATGCTTGCCGGCTCGGCGATGCTTCTGGCTTCCACGGCCATGCCGACATTGGGCTGGGCGCAGACGCCGAAGAAGGGTGGACGGCTGGTATTGGCCGCGGACTCCGAACCGCGCAACCTCAACCCGGCGATCGTCGCCTCGAACGGTGTCTTCTTCATCTCCAGCAAGATCGTCGAAACGCTGGCCGAAGCCTCCTTCGATGGCAAGGACGGGCTCGCGCCACGCCTGGCGCTGAGCTGGGTAGGTTCCGCCGATGGGCTCTCAGTGACGTTCAAACTGCGCGAAGCCGTCAAATGGCATGACGGCAAGCCGTTCACCTCTGCCGACGTCGCCTTCTCGGCGCTGCAGATCTGGAAGCCGCTGCAGAATCTCGGCCGCACAGTGTTCAAGGACCTCGCGGCCGTCGACACTCCGGACGATTTCACCGCCGTCTTCAAATTCGCCAAGCCGACGCCGTTCCAGCTGATCCGCAACGCACTGCCGGCGCTGTCGAGCGTCGTGCCGAAACACATCTATGAGGTCGGCAAGATCGAGGACAACCCGGCCAACACCGCCCCCATCGGCACCGGCCCATTCAAATTCGGCGAGTACAAGGCCGGCCAGTATTACCGGCTGATCAAGAACACCGATTACTGGGGCAAGGACGAGCCCTATCTCGACGAGATCATCTACCAGGTTCTGCCCGACCGGACGTCGGCGGCGAGCGCGCTCGAAGCCGAAGAGATCCAGCTCGCTGCCTTTTCCGCCGTGCCGCTGGCCGACCTCGACCGCATCTCCAAGGTGCCGGGCCTGAAGGTGATCTCCAAGGGCTATGAGGGGCTGACCTATCAGCTCGTCGTCGAGATCAACCATCGCCGCAAGGAACTGGCCGATCTGAAAGTGCGCCAGGCCATCGCGCATGCCATCGACAAGGATTTCGTCGTCAAGACGGTGTTCCTCGGCTATGCCGCGACAGCTACCGGCCCGGTGCCCAAGAACGATCCGCAATTCTACACCGCCGATGTGCCGATCTATGCCTTCGACGTTGCCAAGGCCAACGCGCTGCTCGACGAAGCTGGCTACAAGAAAGGCCCGGACGGCAAGCGCTTCACGCTGAAACTTTTGCCGGCGCCCTATTTCAACGAGACCAAGCAGTTCGGCGACTATCTGCGCCAGGCGCTGGCAGCCATCGGTATCGACGCGCAGCTGGTCAATAACGACTCCGCCGCGCACATCAAGGCGGTCTACACCGACCACGCCTTCGACCTCGCCGTCGGCCCGCCCGTATTCCGCGGCGACCCGGCGATCTCGACCACCATCCTGGTGCAGAGCGGCATTCCCGACGGCGTGCCGTTCTCCAACCAGGGTGGCTACAAGAACGATGCGCTCGACGCGCTGATCACCAAGGCCTCGGAAACGCTCGACACCACGGCCCGCACCGACCTCTACAAGGAGTTCCAGAAGGAGGTGGCGGCCGACCTGCCGCTGATCAACGTCGCCGAATGGAGTTTCATCAGCGTCGCCCGCGACACGGTGGGCAACATCGCCAACAATCCGCGCTGGGCTGTATCGAACTGGGCGGACACGTATCTGGCGGGCTAGTGTACTCTCAAGGCTTGCGCATCGTGTAGTCGGGTGCTCAGCTTCCACGGTGAGAGTTCCGTCGCGCCCCCCTCTGTCCTACCGGACATCTCCCCCACAAGGGGGGAGATTGGCAGTTTTTGCGCCTCGCTCAATCCTGCAGCGTTGGAAATTAGCGAAGACAGAGACAACAGCTGATCTCCCCCCTTGTGGGGGAGATGTCCGGCAGGACAGAGGGGGGCGCCGTAGAACTCGACCCTTATGGCTTAATCCGAGTGCGGCTTTCCCATGAACCGCGCCCTCACCCTCATCCGCCGCCGCCTCCTCGGCAGCATCTTCGTGCTGCTGATCGTCGTCATCGGCACCTTCCTCTTGCTCGAGGCCGCACCCGGCGACGCGGTCGACGCCTACATCGTCTCGACCGGCGGCGACGCCGGCATGATCGAATTGCTGCGTCATCGCTGGGGCCTCGACCAGTCGGAACTGACGCGGCTGGCCAACTACCTCTGGGCGCTGCTGCATCTGGATCTTGGCCAGTCGGTGACCTTCTCCAGGCCGATCCGCGACGTCGTCCTCGAGCGCCTGCCCAACACGCTGTTGCTGATGGTCAGCGCCACCGCGCTGTCCTTCGGCCTCGGCTCGGCACTCGGCATCTATGCCGGCGCCCGCCCCGGCAGTTTCCGCGACCGCTTCCTGTCGATCGGCTCGCTGGCGCTCTATGCCGTGCCGGGTTTCTGGCTCGGCCTGGTGCTGATCGTGGTCTTTGCCGTCGACCTGCGCTGGCTGCCGATCGGCGGCATCGAGACCCTCGCCTCGGACAAGACCGGCCTCGACCGCGCCGCCGACATCGCCGTCCATCTCGTCCTGCCGGTGGCCGCACTCGGCTTCATCTATCTGGCGCTCTATCTGCGCATGATGCGCGCCGGCATGGCCGAGGCTTGGCGCCAGGATTTCGTGCTGGCCGCCCGCGCCAGGGGGCTTTCGCGTCGCCGCCTCGTGCTCGCCCACGTCGCCCGCAACGCGCTGCTGCCACTGGTCACCATGCTTGGTCTGCAATCGGCGCAGATGCTCGGTGGCAGCGTCGTTATCGAGAGCGTCTTCTCCGTGCCCGGCCTCGGCCGGCTGGCGCAGGAAGCGGTGGCTTCGCGCGACACGCCCCTGCTGCTCGGCATCATCCTTACCAGCGCCGTCCTGGTCATCATCATCAACCTTCTCGTCGACATCGCCTATGCCTTTCTCGACCCGCGCGTCGGTGCCGGCGAGGCCGGCGCATGAGCCCGCTGCGCCGCTTTCTGCGCACGCCCGAGGCCGCCGCCGGCGCCATCCTCCTGGCCGCGCTGATTGCGATGGCGCTCATCGCGCCGCTGCTGTTTCCAGGTGACCCGCAAGCCATCGCCGGCCCGGCGCTGCTGCCGCCTTTCCAGGATTGGTCGCTGCCACTCGGCACCGACCGGCTCGGCCGCGACTTGCTAGCGGAGCTTTTCCATGGCGCCCGCACCTCCCTGGCTGTCGGCCTAGCAGCGGCGGCGGCGGCACTCGCCATCGGCGCGGTGATAGGTACGCTGGCCGGCTTTGCCGGCGGCCTCGCCGACGAGGTGCTGATGCGCATCACCGATGCCTTCCAGACAGTACCCAGCTTCCTGCTCGCGCTGGCCTTCGTCAGCGTCGTCGGGCCATCGCTCGGCATTGTCGTTGTGGCAATAGCGCTCGGCACCTGGACCGGACCGGCTCGAATTGCCCGCGCCGAAGTCCTCTCCATTCGCGAACGCGATTATGTCGCCAGCGCCCGTGCTATCGGCATGCATCCGCTGGCGATCGCCTTTCGCGAGGTGCTGCCCAACGCCTTGCCGTCGGTGCTGGCGATGTCGTCTGTGATCGTCGCCGCCGCCATCCTCACCGAGGCGGCCCTGTCGTTTCTCGGCCTCGGCGATCCCAACCGCGTCACCTGGGGTGGCATGATCGCCGAAGGCCGCGCGGTTCTGCGCACCGCGCCCTTCCTGTCGATCGTCCCGGGCATCGCGCTGGTGCTCACTGTGCTCGGCGTCTATCTCGCCGGCGAAGGCATCGTCGAAACGACGGCGGTCAGGAGAGGCCTGTCGTGACGGTGCTGGCTTCGATCCGCGACCTGACGGTGACCTACCGCCGCGACGGTCGCGAAGTGGCAGCGCTGAAAGGCGTTGGCTTCGATATTGTGGCTGGCGAGCGTCTGGCGATTATCGGCGAAAGCGGTTCAGGGAAAAGCACGCTGGCGTTGGCGATTGCGGGGCTTTTGCCGGCGAGCGCCAGGGTTGAAGGACGGATCGATTGGTTCTGGCGAACACAACCAATCCTGGGCACCGTAGAGCGCCAACTTCGTCATCTTCGCGGTGGAGTTCCCCTCCTCGGCCGCGACATCGGCTTCGTCTTTCAGGACGCTTCCACCAGCCTCGACCCCGTCATGACCATCGGCAAACAAATCGCCGAAGTCGCCCGCACTCATCTCGGCCTTACCTGGTCTCAGGCATACGCGAAGGCAAAAACCTTGCTCCAACGCGTCCACCTGCCCGACCCGGACTCCGCCCTGCATGCCTTTCCGCATCAGCTCTCCGGCGGCCAGAAGCAGCGCGTGGCGATTGCCGCCGCGATCGCTGCCGGACCGAAACTGCTGATCGCCGACGAAGCGACCAGCGCGCTCGACACCATCGTGCAGGCCGAGATCGTCGGCTTGATCCGGAGGCTGGTGGCCGAGGATGGCATGACGCTGCTGTTCATCAGCCACGACATCGCGCTGGCGGCAGATCTCGCCGAGCGCATGGCCGTCTTCCGCCAAGGCCAGCTGGTCGAGCTTGGCACGGCGGCGCGGATTGTCGGCGCGCCGGCCCAGCCCTACACCCGCGCGCTGCTCGACGCCCATATCGGCCTCGACGCCGAACCGCTGCTGAACCGAAGCGGTCTCAACGCATGAGCCTGCTCACAGTTTCCAACCTCACCAAACGCTACCGTCGCGGCGGCAAGACCGTCACTGCGGCCGACGATGTCTCTTTTCATATCGAGCCCGGCGAAACATTGGCGCTGGCCGGCCCCTCCGGCAGCGGCAAGTCGACGATCGCGCGGCTGGTGCTGCGCCTGATCGAACCGGACGCCGGTCGCATCGAATTCGAAGGCGATGATTTCCTGGCCTTGAGTGGCGCTGCGCTCAGAGCACGCCGCGCTCGCTTGCAAATGGTGTTCCAGGATCCGCTTGCCGCCTTCAATCCGCGCGCCACGGTGGCGCGCGTGCTCGACGATCCCTTGCGCATCCATGGTATCGCCTCTCGCACTGAACGCCCGCGCCGCATCGCTGCCTTGCTCGAGCGCGTCGGGCTGACGGCCGATCTGGCGCCGCGCGCCGTACATGAAATTTCCGGGGGCCAGCGGCAGCGCGTCGCCATCGCCCGGGCCATCGCCACGAAACCGTCTTTGATCGTGCTTGACGAAGCGGTTTCGGCGCTCGACGTCTCGGTGCGCGGACAGATCCTCGATCTGTTGCTCGACCTGCAAAGGCAGGAACGGATCGCCTATCTCTTCATTTCCCATGATCTCGGCGTCGTCCGCGCCGTCGCCCACCGCGTCATCCTGCTCGATGCCGGGCGGATTGCCGAGAGCGGCGACGCCCGTGCCGTCATCGACGCACCGCAATCGGCCATTGGCAAGGCGTTGGTGGCAGCTGCGCCAAGGCTCAAAAGAACCACACAGGACGCATCATGACCGACCCAGAAGCCAGAGCCGAGAAACTGTCGCGCGAACTCGATTCCGCCTTCCGCAACCGCGCCGATCTCTACCGCCTCTTTCTCGACGAACTGACCGGGGAGTTGGGCACCGAGAAGGCGGAGGCAATCATGGTCCGCGCAATCGAACAGCGTGGCAAGGAAGTGGCCGCGGCTGCCTTCGCCAGCTTCGGCGCCAACGACGCGCGCGCCATCGGCGAGGCCTTCCTGGCCGTCAGCCCGGATGGCGGCCTGATGTATCCGACCGATGTCGAGCGCGGCGATGACCGCATCGCCTTCAAGGTCAAACGCTGCCCGCTGAAGGATGCCTGGGTCGAGGCCGGCGTCGGCGATGAAAAGCTCGCCACGCTCTGCCGTATCGCCGGCGCCTTCGACCGTGGCCTGTTCGAGGCGACCGGCGTGCGCTTCGACAACGTCACCTGGACGCCCGGCCACGGCTCCGGCTGCTGCCACATCGCATTGACCAACCGCGATGCCGCCTAAGCAATTCAGTGTCTAAGTTGTGTTGGGATTCAGGTCAGGCCGAGCGTTTACAGGCCGACCGAATATCAATCCACCTTAGCCGCCGACCATCAGCTTGACGACCTCGTCATGATTGGTCTCGGAGATCTTGCGCTCGCCGGCCTGGACGCCGCGCCGCAGCACGACGATGCGGTCCGAGACCGCAAAGATGTCTTGCAGATTATGCGAGATGAAGATCACGCCGCGCCCTTGCGCCTTGAGCTGGTGGATCAGCGAAATGACCTTGCGCTGCTCCGGCACGCCAAGCGCGGCGGTTGGCTCGTCCATGATCAGGATCTGTGCATCCCAGTAGACGGCGCGGCCGATGGCGACGGCTTGGCGCTGCCCACCGGAGAAGTTGCTGACCGGGGCCTCGAGCCGGCTGACATGGAAGTCCAGCCGGCCCATCGTCGCCTTGGCCGCCTCGGCCATGGCCTTGCGGTCTAGCACCGGCAGGAAGCCGAACGCCTTGCGCATCGGTTCGCGGCCGAGGAATATGTTGGCGCCGATCGACAGATTGTCAGCGAGCGCGAGATCCTGGTAGATCGTCTCGATGCCCTTTTCGCGCGCCTCCTGCGGCGTCGCGAACGTCACCGGCTGGCCCCTGAGCAGGATTTCGCCGCCCGTCGGCTGGAACACCCCCGATATCGCCTTGATCAGCGTCGTCTTGCCGGCACCGTTGTCACCGGCCAGCGCCACCACTTCGCCCGGCCGCACGGCCATGGAGAAGTCGTTGAGCGCGCGCACGGCGCCGAAGTGCTTGGACAGGTTTCGAACCTCCAGCAGGGGCGTGGTCTGGTTGCTGCTATTCATCCTGACGGGCTCCACTGAACCGGCGTTGCGCCTGGTCGATAAGGACGGAAATGATGATGACGACGCCGACGGCGATGAACTGCCAGAACGGCTCGACATTGACGAAGACCAGCCCGTACTGGATGACCGCGATTACCAGCGCGCCGGCGACCGTGCCGAAGATGGTGCCGGAACCGCCGAACAGGCTGGCGCCGCCGATCACCACCGCCGCGACGCTGTCGAGCAGCAAGGGCTCGCCGGCTTGCGCCGCACCCGCCGTGAAGCGCGCGGCATAGAGCGCGCCGCCAAGGCCGGCACACATTGCCGACAGCACATAGAGCCGCAGTATGTGGCCCCTGATATCGATACCGGAGCGACGCGCCGCCTGCACATTGGCGCCGATGGCATAATTGTGCTGCCCGAACCGGGTCTGGCTGAGCAGATAGTGCATCACGACGACGAAGATAGCGGTGATCAGCACCAGATAGGGCACGCCAAGGACCTTGCCGTTGCCGAGCAGCGCGAACCAGGAATTCTGCACCGGCACGGTCGTGCCGCCGGCAAGCAGGAAAGCAGCGCCGCGCGCGACGCCGAACATACCGAGCGTGCCGATGAAGGGCGGCACTCTGAGGCGCGAGATGAGCAGGCCGTTGATGACGCCGGGCACGCCGGCAACGATGACCGCGGCGAGGATGCCCGCCAGCATGGCCAGCGGCAAGGGGATGGCAGCACCCGCCATGTTGGTGGCGTGCGCGGCGACGACGGCGGCAAGCCCCATGATGAAGCCGAGCGACAGGTCGATACCGCCCGAAATGATGACAAAGGTTTGCCCGGTCGCCAGCAGCAGCGGCGCCACGGCGAATATCGCGATGGACTGCAGGTTGAACGGATTGAGGACGAAGGTCACACCGAAGGCGAGCCTCGACCAGATCTCGAAACAGACGATCAGGCCGGCGAGGAACAGCCAGGCACGCGCTTCGGCGATACGTCCGATCAGGCTTCTGGCCGGATCGCCGTGGTCGGCCTGAGGGGCGACATGCTTCTCGGCCGGTTGGGCTGGTGATGTCGAGGTCATGGATACTCCGCGGTGCGGCTGCCTTCAAACAGGTCCCGCCTTTGGCGAGGACCGGCACAGGCTCCTCCCGTTGAGCGGGAGGAGCCAAGCACGTCTGGACTTACTCGGAGTAGAGATACTTCGAGATGTTCGGGTCCGCGATGTTGGACTTGTTCATGATCGTGAAGCCGGTGCCGATCGTGACCGGGATCGAGTGGCCGGTCAGGTGGGCGTAGGCCGAGACAACGCCATAATAACCGATCTCGGCGGGATGCTGGGCAATCGCCACGTCGACCAGGCCAGTGTTGATGTTGTCGACGATGCTGGTCGGAGCATCGAAGGCAACCACCTTGACGGTGCCCGTCTGGCCGGCCTGCTTGACGCCATTGGCGGCACCCAGCGCCGAGAACAGATTGGCGCCGAACACGCCGACCAGGTCGGGATTGCGCGCGAACACCGCCTGCAGCTGCGAAGCCGCCTTGTTGGCGTCGTCGTCATTGAACTGGGTCTCCAGCACGGTGATGCCGGGATGATTTGCCATCTCCTTCTTGAAGCCCTCCTCGCGCTGGTCGGTGGTCGAGACGCCAGGCTTGACGTTCGAGACATAGACCTTGCCCTTGTCGCCAATGGCGGTTGCCAGCGCGCGCGCCGCGATCTCGCCGCCGAGAACATTGTCCGAGGCGATGTAGGACAGCGGGAAATCGGCATCGCCGGCACCGGTCTGGTAGACACCGCTGCCGATGAAGGTGTCGACGGTGATGACCGGAATGCCGGCATCATTGGCCTTGCGCAACGGCTCGACCAACTGGACCTTGTCGGTCGGCGCGATCAGGATCGCGTCCGGCTTCTTGGCGATGACCGCGTCAAGCACCGGCACCTGTGTGACCGGGTTGAAGTCCGAAGCTCCCTGGAAAACCAGGTTCACGCCAAGCGCGTCAGCCGCTGCCTGGGCACCCTTGCGCATGGTGATGTAGAAGCCGTCGGTGGTGAGGCCCGGAATGAGCGCGATGGTGTATTTCTTGTCCTGCGCCTGCGCGGGCGCGATCAACACCGTCGCGCTGACGGCGAGCGCCGCGAGCGCGGCAACGATCTTCTTCATGACATCCTCCTCATTATTGGCAGATCTGCCGTTGCGAGTGACATTGGAATGACCGTCATCCGTGCAGAGACGGATACCAACGGCCGTGAAAGCCTGTTTGCCTTTCGCGGGCAGCTCCTCCCAAGCGCCCTCCAGTCAACATGTCGGCCGGTCAGCCGACCGGCGCACTGGGCCACAGCCCCGTCCTCTGCCTCCGAGAGGTCCGACAAACTGTGCCCCGCGCCACGCTTTGCCAGCGGGCGTTCGAACTTGTAACACTTTGCAGAAATAAATTGCAACCCGGTTTTTCCGAGCTTGCAGCGCCGGGATATTCACACAGTCCAACATCTGACCGCTCCGTGGAGCCCCGGCCAACTATTGCTCCGCGCCTTCGGCGACACAACCTATTTCGCGGCAGCGCCCTGGAGCCACCTCCAGAAGGGCAGCGTCAACGCGCTATTGCCGCCGGTCTATGTCTGCGAGAGGGTGGCCAGAATGGCCTGCGCGGTCTTGGTATCCGTCACCAGCGTGTTGATGAGTCCGGCGCGAACGGCGGCAATGATCGCCGTCGCCTTCTCCGGCGATGCGGCAACGCCGATGACCAGCGGCACGGCTCGCAGCTGCGCCGGCGACATTGCGATCATCCGGCTCTCCCCTTCCCAGGCGATCAGCGTGCCCTCGGCATCAAAATAATGGCGAAGCACGTCGCCGGCCGCATGAACGAGCGCCTGCTCACTGGGCGTGGCGGCACTTGCCTCCGGGGCATTGATGGCGTGCGGCAAGCCGATGCCAACGATCGCGACATCGGTCCTCTCCCACAAAGCGACGGCATCGCGAATGGCGGTGTCGCGCAGGAAGACCTCTCGCAATTCGGTAGACGGCAGATAAGGCGCATGGATGAAATGCGGTGTGCCGCCGAACTCCTCGGCGGCGAGTCGCACGAATTCGTTGACCTGAAAATGCGCCGCCTGCTGCTGCATGCCGCCGGTGGCGGCCACGGTCAGCACGCCCGGCATGCGCGGCAGGCCGGCCCGGATGACCTCGCGCACCGCGCGTCCCCAGCCGATGGCGACGACGGAGCCCGCCACCAGTTGCGCCTGCCTGAGCAGACCGCCAAGCGGCGCCGCGAGCGCCGCCAGCGTACCCGCCGCCGGCGTCTCCACCACCGCGGCATCCCGCAATTTCAAGCCGTCGACCAGCTGCCTTGTGATGTCCTCCGGTGTCGCAAGGTCGAGAACCTCGATGCGGACAATGCCCTCGGCCCGCGCCCGCTGCAGCAGACGCGAAATCGTCGCGGTGGAGACACCGAGCTGCCGGGCGATGTCGACCTGCGACATCTCCTCCACGTAATGCAGCTTAGCCACCGTGTGCAGCATCGTCCGCGATGGGGTGGCATCCTGGATGGGAGAAACAGACAGCTTGCAATTCCTTTCAGCAACGTGTTACACACACATACGCCGACGGGAGTTATCGCGCAAATCCAGCCAACTCGCAACTTGCCGCCGATCCCTGGTCACAAGGCCGGCGAGGCGTCGTTCGCGAGGGCGGATGGCGCAGCACCTCGGCAAAATCTCCCTGCCTGCCGGCAAGGCGGGCAGAACCGAACATTCTTGTTTTCACGGATCCGCGCCCTTCGTGAGAGAGCGCCAACATCGGATTGAGACCATGACGAAGATGACCACCGCGGAACTGCGCGGCTATCAGCAGATATGCGGCAAGGACGGGGCCATGGTGGCCATAGCCTGCGACCAGCGCGGCGGCATGCGGACCTTGCTGGCTTCCGACCCGGCCGAACAGGCCAGGATCACCAACGACATGCTTGGCGACACCAAGGAGGATATCACGCGCTACCTCGCCAGTGCCGCATCCTGCGTGCTGCTCGACCCGCTCTGCGCGGTGCCGCGCATTGTCGACGAGGGTGTGCTGAACCGCGATACGGCGCTGCTCATCGGCCTCGACGCTTCCGGTTTCGACGTCTCGCCCGTGGGTTACCGTCTGTCGCGCCTGGTTCCAGACATCGACGCGCGCCGTGTCCGCGCACTCGGCGGCACTGGCGGCAAGATCATGGTGTATCTGCGGGCCGACAAGCCTGAAGCCAACGAGCACAACATCGCCATCCTGCGCCAGTGCATCGCCGATTTCGGGCAGGAAGACCTGCTGCTGGTCGTCGAGTTCCTGACCTATCAGCTCGACGGCGAAAGCCCCGAGGACTATGCGGCCAAGACGCCGTGGCTGGTCGAGGAAGGCACCAGGATTTCGCTCGACTGCGGCGCCAAGGTGCTGAAGCTTCCCTACCCCGGAACGCCGCAAGCTTGCGCCAACATCACCAAAATGGCCGGTGAGGTGCCTTGGGCCGTGCTTTCGGCCGGCGTCAACCACGCCACCTTCCTCGGCCAGGTCGAGATCGCCATGCAGAACGGCGCCTCGGGCGTCATCGCCGGCCGCTCGCTTTGGAAGGACTGCATCTCGCTCGACCGTGACATCCAGCGCGAAAGGCTTAAGACCATCGCGGTGCCGCGATTGCGTGAGATCCAGGCCGTGATCGGGCACTACCGGCAAAAGGCCGCTGCCTGATAGTCGAATTTGGACTAGAGCTATTCCAGCAAAAGTGTGAAGCGGTTTGCGTCCGGAATTGCGTGAAAACAAATGCAGGACGCCATGCCTCTCAGCATAGGAATCGACATCGGCGGCACCAATCTGCGTGCCGCCCGCATCGCCGAGACCGGTGAGATCCTCAAGCGCGTTTCCGAAAAGAGCGCGCCCGACCCCGAGCTGGTGCTCGGCCGCATCGCCGACATGGTGCGCCTTCTCGACACGCCTGATGTGAAGGCCATCGGCGTCGGTGTTCCTGGCCGCGTCGATGCGCGGCGCGGCGCGGTCCTGTCAGGCGGCTATGTCAACCTCGCCTCGGTTGCACTGGCGCGGCGCCTGGAAGACATGACGGGCAAGCCTGTCGTCATCGACAATGACTGCAACATGGCGCTGGCCGCCGAGATGGCGCTCGGCGCCGGGCGTGGTCACGGCAACATTGTCATGTTCACTATCGGCACCGGCATTGGCGGCGCTGTCGCCCAGGATCGGCGGATCACGCGTGGCTCGGCAACGGCAGGGCAGCTTGGCCACATCACTGTCGACGTCGATGGCGAGGTCTGCGCCTGCGGCCGCCGCGGCTGCGTCGAGACCACCAGTTCGGGCACGGCGCTCGGCCGTCACATTGCACGCGCCGGGCTCGGCCCCGGCATTTCGGTCGATCAGCTCTTTGCCCGAGATACGGCGGGCGACACCACCGCGCGCGGCGTACTGGATGCCTGGGCGAGGCCGCTGCGCGCCGCCATCGACACCGCCGTTGCGGTGCTCGATCCCGACCTGGTGCTGCTTGGCGGTGGCCTCGGCCGGGCGGCGCACCTAGCGCTCGGCCGCGCACCGGCGCTGGCGCCCTGGTATCAATGCCAGGTCGAACCCGCGCAGCTCGGTGATGACGCCGGTGTGATCGGAGCCGGCCTGCAGGCCCTGGCGGGGGAGCCGCATGCCGTTTCGGTTGCCCCCTCGGCCCTGTCCGGCCAGATCAAGCGCGCGGTGCTCGTCAACGGAATCCCCGCCAGCGGCAAGAGCACCGTCTCGCGCGGCATCGCCGATCGCATGGGCTGGCCCTTGCTGGCGCTCGACACGATCAAGAACCCGTTTCTCGAAGTGCTCGGCGGCGGCGACCGCCTGTTCAACCGCACGCTCGGCCGCGCCAGCTACCAGGCGATCTGGTCCGTCGTCGGCGAAGCTCCCGCCGGGACCACCGTAATCGTCGACGCCTGGTTCGGCTTCCAGCCACGCGAGGTTCTGGAGGATCATCTGCGAAAAGCCGGTGTCGGGCAGACCGTTGAAGTATGGTGCCACGCGCCAGGCGAAGTGCTTGCCGAGCGATACGGCGCCCGACTCGACCAGCGCCCCGCCGGCCATCCCGGTGCCGCCTATATTCCCGAACTGATCGAGCTCGCCAAGCGCGCCGAGCCGTTGCGGCGCGGGCCGCTTTTCGACGTCGACACCACGAAACCGATCGACTTCGATGCGATCACGGCCTGGCTGCGAGCCAAAATGGCTGGCGACGCATAGATAGCCGGGCGGTCCCGTTCAGCCGCCCAGGACGTGGAGTTCCGTGCCAGCCGCTTCGATGACGGCGCGCAGCGCCGGCTGCGGCTCACGATCGGTGACGATGTCGGAAAGCTCGCCGATTGCGCAGACGCGTTCGAGGCTGTTGCGGCCGAACTTGTCATGGGTCACCACAAGCGCTGTCGACAGCGCTCGTGCAATCATTGCTCGTTTCACGGCGGCCGCCCCCGAGATCATGTCGCTGGGCCCATCCACGGACAGGCTTGAGGCGCCGATGATCGCAACATCGGCATTGTAGCGCCTGACGAATTCCACAGTGTCCTCGCCGAGCACGCTGGCTTCGCGGCTGTCATAGGTGCCGGGGCACAGGATAACCCGGAAGGTTGGATTGGCGCCGGCCACCGAGGCGACACCGATGGAGTTGGTGATGATGGTCAGGTCGCGCCTCAGCTGCGAGAGATTGCGCGCCGCCTCGTAAGTCGTCGAGCCGCCGTCGATCATCACGATCTGGCCTTTCTCAACCAGCCCGGCTACGCCACGCCCGATCCGGGCGCGCTCCTCGATCATGGTCTGGCTGCGCTCGGCGATCACAGGCTCGGATGTCACCAGCGAGATCGTCGCGCCGCCATAGGTCCGGTTGAGCAATCCCGCGTCGCCAAGCTCGATAAGATCGCGCCGAATGGTTTCGCCGGCGACACCAAGGCGCGTTGCGAGCCTGGAGATACGGATGGAGGCCGAGCGCCGCACTTCCGACAGAATGAGCTCATGCCGCTCCTTCTTCGATAGCCGGCTTTGTTCCATGATCGATCCTCCGCGAAATCGACACTATTAACCATGCCGAAGCGGATGGGAAAGAAGTCTCGCGGGGCCCGGCTGATTTGCCTCGGTTCGAACGGTTCAAGCCGGATGCCGGCTGACAAGTGCAAGCGCTGCTGATCAGATGACGTCCTGACGAATCGCCGCAAAACGACGGAGATCGCAATGCATGTCGTGACATTGCTGAAGGCTGATATGTTCGACGTCGAGATCGACGGCAAACCCGCGTCGATCTCGCAGGCCTTGCCGGACTGGAACCCGCATGACCGGTTCGGCCTGGTGATCGACGATGCGCTTGGCGGCATCGGTGCCACCCATCTGCTGCAGATCGCCATCACCTCCTTCTACGATATCAAGCCAAGCCGCCGCACCGAACTCACGGTCTATCCGGAGATCTATGCCTTCCACATCGGCAAGGGTTATGGCGCGCATGCACCATATGATTTCTGGCCGGCCAGGCGTGAGGTGATCACCTCGCGTGATCATCGCGAGGTGCTCGACGCCATCAATGATCGCGGCATCACAAGGCTGGCCATCCCCGACCGCGCACCGCGCGAGGTCGTGCATCGGCCGAAGGAGGTCGATGCCGCGCTGGACCGCATTGCCTCGGCATTCGTCTACAGTCCGTCGGGCCGGGTCCCGGATCCCGACCTCGTCATTTCAGGCAACGACAAGCGAACCGAATACAATCCCAACAGTGCCTTGCGACCGCGCTACACCGACAGCCGGCCGGCTTCTGTTTCAACGGCGGCCAAGCCGGTCAAGGAACTCGACTCGTCCTACCAGGACTGGCTTCGCAAGCGCGAGCACGATTTGACCGCCGAGGAACGCGCCTTTGTCGAACGCCGCCGCCAAGAGTTGAGACGGGACGGCCTCGTCACCGAAACCTATCGCCGCGTCGGTGTCCGTGAGGCCTTGATGCGACTGGCATCGGCCGGGCTCGGCTGAGGCCGGCTTTCCGCCCTTGCCCGAGGCGAGAAGCGTGCCGATGCCGACGCCGTCGGGGATGCTTGGTTTGGGATTTTTATGGTGGGTCGATTTTCTGGTCATAGGCGCAGTGAAGGCGGAGGGAGGGAACCTGACCGGCATTATTCGTCTGGGCCTGGTTTTGGATGGTGGCTCTGATTCGGCCTTCGCAGTTGGATCGGGCGTTTGGGACTGGCTTGGGAGGGGTCTGGGCTTTGCCGGGCCGCGTCAGCGGAGGCTGAGCCCCCGGATGCTGGGAGCGGATTGATGGCGGCGGCCGCCTTCCACGATGGGGACGGCCCGCGGGCTGTGAGCCAGGCGGGCTGATTTCGGGTGTTGTGGTTCATCCGGATAGCAAAACGGCCCGCCGGCGGGATGCCGGGCGGGCCGTTTGTGATGTTGGTTTTGGGGCAGGATTTGAGTTTTCTGTCCCGCGGCGTCGGCTTTGCCTCCTTGCGGGCCCCTAAAATCGGCCGGCCACCACGGCAAAATACAAAAGAGCCCGCACGATGGCGGGCTCTTTTGTATTTGGTTGCGGGGACAGGATTTGAACCTGTGACCTTCAGGTTATGAGCCTGACGAGCTACCGGGCTGCTCCACCCCGCGTCAACCCTAGGCAAGCGCTTGCTTGCTGACCTAGGCAAGCGTTTTCTTGCCGAACTAAGCAAGCGTTTGCTTGCTGATCCGAGCAAGCGTTTGCTTGCTTTGGACGTAAGCGCACACCTACGAATAGGATGGCCTACAAATAGGTAGATGGCTCACCAAATGAAAGGGCCGCTTACGCGGCCCGTGTTTCCCGTTGGCGGGCCTTGTTCGTAGAGAGAAGATTTCATCACGTCGTCCCAAAAATCGGCTTCGATTTTTGGAAAGTACGATGTGACACATAAAACGTGCGTTTAGCAGACCTGGCAGCGACCTACTCTCCCGCGTCTTGAGACGAAGTACCATCAGCGCTGGAGCGTTTCACGGCCGAGTTCGGAATGGGATCGGGTGCAGCCGCTCCGCCATAACCACCAGGTCGGCAAAACGCACGTTATTCGAGAAGCTTTTGAGCAAAGAGCACGAAGAGGCGTCGGCAGCGAAGCTGTCGGGTGCCTCTCGGGGCTGTTCGCTGGTCTTTATGTGCCTGTCATCCTCCATTGGAGCGATGAGCATAAGGAATGAGAACGATCAAGCCGATCGAACTATTAGTACCGGTAAGCTTCAAGCGTTGCCGCTCTTCCACACCCGGCCTATCAACGTGGTCGTCTTCCACGGTTCTCAGGGAATACTCGTTTTAAGGTGGGTTTCCCGCTTAGATGCCTTCAGCGGTTATCCCGTCCGGATATAGCTACCCTGCTATGCGGCTGGCGCCACAACAGGTCCACCAGAGATCCGTCCATCCCGGTCCTCTCGTACTAGGGACAGATCCTTTCAATATTCCTACACCCACGGCAGATAGGGACCGAACTGTCTCACGACGTTCTGAACCCAACTCACGTACCGCTTTAAATGGCGAACAGCCATACCCTTGGGACCTGCTCCAGCCCCAGGATGCGATGAGTCGACATCGAGGTGCCAAACAACCCCGTCGATATGGACTCTTGGGGGTCATCAGCCTGTTATCCCCGGCGTACCTTTTATCCGTTGAGCGATGGCCCTTCCACGCGGGACCACCGGATCACTATGACCGACTTTCGTCTCTGCTCGACTTGTCAGTCTCGCAGTCAGGCAGGCTTATGCCATTGCACTCAGCGAACGATTTCCGACCGTTCTGAGCCCACCATCGCGCGCCTCCGTTACTCTTTAGGAGGCGACCGCCCCAGTCAAACTACCCACCATACATTGTCCCGGACCCGGATAACGGGCCGCGGTTAGACATCCATAGTAATAAGGGTGGTATTTCAAGGGTGGCTCCACCTGAGCTGGCGCCCAGGTTTCAAAGCCTACCACCTATCCTACACATGCCACTACGAATGCCAATGTAAAGCTATAGTAAAGGTGCACGGGGTCTTTCCGTCTAACCGCAGGAACCCCGCATCTTCACGGGGAATTCAATTTCACTGAGTCTATGCTGGAGACAGCGGGGAAGTCGTTACGCCATTCGTGCAGGTCGGAACTTACCCGACAAGGAATTTCGCTACCTTAGGACCGTTATAGTTACGGCCGCCGTTTACTGGGGCTTCGATTCAGAGCTTGCACCCCTCCTCTTAACCTTCCAGCACCGGGCAGGCGTCAGACCCTATACGTCGTCTTGCGACTTCGCAGAGCCCTGTGTTTTTGATAAACAGTCGCTACCCCCTGGTCTGTGCCACCCTCCTCTACTTGCGTAGAAAAGGGTCACGCTTCTTCCGAAGTTACGCGTGCAATTTGCCGAGTTCCTTCAGCATAGTTCTCTCAAGCGCCTTGGTATACTCTACCAGACCACCAGTGTCGGTTTCGGGTACGGTTTATAAGGAGGAGCTATTTCCTGGAACCACGCAGCAGCCCGTTCAATCCGATAAGATTGGACTACCTCAATGATCCGTCACTACCTCCAAGCCCACGAATATTAACGTGGTTCCCATCGACTACGCGTTTCCGCCTCGTCTTAGGGGCCGGCTAACCCTGCTCAGATTAGCTTTAAGCAGGAACCCTTGGTCTTTCGGCGGGGGAGTCTCTCACTCCCCTTACGTTACTCATGTCAGCATTCGCACTTCTGATACCTCCACCACCCCTCACGGGTATGGCTTCATCAGCTTACAGAACGCTCCGCTACCGCTCGTATTGCTACGAACCCTAAGCTTCGGTGTATGGCTTTAGCCCCGTTACATTTTCGGCGCAAAGACCCTTATTTAGACCAGTGAGCTGTTACGCTTTCTTTAAATGATGGCTGCTTCTAAGCCAACATCCTGGTTGTTTTGGGATCCTCACATCCTTTCCCACTTAGCCATAACTTGGGGACCTTAGCTGTAGGTCAGGGTTGTTTCCCTTTTCACGACGGACGTTAGCACCCGCCGTGTGTCTGCCGACTAGTACTCCCAGGTATTCGGAGTTTGGTTAGGTTTGGTAATCCGGTGAGGACCCCTAGCCCATCCAGTGCTCTACCCCCTGGGGTATTCGGTCGACGCTCTACCTAAATAGATTTCGCGGAGAACCAGCTATTTCCGAGTTTGATTGGCCTTTCACCCCTAGCCACAAGTCATCCCGAACTATTGCAACAGTTATGGGTTCGGTCCTCCAGTAAGTGTTACCTTACCTTCAACCTGCTCATGGCTAGATCACTCGGTTTCGGGTCTAATGCGACGAACTGAACGCCCTATTCAGACTCGCTTTCGCTGCGCCTACACCTAGCGGTTTAAGCTTGCTCGTCACACTAAGTCGCTGACCCATTATACAAAAGGTACGTGGTCACCCTTGCGGGCTCCCACTGTTTGTAGGCAATCGGTTTCAGGTACTCTTTCACTCCCCTTGTCGGGGTGCTTTTCACCTTTCCCTCACGGTACTAGTTCGCTATCGGTCATGCACGAGTACTTAGGCTTGGAGGGTGGTCCCCCCAATTTCAGACAGGATTTCACGTGTCCCGCCTTACTCGAGGACGATTGATTGCATTACGCGTACGGGGCTGTCACCCACTATGGCCCTACTTTCCAGAAGGTTCCGCTTGTCTCTCAATCGCCACTGGCCTGGTCCGGGTTCGCTCGCCACTACTTCCGGAGTCTCGGTTGATGTCCTTTCCTACGGGTACTTAGATGTTTCAGTTCCCCGCGTTCGCCACTTTACCCCTATGTATTCAGGGTAAGTTACCTATTATCGATACTTGGAAACCACAGCAGCAAGTCACCCTGCTGCTCTGATTTTCCAAGTACCTTAGGTGGGTTTCCCCATTCGGAAATCTACGGATCAAAGGGTATTCGCACCTCCCCGTAGCTTATCGCAGCGTATCACGTCCTTCATCGCCTGTGCATGCCAAGGCATCCACCAA
>NZ_VFWK01000003.1:562500-565000 GCF_006442655.1 Mesorhizobium sp. B2-1-3A
CATCCCGGTCCTCTCGTACTAGGGACAGATCCTTTCAATATTCCTACACCCACGGCAGATAGGGACCGAACTGTCTCACGACGTTCTGAACCCAACTCACGTACCGCTTTAAATGGCGAACAGCCATACCCTTGGGACCTGCTCCAGCCCCAGGATGCGATGAGTCGACATCGAGGTGCCAAACAACCCCGTCGATATGGACTCTTGGGGGTCATCAGCCTGTTATCCCCGGCGTACCTTTTATCCGTTGAGCGATGGCCCTTCCACGCGGGACCACCGGATCACTATGACCGACTTTCGTCTCTGCTCGACTTGTCAGTCTCGCAGTCAGGCAGGCTTATGCCATTGCACTCAGCGAACGATTTCCGACCGTTCTGAGCCCACCATCGCGCGCCTCCGTTACTCTTTAGGAGGCGACCGCCCCAGTCAAACTACCCACCATACATTGTCCCGGACCCGGATAACGGGCCGCGGTTAGACATCCATAGTAATAAGGGTGGTATTTCAAGGGTGGCTCCACCTGAGCTGGCGCCCAGGTTTCAAAGCCTACCACCTATCCTACACATGCCACTACGAATGCCAATGTAAAGCTATAGTAAAGGTGCACGGGGTCTTTCCGTCTAACCGCAGGAACCCCGCATCTTCACGGGGAATTCAATTTCACTGAGTCTATGCTGGAGACAGCGGGGAAGTCGTTACGCCATTCGTGCAGGTCGGAACTTACCCGACAAGGAATTTCGCTACCTTAGGACCGTTATAGTTACGGCCGCCGTTTACTGGGGCTTCGATTCAGAGCTTGCACCCCTCCTCTTAACCTTCCAGCACCGGGCAGGCGTCAGACCCTATACGTCGTCTTGCGACTTCGCAGAGCCCTGTGTTTTTGATAAACAGTCGCTACCCCCTGGTCTGTGCCACCCTCCTCTACTTGCGTAGAAAAGGGTCACGCTTCTTCCGAAGTTACGCGTGCAATTTGCCGAGTTCCTTCAGCATAGTTCTCTCAAGCGCCTTGGTATACTCTACCAGACCACCAGTGTCGGTTTCGGGTACGGTTTATAAGGAGGAGCTATTTCCTGGAACCACGCAGCAGCCCGTTCAATCCGATAAGATTGGACTACCTCAATGATCCGTCACTACCTCCAAGCCCACGAATATTAACGTGGTTCCCATCGACTACGCGTTTCCGCCTCGTCTTAGGGGCCGGCTAACCCTGCTCAGATTAGCTTTAAGCAGGAACCCTTGGTCTTTCGGCGGGGGAGTCTCTCACTCCCCTTACGTTACTCATGTCAGCATTCGCACTTCTGATACCTCCACCACCCCTCACGGGTATGGCTTCATCAGCTTACAGAACGCTCCGCTACCGCTCGTATTGCTACGAACCCTAAGCTTCGGTGTATGGCTTTAGCCCCGTTACATTTTCGGCGCAAAGACCCTTATTTAGACCAGTGAGCTGTTACGCTTTCTTTAAATGATGGCTGCTTCTAAGCCAACATCCTGGTTGTTTTGGGATCCTCACATCCTTTCCCACTTAGCCATAACTTGGGGACCTTAGCTGTAGGTCAGGGTTGTTTCCCTTTTCACGACGGACGTTAGCACCCGCCGTGTGTCTGCCGACTAGTACTCCCAGGTATTCGGAGTTTGGTTAGGTTTGGTAATCCGGTGAGGACCCCTAGCCCATCCAGTGCTCTACCCCCTGGGGTATTCGGTCGACGCTCTACCTAAATAGATTTCGCGGAGAACCAGCTATTTCCGAGTTTGATTGGCCTTTCACCCCTAGCCACAAGTCATCCCGAACTATTGCAACAGTTATGGGTTCGGTCCTCCAGTAAGTGTTACCTTACCTTCAACCTGCTCATGGCTAGATCACTCGGTTTCGGGTCTAATGCGACGAACTGAACGCCCTATTCAGACTCGCTTTCGCTGCGCCTACACCTAGCGGTTTAAGCTTGCTCGTCACACTAAGTCGCTGACCCATTATACAAAAGGTACGTGGTCACCCTTGCGGGCTCCCACTGTTTGTAGGCAATCGGTTTCAGGTACTCTTTCACTCCCCTTGTCGGGGTGCTTTTCACCTTTCCCTCACGGTACTAGTTCGCTATCGGTCATGCACGAGTACTTAGGCTTGGAGGGTGGTCCCCCCAATTTCAGACAGGATTTCACGTGTCCCGCCTTACTCGAGGACGATTGATTGCATTACGCGTACGGGGCTGTCACCCACTATGGCCCTACTTTCCAGAAGGTTCCGCTTGTCTCTCAATCGCCACTGGCCTGGTCCGGGTTCGCTCGCCACTACTTCCGGAGTCTCGGTTGATGTCCTTTCCTACGGGTACTTAGATGTTTCAGTTCCCCGCGTTCGCCACTTTACCCCTATGTATTCAGGGTAAGTTACCTATTATCGATACTTGGAAACCACAGCAGCAAGTCACCCTGCTGCTCTGATTTTCCAAGTACCTTAGGTGGGTTTCCCCATTCGGAAATCTACGGATCAAAGGGTATTCGCACC
>NZ_VFWK01000003.1:567500-907932 GCF_006442655.1 Mesorhizobium sp. B2-1-3A
CCCCTGGCGGAGTAAGAGGTTCAGCAGGACTCTGCCGCCCACGTTTCTCTTTCTTCATTATTCAATTTTCAAAGAACAGACACCGCTTCACGCAGCGTCGTGGCCCGTTACACCTTGGCTTCGGGGCCGTTCGAGTGTCGCTCACGCGGCTCTCTTGAATTTCGCAGAGGGCAGTCTTAGAAGCAAACTTCTTCGTCGCCAGCGGCGCACCGCCCTCGTTCGTGAGGCGTATATAGTCGCCACCAACCAAAACTGTCAACACCACATTCCAAAGTTTTTGAACTTTTTGCGACAGAAATTTTGGAGGCGCCCTGTCGATAGCCGACTGCCCCAAGGGAACCGTGGATAACACGAGGAGGCGGCCACGAAGGAGCCCTATTGCCGCCGCATTGCCGGTCGACACCAAAGCCAACAAAGAAGGAGCAGCACAGCCGTGCGATGCTCTCTTCCAGGAGCCTCTTATAGAACCGCGCGATGAGCCTTGGAGAGAAGGCCCGCCGCCCGCTTTGCAGAGTGCTCTATATAGAGAAGTGCGTTGGGGGGATTTCGACCGGGGCCTGAGGCTTCGTTGACTTAACCTGCCGTGACAGGCAAATGTCATGGCCACAACAAAAGCGACAAGCCGTTCCGCCCGGGGAAGAAGCAGCCTTTCTGGATGCCAGATACGGAAGATGTCATAGCCGAACTCGGCAATGAGCCGCCGCTTATCGCGGATGGCCGCAGTGGCCCGCCCGATCGGCGCGAGGTTTCTGCGCGCTGGCTGTCGGGAACATTCCTGACGGGCGTAACCTCGAGCGTGCTGATGGGCGTGGCGCTGTTCGCCGCCCTTGACGGTCGCCAGCAGCTGGCGACCCCACCCGAGATCGCCGAACTCATCGGCCTTGCCAGCAATGGCGATTCCGGCGAGGTGGCCAAGACGACCAGGCTGGTGGCGCCGCGCCAGATCGCCAAGGCCAAGGACCGCCGCCGCATGGAAGTGTCGATGGTCACCAAGGTCGGCGACCGCGATGTCATCCACACCATGCCTTTCGTGCAGATCAAGATGGCGCTCGCCGCCGGCCACACCACCAGCCGGCCCTACCCGCCCTTCGACCCGATGCAGGTATTCGGCGACGACGGCGACGATGCCCCCGCGCAACCAGCGACGGCCTCCGCCGCCTCCGGCCAGATCTATGGCGCCAAGGTCGAAAGCGAGATGAGCCTGAAGACCGTCGACTTCCCCATCGAGACGGCCACCTTCGACGAAAAGAGCGACCTTTCAGCCGACGAGGTGGAAAAGGTGGTACGCGAAGCGGGCACCGACCTCAGTGACGGCGCCGTGCAGGTCGCTTCACTCCACTATGTCGATCCGCAGCGATTCGGCGAAGCCTTTGCCGAGTCGATGGCCGGCTCCTACGACGTCAAGATCGTGCCGGAAAACGTCTCGGTGTCGCCGCGTGCTGCCATTGACGACCAGGCACCGGCTTTTGCCGAGGAAATCATTCCCTTCACCAAGGACACCGACCTCACCGAGGCCTTTGCCGATTCGGGCTATACGGGTGACGACGCCACCGGCATGGCCGAAGCAATCGCCAAGCTGTTGAACGCGCCGACGCTGAAAGCCGGAACCGTGCTGCGCGTCGGCCTCGAGGTTCACGGCGATGCCGCCAAGGTCGTGCGCACCAGCGTCTACGACAAGACCACGCATATCGTCACCATCGCGCTCGACGACCGCGGCCAGTATGTGCCGGCGCAGGAACCGGAGCCGAATCCCGAACTCTTGACGGCGTTCGATGATTCGTCGGCACCCGTTGTCGTGCGCGGCAACCTGCCCAATGTCTATGACGGCATCTACCGTGCCGCCTATTCCTACGGCATGTCCAAGGCGATGACCCAGCGGCTGATCAAGCTCCTGGCGTCCGACGTCGACTTCCAGTCCCGCCTCAATCCCTCCGACCGCCTCGAAGTGCTGTTCTCGCAGCCCGACGGTGACGACCAGACATCGGACAATTCCGAACTTCTCTACGTCTCGGCGACATTCGGCGGCACGACGCGCAACTTCTACCGTTTCCAGATGCAGGACGGCAGCACCGACTATTTCGACGAGGACGGCTCGAGCGCCCAGCAGTTCCTGCTGCGCAATCCGCTGCCGGCCGGAAAATTCCGCTCCGGTTTCGGCGCCCGCAAGCACCCGATCCTCGGCTATGTCCGCATGCACACCGGCGTCGACTGGGCTGCCCCGATCGGCACGCCGATCATCGCCGCCGGCAACGGCGTCATCGAGAAGGTCGGCTGGGCCGGCGGCTACGGCAAGCAGATCATCATCCGCCATGCCAATGGCTACGAAACCTCATACAATCACCAGAGCGCCTTTGCCAAAGGCATCGAGCCGGGAATGCGGGTGCGCCAGGGCCAGACCATCGGTTATCTCGGCCAGACCGGCCTCGCCACCGGCCCGCATCTCCACTACGAATTGATCGTCAACGGCACCAAGGTCGATCCGATGCGGGTCCGCCTGCCGGTCGGCAAGGTGCTGAAAGGCGACGACCTCGTTGCCTTCAAGCGCGAGCGCGAGCGCATCGACGATCTGCTGAAGCAGGAAGATGGCAATTCACTGAAAGTCGCCAGCGCCAAGATCGAAGGCTGAACCTGCACGTTTCAGTCTTGCCTGGTTTCCGCACGCCGCGACCACGGCAGCGGCTCTCCGGAAATTGTCGTCCACGCGATGACAGCTGAAAGCAGGCAAAGCAGCGCCGTCACCCAAGAGACCACGGAGAAGGCAGCGTCACTGGCGGCCAGCCGTGCCGCATCGAGCGCGGGCGCCAGTCCGGCCGGTGCCGGTTCGCCGAAGCCTGGTACGGCTGAAATCGCACTGCCGTCCAGTGCATGGGCATAGACCCAGGCCGCCAGCGATCCCATCGCCGCCACCGCGATCAGGCCGCCAATGCGCGAGACGGCATTGTTGATGCCGGAAGCAGCCCCCGTATCCTTGTCTTCCACCGCTGTCATGATCGCGGTCGACAGTGGCGAGACGACCAGCGCCATGCCTAGTCCCATCAGCGCCATCAGCGGGAACGTCCCCGTCCAGAAATTATGGATGCCGGCATGGGTGAGCAAGGCAAGTCCGGCAAAGGCGAAAGCCACGATCAGACTGCCGCAGGCGATCGGGAAACGCGGCCCGATCCGGTCAGACAATTGACCGACCGGTCCCGACAGAAGTGCGATCGATGCAGACAGCGGCAGGAAGATGAAGCCGACCTCGGCCGTGCTCAGCCCCCAGCCGGCGATCAGCAGCATCGGCAGATAGAAGAGATTGGCCGACAGCGCGAAATAGAGAAAGAAGGTCGCTACATTGGCGCCGGCGAAAGCGCCGATGCGAAACAGGCTGAGATCGATCATCGGCTCGCGCTGTCGCTGCTCGAACAGGATGAAGACCACAAGCAGCACCGCGCCGGCGGCAATGCTCGGCCCCGCCATGTGGCCCTCGCCGCTGGAACTCATTGACGTCAGCCCATATGCAAGCGCGCCGAAGGCCAATGTCGCCAGCGCCCCACCGCCGAGATCCAGGCTGCGTTTCTCCGTCGGCGCATCGGCTGGAATCTTGGCAAGCAGGAGATAGATCGAAATCAGGCCGAGAGGCAGGTTGACGGCGAAGATCGCACGCCAGATGCCGTCGCCGAAAGCCGACAAAACGAGGCCGCCGAGCACGGGGCCGAGTGCGGTGGTCAGCGCCGAGGCCGCCGCCCAGATGCCGATCGCACGGCCGCGTTCTTTCTTTGGGTAGGCCTTGGCGATGATGGCGAGGCTGCCCGGTACCATGATCGCCGCGCCAATGCCCTGGAGGGCGCGAAACGCGATCAGCACGACAGCATTCGGTGCCAGCGCACAGGCAAGCGAGGCTGCGACAAACAACACGATGCCGGCCACGAAGGCGCGGCGCAGCCCGAACCGGTCGCCGGCGGCCCCGCCGGCGAGGATCAGCGCCGACAGCGTCAACGCATAGCCATTGGAGATCCACTGCGCCTCGGCGAGACTGGCGCCAAGATTGACGCGGATCGCCGGCATGGCGATGGCCAGGATCGAACCGTCGATGAAGCCGAGCGCCGACGCCAGGATCGCCGCGATCAGCACGTATCGGCGCTGCGATTGCGGGCAGAACGTCCCGTTCGTGACCGGTCTGGTCAGCGGAATTGCGGCGGCTTCATCTGGCGAATGCATGGCACTCTGCTTAGACCGCCGCTGGGCTGGCAACAACCGGCCAGCAGCTTGTAGTCCTTGAAACCAGCCATATTGCCAGGAAACATCCCGTCCGGATGCAAATGGCCTCAGTCGTGCTAGATTTTTCCGGGAACCGCAGGCGGAGGAACCGATGAAGCGCCCACTCGAAGCGTCGGCGGAAGGACGCGGCCGCATTGTCGGCATCACCGACGGCGTCTTCGCCATCGCACTCACGCTTATCGTGCTCGAGATCAGGGTACCGGCGCATGAGACTGTTCATTCCGAGAGCGATCTGCTCGCCGCCATCGCGGCACTGGCGCCGCGCTTCCTGACCTATGCGTTGAGTTTCCTGACCCTGACCATATTCTGGTTCGGCCAGCAGGCCCAGCATGGGCTGATCGCCAAGTCCGACAGACGGCTCGCCACGCTGAACCTCTGCTTTCTCGCCTTTATCGCGCTCTTGCCGTTTTCGACCGACCTGCTGGCGGACTTCCTCGAATTCAGGACCGCGGTGCTGGTCTACTGGTTCAACCTGCTGATGCTCGGCGTCACCCTGTTCGCCAGCTGGCACTATGCGGAAAAGAACGGCTTTGTCGCGGAAGATGTCGACGCCGAAACGAGGCGCATGGTCTACATGCGTATCGTCAAGGCGCAGATCCTGTGGGCGATAGGCGCCGCACTCTGCCTGGTCAACCCGTTGCTCAGCGTCGGCTTCATTCTGGTCGTGCAGCTGATCTACGCCGCCGCGCTGCGCGGCTCATTGCTGCGCAACGTCATCGGCTGAAGGTCCGCCGACAAACTCCACGGTAACGCCCGGCGACACCAGCTTGGCGAGTTCGCGCGCGTCCCAGTTGGTCAGGCGCACGCAGCCGTGGCTTTCGGTCTTGCCGATCTTCGACGGTTCGGGCGTTCCGTGGATGCCATAGGTCGGCTTGTCCAAGGCAATCCAGACCGACCCGACAGGTCCGTTGGGGCCGGGCGGAATGGTCAGGATCTTGTCGTTCTGGCCCTGCTTGAAATTGATGTTCGGGTTGTAGGTATAGTTCGGATCGAGCGCGATGCGCGACACGGCGTGGATGCCGGTGGGCGACGGCGTATCGGCCGAGCCGATGGTGGCGGGATAGGCCGCGACCAGCTTGCCACCCGCATCGTAGGCGTACACTTCTTTCTTGGTCTTGTCGGCAACGATGCGCGCGACGGGCGTTGACACCAGCTTGCCGAAA
This sequence comes from Mesorhizobium sp. B2-1-3A, assembly GCF_006442655.1. NCBI lineage: Bacteria > Pseudomonadati > Pseudomonadota > Alphaproteobacteria > Hyphomicrobiales > Phyllobacteriaceae > Mesorhizobium > Mesorhizobium sp. B2-1-3A. Next base: position 572,921 of record NZ_VFWK01000003.1, read on the forward strand.
TTGGCGACCTTGATGATCGTGCCGGGGCGGTTGAAGTCGACGCCCTTGTTGATCGACTTCAGATAGTTTTCGTCCATGTGGAAGCGCTCCGCCAGCGCCTCGGTGACAGAGGTGTAGCACATGCAGTTGAGCTGCGCCTTCTGGCTGTAGTCTTCCGGGACCGAGGCGACATAGGGACCGGCCGCATCCTCCGCGGTGATCGTATAGTTGGCAAACGCGTCGCCACCGGACTGCGCAAGGGCCGTCTGGATACCGACAGCATCGGTCGACTTGAGATTGCTGCCGGTGATCTCATTATACGCGGCGATCGCCTTGTCCACATTCGAGCCGAACCGCCCGTCGATGACGCCAGGCGAAGCGCCACCCCGGTCGAGCAGCACCTGCAGCGCCGCTACATCCTGGCGGGCGCCCAGCGACAGCGATGGGTCAACCGTGGTCTTGCCGTCAATCTTCGGCGGCAATGCCGATTGGTCGGCGGGCGGTGCCTGTTCCGTCGGCTGCACAGGGTCTATCGAGGCCTCGTTCAGCGGCTGGCGCTTGATGGTGCCCGGCTTTGCCGGCTGCGGCGCATCGGGATAGTTGTTGTCGTAATTGCCGTCGTCCTGCGGCGCCGGCGGATAGGCTTCCACCGAATTGTCGCCATAGGGGTCATATTCGTCGGCCGGCGGCGGGATGACCCGGCCTTCCTCTTCCAACTGCTTGCGGCGGAACCGCGCCATGTCTTCCGGATTGTCGAGATAGTAACGGTCGTCATCGGCGGGAGCCCGGCCCAACTCGCGCAGCCTTGTCTCGCGGCGCAGCGCGCGCCGGTCAAGCCGTGTCTGCGGCGGCTGGATGGCGATGACCTTGCCGGTATCGGCATCAACGATGACGCGGTTGCCGCGGGCATCATAGTAGATATCCAGATTCCCATCCTGGGCGACGAGAATGCCGCCGTCATCGGCAGCGCGCACAAGCCGTGGTGCATTGTCCTGTGTCGGCGCAGCAAGCGCACCAAAAGACACAAGCCCGGCGGCGAGCGCCGAAAGGGCAAAGATCGTGCGGAACATTGTGGCCAAACTCTCCGGTCCGTAGTTGCCGCCGCCCGGCGTCGTTCTTCGGCGAACCCCTTCGCCAGCAAACCAGTTACCCCACCATATGGTTCCAACATGAACCGGGCATGAAGATGGCGGTTTTCCGGCGTATAGACGAATATCAGCTAGCTTGCGGCAAGGCCCAGTTCCTTGCGCGCCTGCTTGGTCAGCTTCAGGGCGACAAGGCGATGGCTTTCGCGCAAATAGTCCTTCAGCGCACCATCATCCATGCTCTGGCTTGTCCGACGCTGGATCCATTTCATGCCGCGTGAAGCAAGATAGGGCGCGGGCAGCAAGCCCGGCTGCTCCTTGAGCACGTCATAGGCGATGTCGGAACATTTGAAGGTGACGAAGAGCTGCTGGCCCTGATCCCAGCCGCCGATCGCAAACACCTTGGTCCCGACCTTCCAGACATGGGCGCCACCCCACTGGACGACATGGTTTGTTGCGGGAAGCGAGGCGCAGAAGCTGTTGTAGTCGTCCAGCGTCATCCACGCCCCATCATCAGTATGAAAACGCCGCGCGCCCAGGGTGGACGCGCGGCGCGGGATCAAGCCGCCGCTTCGGTCGCCACGACCGTCGGCTTCGAACGGAAGTTCAGCCGGTCGGAGCCGGCCGTCACCTTGACGGTCGAGCCGTCGAGGATCTCGCCGAGCAGGATCTTCTCCGCCAGCGGGTCCTGCAACTCCTTCTGCATCACCCGCTTCAGCGGCCGCGCGCCATAGGCCGGGTCATAGCCCTTGGCCGCCAGCCACTCGATCGCCTCGTGATCCAGCGACAGCGTGATCTTGCGATCGACAAGCAGGCTTTCCAGCCGCTTGAGCTGGATTTCGACGATGCGGTCCATGTCCTTGCGGCGCAACCGGTGGAACAGGATCACCTCGTCGACGCGGTTGAGGAACTCCGGCCGGAACGATGCCCTCACCACGCCCATCACTTCGTCGCGCACCGCGTCGACATCCTGGTCCTCGCCGAGATTGACCAGATATTCGGCACCGAGGTTCGACGTCATGATGATCAGCGTGTTGCGGAAATCGACCGTGCGGCCCTGCCCGTCGGTGAGCCGGCCGTCATCGAGTACCTGCAAAAGCACGTTGAAGACATCGGGATGCGCCTTCTCGATCTCGTCGAACAGCACGACCTGATAGGGCCGGCGCCGCACCGCTTCGGTGAGCGCGCCGCCTTCCTCATAGCCGACATAGCCGGGAGGCGCGCCGATGAGCCGGGCGACCGAGTGCTTCTCCATGAACTCCGACATGTCGATGCGCACCATGGCGCTGTCGTCGTCGAACAGGAAGCTTGCCAGCGCCTTGGTCAGTTCGGTCTTGCCGACACCCGTCGGCCCGAGGAAGATGAACGAGCCGATCGGCCGGTTCGGATCCTGCAGACCGGCGCGGGCGCGCCGCACTGCCTTGGAAACGGCTTGCACCGCCTCGCCCTGGCCGACGACCCGCTTGCCGATCTCGTCTTCCATGCGTAGCAGCTTGTCGCGTTCGCCCTGCAGCATCTTGTCGACCGGAATGCCGGTCCAGCGCGAGACGATATGGGCGACGTGGTCGGGGGTGACCACCTCCTCGACCATGCCGGCCTTGCCGTCCTGGGCTTCGGCTTCCTTGAGTTTCTTTTCCAGTTCCGGAATCTTGCCATAGGCAAGCTCGCCGGCGCGCTGGAATTCACCCTTGCGCTGGGCAATGGCCAGTTCGTTGCGCGCCTCGTCGAGCTGCTTCTTCAAGTCGGCGGCGAGCCCGAGCTTCTGCTTCTCGGCCTGCCATTTGGCGGTGATCTCGGTGGATTCTTCCTCGAGCCCGACAAGTTCCTTTTCCAGGCGGGCGAGACGGTCTTTCGAGGCGTCATCCGTCTCGACCTTCAGCGCCTCGCGCTCGATCTTGAGCTGCATGATGCGGCGGTCGATCTCGTCCAGCGCCTCGGGCTTGGAATCGACCTGCATGCGAAGCCGCGAGGCGGCCTCGTCGACCAGGTCGATCGCCTTGTCCGGCAGGAAGCGGTCGGCGATATAGCGATTGGACAGCGTCGCCGCCGCCACCAGCGCCGAGTCGGAGATGCGCACCTTGTGGTGCTGCTCGTATTTCTCCTTCAGGCCGCGCAGGATCGAGACCGTGTCCTCCACCGTCGGCTCATCGACGAAGACCGGCTGGAAGCGGCGGGCAAGTGCCGGATCCTTCTCGACATGCTTGCGGTATTCATCGAGCGTGGTGGCGCCGACGCAGTGCAATTCGCCGCGCGCGAGCGCCGGCTTCAACAGGTTCGACGCATCCATCGCACCGTCCGCCTTGCCGGCACCGACCAGAGTGTGCATTTCGTCGATGAACAGGATGATGTTGCCATTGGCCGAGGTGACTTCCGAGAGTACGGCCTTCAGCCGCTCCTCGAACTCGCCGCGATACTTGGCACCGGCGATCAGCGCGCCCATGTCGAGCGCCATCAACTGCTTGTCCTTCAGCGATTCCGGCACGTCGCCATTGACGATGCGCAGCGCCAGGCCTTCGGCGATCGCCGTCTTGCCGACGCCCGGTTCACCGATCAGCACCGGATTGTTCTTGGTGCGCCGCGACAGCACCTGGATGGTGCGGCGGATCTCGTCGTCGCGGCCAATCACCGGGTCCAGCTTGCCGGCACGGGCATCCGCGGTCAGGTCGCGCGCATATTTCTTCAGCGCATCATAGCCCTGCTCGGCACTCGCCGAATCGGCGGTGCGGCCCTTGCGGACGTCATTGATGACCTGATTCAGCGCCTGCGCGGTGACTCCGGCCTTGGCCAGGATATCGGCGGTCTTTGCCGACTTCTCCATGGTGAGCGCCTGCAACAGCCGCTCGACGGTGACGAAGCTGTCCCCGGCCTTCTTGGCCAGTTCCTCGGCGGTCGAGAACACCTTGGCCAGCGGCTGCGCCAGATAAAGCTGGCCGTTGCCGCCTTCCACCTTCGGCATCGCCTCGAGCGCGGTCTCGACGCCGAGCTTGACGTCGCGGACGTTGCCGCCGGCGCGTTCAATCAGCGACGCGGCTAGGCCCTCATCATCGTCGACGAGGACCTTCAAAATGTGTTCGGGAGTGAATTGCTGGTGATTGCGGGAGAGCGCCATGGTCTGCGCGGACTGGATAAAGCCGCGCACGCGCTCGGAGTACTTCTCAAGGTTCATATCTGTCTCCTTCCATCACCGGCCCGCTTCGCGGCACCGGATCAGATTGCGGTGACGGACCCGCCCATTCGAGCCGGATCCTGTTCAGCCGAGATATGGTGCATGGACCATGCCGTCTCAAGACGCCTTGATATCGGTCAATGCATAATATTCCACGTCAGCCCAAACGGAAACGGCGGAGATTTCTCCCCGCCGCTCCATGTCTTGAAATGGTGTTCGATCAGTTGTCGATGTCGGCAATCACCGGCTCGGAACTGCCGTTGTCTGCCGGAGCCGCGGCCACCTCGCCGGCATCCGCATTGCCGCTGCCGGCGTCGACCTGGTCGGCGCTGGCGCGCGGACGGCGCGGACGGCGCGGACGGCGGGCGGCACCGCTCTCGGTGGCCGCCTCGTTGAGCTCGGCCTGGGCGGCAAGAGCCGCTGGCGAAAAACTCTCGAACAGCGGAGCCGGCTCGGCTACCGCAGCGGTCTCGACCGGCGAACCGGGCTCTGCCTGTACTTCCGCCTGCCCCGGGAATTCGTTGCGCTGCTGCTGACCGCCTTGCTCGGCGGACGAAGCATAATCGCGCTGGCCATTCTGGCCGTAGCCGCCATTGGGACGGCGATCGCGGTGGCGCCCGCCATTGTTGTCGCGGTTATTGTTGCGTCCGTTATTGTCACGTCCGCCATTATCGCGCCCGGCATTGTCACGCCCGGCATTGTCACGATTGTCGCGGCCGTCCCGGTTCAGCGCGACCTCCGCCGGCATGCCTTCGATCACCGGCTGCGGACCGGCGCCATGGTTGATTACAGGTACTTGCGGTTCGGAAACGGTGTTGCCGCTGTTACCGGCCCCATTGTTCCCGGCATTGTCGAACTCGTCGCGATCCTCATCACCGTCATCGTCGAAATCGTCGCGGTTCTGCTGGACGTTCTGGATCGGCATCTGCGCCTGCGCGGCGGCAATGATGCGATTATAGTGTTCGGCGTGCTGGAGATAGTTCTCCGCCATGACCCTGTCGCCGGAGCTTTGCGCGTCACGGGCCAAGGTGGCGTATTTTTCGGCGATCTGCTGAGCCGATCCACGGATCTTCACGTCCGGGCCGTTGCTCTCGTAGTTGCGCGTCAGGGGATTCGGGCCCTTGCGGTTGTTGTTGTTATTGTTGTTGCCACCGCCGCCGCCATTGTTATTGCGACCGCGCATGCGCCTGTTCTGCTGTTGTGGCCTCATTCGACTCTCTTCATCTTGAAATTTTCGAAAACTCGTCACGAACGGAGGCGCTCATGCAGCCAGCCGTTTCGTTTCTTCACCGGCGTTCGCCCGCATCAATTGCGTTGGCGCCACGTGCCATCCTGTTCCGGTTACATCACTTGCCGGACGATTCCCGCACGAAGCTTGGGCGTCGTTTGCGCAAGAAGGCAGCTATTTCCAAGGAGGACCGAATCGCTAAGAGCACTGCCTGCTTCGTCTCATCCGGTTGAGGCGACCCTAGCCGCATTCCCCGGTATTGCCAAGCGGTTTTTTCGCAGTGCGTCAAGGCTTATTCCCATTGAAAGACAAGAACCCTGTCGTTTCCGCCAAGATCACGAAACAACTCACCCGCAGCGTAGCCGGCTGCGCGGAATATGTCGTTGACCTCGTTGCGTTGCGTGTGGCCGATCTCGACCGCAATCCTGCTTTCTGCTTCCAGAAACGGTGCCGCTTCGGCGGCGATGATCCTGTAGGGGGTCAGCCCATCCACGCCACCATCCAGGGCCAGGCGTGGGTCGAAATCGCGGACCTCGTCCTGCAGATTTCCAATGTCTCGTGAAAGTATATAGGGAGGGTTTGCGGCAATTACATGGTATCGGCCGGAAACTTTTTCGAACCAGTCCGATCGAACCGTCGCGAACCGGTCGCCAACCCCGATTTGCCCGGCATTGCGGGCCGCCGTCGCCAGCGCTCCAGCTGCGATGTCGACGCCAGTGGCGGTAGCGGTCGGCACCGCACTCAGCAGCGCCAGGGCGATGGCGCCCGTCCCGGTGCCGAGATCGAGGATGCGGCACGAACCTTCCCGCGCGGCAATTGTCTTGACGAAAGGCAGCACCGCCTCGACCAGAGTTTCGGTATCCGGCCTGGGTTCCAGCGTTTCCGGCGACAGCGCCAGGCGCAAACCGTAGAATTCACGGTAGCCCAGGATGCGATGCACGGGTTCGCCGGCGGCTCGACGCCCCAGGGCGGCGTCGATCGCGGCGATGGCGTTGCTGTCGATCTCATGTTCAGGGTCGGCAATGGCCTGCGTACGGGTCGTGCCGGAAAAATGTTCGACGATCAGCCGTGCGTCGAGCGGGGGATCATCCACCCCGGCCGCCACAAGCCTGGCCCGCGCTTCCCGCAACAGCGGCCCCAGCGCGTTGGGCAGAGGGTCAGCCATCGAGGCCGATATCGGCCAGCAGCTTCGACTGGTGGTCGGCGATCAGCGCGTCGATGACTTCGTCGAGTTCGCCCATCATCACCCGGTCGAGCTTGTAGAGCGTCAGGTTGATCCGGTGGTCGGTAACGCGGCCTTGCGGGAAATTATAGGTTCGAATGCGTTCCGAGCGATCGCCGGAGCCGACCTGCGACTTGCGCGACTCGGAACGCTCCTCGTCGGCCTTGCCGCGCTCCAGGTCATAGAGCCGGGCGCGCAGGATCTGCATGGCCTTCGCCCGGTTCTGGTGTTGCGACTTCTCCGCCTGCACCACCATGATGCCGGTCGGCAGGTGGGTGATGCGGACAGCCGAATCGGTGGTGTTCACATGCTGGCCGCCGGAACCCGAGGCGCGCATCGTATCGATGCGTATGTCTTCGGCACGGATCTCGATGTCGACCTCTTCGGCTTCCGGCAGCACCGCCACCGTCGCCGCCGAGGTATGAATGCGCCCGCTGGCCTCGGTCGCCGGCACGCGCTGCACGCGATGCACGCCGGACTCGAATTTCAGATGGGCGAAAACGCCCTTGCCGGAGACCGTGGCGATGATTTCCTTGAACCCGCCGGCATCGCCGTCGCTGGCCGACACCGTCTCGAACCGCCAGCCACGCTCGGCGGCATAGCGCTCATACATGCGAAACAGGTCACCGGCGAAAAGCGCGGCCTCGTCGCCGCCGGTTCCGGCGCGGATTTCGAGGATGGCGTTCTTGTCGTCGGCGGCATCCTTGGGCAGGAGCAGGATCTGGATATCCTTCTGCAGTGCCTCGATGCGTTCCTCCACCCCCGGCAGATCCGCCTCGGCAAGCGCCCGCATCTCGGCATCGGTGCCCTTGTCGGCGAGCATTGCTTCGAGGTCGGCCTGCTCGTGTTCGGCCGCTCGCAATTCCCTGACCTTGGCCACCATGTCCTGCAGTTCGGCATATTCGGACGCCATCTTCACATAGGCATCCGGCGCTGGGCCGGCCGACATCTGCGCTTCGAGCATCTCGAAACGCTTGACGACTTGATCCATGCGATCGCGGGGCAAATTGACCATGATGGGGGCGCTACAACGGGATCGAGCGGTCGTCGGCGAAGGCCTGCAGCAGCGCCCGCATCGGCAGCCCCTGTGCCGGCGCCATCAGATTGTCGTCGAAGAACGCCGTCAGCTCATCCAGCGGCAATTCCGTCAGCATCGCCTTGACCGGGCCGATCGAGGCCGGTGACATCGAGATCGAGCGGAAGCCGAGACCGATCAGGGCCATCGCCGAAATCGGCTTGCCGGCGAGTTCACCGCACAGCGTCACCGGCGTGTGGTTGCGGATGCCGGCATCGGCGATCTGCTTCAAGACACGCAGGAACGGCGCCGACAGCGTGTCGAAGCGGTTGGCCAGTTGCGTGTTGCCGCGATCGACCGCCATGACGAACTGGAACAGGTCGTTCGAACCGACCGAGACGAAGTCGACCGCCTTCATCAATTCGTCGAGCTGGAACAGAAGCGACGGCACTTCCAGCATCGCGCCCAGCTTGAGGCTGGTCGGCAGATGGTGGGCGAAGCGCGACAGATGCCGCACTTCGCGGTCGATGATCTCGCGCGCCTGGGCAATCTCGCCGAGCTCGGTCACCATCGGCAGCATCAGCTTGAGCTCGCGCCCGCCGCTCGCCTTCAGCAGGGCTCGGATCTGGGTGCGCAGCAGCCCCGGCCGGTCGAGCGTCAGGCGGATCGCCCGCCAGCCGAGCGCCGGGTTCTCTTCCTGGATGGCGCCCTTGAAGTAGGGCAGAACCTTGTCGCCGCCAATGTCGATGGTGCGGAAGGTGACCGGCTTGCCGCGTGCGGCCTCCAGCACGTCGCGATAGAGTTTTTCCTGTGCCTCGGCACGCGGAAAGGTCGAGGCGACCATGAACTGCAGCTCGGTGCGGAACAGGCCGATGCCGGCAGCACCCGCCTCGGCCAGCTGCGGCAGGTCGACGGCAAGCCCGGCATTCATCAAGAGGTCGACCTGGACGCCGTCCCTGGTCATCGACGGCTTCTTGCGCAGTTCGCGGTAGACCTCTTGCCGGCGCGCCCTGAAACGCACTTTTTCGGCATAGGCGGCCTCGAGATCGGACTGCGGCCGCAGATGGATCGTGCCCTCCTCGCCGTCGACGATGATGGCATCGCCATTTTCCGCCATCGAAACGGCGCCCTTCATCTGGCCGGCGACCGGAATGCCCATGGCGCGGGCGACGATGACGACATGGCTTGTGGCCGCGCCATCCTCCAGCACCAGCCCGCGCAGCTTGTCGCGAGGGTAGTCGAGCAGTTCGGCCGCACCCATCGAGCGGGCGACGATGATGGCGTCCTTCGGCAACGAAGCCGCGACATCTTCCGGCCCGCGTCCCATCAGCTGGCGCAGGAGCCGGTTGGCGAGGTCGTCGAAATCGCTCATCCGCTCGCGCAGATAAGGATCGGTCATGTGCAGCATGCGGGCGCGCATGTCGCTCTGCACCTTTTCCACCGCGGCTTCTGCCGTCAGGCCGTTGCGGATCGCCTCTTCCAGGCGCCGCACCCAGCCGCGGTCATTGGCGAACATGCGATAGGCTTCCAGCACCTGGCGGTGCTCGCCCTCGAAAGCGACATCTCGGCGCTCCAGCATGTCGTCGATGGAGAGCCGCAGCGACCCGAGCGAGCTTTCCAGCCGCCGGACCTCTTCCTCGCTGTCCTCGTTGAACAGATTGGTGACCACGATGCGCGGCTCGTGCAGCACGACATGGCCAAGCCCGACGCCATCATTGAAGGACAGGCCAGTGAAGCTGACAGGCCGGCGCAAGTCGAGTTCGAGGCCGGGGCGGGTCAGCCGCGCCAGGTCGCCGGTGGCGATCATCTCGGCGATGACCATCGCCGTGGTTTCCAGCGCCTCGACCTCGTCGTCGCGATAGTGCCGCATGGTCTTGTTCTGGACGACGAGGACGCCCAGCGTGCGTCCTGCCCTGAGCACCGGGACGCCAAGGAAGGAATTGTAGATTTCTTCCCCGGTCTCCGGCAGGTAGGCAAAGGCCGGGTGTTCCTGAGCATTCGAAAGGTTGAGCGGCCGCGCGCTGGCGGCGATGGTGCCGACCAGGCCTTGTCCCAGCCGCAGTTGCGCCAGGTGGACGGCGTTCGGGTTCAGACCCTCGGTGGCGTAGAGCTCGAGCACCGAATCGGCGCGCAGCACATAGAGCGAGCACACTTCCGCGACCATGTTGGAGGCGATGTCGCGCACGATCCGGTCAAGCCGCTCCTGCGGCTCCAGCGGCTCCTGCATGAGCTCGCGGAGCCGTTTCAGCAAAACGCGCGGGCCACTGGCCTGGTCACGCATCGCGGCTTCTTCTCCAATGAAACACTTGCCGGCGCAGTTTCCGCCGCTGCCGGCATGCGCGCAACAACTGATTCAGTCTTGCTACTGCTTATCCAGACCGTAGACGGAATGCAAAGTGCGAACCGCAAGTTCGGTGTACGGACCGTCGATCAGTATCGAAATCTTGATCTCGGAGGTGGTGATGGCGCGAATGTTGATCGCCTTGTCCGCCAGTGCCTTGAAGGCGGTGGCGGCGACACCGGCGTGGCTCCTCATGCCGATGCCGATGACCGAGACCTTCGACATGCCGGCTTCGGACTGCACGACATCGTAGCCGACCTCGGCTTTCAGCCGCTCAAGCACGGCAAGCGCCTTGTCGACGTCGCCCGATGGCACGGTGAAGGTCATGTCGGTGAATTTGCCGTCCTCGGAGATGTTCTGGACGATCATGTCGACATTGATGTTGGCCTCGGCCAGCGGCCCGAAAATGCCGGCGGCGACGCCTGGGCGGTCGCCGACGCGGCGCAGCGAAATCTGGGCCTCGTCCTTGGCGTAGGCAATTCCGGTGACGACCTGCTGTTCCACGATCTCTTCCTCGTCGCAAATGAGCGTTCCCGGAGGATTGAGCAAATCCCCCATTCCGGGCGCGTCGGGATCGTCGAAGGACGACCGCACGAAGGTACGCACCCTGTGCACCATGGCAAGCTCGACCGAACGCACCTGCAGAACCTTGGCGCCGAGCGAGGCCATTTCAAGCATTTCCTCGAAGGAGATCTTGGCCAGCCGCCGCGCCTTGGGCTCGATGCGCGGATCGGTGGTGTAGACCCCGTCGACGTCGGTATAGATGTCGCAACGGTCCGCCTTGACCGCCGCGGCGATGGCGACGGCACTTGTGTCGGAACCGCCACGGCCGAGCGTTGCGATGCGATTGTCGGGCCCGATGCCCTGGAAGCCGGCGATGACGGCCACCTGCCCCTCGCCGAAGCGCTTGATCAGGAACGCGCCGTCAATGTCGAGGATGCGCGCCGCGCCATGCGCGTTGTCGGTCTTGATCGGGATCTGCCAGCCCTGCCAGGAGCGCGCATGCACGCCCATGTTCTGCAAGGTGATCGCCAGCAGACCGGCGGTGACCTGCTCGCCGGAGGCGACGACGGCGTCATATTCGCGTGCGTCGTGCATCGGCGAGGCTTCGCGCGTCCAGCCGACCAGCTCGTTGGTCTTGCCGGCCATTGCCGAAACCACCACCGCCACTTCATGGCCGGCGTCGACCTCGCGTTTGACGTGACGCGCCACATTGCGGATGCGGGCGATGTCGGCGACGGAGGTTCCGCCGAATTTCATCACGATACGCGCCATGGAAGCGAAATGCCTTTGACTGAAGCCGGCCCCTTGCCAAAAAACTAGGAGCCGAAAGCGGAGGAAAGCGCCCGGCTGGCGCCGGCCGCTGAATGCGCGGCCTCCTTAGCCAAATGACGAAGGTTTCGCAAGGCTGGCGGCGGAATGCCGACGTCAACAAGACGGCATATTGCCTTCCAGGCCCGTGCCGCTTACCAAATGCTGCCCGCGGGGAATTCCTTTTGGTTCGGCATAACAGATGATTGCTCGTCTTCGACGCGCCACGCGATTGCAATCGCTCCCGCTTGTCGCCGGCTTCGCCGTGCTGGCATTGATCGTCGGCACGCGTGCCCTGCTCGTCGAGGGCCAGAGGGCCAATCGTGCCGCCGCGCGCGAGACGATCGAGTACCAGGATCTGCTTTCCGGGCTCCTTTCAATGGCGCAGGATGCCGAAAGTGGTCAGCGCGGCTACCTGCTCACCGGGGAAAAATCCTATCTCGAACCGTATCGGAAGGCCGTCGAGGCAATCCCGGGACAGCTCTCCCGCATCAATGCCATGACGGCTTCCGACGACCAGCTGGTCCAGCAGATCAATCACATCAAGGACGCGCTGGCGCAGAAACAGGCAGAACTGGCCGTGACGATCGCCCTCTACGACAAGGGCGACGTGGCCGGTGCCTTGCGACTGGTCCGCAGCGGCCAGGGCAAAGCCGCTATGGACGAGGTCCGCGCCAGCATGGACACGATCCGGCGCATGGGAGGCGCCGCGGTTGCCGAGCGCGACGCGCATACCGACCAGGTCGAGACCTGGCTGCGCATCGGCTCGCTGGCCGCCCTCTTCGCGATCTTCCTGCTCGCCACCTATACGATTCGCGAATCCCGCCGCCGCTTCCGCGAGGTCGCCACAGCCCAGGCAGAGCTGATGGGCAAGAACATCGAACTCGGCAACGAGATCGACACCCGCGAGAAGGCCGAATCCCAGATCCGCCAGATGCAGAAGATGGAAGCGGTCGGCCAACTGACCGGCGGCATCGCCCACGATTTCAACAACATGCTGGCGGTGATCCTTAGCGCCATGAACCTTGCCCAGCGCAAGCTGAAGCGCGGCGAGAACGACATCGAGAAATTCATCAAGGCCGCGACGGACGCTGCCAGCCGCGCCGCCAATCTGACCTCGCGGTTGCTTGCCTTCTCCCGTCTGCAGCCGCTGGCGCCGCAGGTCGTCGACACCAACCGGCTGGTCACCGGCATGTCCGACCTTCTGCACCGAGCGCTCGGCGAAGGCATCCGTATTGAAACGGTTTTGGCAGGCGGCCTGTGGAAAACCCACGCCGATCCGAGCCAGACCGAGAACGCGATCCTCAACCTGGCCGTCAATGCCCGTGATGCCATGGACAATGACGGAAAATTGACCATCGAGACCGCCAACAGCTATCTCGACGAAGCCTATGCCTCGATACACGCCGAAGTCACGCCTGGCCAATATGTGATGGTGGCGGTGACCGACACCGGCGCCGGCATGCCACCGGAGGTCATCGCCAAGGCCTTCGAACCCTTCTTCACGACCAAGCCGGTCAACAAGGGCACGGGACTTGGGTTGAGCCAGGTGTTCGGCTTCGTCAAACAGTCGGGCGGCCACGTCAAGATCTACTCCGAACCGGGTGAAGGCACGACGATCAAGATCTATCTGCCGCGGTTTTTCGGCCCGGAGGAGGCAGCAACACCCGCCGAGCGTGGCAAGAGTTCCGTCAAGGTCACCGAGACAATCCTCGTCGTCGAGGACGATGCCCGCGTGCGGGCCGCCACGACCGACGTCATGCGCGAACTCGGCTACACCGTCATCCATGCCGCAAGCGGCCCGGAGGCCCTTGAGAAGCTCGCCGCGACCTCAGGCGTCGCCCTGCTGTTCACGGATATCGTCATGCCGGTGATGAACGGCCGCAAGCTCGCCGAGGAGGCGGTCGCGCGCCAGCCCGGACTGAAAGTCATCTTCACCACCGGCTTCACCAGGAATGCGGTCGTCCATAATGGCGTGCTCGACCATGACGTGCACTTCCTGGCCAAGCCGTTCACCATCGAGCAGCTCGGCGCCAAGCTGCGCGAAGTGCTGGACGCTAAAGGATAGCCGGCGCTTTCTGCTGGATGTTCCCCGTCCAGGCAGGCAGCTCGCTGGTTTCGCCGGCACCATCGCGACCAGCTCGGTCGATGTGGTGCGCTGGCGGAGCCGCGAGCAGGCTCTCGCCGCAGCCGGGCGGATCATGTCCGAGATCGGCAATTGCGAGGCCATGCGCGCCATCGATCCCGCCAGCGTCGACATGCCGAGCTCGTTCTGTCGCGTTAACCCACGCTTTGGTTGGCAGTGGAAAGGTCCCAGTCGGGATCGGCCTTGCCCAATCCGGCAACGACGCGGTCGCGGCCGTCCGCTTTTGCCTGATAGAGCGAACGATCCGCGGCGTTGACGATTTCGACCCATGACGCGCCGAGTTCCGGGAAGGCGGACACGCCGAACGAGGCCGTGATGGTTCCAAGCGTGCGGCCGCGATGCGCCAGATGCAGCTGCTTGATCGCCTTGCGCAGCGCCTCGGCGCGCTCGGCGGCATCGGCGAGCGACGTTCCCGGCATCATCAGGGCGAATTCTTCCCCTCCGTAGCGGGACACCACGTCACTGTCCCTGGCATGGTCGAGCAGCGTGCCGGCAACCTGCTTGAGCACGAGATCGCCCGCTTCGTGGCCGAACGTGTCGTTGAACTGCTTGAAATGATCGACATCGAGCATGATCATCGCCAGCGGCTGCTGGGAACGCTCCATGCGCCTCAGTTCGCGACTGCTTGTTTCCTCGAGATAGCGGCGGTTGTAGAGTCCGGTGTTCGGATCACGGATCGATTGCTGCCGCAATGTTTCGCGCAGGCGCAGATTGGCCAATGCCAGGGCCAGTGTATCGACGACGCCGCGCAGGATCTGTTGCCGCTCGGCCAGCCAGTCCGGTTTGTCGGCGGCGTCCGGTTCGCACAGATGCACGATGCCAAGCGTCTCCCCCTGCGCCGCCAGCGGCATGCAGACATAGCCGCGGCCGCCATTCTCGGTGATGTGGTTGCAGCGCGGCGTCAGCATGCCGGGGCCGGCAACATGCTCCTGGCCGCGCCGCAGCGCCCAGCAATCTTCCGGCGCAAACTGGCCAACGCTCGAACGCACAGTGCCCCAATGCGCCATTTCCTCGACCAGGTTGCGCGAGGCACTGGTCAGATGCACGGTTCCGCTCAATCCGCCGAAGAAATCCGGCATGGCCGAGCCGACGACGGAAAAAGCCTCCTGGAAGGTGACGCACGCCTGAAGCAGCTCGCCGAGCTTGACCAGGCGAGTCGTTGCCTGGGACGTCTCCTTCAGTTCGCGGTTCAGTGTCGCCAGTTCCTCGGCGCGATCGCTGACCGCCCGCTCGGCGCTGCGCAACTCGCTGATGTCGTTCAACGTCAGCACGATGCCGCCATCGGAGCGATTGAGCGGATTGCAGCTTGCAATCACCGGCAGGTACGATCCATCAGGCTTTGCCAGCCGTACCTCGGCCTGATGCCGGCGACCCGTGGTCAGCGCCAGTTCGATCGGCGATGTTGCCTGCGCCAGCCTCTCTGCCGACGGTCCCCTTATGTCGAGAACCTCAGGCCAATCCTGCCCCTCGATCTTGTCGTTGCGCCGCCCGACGATCTCGGCGGCTGCCGGATTGGCCGAGACGATCTTGCCATTGCCGTCGATGACGACAATGCCCTCGGCGACGGTGCGGACGATATCCTCGATATAGGCTTTCTGCTCGACGAGTTGCCCACGCGAGGATTCGAGCTCGGCTGCCATGCTGTCGAAGCCTCGCGCCAATTGGCCGAACTCGTTATTGGAGGCATGGCCGATGCGCGCCCCGGCGTCGCCGCGCGCCAGCGATTCGATGCCGCGGTTGAGGCCTGAAAGACCGGCGCCAAAGCCGCGTAGCAACAGGAAAGCCGAGAAGGCGGAGATCAGCACGGCGGCAGCGGTGCACAGACCGACAAGCCAAAGGATGGTGTTGGTGCGCTTTTGGGCAGCGTGCAGCAGCGGCGTATACTCGAACAGGACAGCGCCGACCGTCTTGCCGGGGGCATCCTTGATTGGCACTGTGACCAGGTTGATCGCTTCCGATATGTCGGCACTGGTTTCGACGAAGTCCCGCGGCGTGCCATCCTCGATCGTGCGGCCGACTTCATTGTCGGGATCGTGGCCGTACGGTGTGCCGACATTTTTTTCTTCGCCCGGGACATCGGCAAGGATGACCTTGTCGTGATCGACGACAACGAGATCGCGTTTCGAGTCGCTGTGCTGCGATTTCACGAATTCGCGCAGCGCGTCTGGCCTTTCGAACAAGGAATGCGGTGCATCGGAAGCCCTGAAGGAAATCGTTTCGGCCAATTGCCGTCCGACGCTCGTCGCTTCGGCGAGCGCACCGGATCTTGTAAGCGATATCTGGGAGACGATGGCAATGCCGCCCACCAGGCCGATCAGGGCCGCCGCGCTCAACAAGGTGGCAATAATCTGGGTCTTGATCCGCACCAAGCCATCTCAATCAATGGGAGGGCAATGTATATGCCGAATCCCGGTTGTGCTTCAGGAAACCGCCAACCTCGTAAATTTGATGTTAAGGAAACCCGATCGGCCACCATCTCCAGCAGACACCCGGCGCTGAGGGATTCAAGTGCGGCGCTCATGCCTTGGCAGAACGCTCTGACCTGTCGGCACGGCAAAATTGTTGCCTTGACTTTCCCGCGCCCGCGCCCGACTTCGTAGCGCATGACCCCGAAATCGAAGTCGATTTCGGGGTCATGCGCAGAATCAAAGTGCTACAGCGTCCTTTGCGCGTCCAAGGATGCGCGGCGCTGTAGTCGAGGAGACAACCAATGCCAGAGCCCCGACGATCCACGATCGATGCCGGAGAAGTGGAACGCTTTTCCGCCCTTGCCGCCGAATGGTGGAACCCGAACGGCAAGTTTCGTCCGCTGCATAAATTCAATCCGGTCCGGCTTTCCTATATCCGCGACCAGATAGCGGCGCGCTTCGGCCGCGACCCGCGCGCCGCGCGGCCCTTCGAGGGCCTGCGCATCCTCGATATCGGCTGCGGCGGTGGCCTCTTGTGCGAGCCGATGGCGCGGCTTGGCGCCGAAGTCGTGGGAGCGGATGCCTCCGAAACAAACATCGAAGTGGCGAAACTGCATGCCGCCGAAGGCAATGTGAGCGTCGACTATCGCGCCACGACGGCCGAGGACCTTGCCGACGCCGGCGAGACATTCGACGTCATCCTCAACATGGAAGTGGTCGAGCATGTCGCAGACATCGAGCTGTTCGTCGCCAAATGCGGACAGATGGTCCGGCCCGGCGGCATCATGTTCGTGGCCACCATCAACCGCACGCTGAAGGCGCTGGGCCTGGCCATCATCGGCGCCGAATACGTGCTGCGCTGGCTGCCGCGCGGCACCCACCAGTTCGGCAAGCTGGTGCGCCCCGAAGAGCTGGAAAAGGCGCTTGGCGGCGCCGGCCTGACGATCATCGACCGCACCGGCGTCACCTACAATCCGCTCGCCGATCGCTGGGCGCGATCGAAGGACATGGACGTCAACTACATGGTGCTGGCGGAAAAAGGATCGGTCTGACCGACTAGCGTTCCGGAATCGTACCGCAGGCAGCGCGCGCAGCCGGCATCCTCGGCCAGAGCCCGGTGGCGATGCCGACGACGGCACAAACTGAGACCGTCAGGCCTTCTGGTTTTGTGCCCTGGTGGTGATGAACACGCCGGCGGTAATGATGACGGCGCCGGCCCAGGTCAGCAGCCGATAGTGCTCGCCAAGGAAGATCGTGCCGGCAAACAGGCCGACCGCGGCCGCAACATAACCGATCTGGCTGAGATAGACCGGGCCGCCGACCGCCTGCAGCCGGAAGAAGAAGGCGAACATCGCCGACGCGGACGCGACTTGCGCGACGACGACCAGCGGCACGCCGCCGAGCGGCGCGAAGGCCGTGGTGCCGAACAGGGTGAGAATACCGGCGAGCAGCAGCGCCGCCGACGCCAGATGACTGCCGACAGCAAGTTCGATCGGGCCGGTGCCTTCAGGCCAATCCACCGTGCGGTAGATGTTGCCAACCGCAAGGCTGACCGGGATGAGCAGGCCCATGACCACCCAGAAGAGGTCGGCCGGCTGGCCGGCCTCGCCGCGCGTCACCGCCACCATGACGGCGCCGACGAAGCCGACGGCAATGCCGGCAATGCCCAGCATGTTCGGGCGCCGCACACGCAGCAGGATCGAGAACACCAGCGTGATGACAGGCGACAGCGTGAACATGATGCCGGTGTAGCCGGCGCCAAGATGCGGAATGGCCGAGAACATCAGGAGATTGGGGACGGCATAGGACACGGCGGCCGTGACGAAGAAATAGCGCAATTTGTGCGCGGTGAGCCGGATACGCTCCCCGCGCAACAGAAGTACGCACAAAAGCACGCCGCCGGCACCGAACGAGATGACGAAGGCCCAGACCATGGCCGGCACGCCGGCTGCCGTGGCGAGCTTGCCGAAGGGCAGTGTCAGCCCGAGCAGGCCGCCCGTGACGACCAGCAGGCCGAGCGCCGAATCCCAGAGAAATTTCATCGGATGGTCCCGTCACTCTATCGCGAATTCGGCAATGCGGCTTGGCCGGTTCTGTATCTTGAGGTAAGATAACGCAAAGATTCTTAACGTCAAGATATATAACGGTGAGACAAATGGATCGCGCGGCAAAGGCGGTCGAGCAGTGGAAACGGGAGCGGCCGGATCTGGACGTCTCGCCGATGGCGGTGCTCGGGCGATTGAACGAAGCCTCGTCGCTGATCGCGCGGGATCGCCTCGCCCCGCTGTTTGCCCGTTTCGGACTGCAGGCCGGTGAATTCGACGTGCTGGCGACGCTGCGCCGCTCCGGAGCCCCGTACGCGCTCACGCCGACCGCTCTCTATGAAGCGACGATGGTGACATCGGGCGCCATGACCAACCGGCTCGACCGGCTGGAGAAAGCCGGATTGATCGTGCGCGGCCCCCACCCCAATGACCGGCGCGGCATTGTCGTGCGGCTTACCGGGAAAGGTCTCGCCTTGATCGACGAGGCCTTGACCGCCCACGTCGCCAACGAGCATGAAATTCTCGCCGGTCTAAGCGACGCCGAACGGGAAATGCTGGCCCGGCTGCTTGGCAAATTGATCGCAAGCGTGAGCTAACCGCTCAGTTGCGGTCGTCCGGAAACACCGGGATCGGCATGAACTCGACGCCGTCCTCGGCAAGGCTCTTGGCCTCTTCGAGCGTCGCCTCGCCATAGATGCCGCGCGGATCTGTTTCGCCGAAATGGATTTTTCGCGCTTCCTCGGCGAACTTGTCGCCGACATAGTCGGCATTCTCGCGCACCTTCTCCGCCATCGCCTTGAGTTGCGCCAGCGCCTGTTTCTGCGCCTCGCCCATGGCGAGCGCGATGGTCTCCTGCTTGCGGGCCGTCGAAACGGCGGGCGCCATCAGGGCCTTCTCCACCTTGTGCGAGCCGCAGCTGGGGCAATCGACAAAGCCGCGCTTCTTCTGGGTGTCGAAATCGTCATTGCTGCGAAACCAGCCCTCGAACTCGTGCTCGTTTTCGCAGATCAGGGAAAAGCGGATCAAGAGGCGGCACCCCTGAGACGCGGCGCGTCGACCTCGCCGGCATTGATGTCGAAATCCCGCGCATTTTTCAAATTGGGGATCTTCTTGCGCGCCGCAAGCGACTGCGCCGGGTCGATCTCGGCAACGATCACCGCCGGCTCGTCATGCGCGGCTTCGGCGATGATGCGGCCCCAGGGATCGACGATCAGCGAATGGCCATAGGTCTCGCGGCCATCCTCATGCAGGCCGCCTTGCGCGGCGGCAACCACAAAGGCACCGTTCTCGATGGCGCGCGCCCTCAGCAGCACATGCCAGTGCGCCTCGCCGGTCTGGCGGGTGAAGGCGGCGGGCACGGTCAGAATATCGGCTCCGGCCAGCGCCTCGGCACGGAACAGTTGGGGAAACCGCAGGTCGTAGCAGACCGCAAAGCCCAGCCTGGCGCCGGCAACCCCGGTCACGACGGCCTCGGTGCCTGGTTCATAGGCTGAGGATTCGCGCCAACTCTCGCCATTGTCGAGGTCGACGTCGAACATGTGGATCTTGTCATAGGTGGCGAGCGTGGCGCCATCCGGGCCAAACAACAGCGCCCGGTTGGCGAGCTTGCCGTCGGCGCGCAGGATGGCTGTCGAGCCGATATGCAGGAAGACCCCGAGTTCGCGCGCCAACCTGCGCGCGGTCGCCACGATGATGTCCTTGTCTTCGGAGGTGAAGGAGGCTGCACGCGCTTGCTTGTCGCGGATCAGCGCCCCGGTCATTTCCGGCGTCTGGATGTAGGTTGCGCCCTGGCCTGCCGCTTCACGCACCAGCCTTTCGAGATCGACCGCATTGCGCTCGGGACTTTCGCCTGAACGCATCTGGACGGCGGCAGCCTTGAAAACACCCATCATCAAATCCTCAAATCGTCGCGCCGTTGGCGAGCAGTTTGTCGAGCCGGCCTTCGGCCTCCAGCTCGTGGAGGTCGTCGCTGCCGCCGACATGCGTCTCGCCGATGAAAATCTGCGGAAAGGTCGTGCGGCCGTGAGCGCGCGAGATCATCTCCTGACGCAGCTCCGGCGAAAACGAAGCGTCGTGCTCGGTATAGGCGACGCCCTTGCGCTCCAGCAGCCGTTTGGCCGCCGTGCAGTAGCCGCACATCATGCGCGTATAGATCGTGACATCCACCATGACGAATTTCCACTTTCGTTGCCGACTTATATAGTCGCGGACTCGTCCGCCCGAAAGTCCCCCGGCAACACGCGGGCAAAGGTCAGAACATCGACGGCCCCGGCGCCCCCTTTTTTCAGCGCCTTGGTGGCGGCACGCACGGTGGCGCCGGTCGTGTAGACATCATCGATCAGGAGCACCCTGCGGCCGGCGATCTCGATTTCCGCCTCGACCGGCACGCGAAAGGCGGCCCGCACATTCTCCTCGCGCTCCTGCCGCTCCAGCCCGACCTGCTGGCGGGTGAGTTTCACGCGCCGCATGGCGGCGGGTGCGAAAGGCAGCCCGCTGAGGTCGCAGACCGCACGCGCCAATTCCGCCGACTGGTTGAACCGTCGCCGGAAAAAACGCCGCCAGTGCAGCGGCACCGGTACAACCACATCGGCTTCGGCGATGAGATCGGCGCCCGCCCGCACCATCCAGCGCGCCATCCAGGGCGCTAGATCGGTGCGATCCTGATATTTCAGGCCTTGCACCATCTGGCGGGCAACGCCGGAATAGGCGACGGCTGCCCGCGCCCGTTCGAAGGGCGGCGGATCGGCGATCGCCTCGGCCGACAGAAAGCCCTCGCCCATATGGTGGGTGAACGGCGTGCCCATCACCGGGCACCACGGCCGCTCCAGGAGCCGCAGCTTCGGCCAGCAGGCGCCGCAGAGAACCCCGGGTTGCGAGACATGACGGCGGCAGCCGGCGCAGACCGGGGGAAACAGGATACGCGCCGGCCAGCCGAGGGCCGATCGGGTGAGGTTCCTGATCCCGATGGACTTGATCTCTGGCATCGGATCGGCCACGTGGTTGGTTCTCCGTGCCATCATACCAACTATATCAGGGCGTGGACAAACAAGGATCCGCCCGTTGCATCCTATTATCGATACCTCACTGTGGCTGGCGCACAAGCGGCGTGCGCTCACCCACCCGGTCGACGGTGCCGATTTCCTCATGAGCCGCGCTGCCGAGGACCTTGCCGACCGGCTGGGCGCCGTCGAGCGCCGGTTCGGCAAGGCCGCGGTGCTGTTTTGCCAGACGCCGGCCGCGGTCGACGTGCTCGCCGCCAGTGGCAAGGTGGCGGAAATCGCCCGCGTCGAGACGGATACGGTTTTCCTGGATGGTGCCGCCGGCTTGGTCGCGCCGCTGGAGACAGTGCCCTTCGAGCCGCAAAGCCTCGATCTGGCGGTATCGCTTCTGTCGCTGCAGGCGATGAACGACATTCCCGGCATGCTGATCCAGATCCGTCGCGCCTTGCGTCCGGACGGGCTCTTTCTCGGTGCCTTCGCCGGTGCCGGCACGCTCAGCGAGCTGCGCGAAAGCCTGCTTGCGGCCGAGACCGAGCTCTATGGCGGCGTCAGCCCGCGCGTCATCCCCTTCACCGACGTGCGCGACGCCGGTGCGCTGCTGCAGCGCGCCGGCCTCGCTTTGCCGGTTGCCGACGTCGAGACGGTGACGGTGCGCTATGCCAATTTGTTTGCCCTGATGGCCGATCTGCGCGCCATGGGCGAAACCAGCGCCCTCGCGGACCGCAGCCGGCGGCCGGGCTCGCGCCGGCTGTTTGCCCGCGCCGCCGAGATTTACGCCGAGCGGTTTTCCGACCCGGACGGTCGGATCCGGGCGAGCTTCTCGATGGTCTGGATGTCCGGTTGGGCACCCGATGCATCGCAGCAGAAGCCACTGAAGCCTGGCTCAGCCAAGGTCTCGTTGAAGACTGTATTGGAGGGTCCGGAAGGACATTGACCGGCCCGCGGGTGCGGACAGGGTCGCAAGTCAGTGTGCGAAAGCGTTCGCGAGCCTGCTGCCGTTGTCGCTGAACAACCAGGTAATTGAGTTGAAGACCTGGCCGATGCCGCCGATGATCGTCAACGACAGCACCATGATGATCAGGCCGTATTCGACGGCCGTGGCGCCATTGTCGTCCTTCAGAAAACGCAGCAGCACTGTTTTCATCACCTTGATCCCCGTTGCCAGGACCTTACCGCCGATCTGTTAAGAAAGGTTAACGGCAAAGCCTTAACAGGCGGTGAAGCCGCCGCCTTCTCGGAAAATTCTTAACCATGTCAGCAGTCACCGCTGGTCCTGCCATCGGACCCGATGATGCAGACCGAACCGGGCTGTGGCTGCAGCACACTGCGACGCACCGTATAGGTGCCGCGATGGCCGATCGAGCCGGTGGTTGTCATGTCGAGGCCACCGGGAAAGTCGTCTCGCACGGATTGCGAGCGCGTCTGGCTGTCGAGGAAAGGGGTTGCGATCAGCGCCAGCGCCACCGCGGCCGACCCGAACAGCAGCGTGACGCGCAGGATGCCCATGCCGGCATCGGCGGCACGAAAGCTCCGGTCAGGCCGGATCGAGTCCCAATCCCTGTCTAGGCTCATGCTGTCGCTCCCGGGCAAATCGGCCGTGCGGCCGCGACGACACGGCCATGCATCAATTTTTCATGATGAGATAAATCTTCCATTAACGCTGGCTGATATGGACCGTGGTCCGATCAGTTGCGATCCTCAGAGCAGATCGATGAGGAACGGAATCAGCGGCGCGTCGGCCGGCGGCATCGGATAGTCGCGCATCTGCTTTGGCCGCACCCATTTCAGCGCCTGCCTTCCCTGGGCTGCGCAATGCCCCGGAAGCGGCGGCACACAAACAGCGGCATCAGGAGATGGAAGTCGTCATAGGAATGGCTGGCGAAGGTGAGCGGCGCCAGGCACGGGATCTCGGTCTCGATGCCGATCTCCTCATGCAGTTCACGGATGATGCATTGTTCCGGCGTCTCGCCGGGCTCGACCTTGCCGCCCGGAAATTCCCACAGGCCGGCAAGCTGCTTGCCTGGCGGCCGCTGTGCCAGGAGCACGCGGCCGTCGGTGTCGACCAGCGCACAGGCGGCGACCAGGAGCAGGCGCTTGCCGGTATTCACCAGATCATTCATGACCAATTTCACTCATGACCGGGCGGCCGGCGGTAGTGGTATCGGTAGACTTCCTCGAAGCCGAGTGAACGGTAGAGCGCAAGCGCCGGCGCATTGCCAGCCTCGACCTGCAGCCAGGCTTCGCGCGCGCCGCGCAGCCTCGCCCACTTGAGCGCCGACAGGATCAGGTTGCGGCCGTGACCCTTGTTGCGCGCCGACTTGTCGGTGGCGACCTCGAACAGGCCGGCAAGATCGCCGTCATGCACGCAGATCAGCGTCGCCAGCGCCTCTGCTCCATCCTCGAGCGCGAACAGCCCGGCCTCGGGCTGGATGGCGCCTATGATCTCCGACAGGCCGGGCCGCAGCGAAACGTCCGAGCCGCTGACCTTGAGCGACGCGCCGATGAAGCGGCTGATGTCCTTGAGCGGAATCTGATCCATGGCGGCGTCGAGCTGGGCATCGGCCAGCGGCAGCCGCATGACCAGGGATTCGTCGAACCGGCTCCAGCCCTCCTTGTCGAGATGATTCGCCAGATCGGGACCCGAGAGCGGCGACATGCGGAACGTCAGCGGCCTTCCATAGGCATCGAAACGGCGGCTGGCCCGGCCGATACGGTCGGCGATGTGCTGGATGTCGCCGGGATCGAGCGGATTGACCGAATTCAGCCGCTTGGCCGGATGGCCGGCTGTGAGCCGCACCACCCAGGTGCCGTCATAATGGACGGCGGCCGCCGGCCAGGCGCGAAAACCGGCCGCCTCGTAGCGACGCACGATCGCGAGCATGCTTGCCGGATGCCTGGAAGCCAAAACCGTCAGCTCCGATAATCGCCATTGATGGCAACGTATTCCTTGGTGAGATCGCAGGTCCACACCGTTGCCTTGCCGCGGCCGATGCCGATATCGGCGCGGATACGAATATCGTCGCGCTTCATGTAGGCGGAGGTCTTTTCTTCCGAATAGGCCGGATCGCGCTCGCCCTCATGCGCCAGCCGGTTGTCGCCGAACCAGATCGACAGCCGGTCGC
Organism: Mesorhizobium sp. B2-1-3A; assembly: GCF_006442655.1. Classification (NCBI taxonomy): domain Bacteria; kingdom Pseudomonadati; phylum Pseudomonadota; class Alphaproteobacteria; order Hyphomicrobiales; family Phyllobacteriaceae; genus Mesorhizobium; species Mesorhizobium sp. B2-1-3A. The sequence goes on from NZ_VFWK01000003.1 coordinate 596,988, forward strand.
GGTCGGCGGGCTCGCCGGCCTTGCCGACGGCCATGACGACGCGGCCCCAATTGGCGTCCTCGCCGGCGACCGCTGTCTTGACCAGCGGCGAATTGGCGATCGACAGCGCTATGCGCTTGGCCGAGCGGGCCGATTTCGCACCGGTGACGGTCACTTCGACCTGCTTGCGGGCGCCCTCGCCGTCACGCACCACTTGCAGCGCCAGCGACTTCAGCACCTTGCCGAGCGCCCGGCGGAACTGGCCCAGGCGCGCATCTTTCGGGTCGGTGATCTCAGGCGCGCCGCGCTTCGCGGCCTTGCCGGTGGCGAAGATCAGCAGCGTGTCGCTGGTCGAGGTGTCGCTGTCGACGGTGACCGCGTTGAAGGTCTTGGCCGTGCCACGCGACAACAGGTCCTGCAGCACCGGCGCCGCGATCGGCGCGTCGGTCGCGATGAAGGAGAGCATCGTCGCCATGTCGGGGGCGATCATGCCGGCGCCCTTGGAGATGCCGTTGATGGTGACTTCGGTGTCACCGAGCTTGATCGTCTGCGTCGCCACCTTCGGATAGGTGTCCGTGGTCATGATGGCCTTTGCCGCCTCGGTCCACAGGTCGGGCTTGCCATCGCTGACCAGCCCGGCGAGCAGATGGCTGAACTTGGTTGTGTCGAGCGGCTCGCCGATGACACCGGTCGAGGCCAGGAAAACCTCACCGGCCGTGCAGCCGGCGGCCTTGGCCGCCGCCTCGCCGGTCAGCGCGGTGGAGTCGCGGCCCTTCTTGCCGGTGAAGGCGTTGGCGTTGCCGGAATTGACGACCAGCACCCGTGCCTTGCCGGCGCCAAGGTTCTGGCGGCAGAAATCGACCGGCGCCGAGGGGCATTTCGACTTGGTGAACACGCCGGCGACCGTGGTGCCGGCGTCGAACACCATGGCCAGGAGATCGGTGCGGTTCTTGTACTTTATCCCCGCTTCGGCGGTGGCGATGCGCACCCCTTCGATGACCGGCATCTTGGGGTATTTCTTCGGCGCGAGCGGCGAAATCGTCGTGGACATGGGGACCTCGGGCGGGAAAATCGCAAGGGAAGGCCGGTTTGCCCGATACGGCGCGCGGGCGCAAGGGCGTTTTCGCCGCGCCTGCCGGGGCGGCCAACCAGGCCGGATCAAGCCTGCATTTCAAATCTGTTGGCATCGCCGGCGCCTGTGGCGCTATGATCGCGCCCCATGGGCAGGCTTGCGATCCTCGCATGGGCATTTCTGGGGTTTTTGCTGCTGAGCGCCGACGCTGAGCCGGCGCGGCGCGTGGCGCTCGTCATCGGCAACGGCACCTATGCCGAGGCCGGGACGCTGGCCAATCCGGTCAACGACGCTCTCGACATCGCCGACAAGCTGCGCTCCATCGGCTTCGAGGTCATCGAAGGCAATGATCTCGGCAAGCGCGAGCTCGAACGCAGCATCGGCGAGTTCTCCGATGCGCTCGAAGGCGCCGGCGTCGGGCTTTTCTACTATGCCGGCCACGGCCTGCAGGTCGACGGGCGCAATTACATCGTGCCGGTCGACGCCAGGCTCGACATGCCGGTGAAACTGCAGCTCGAAGCGGTGCCGATCGACGAAGTCCTCGACATCATGGAACAGCAGACCAAGGTCAGCCTGGTGTTTCTCGATGCCTGCCGCAACAACCCGTTTGCCCGCAGCCTCAGCCGCACCGCCACCACGCGCTCGGCGACGGCGCTCGCCGGGCTGGCGCAGTTCGATTCGACGCGCGGCTCCTTCATCGCCTTCTCGACGGCGCCGGGCGCGGTCGCCATGGACGGCACCGGGCGCAACTCGCCCTTTGCATCAGCCCTCTTGCGGCACATCGCCGAACCCGGCCAAAGCATCAACGACATGATGATCGCGGTGCGCCGCGACGTGGTTTCGCAAACCCGCGAAGGCCAGCGCCCCTGGGAACAGGGCTCGCTGCTCGAACGCTTCGAATTCGTCCCGGGTGCAGGGCCTGCGCCGGAGCCCAGGCCGGCTGCCGAGCCCGCGCCGGGCTCGCAGGTCGCGGCACTGGAGCGCTCCGTCGGCGACGACAAGGCTTCGATCGAAAAATTCCTGCGCCGGGATTATCTGACGCCCGACACTAGGACGATGGCTGACATGGTCAAGCGGATCTACGGCCCGTCCGCTACCATCTTCGGCACGCGCTACGACAACGATGCCCTCGTCAAGGTGAAGACCGACTGGTTCGCGCAATGGGCCTCGTGGTCGCTCGGGCTGGAACCCGGCAGCCTGGAGATCACCCCGCATGGGCAGGACCGCGCCGATGCAGCCTTTGCCATGCGCTACGACTATGTGCCGAAGGACAAGTCGGCGGCAAGGCTGACCGGCAAGGCGCGCGTCACGCTCGGGCTGGTCAAGGCCGTGGGGGGATGGCGCATCGAATCCGAAACCTCGCAAGCCATGCAATGAGAGGTGATCCGCGGCGCATTCACGCGTTTTCGCGCGATATGAATTCAGTGGCGAAACAGAGCAGTCCGGCAATCGGCAGCGCCAGGCCGATCCAGGACACCAATGGCCAGCCGCCTTGCGCATACGCCCAGCCGCCGACGCCCGAGCCGATCGCGCCGGCGATGAAGAACGTCGCCATGTAGAGCCCGTTGAGACGGCTGCGATGTGCGGCGCCGAGCGAGAACAGGTCCCGATAGCCGAGGACAAGGTTGGTCTGCACGCCGAAGTCGAGCACGATGGCGGCGACGACCAGTAGCGCCAACGAAAGCGTCGAGCCGGTATGGGCGATGTGGGTTACGAGAAACGCGACGGCAACGCACAGCATGGCAAAGGCGGTTGCCGGCCGGCCCCATCCGCGGTCGGCGGCTCTTCCTGCGAGCGGCGCGGCGATTGCGCCGGCGACGCCGGCCAAGGCGAACAAGCCGATGCCGCGCTGCGTCAAGCTGAACTCTGGACCGGCCAGCAGCAGCGGCGTCGTCGTCCAGAACAGGCTGAAAGCCGCGAAAAGGAATGCCTGGTAGAGAGCCCGCCGGCGCAGGACGGGCGTCGTGCGCGCAATATGCACCATGGATGCCAAAAGCGCGCCATAGCTCAGACGCGCCGTCGGCACGCGCCTGGGCAGCGCAAACCTCAGCACCACGGCCAGCAGGATCATGACGGTGCAAGAGGTGAAGTAGACCACGTGCCAGGACGACAGCGCGGTGATGAAGCTGGAAAACGGGCGTGACAGCATGATACCCAGCAACAATCCCACCGAGACATTGCCGACCACGCGGCCACGCCTTGCTTCCGGCGCCAGGTGCGCCGCATAGGGGATAAGCATCTGCACCGCGACCGACCCGAGGCCGACAAACAGCATCGCGGCCAGAAAAGCCATTGGCTGCGTCGAAATCGCCGCGCCCAGCAAGGCGAGCGTTGCAACGGCGAGTATGCCAAGCACGAGCCTGCGGTTTTCCACGAGATCGCCTAGCGGCACGATGAACAGCAGGCCCACCCCGTAGCCGATCTGGGCCATCGTAACGATCAGGCCCGCCGCATGGGGCGGCAGGCCAAGTTCGGCGCCGATCGGGCCAATCAGCGGTTGTGCATAATAGATATTGGCAACGATCAGCCCGCAGGCCGCTGCCAGCAGAAAGGTCATCCAACTCGAAATCGTCGTCTCGGCGGGCGCGGAGCCGGATGCGATAATGGTCGTCATGGCGATACCGATCGGAACGGAACGTTCCGTTGAATAGAACGAACCGTTCCGTTTCGTCAAGCGATGATGTATGAATATCTCGATGTACGGGCATATCTTGGCATCGGCGCTTTTTGCGGCCAAATGGCTTCATTTGGCGTCCGCAAGAATGCTGCCAGGAACACGAGCGCTTTTGCTCCGGACGGTTCCTGTCCGAGCAAGAATGTGGTGAGGCAAGGAGTTGCTGGCGGGTTGTTGGTCCAGCAGAGACGAGAACCCGCTTCAGGAGGAACGGCCAATGAACGAAATCGCCGATCCGGCACGCAGATCGATTGGCGCCAGGCGCAACCCCGACAGCGCCGAAGCGATTCTGGAGGCCGCCGAGGCCGTGCTGGTCGAGGCCGGTTATGCCGGGTTCTCGATCGAGGCGGTGGCGCGGCGCGCCCGTGCCGGCAAGCCGACCATCTATCGCTGGTGGCCGAGCAAGGCGGCCCTGCTGCTCGAAGTCTACCAGCGCCAGAAGCGCGTCGACGTTCCCGATACGGGAAGCCTGGAAGAGGATCTCGTCGGCTTCCTGGTCAATCTGTTCGCGCACTGGCGCGAGACATCGTCGGGCAACGTGTTCAGGTCGCTGATCGCCGAGGCGCAGTCGGATGAAACCGCGGCCGCGGCCCTTGCCGGTTATGCCGGAGGGCGCCGCACCCACACCGGCCTGATCATCGAGCGCGCCAAGGCAAGGGGCGAGATCACCAGCGACATCGAGCCTGGCGTGGTCGCGGACCTCGTCGCGTCCTATGCCTGGCGGCATCTCTTGACCAACCGGCTCGACGAGCCTGAGGCGGCGATACGCAAGATGGTCCGCTATCTCCTGCAAGGCATAGCGGCGCCCGGTAGATAACGGCATCGGCGACACCAGCAAAAAGGGCGCGGCAACCCTTGGCTGCCGCGCCCTTTTTGAAAAAACCGTCCGGGCTTACTTGCCGGCTTCCATCGTATCGACAGCCTGCTTCAGCTTGGCATCGGGGATCTCGACCTTGGCATCGGCGCGCAGCGACTTGACCAGCGCGAAATACTTGTCGCGGATGACCGCCTGCTTGGCCTGGTCCTTCACCTCGTCGAAGGCCGGCGGCTGCTTGGCACGCTTGTCCTCGAGCTTGATGACATGCCAGCCGAACTGCGACTGCACCGGCTGCTCGGTGTATTTGCCGACCTCAAGCGCGAAGGCCGCCTTGTCGAATTCCGGCACCATCTGGCCAGGCCCGAACCAGCCGAGGTCGCCGCCATTGGACTTGCCCGAGGGATCGCTCGTGTGCTCGTTGGCGAGCTTCTGGAAGTCGGCGCCGCCGTCGAGCTGCTTGATGATCGCCTCTGCCTCTTCCTTCGTCTTCACGAGGATGTGACGGGCATGCACCTCGTTGACCGGCGGCGTGTTGGCGATCTCCTGGTCGTAGCGGGCGCGAATCTCGGCGTCGGTGACCTTGTCGACGACGCCCTTCTCGACCATCTCGCCATGCAGCGCGCGCTGCTGCAGGAAGGCCATGCGGCGCTGGAAATCGGGATCCTTGTCGAGACCGTCGGTGACGGCCTTGGCAGCCATGACGCGGATCTCGATGGCGGCCGAGAGGGCCGCGGCGCGGCGCTGTTCGGGCGGCAACTGCGCGAATTGCTGCGACAGCTCGCCTTCGGCAAGCACCAGATCGGCTTCAGTCAGGGGCTGGCCGTTGACCGTGGCGACCACGGCGTTCGGATCGACCGGCGCCGCCGCGGGGGCCGCCGCATCGGCCGGAGCAGCAGGAGCGGTCTCCTGCGCCATCAGCGGCGACAGGCAAAGAGCCGACAGGCCGAAGGCCAAGCCAAGGCTGGCGAGCGACGCACGGCGGAACAACAAGGACATAAGGATGACTCCGGTGAAGGATTGTAAGAGGGATGGCTTCCAGATCAGCCAGATTGTGGCGGAATTTGGCGCGGCCTGCATGGCCAGCGCGGCGTTGACATCAGTTGAGCCCCCTCTTATCTGTCCAACGACTTGGCGTCCAGAACCGTTTTCCGGGCGCTATTTGTGTTTGCCCGCGTTCAGGCGGTGCGTTCACGCGGATTTGATGGGGCCGGCCGGCGCCTGTCTCAAGATTGAGAATTCTATCGAAAGGACCATTGGATGGTCAGTCTCGGCGGTCTCGCCCGTAAGGTTTTCGGTTCCTCCAACGACCGTCGGGTCAAATCAACCCGGCCCCGCGTCGAGGCGATCAACGCCATGGAAAACGAGATGCGGGCTCTCTCCGATGCCGAGCTTGCCGGCCGCACGGAGAAATTCCGCCAGGATATCGCCAATGGCGCCAGTCTTGACGATCTGCTGATCCCGGCCTTCGCAACCGCACGTGAGGCGGCGCGCCGCGTGCTCGGCATGCGCCCCTTCGACGTCCAGCTGATCGGCGGTATGGTGCTCCACAATGGCGGCATCGCCGAGATGCGCACCGGCGAGGGCAAGACCCTGGTCGCGACGCTGCCGGTCTATCTCAACGCGCTCGCCGGCAAGGGCGTCCACGTCGTCACCGTCAACGACTATCTCGCCACCCGCGACTCCGAATGGATGGGCCGCGTCTACAAGTTCCTCGGCCTCTCGGTCGGCGTCATCGTTCATGGCCTCTCCGACGAGGAACGCAGCACCGCCTACGCTGCCGACGTCACCTACGCCACCAACAACGAACTCGGCTTCGACTATCTGCGCGACAACATGAAGTATGAGCGCGCCCAGATGGTGCAGCGCGGTCACAACTACGCGATCGTCGACGAGGTCGATTCCATCCTGGTCGACGAGGCACGTACGCCGCTGATCATTTCCGGTCCGCTCGAGGACCGTTCGGAAATGTACAACACGATCGACACCTTCATCATCCAGCTGCAGCCGCAGGACTATGAGATCGATGAAAAGCAGAAGACCTCGATCTTCACCGAGGAAGGCACCGAGAAGCTGGAGAACCTGCTGCGCGATGCCGGACTGTTGAAGGGCGAGTCGCTCTACGACGTCGAGAACGTCGCCATCGTCCACCACGTCAACAACGCGCTGAAGGCGCACCGGCTGTTCCAGCGCGACAAGGACTATATCGTGCGCAACGGCGAGATCGTCATCATCGACGAATTCACCGGCCGCATGATGCCGGGCCGCCGCTATTCGGAAGGCCTGCATCAGGCGCTGGAGGCCAAGGAGCATGTGGCGATCCAGCCGGAGAACCAGACGCTCGCCTCCGTCACCTTCCAGAACTACTTCCGCCTCTACAAGAAGCTTTCCGGCATGACCGGCACGGCGCTGACCGAGGCCGAGGAATTCGGCAACATCTACGGTCTCGAAGTCACCGAGATCCCGACCAACCTGCCGGTCATCCGCAAGGACGAGGACGACGAGGTCTACCGGACGGTCGAGGAGAAGTACAAGGCGATCGTCAAGGAGATCCGTGAAGCCAGCGCCAAGGGCCAGCCGACGCTGGTCGGCACGACCTCGATCGAGAAGTCCGAGCAACTGGCCGACCGCCTGCGCAAGGAAGGCTTCAAGGATTTCGAGGTGCTGAACGCCCGCCATCACGAGCGCGAGGCGGCGATCGTCGCGCAGGCCGGCAAGCCGGGCGCCATCACCATCGCCACCAACATGGCCGGCCGCGGCACCGACATCAAGCTCGGCGGCAACGCCGAGATGCGCATCGAGGACGAACTGGGCGACATGCCTGCAGGTCCCGAGCGCGAGGCGCGGGAAAAGGAAATCCACGCCGACATCGAGCGCCTGAAGGAAAAGGCGCTGGCCGCCGGCGGCCTCTATGTGCTCGCCACCGAGCGCCATGAATCGCGCCGCATCGACAACCAGTTGCGCGGCCGCTCCGGCCGCCAGGGCGACCCCGGCCGTTCGAAATTCTTCCTGTCGCTGCAGGACGATCTGATGCGCATCTTCGGTTCCGAGCGCATGGACGGCATGCTGCAGAAGCTCGGCCTCAAGGAAGACGAGGCGATCATCCATCCCTGGATCAACAAGGCGCTGGAAAAGGCGCAGAAGAAGGTCGAGGCTCGCAACTTCGACATCCGCAAGAACCTTTTGAAATATGACGACGTCTCGAACGACCAGCGCAAGGTGGTGTTCGAGCAGCGCATCGAACTGATGGACGGCGAAGGCCTCTCGGAAACCATTGCCGAGATGCGCGAGGGCGTCATCGACGAGATCGTCGCCAAGGCGATTCCCGAAAACGCCTACGCCGAACAGTGGGATGTCGCGGGCCTGAAGGCCGAGGTCGCCGAATTCCTCAATCTCGACCTGCCGATCGAGGAGTGGGCCAAGGAAGAAGGCATCGCCGAGGACGACATCCGCGAGCGCATCACGCAGGCCGCCGACGCCGCCGCCAAGGAGCGCGCCGAGCGTTTCGGCCCAGAGGTGATGACCTATGTCGAGCGTTCGGTGGTGCTGCAGTCACTCGACCATCTGTGGCGCGAGCACATCGTCAATCTCGACCATCTGCGTTCGGTCGTCGGCTTCCGCGGCTACGCCCAGCGCGACCCGCTGCAGGAGTACAAGGGCGAGGCATTCGAGCTGTTCCAGGCAATGCTTGGCAATTTGCGCCAGGCCGTTACCGCGCAGCTGATGCGCGTCGAACTGGTCCGCCAGGCCGCCGAAGCCCCGCCGCCGGAAGCGCCCGACATGTTCGGCTCGCATATCGACGGCACCACCGGCGAGAACGATTTTGGCGACGGCGAGACCGCCCTCCTGGTGCGCCAGGAGCAGAACGCCGTCGTCGCCCCCGAGGATCGCGATCCGAACAACCAGGCGACCTGGGGCAAGGTCGGCCGCAACGAAGCCTGCCCCTGCGGCTCGGGCAAGAAGTACAAGCACTGCCACGGGGCGTTTGCGTAGTCGAAGTAACGCGGCTATCGCCACCAATCAAAAATGAAAGATGCTATCAGAGAGGCTAATATACCTAGGCAGAACGAGAATCCTCTCTCGAACCATCTTTGGGATCGCGTCGGAACCGCAAATGCCCTTTGCACAGAGCGCGTATCTAAGTTCGCTAAGGTTCGTATGGTTGTTAGTTCGTTGGTTACGGCTGCTTTCTCACTTGCAGCGTGAGCTACTGCTGCTGTCAGAACCTCTAACTCAGCTTTCTGACGGCTCGCTTGACTTCCAAGCTCTTCAATTGCACTTAGCGCGTCGGTCAGGTTCTGACGAGCCTGATCAATTTTTAATAAACGCTCATCGACTGACGATTCGCTATCGTCTAATATCTTGGCCAAATCAAACTTGCCGATCTTGGTCGGAAAGCCGAGATCGCGCAGATAAGAGAGCAACACTTTTCCAAGTTGGCTCGTAAAACCTGCACCCAGTGCTGATAGTGCACCAATCACGTCAGGGCCGACGCTCATTTTACATTGTCCCTCTATTCACCTTCTTTTGAACTCGACCCCTTTTCAGGGGCGCGCTCAAATTCAACGCTAAAATTATTTGGTCCATGCACGCGTCTAATATGCTTTCCCATCCGTGCTATCGATCGCGGGGCGATCAATAGAACAAGAATTAGGCCTAACGGCCAACTCGACGCAAGATTTGAAATAAAGGTGCAATCCATTTCCGCCCCCTTCTAGAAAGCGAACTTGTTCGTTTTTTGCCAATCACTAGGATTAGAAGCACATCGATCTGCGCAAACTACATATTGAGTTTATGACACTCGTCAACTTGCTAACTGACGGATTTTTAACGAATCTGGTTAGGTCAGGCGGTTCGGGAGCGGCTGCTGCAACGGCGCATTGTGACAAAGCCATTGTGATTCAAAACCTTTTCCGGCGAATATGAAAAAACCGGCTCGGCGCGAAATTTTCTGAAATAATTAGCTTGACAGTCACCTGTCCCCCGCCGGTCCCCCACAATGGGGGCACGCTGGGGATAAATCCCGCTAAACCCATGCTAACAATTAGATTTTTTGAATGGGAACTCTCACACAATAATTCATATGTTCTTTCTTTGTTCATGGCTTCACCTCCAGGGACCAGTTAGTGAGCTGGTCCCCAAAGTCCGCAGATTGCACCGCGAGCCGAAACCCGACCGCCATCGGCAATTCCTCTAGCCGTATCGTCGTTCGTATTCCGCAACACGCGGATCTCGAAAAGCGAATCCTTGGCTTCACTACTGCACGGACAGCTCCCGCGACTGGAGGTTCGTCACCTCGGGTAAACTCCCAGGCGTTCGCTTGCCTTTTGTAGTGCCATCGGCATGACAAAGCGCATGCCTTGCGTCGGTGGCTCTGTCGGCCCCTCCGCTACGACTTGAGCGTTCGTTGCTCGAAAAGCCAAATCGTTGGCTTTCATCCGCCACGCATCCCCACTGTCACCCAACCGTTTCTTAATGTGTCTCCGCTACACCAAAACCTGAAAAAGAGGCGGAAAACGGAGAGAGATCGGGGTGCGCTTTTCCGCGGCCACGACTGCCGGGCGGTTCTTGCCGCAGCGTTTGGCGCTGCGCGTGGAGCCGTTGCTCGGCCGCATCGACGCCGTGCTGTTCACCGCCGATGAACGCGGCGAAGCCGGCCGCATGTCGGTCATCGCCTTCTCCATCCGCATCGTCAGCGCCGTCATCGCCTTCATCAGCCAGGTGCTGATGGCGCGCTGGATGGGCTCGTTCGAATACGGCATCTTCGTGCTTGTCTGGGTGACGATGGTCATCGTCGGCAACCTCGCCTGCCTCGGCTTCCACACCTCGGTCATCCGCTTCATCCCCGAATACCGCGAGCGCGGCATGATGGACGAACTGCGTGGCATCGTCGTGGCCAGCCGCCTGTTCGTGCTGATCGCCTCGACCATCATCGCCGGGCTCGGCGCACTCGCTGTCTGGCTGGCGGCGCCCTGGATCGAAAACTACTACGTGATACCGTTCATCCTCGGCGCCATCTGCCTGCCGATGATCGCGGTGTCGGATCTGTTGCAGGGCCAGGCCAGGGCTAACAGCTGGGCGCTTTTCGCCCTGTCGCCGACCTACCTGATACGGCCGGTGCTGATCCTGCTGTTCATGGCGCTGATGCTTTTCGCCGGCTATGCCGCCGATGCCAGGACGGCGATTTTCGCCTCGATCGCCGCCACCTACGTCACCACGCTCGCTCAGCTGATCGGCGTCACCCACCGTATGGAAAGGCAGATCCCGGCCGGACCGATGAAGGTGCATTTCGCGCAATGGTTCGTCGTCTCGCTGCCGATCTTCCTGGTCGAGAGCTTCTTCTTCCTGCTCACCAATGCCGACGTGCTGATGGTCGGCGCCTATATGAATCCCAACGACGTCGCCGTCTATTTCGCCACGGTCAAGACGCTGGCGCTGGTGCATTTCGTCTATTTCGCCGTCAAGGCCGGCGTTGCCCAGCGCTACGCGCAGTTTACCCATGGCGAGCCGGAAAAGCTCGCCGCCTTCGCCCGCGAGACGGTGTCGTGGACCTTCTGGCCCTCGCTGCTGATGGCGCTGCTGGTGCTGGCGCTGGGCAAACCCATGCTGGTGCTGTTCGGCCCCGAATTCACGTCCGGCTATCCGCTTCTGTTCCTGCTCGTCTTCGGCGTCGTGGCGCGCGCCGCCGTCGGCCCTTGCGAAAGCCTGCTCACCATGAGCGGCAACCAGAACATCTGCGCCGCCGTCTATGCCATGACACTGGCCTTCAACATCGGCCTCAACGTGGTGCTGATCCCGCATTTCGGCCTGTGGGGCGCGGCCATGGCCACCGCCTTTGCCATGATCTTCGAAGCCAGCGCGCTATCCTTCACGGTGTGGCGCAAGCTCGGCATCGTCATGGCGATCTTCGTGCCAGCCAAAGGAGCCGCCTGATGGCCGCCATCCCGTTGCTCGAGGAAACCAGCGGCGGCACCGCCGGCGCCATGGTGTCCGGCCTTGCCGGGCTGGCGCGCGATCCCGACCCCGCCCATATCGAAATCTTCGCCAACAACCGGCCCGAGCGCAAGCTTGCCATCTATCCGGCATCGGCCGGTTTCGACCTGGTCGAGGAGCTGGACTATCTCTGCGCCCGCACAATCGAGCCGAACGTCTTCTTCAACCCGCGCTTCCTGGCGCCCGCCATGCCCCGGCTGGAGGATCGCGAAGTGCGGCTGGCCGTGATCCGCGACGGCGACGAATACCGCAACCGGCTGCGCCTCCTGGTGCCGATCTCGGTGGAGCGCCCGGTTGTCCCGCTCGGCGTTCCGGTGATGCGTACCTGGTCGAGCCCCTTCGGCCCGCTCGGCACGCCGCTGATCGACCGCGACGATCCGGTCGGCGTCGTCGAGGACTTCTTCTCGATGCTGTCGCGCCCGCATCTCAAACTGCCGAAAGTCTTCGTGCTCCCCGACATCAGGCTCGACGGCCCGGTGGCGAGCCTGCTCGGCACGGTGGCCGAAACGCGCGGCCTGACGCTGGTCACCACCGGCCAGACACTGCGCCCGGTGCTGGAGAGCGAGCTCGACGGCGACGACTATCTGAAGGCATCGCTGCGCTCGCACCATTATCGCGAGTTCCGCCGCCTGAAGCGGCGCCTTGCCGACCTCGGCAGGCTGGAGCATGTGGTGGCGCGCGGCCCCGAGGAAATCCGCCATGCCATAGAGAGCTTCCTGACGCTGGAAGCGTCCGGCTGGAAGGGCCGCGAGCGCACCGCCATGGCGATCGACCGCTTCCGGGCCGCCTTCGCCCGCGAGGCCGTGCACCGGCTCGCCGAACAGGACATGTGCCGCATCCATTCGCTGACGCTCGACGGCCGCACCATCGCCTGCCTGATCGTCTTCGTCGAAGCCGGCGTCGCCTATACCTGGAAGACGGCCTATGACGAGACGCTGGCCGCCTATTCGCCGGGCACGCTGCTTATGATCGAGGTCACCCGGCAGCATCTCGACGATCCCAACATCATGATGACCGATTCCTGCGCGGTGCCCGACCATCCGGTGATGAGCAGGCTGTGGAGCGAGCGCAAGCCGATCGGCACGCTGGTGATCGGGCTGACCACGGACGCCGACCGCCTCGCCCGCCAGGCCGCCTCGCAACTGCATCTCTATCGCGAGACCCGCAACATGGCGCGCCTGCTGCGCAACCGGATGAAGAGCCTGCTGAGACGGCGCTGAATGCCGGCCTCCAGTTTGCGACGACCCGGCCTTTGGATAGCCTTGTTGATCGGCCTCTTGATCCTGTTTAGACATATATTCGGGGACTGGATCCCCTTCTAGCCATCGGCTCGATGGCTGGCCGGCTGCCGCGCAACCGGCTGGTGTGAGCGTGCCTCCGCCGTCTCGCCGGTGTGGCCAATCTGCACCGCCGAGACCCCATCGAGAGCCGTATGGGCAAAGTCGTCCACACGAATGGCACACCGTCACATAACTGTAATGACGCGCGCCTAGCTAAATCGCCGCCACATCCCAACGCGCCGCTCCATTCCGATGCGCCGCTACATATCGAGGAAAGACCATGCTTTTGCGCACCATCATCGCCCCATTGGGCGTTTGCTTGTCCATGGCCACATCGGCCTTTGCGGCCGATCTGGTCGAAGCCCCGCCACCGGCAGCGCCGACCTGGACGATTGGAATAGAGGGAAGCCCGGAATTCTACGCCATCAACAATGGCAGCAACACCGCCCGGTCGCTTGCCGACACCTATTTCAAGCTCAGCGTGTCGCACAGTTTCGACAATAATTTCGTCGGTGGCATCTTTATCCAGCCCACCTTCAAGACCGGTGGAAAATCCCAGTACTACGCCGAAGCCAGCCTCGGCTACAAAATCAAGGTCACGGATGCCTTCACCCTGACCCCCAGCCTGGGGCTCGGCTACACCTGGCACGATACAGGCATCATCAAGGATGCGGATGCCAATGCGAATGTTCCTTACTACGCCCTGTATATCGCGGGCGATTGGAAGGTCTCCAAGCAATGGACCTGGAACGTCTTCAACTTCCGCTACCGCAACGCTTTCAACACCACCTGGGAAACGCCGAAGCTGGCCACCGGCTTGACCTACAGCATCGACTCCACCAACGCGGTCTATGCCAGCGTTGGCTATTCCTGGAAGAAGACCGACACCACTTCGGCCCCATACAACGATCTCGCGGGTGACAAATGGAATATCGCGATCGGCTATAAGCATTCGCTCTGAGCGGATTGGAAAGGGCGCAGGCTGGCGCTGTAGCCGGTCTGCGCCCCTCAATCCTGTCGGCGGGTTTTGCCCTGCATCATGCGCAGCCGAGCAATACGGATCAGTTCCTGAACATGGAATGGTGCCCCTAGCCGGGATCGAACCAGCACTCCTTGCGGAACTCGATTTTGAGTCGAGCGCGTCTACCAATTCCGCCATAGGGGCTCAGGCCGGACAGCCTGGATGGGCGCGGACTATACGGTCGGAGGCCTGTTCGTCAACTGGCCAATTCTCAGCAATCCCCGGATGCGACCAACTGCGCCTTTCGATTTCGTGGCGGCGCTGCCATTGTGCGGCGCGGAAAATCTTTCTAGACAGGCGGCGCATGATGCGTGGCGGGTCTGAAGGCACCGACGCGCAAGCCTGGGCCCCTGTTTTCATCCCTGCCATTGTCCCCGGGCGGCTGCGCATTTTGGACCACATGCATTAGGAGAGCCGATGCTTCGCGGACTGTACGACTGGACCTTGTCGCTGGCGGCCCGCAAATCCGCGGAATGGTGGCTGGCCTTCATCGCTTTCGTCGAGAGCTCCGTGTTCCTCGTGCCGGCCGATGTGCTCTATCTGCCGATGGCATTATCGCGGCCGGATCGTGCCTATCGCTATGCGCTGATCGCCACCGCCGCCTCGGTGCTGGGCGGCATTGCCGGCTGGTTCATCGGCCACTACGCTTATGAGGCGGTGGCACGGCCGATCCTCGAATTCTACGGCAAGTACGACGAGTTCGAGAAGCTGCGCACCTCGTCGGGCGTCGGCTTCATCATCCTGATGCTGATCACCTCGGGTGCGGCGCACCTGCCGCCGATCAAGGTGGTGACGATCCTGTCCGGCGTCATCGGCGTCAATCTGGCGCTGTTCATCGTGCTGGCCATCGTGGCGCGCGGCGCCCGTTTCCTGCTGTTGGCCTGGTTGTTGCGCCGCTATGGCGAGTCGATCCGCGAATTCATCGAAAAGCGCCTTGGCCTGATCGTTGGCGCTGCCGCCGCTGCCCTGATTTTGCTCTATATCCTGATCAAATACGCCCTCTGAGGCCCCGGTCTCAAAACCGGGTGACGGTTTTGAGGGGCAAGCGGACCCGGCGGGCGGCGAACACAACGGACGAAAGACCCATGACAGCGACCATGAATGTCGATACCGGACGCCAGCGGACGCGGACTGCCCTGTTTCTCGCCGTCGCCATGGCCGCGACCGTCGGCTCGGCGCTCGGCTTCCAGTACCTTGGCGGCTACATCCCCTGCCATCTCTGCCTGGAACAGCGCACCCCCTACTATATCGGCATACCGCTGATGGTGCTGGCGGTGATCGCATCGATGCTGCGCGCGCCCACATGGCTGACGCGCGGCCTGCTGGGCATTGGCGGCCTCTTGATGCTCTACGGCCTTTATCTCGGCGTCTACCATTCCGGCGTCGAATGGCAGTGGTGGGCCGGCCCGACCGACTGCACCGCGGGCGCAGGCCCGGTGGACACCGGCGGCAAGGGCGTGCTCGACGCGCTCGACAAATTCGTGCCACCCTCCTGCGACAAGGCGGCGCTCCGCATCCTGGGCCTATCGCTGGCCGGCTGGAACGCCATCGCCAGCCTCATCCTGGCCGCCGTCGCCTTCCGTGGTGCGCTGGCCCGCGACTAGTTAAATCAGCGCGGCACAGAGTTCGTCCAGAAATTCGGCAGGCTGAGTCGAATGGCGCGGCTTTCGAGAACCGGAGCGGAGCGTACTTAAGTACGTGAGCACAGTTCTACTGCGACGCAGTAGAACTGGGAAGCGCAGAAAGCTGCGTCAGGCGGCCAGTATGGCGGATTTCTGCCGAACTCTATGGTTCGAGTTCGACATCCCAGTAAAGATAATCCATCCAGCTTTCATGCAGATGGTTCGGCGGGAACAGGCGGCCGTTGTTGTGCAGATCATGCACCGTCGGCTGATAAGGCTTCTGCAGCGGCCACATCTTGGCGTGCGCCGGCATCATGCCGCCCTTCCTGAGGTTGCAGGGCGAACAGGCGGCGACGACATTCTCCCAGGTCGTCGCGCCGCCGCGATGGCGCGGGATGACATGGTCGAAGGTCAGATCCTCGGGCGTGCCGCAATACTGGCATTGGAAGCGATCGCGCAGGAACACATTGAATCGGGTGAAGGCCGGATGCCTGGACGGCTTCACATAGGCCTTCAGGCTGACCACGCTCGGCAGCTTCATGGAGAAGGTCGGCGAGGACACCGCATGCTCGTATTCGGCGACGATGTTCACCCGGTCGAGGAACACCGCCTTGATGGCATCCTGCCAGGACCAGAGCGACAAGGGGTAGTAGCTGAGCGGACGGTAATCCGCATTCAGCACCAGTGCTGGAAGCCCATCCGGAGATACGGCAACCGTCACGTGTTTACCTCCTTGGTTCTAGACCCGAACGGCGCGGATACTGTAAGCCCGACATGACAGGGATGTGAAGCGGATTGTCGCTTGCCCAAAGCGTCAAAAACCCTCGATTTTTATACTTTTTTGCGGATTCAGGACGGCGGCGCGGCGTCCCTGCCTCTGGTTTCGCGATAATAGGACCAGAAAAGCCGCGATGCGACACCTCGCCACGGGCTCCATGATTCGGCCAATGCGATCAGCGTTTTCTCCGGCGGACGCGGGTCGATGCCGAGCGCATGGCCGACCGCCGTTTGCAGCGCGACATCGCGCGCGGGAAAGATATCGGGGTGCCCGGCGGCAAACAGAAGGTACACTTCCGCCGTCCAGGGACCGATGCCGGGCACCGCGGTCATCGCCGTGATCGCATCGGTCGCGTCGAGCGAACAGAGGTGATTGAGGTCGAGACCGCCGGCCACGGCCTGCGCAACCGCGATCAATCCGCGCTGCTTGGGTCGCGACAGGCCGGCCTCGCGAAACATGTCCTCACCGGCGGCCAGGATCGCCTGCGGCGTCAGCGGATCGACCAGCCTGGTCAGCCGGCCGAAGATCGCATCGGCGCTCGCCCGGGAGACCTGTTGCGAGACGATGATCGAGGCCAGGCTCCTGAAGCCCGGCTCGGACAGCCTGAGCGGCACCTCGCCGGCCATGCCGCGCACCTTTTCCAGGCGCGGGTCGATGATGCAGAGCGCATCCAGGCCGCGGGCAATGTCGTCCAGTGTCGCGATACGTTGCATGGTTTCCTTGTCCTGGAATGTGCCGCAAGGTAGCAACCGCCGAAACAGCAGCACAACCCGATTGCCGCCAAAGACATGACGCTCCTGACATTCCGCTTCGCGCCCAGCCCCAACGGCGAACTGCATCTCGGCCATGCCTATTCGGCGCTGCTCAACCAGAAGCTGGCAAAGGTCACTGGCGGCCGCCTGCTGCTGCGCATCGAGGATATCGACACCACGCGCTGCACGCCGCAATTCGAGGCGGGCGTGCTTGCCGATCTGGAATGGCTGGGGCTTGGCTGGGAAGAACCAGTGCGCCGTCAGTCCGAGCATTTCGCGGAGTATCAGGCGGTGCTTGACCGGCTGATCCGCGAAGAACTCGTCTATCCCGCCTTCATGAGCCGAGGCGACATCAGGGCCTTCATCGCCGACAGCGAAAAGCGCGGACGTGACTGGCCGCACGATCCCGACGGCGTGCCGCTCTATCCCCCCGCCGACAAGGCGCTACCGGTGAAAGAACGCAAACGGCGCATCGCCGACAACGAGCCTTTTGCCTGGCGGCTGGATGTCGGCGCCGCCATGGCGCGTGTCGGCAAGGACCTCGCCTGGACCGAATTCACCGATGAGACACTATCCGCGACGCGCCCGGTCGAGGCCCGTCCACAGGATTGGGGTGACGTGATCGTGGCGCGCCGCGACATCCCGACCAGCTACCACCTCGCCGTCATTGTCGACGACACCCTGCAAGGGGTCAGCCATGTCGTGCGCGGCCAGGACCTGTTTTCCGCCACCGGCGTGCAGCGGCTGCTGCAGGAATTGCTTGGGCTGCCGCAACCCGCCTACTTCCACCATCGGCTCATCCTCGGGCCGGACGGGCGAAAACTGTCGAAGAGCCTTGGCGACACCGGCCTTGCCAAGCTGCGCGGGGCCGGCACGACACCTGACGACATCAGGCGGATGATTGGACTTTGACCTCTGCGAGGTCGGGAGAACCGGACGCCGGACCCACAGCTCCGTTGAATTCCCGTGATGCATGGATCAATCGTTTCGTTTTGCGCGCCGGGTTGAACGGGACTAGAGCATCGCCACGGTCAACTCTCCCCAACGCGGCGGTCTCCGGAAATGCACAGCATCAAGCGGTTCATCCCCGCCACCTTCGTCGTCCTGTGGGCGACCGGCTTCATCGGCGCGCGCTACGCCATGCCATGGGCGGAGCCGTTCACCTTCCTCGCCGCGCGTTTCGTCATCGCCGCCATCCTGCTGGCTGTCCTGATGCCGGTGCTGGGCTCGAAGCGAGCCACCCGCAAGGAGGCGCTGCACGCCACCGGCGCCGGCGTGCTCATGCATGGCGTCTATCTCGGCGCCGTCTTCTGGGCCATCCACCGGGGCATGCCGGCCGGGTTTTCGGCCCTGATCGTCGGCCTGCAACCGCTGATCACGGCGGTGCTTGCCGGCAAGTTCCTCGGCGAGGCAATCCTGCCGCGCCACTGGCTTGGCCTTGGCATCGGCCTGATCGGCATCGTCATCGTGCTGTGGCCAAAACTCGGGGCGCTGGGTGGCGGCGTGACCGCCGCGACCCTGACCGCCTCGCTGGTCTCGGTGCTCGGCATGAGCGCCGGCACCATCTGGCAGAAGCGTTTCGCTTCCGGCGGCGACCTCGTGGCCGCCACCATGTGGCAATATGTCGGCGGCGGCTCGCTGATGATCCTTGCCGCGCTTGCCTTCGAGACGCACACCGTCGTCATCAACGGCGAACTGATCTTCGCCATGGCCTGGCTCGTACTGGTGCTGTCGCTCGGCGCCATCTTCCTGTTGATGGTGATGATCCGCGACGGCGAGATGTCAAAGGTCGCCTCGCTGTTCTACCTCGTCCCGGCGGTAACGGCGGTCATCGCCTGGGCGTTGTTCGACGAACAGCTCAACGCGCTGCAGATCGTCGGCATGGCCATCACGACTTTCGGCGTTGGCCTGGCAACGGCGCGGCAGACCAGGGGAAGAATTGCAGGCAAGGGAAGGATCGAGGAACTGAGGAACTGAGGAACTAAAGAACTGAGGAACTGAGGAAGCAGCCTGTGTACTGCTTCTTCAATTCCCCAGTTCTTTAGTTCCTCAGTTCCCCTGCTCTTCAGTTCCCCTACCGCTACCGACTCATCCCACCCGGGCCCGCGCCTCCAGATAGCGGCTGATCGCGGCATTGAGCTCGCCGCCAAGGATGAAGATCGCCGAGACGATGTAGAGAAAGACCACGGCGATCATGATCGAGGCCAGCCCGGCATAGGTCGTCACATAGGACGAGAAATGGTCGAGATAAGTGGCGAACATCGTCGAGCCGATCAGCCACGCCGCCAGCGTGAAGACGATGCCCGGCACCAGCGAGACGAAGCGGCGCTTGCCGGCCGGCAGCCAGTAATGCACGGCAAACAGCCCGCCGATGATGACGGCTGAGGCAATGACGTAACGCCATAGCGTGATCGTGCCGGTATAGGGTTTGATCCACTGGAAATGGGCTTCCGCCAGCCGCGCCAGCAGCGGCGCGAACACCAGCAGCACGCTGATCGCCAGGAACCCTGCGGTGGCGATCAGCACGAAGAAGATGCTCTGCACACGACGGTAGATGATGCCGCGCGTCTCCGTGACGCGATAGGCCCGGTTGAGCGACGTGCGCAGCGCCTCGATGCCGTTCGAGGCAAAGTAGGCGGCGAGCAGCACGCCATAGGTCAACAGGTCGCTGCGCCGGACGGTCAGCACGTTCAGCACCTCATGCGCGATCGGCTTGGCGATCTGATCGGGCCAGGTGTCGAAGACCAGGTGCACGGCCGTGTCGGCAAAGGCCTCGGCGCCAAGGAAGCTGCCCAGCGTCGTGGCGAAAATCAGGAACGGAAACAGCGCCATCAGCGAAGTGATCGCCAGATGGCTGGCCATGGCCCAGCCGTCATCGGTGTTGAAATGGCCGAGAGCGTCGTAGAGCACGCGGCGCAGGGCGACAATATTCCGCAGCAAAAACGCGCGCTCCCCTTCGATTGTCTAGACGCCGCGAATATGGGAAGTGAATGCGGCAAATGGCAACCCTTCGTCAAACCACGAATTCTCCAGCGGCGGAGTTGCGCACCGTCATCGTCACCGGCGCGTCTTCAGGGATAGGCGCCTATTGCGCCCGAGCGTTGAAGGCAGAGGGCTGGCGGGTGTTCGCGACGGCGCGCAAGCAGCAAGACATCGCCGCCCTCGAAGCGGACGGCATCGAGGCTTTTTACCTCGACTACGGCGAACCGGATTCTATCGCCGTCCTGGTGACTTCAGTTCTCGAACGCACCGGCGGCCGGGTCGACGCCTTGTTCAACAATGGCGCCTACGCGCAGGCCGGTGCGGTCGAGGACCTGTCGGTGGCCGCGCTCAAGGAGCAGTTCGAGGTCAATTTCTTCGGCTGGCACGATCTGACCCGCCGTCTGGTCCCGGTGATGCGCCGCCAGGGTCACGGCCGCATTGTCCATTGCTCGTCGATACTCGGCCTCGTGCCGGTGCGCTTTCGCGGCGCCTATTCGGCGTCGAAACATGCGCTCGAGGCGCTGATGCTCTGCCAGCGCCAGGAACTGGAAGGCAGCGGCATCCATGTTTCGCTCATCGAACCGGGGCCGGTGAAATCGAAGATCGCCAGCAACGGCCTGCCCTGGTTCGTGAAAAACATCGATATCGAGAATTCCGTGCACAGTGCGGACTATACCGCGCAGTTGGAGCGGCTGCGGGCCGGCGGCAGCCAATCGGCGCTGAAGCCTGGGCCGGAAGTGGTCCACAAGGTTCTGCGCCATGCACTTCTGTCGCGGCGCCCGCGCCCGCACTATGTGGTAACAGTGCCGGCCAGGATCGGCGCTGCATTCAAGCGCATCCTGCCGGCATCGATGCTCTACCGCCTGATGGCCAAACGCGCCTGAACGCGAAAACAACTGGAAACGCAACAATGGCAACCGTCTTCAATATCCTCGCCATTCTGGTCATGGCCGCCGTGGTGATCGTGCTGATCCGGGGCCTCATCAACATGATGCGCGGCGGTTCCGGCGTTACCTCGAACAAGCTGATGCAGGCACGCGTGATGCTGCAGGCCGTGGCGCTGGTGCTGATCCTGCTGGCGGTGTATTTCACCCGCAAATGAGGACCGTTCGGGAGGCGATGTGGTCAAGCTCAACAAGATCTACACCCGCACCGGTGATGACGGCACGACAGGACTCGGTACTGGCGAGCGGCGGCTGAAATCCGACCTGCGGGTGGATGCCTACGGCACGGTTGACGAGGCCAATGCCTGCATCGGCATTGCCCGTGTCCACACGGCAGCCAGCCACCCGGCGATCGATGCCATGCTTTCGCGCATCCAGAACGATCTGTTCGACCTCGGTGCCGACCTTGCCGTACCCGACGACGGCAAGCCGCTGGGCTATGAGCCTTTGCGGATCACGCCCGTGCAGACCGACCGGGTCGAGAAGGACATCGACCTCCTCAACAAGGATCTGCAGCCGCTCAAATCCTTCGTGCTCAACGGCGGCACGCCGGCCGCCGCTGCCCTGCATCTTGCCCGCACCGTGGCACGGCGGGCCGAACGGCTGATGGTGGCGCTGGCTCAGGATCCGGCCGAGCATGTCAACCGCGACGGGCTGAAATACATCAACCGCGTCTCGGACTTCCTGTTTGTCGCCGCCCGGGCGGTCAATGACAATGGAAATGCCGACGTGCTATGGGTTCCCGGCAAGAACCGCTGAACGGACCGAAAGCGGGAGGGGCCAGACACGCATGTTCATCCCGCTTTACGACACCAACAGGCTGCGCCACATCCGCCTTCAGTATGTGACGATCGGCCTGATCGTGGTCAACGCGCTGGTCTATTGCGCCACCGCGCTCGGCGGGGAGAACTTCACCAACGCCGCCGTGCTTGGCCTCGGCTTCATCCCGTCCGTCGTCCATGACACGGCCGAACTCGACCCTCGCTTTGTGATCATCCCCGAAAGCCTGAGCTACCTCACCTATTCCTTCCTGCATGCCGACATCTTCCACCTTGGCGGCAACATGCTGTTCCTGTGGGTGTTCGGCGACAATGTCGAGGATGCCCTCGGCCACATCCGCTACCTCATCTTCTATCTCCTGTGCGCCGTCGCCGGCGCCGCCTTCCAGAGCTTCGTCGCCTGGGACTCGCAGGTGCCGCTGATCGGCGCCTCCGGCGCCATTGCCGGCGTGGTCGTCGCCTACCTGATCCTCTATCCCCGGGTGAAGGTCTGGGTGCTTGCCTTTGCCCGCATACCGCTGCGCATTCCGGCCTTCATCCCGCTGATCCTGTGGGTGCTGTTCCAGGTCTTCATGTTCGCCGCTGGTGGCGAGGATCAGATTTCCTGGGCCTGCCACATCGGCGGCATCATTGCAGGCGCGGTGCTGGTGCTTGTCCTGCGCAGCCGCGGCGTGCCGCTTTTTGCCGGCGCGGACGAGGACACCGTGGCTCCCACTCCCGACCAGCCGCCGGTCGCGGCTCAGCCAGCGGCGCCCGAACCGCCCGCCACCACGGCGCGCTGGGGCCGGGGAAACCCTTCTGGCCCGAACTGAACCGATTTGAGCCGCTTTCAGCGTATTGACGTCAAGGGTTGCCCCAACTACGGAAACGTCTCCGTCCGAGCCCAAGGCTGTTAAGGAGCAGTCAAAGACGGGCAAAGACCAGAATTTCCATCCGGCCGGAATTCCGTCTGGCCGGAATTCAGTCAGGAATGTCGGCTTTCGACAACTCAGAAAGGGCGCAGGCTGTTATAGCGCGCCCAACTAGCGTGAAGAGGTGACAGGCAAATGAAGATCCTTGTGCCCGTGAAGCGGGTTGTGGATGCGAACGTCAAGGTTCGCGTGAAGGCTGATGGTTCGGCGGTTGAACTCGCCAACGTCAAGATGGCGATGAACCCGTTCGACGAGATCGCGGTGGAAGAGGCGATCCGGCTGAAGGAAGCCGGCAAGGCCGAGGAGATCATCGTCGTCTCGATCGGCCCGCAGCAGGCGCAGGAAACGCTCCGCACCGCGCTCGCCATGGGCGCCGACCGCGCCATCCTGGTCAAGACCGACGAGCAGACCGAGCCGCTCGGCGTCGCCAAGGTGCTGAAGGGCGTAGTCGAGGCCGAACAGCCCGGCCTCGTCATCCTCGGCAAGCAGGCGATCGACGACGATTCCAACCAGACCGGCCAGATGCTGGCGGCACTGCTCGGCTGGGCGCAAGGCACCTTCGCCTCCAAGCTCGTGCTCGACGGCGACAAGGCCAAGGTGACGCGCGAAGTCGATGGCGGCCTGCAGACGGTGGAACTGAAGATGCCGGCGATCGTCACCGCCGACCTTCGCCTCAACCAGCCGCGCTACGCCTCGCTGCCCAACATCATGAAGGCCAAGAAGAAGCAGCTCGACGAGAAATCGCCGGCCGACTACGGCGCCGACGTCAAGCCGCGCCTCAAGGTCATCAAGACCGAGGAGCCGGGCGGCCGCAAGGCAGGCGTCAAGGTCAAGAGCGTCGCCGAACTGGTCGACAAGCTCAAGAATGAAGCCGGCGTGCTCTGAGATCGGAAGGAACAGATAAAATGGCAATTCTCCTCATCGCGGAACACGACAACGCCACCCTTTCCGACCAGACCGCCAAGGCGCTGTCGGCGGCCCTGCAGATCGGTTCGGACGTGCATGTGCTGGTGGCCGGCAAGGGCGCCAAGGGCGCTGCCGACGCTGCCGCCAAATTGAAGGGCGTGAGCAAGGTGCTGCTCGCCGAAGCCGACGAACTCGCCGAGCGCCTCGCCGAACCGACGGCGGCCCTCGTCGTGTCGCTGGCTGGCGGCTACGACACCATCATCGCGCCGGCGACCTCGTCGGGCAAGAACGTCGCGCCGCGCGTCGCGGCGCTGCTCGACGTCGCGCAGGTGTCCGAGATCATCGAAGTGGTCTCGCCCGACACCTTCAAGCGTCCGATCTACGCCGGCAACGCCATCCAGACGGTGCAGTCGACCGACGCCAAGAAGGTCATCACCGTGCGCACCGCCTCCTTCCAGGCGGCGCCCGAGGGCGGCTCCGCCGCTGTCGAGACCGTCAAGGCGGCCGCCAATCCAGGCCTGTCCTCCTTCGTCGAGAACAAGCTGTCGGAGACCGATCGTCCGGAACTGACCTCTGCCAAGATCATCATTTCGGGCGGCCGTGCTCTCGGCTCGTCGGAGAAGTTCCAGGAGGTCATCCTGCCGGTCGCCGACAAGCTCGGGGCCGCGGTCGGCGCGTCCCGCGCCGCCGTCGATGCCGGCTATGCGCCGAACGACTGGCAGGTCGGCCAGACCGGCAAGGTCGTCGCTCCCGATCTCTACATCGCGGTCGGCATCTCCGGCGCCATCCAGCACCTCGCCGGCATGAAGGATTCCAAGGTCATCGTCGCCATCAACAAGGACGAGGAGGCCCCGATCTTCCAGGTTGCCGACTATGGCCTCGTCGGCGACCTCTTCGTCATTCTGCCGGAGTTGCAGAAGGCGCTTTGACGCTCTCTGGCAAAGCGTATTAAATGCTTGGGGTGGGGTAGACGAAGTCGTGCCGCCCTTTTAGTTTGCACCGCACAAAAAGCAGGCTGCAAAGGCCTTTTGACGGGATCGGTGTAATGAGCAAGATCGAGACGATCGGCATCATCGGCGCGGGCCAGATGGGTGGGGGTATCGCCCATGTCTCCGCGCTTTCGGGCTACAAGGTGCTGATCTACGATATATCGCCCGACCGCATCGAGAAGGGCATCGCCACCATCAGCGGCAACATGGCCCGCCAGGTGGGCTCCGGCAAGCTCGACGAGAAGCTGCGCAACCAGGCAATGGCGCGCATTGCCTCGGCACCGGCGATGGCGGATCTCGCCGGCGCCGATCTGGTGATCGAGGCGGCAACCGAGGACGAGACCGTCAAGCGCAAGATCTACGCGCAGCTCTGTCCGCAGCTCAATCCCGAAGCCATACTGGCGACCAACACCTCGTCGATCTCGATCACCCGGCTTGCCGCGCAGACCGACCGGCCGGAGCGTTTCATCGGCATACACTTCATGAACCCGGTGCCGCTGATGAAGCTGGTCGAGCTGGTGCGCGGCATCGCCACCGAGGACCAGACCTTCGAGGCGGCGAAGACCTATGTGAAGCAGCTCGACAAGACGATCACGGTCTCGGAGGACTTCCCGGCCTTCATCGTCAACCGCATCCTGCTGCCGATGATCAACGAGGCGATCTACACGCTCTATGAGGGTGTCGGCTCGGTCGACGCCATCGACACCGCAATGCGGCTCGGCGCCAACCATCCGATGGGACCGCTGCAGCTGGCCGATTTCATCGGCCTCGACACCTGCTTGTCGATCATGCAGGTGCTGCATGACGGCCTGTCGGATTCGAAGTACCGCCCCTGCCCGCTGCTGGTCAAATATGTCGAGGCGGGCTGGCTCGGCCGCAAGACCGGGCGTGGCTTCTACGACTATCGCGGCGAGCATCCCGTTCCGACGCGCTAGAGCAATTCCAGGAAAAGTGTGAGCGGTTTTCCCGGGAAAGGCGCGTAGCGCTTTCCCAAGGGAATTGTGTCAAAACAAGGAGTTGGAGTGGTTCGCCGTTTCCTTGAAACGGTGAAGCGTTCTAACGTTTCCGCCGGCCGCCGCTCACGACGCCGCGGCGAGGGGCTTGGGCTCTTCTGACCCGTGGTCGGTGATACTGCCGTCCGGCGCCACGCAGACGCATCCGCGGCCGGCGGCCTTGGCCGCATAGCAGGCGGCGTCGGCCCTTGCGATGATCTCATCGGCTTCGCCGCAATCGGGATTGATCGCCGCCAGCCCGATACTGGCGCCGATCGCGTGAGACCGGCCATCCCAGGTGAAGTTCAGACCGGCTATCGCATCGATGATGGAGCGCGCCGCGATCCTGGCACCGGCGGTC
Organism: Mesorhizobium sp. B2-1-3A; assembly: GCF_006442655.1. Classification (NCBI taxonomy): domain Bacteria; kingdom Pseudomonadati; phylum Pseudomonadota; class Alphaproteobacteria; order Hyphomicrobiales; family Phyllobacteriaceae; genus Mesorhizobium; species Mesorhizobium sp. B2-1-3A. The sequence goes on from NZ_VFWK01000003.1 coordinate 622,837, forward strand.
GAACCCGATTTCAGGATGACGGCGAATTCGTCGCCGCCCAGGCGCGCGACGATGTCCTCGGGACCAAGCACGCCGCGCACGGCCTCGGCGACCCGCTTCAGCAAGGCGTCTCCGGCGGCGTGACCGCCCGTGTCGTTGACCAGCTTGAAATGGTCGAGGTCGATGAACATGAACTGATGGCCGCCCCCAGCCGTGCCGTCCTTGCGTGACTGCTCGACCAGTTCCTCCATCGTCCGGATGAAGCTCGAGCGATTGGCAAGGCCGGTCAATGCGTCATGTGCCGCGGCGTGGGCAAGCTGACGCTGCAGCGCGCGCGCATCGGTGAAGTCCTGGAAGACGATGACCAGCCCGCAGAATTCGTTGCGCTCGTTCATGATTGGCGACACGACCTGGCGGATGCTGCAGCGTGTGTTGTCGCGGCGGACCAACACGGCGCGGCTGTTCTGGTCGGAGGGAGCCTCCCCGCCGATCGCCGGCCGCGTCACGCCGATCCTGTGACCCGTCTCCTCGTCGACCGCCCAATAGACATGGCCGAGCGTCTTGCCGAGAGCCGCCTCGCCGGAAACGCCGGTCAGCTTCTCGGCAACCGGGTTCATGAAGGTGACGCGGTTCGCCGCATCGGTGCAGATGACGGCATCGCCGATCGACTGCAGCGTCACCCGCAGCCGCTCTTTCTCATCGGCCAGCATTGCCGCCGACACGGTCAGGCGCTCCTCGATCTCCTTGCGCCGGGTGATGTCGGTCAAGCTGCCGATGGCCCTGATCAGACGCCCTTCCTCGTCGCGCTCGATGGCCTTGCCGCGGTCGAGTATCCAGATCCAGCGGCCGTCCTTGTGGCGCATCCTGAACTCGGCTTCGAAGAATGGCGTCTTGCCGTCAAGGTGGGCACGATCCGCTTCGGCGACGGTCTCGCGGTCGTCGGGATGGATCATGGTCAGCCAGCGGTCGGGATCGCCATCAAGCTCACCCTCATCGAACCCCAGCATCTTGACCCAGGTCGAGGAATAGGTTGCGCCGCCCTTGCGCATGTCGAGGTCCCACACGCCCTGACCGGCGCCGGCGAGCGCGAAATTCCAGCGCGTCTCAGCCTCGGCGATGCGCGCCTCGGCCTGCTTGCGCGCATCGATGTCCTCGATCTGCGAGACGAGATAGAGCGGGCGACCGCTTTTCTCGTCACGAATGACGGAGCCGGCAAGATGCGCCCAGACCGGCGTGCCGTCCTTGCGCAGATAGCGCTTCTCGAAGTGAAACGCATGGGCAGTCCCTGCTTTCAGACGGTCCATCGTTTCGCGTCCGATCTGCAGATCGTCGGGATGCGTGATCTGGAAGAAGGTCAGCGCCTCGATCTCGTCGCGGCTGTAGCCAAGCATGGTGGCGAAGGCCGGATTGGTTTCGAGAATGCGCCCGTCAAGCCCGACAATGGCGATGCCGATCACCGAATCCTGCATGGCCCGGCGAAAGCGCTGCTCTCCCTCCGCCATCTGTCGTCGATCTTCAGAGATGCGACCGATGAAAAGGTAGGCGAAGAAAAGCGCGCAGACTGTCACAGCTACCGATACTTGAAGACAAAGTCTGAGCGCTTCCGCGCCAAGGTCCAGCCTGGACAGCACAAGCGAGACCGACACCACGCCAAAACCGGCCACAAGCAGCGCCAGCGCTGCATGCTTGTAGGGTCCCGGCCCGATCATTCCTCGCAAAGTCACGATCCGTACCACCCCCGTGGGCAATCGCTTTTTTCCGTTAAAACCCTGAAGGATCGATTTTAAGGAAAGGTTGCCCCGGGGCACTGGCGACATGGACAACCGGCAAACAATTGCCGGCATGATTAAGGATCGGTATGCGCGAGGGAGGTCGCAGGTATCCTGCTACCAGCGCACGAAGAACCGCCCGCCAAGCGCGCCAAGCAAGGCGAGCACAGCGATCGCGATCGTGTACCAGGTGGCGACGAAAAGCGGCGAATCGTCGAAACAGTGCGCTGCGTAGAAGGTCGCCGCCAGTCCGCCGGCAAGCAGCCCCGCGACAGCGCCGGCAAGCACCGGCCGCGTCGGCGCGCCGTAGCGCAGCATCCACAGGAAGATCGCCAGCGGGCCAATGCCGATCAGCGGAATGAAGCTCATGCAGATCATCATGTTGGAACCGACCATGCGCGTGCCCCACAACGCCTCCGGCACCATGAAGAGCTCCAGAACCACCGCCACGACCACCAGCAGCGGCGCGGCCAACATCCCAGCCATCGCCCGACCTGTCGAGGCGCCCGGCGTCGACAAAGCGCGGATCAGGGCGAAAGCGCTGACGGCCAGCACGATGGTGAAAACGAATTTCGACAGGAAGCGCATCGTATGTGCGGCCACCATGAAGTCGGGGCGCGGGCCGATCGTCAGCAGGAAAACGACGGCCGCGATGACAATGGCCGCACCGGCAGCCAGCCACCAGGCCGAGCGCAATGGCATCGCCTTGCTGCTTGCGTCGGCGTCGAGCGCCTTGATGAGATCCTCGGTCCTCATGTCATTCCCGCCCAAATCGCCCTTGCCCAAATCGCTTGGCTATGGCGGCAAGCCCGCGATGCAGCGACACACGCACCGCTGTCTCGCTGATGCCGAATTTCGTAGCCGTCTCGCCGATCGAGCGGCCCTCCACCGATACGGCCGAGACCACGGAACGCTGTGCCGGGGGCAACCCATCCAGGGCCCGGTTGATGTCGCGCTCACTGACGGTTTCGGTTTCCGGCTCGGCGAAGGTCTCGGCGATATCGTCGACATCGATCTCGATGCGCCGACCGCGCCGCCGGAACGCGTCGATCAGCTTGAAGCGGGCGATCGCATAGACCCAGGGCAGGACCGGTGCGTCCTGTCGCCAGGTATGCCGTTTCACATGAATGGCCAGCAAGGTTTCCTGCACGACATCCTCGGGATCGACCCCGCCCTGCACGATCTTGCGCCTCACAAAACCGCGGACCAGCGCGGCAATCCGGTGGAGAAAGTCGGCATAGGCCTTTTCATCTCCCGCGATCGCGGCCCGCAACAGCCGGGAAAGCTCGGCCTCGTCCTTGCCGCTCACAAGAGTTCACTCCCCGATTTTCGCGCCTCGGCGCAGATTTGTTACGTGGCCGGCGAAATAATGTCCAAGCCAAACTACGGGCAAGTCACGAAAGTTTGCTCGGCAGCCCACGAAATTCCATGCGGCATTCCCAGGCTCCCGGCCGCCTTGGGTGAGAAACAGCGCGGTCAAACCCTTCGTTGACGCAACGTAAGCTCTACTATAGCGTGAAAAGATCGGAGGGAGGCCAAGATGGATTTCATAGAACGCATTTTTGGATTTTCTCCCGACAATGGCTCGGGAACTTTCGAAGGCAGCATTGTCATTGCGGTCATAGTCCTTATCGCCGCGATCTACTTCTATAGAAGACAGAGATCACCGAAAAAGTAGCATTTTAGACAGCTGGCGGAGATACCTCCGCCAGAAGAGCATCGCCTTTGCGTCCTCTCAGCGCGGGAAGCATGATATGGCAGGGTCTCTGGTCAACCACGTTCGAATTGCAGTCCTTTTGTTGTTCGCCGCCGATTTCTGGAAGCGTCTCGCGGCCGGACTTAAGGTGCTGTTTGCTACGATACGCATGCTGCTTTGCCGCCTGGTCAAGGGTCAGCCGCTGCCGAAGCCGGCACAGAACGATTGCTGTATCCAGCTGCCGCCCGATATCTACAAACGCGCCGATCCGCTTCTCTACGCCCAATATTACCTTATGGCGCAGGGGCTCGCCGTTACCTGGGACAATCCCGATATCGACATTTTCGACGGCGCCGCACTGGTCACCGGGCCACTTCAGCCCGCCCATCGATATCGCGTCCGCGTTCGTGTCTGGAACGGGTCCTATGATGCCCCGGCGGTCGGAGTGGGGGTGGCGCTGTCCTATCTCTCCTTCGGCGCACAAACGGTTTCTCATCCGATAGCCAGCACTGCCGTCAATCTCGGCGCCAAGGGCACGATCGACTGCCCTGCCTATGCGGAGTTCAGTTGGACCACGCCGGCCATTGGCGGCCATTACTGCCTCCAGGCACAGCTCTCCTGGGGCGATGACGCCAACCCCAACAACAATCTTGGCCAGAAGAACGTCAACATCGCCCAGATGCAGTCTCCGGCAAAGTTCGCCTTCACCGTCCGCAACGAAGCTTCGGTCGCCCGCCGCTTCCAGATCGAGGCGGACTGCTACGGACTGCCGAAACTGCGGCCATGTGTCCCGGAAGCGCCACACGGCCAAGGCCGGGGCGACACGCCGTTGCCACGCCTGGCCGAGAGCAAGGCGCGCTGGGCGAGAGCCTTGGAAGAACAGGCCTATGGCCGGTTTCCAGTCCCGGATGACTGGTCGGTCAGGATCGTTCCGGACGCGCTTTCCCTGCAGCCGCGCCAGGAGGTCGAGGTTGCTGTCGAGATCGAACCGAAGGACGCCGCCTTCCGCGGCACGAAGACCTTCAACGTCCACGTCTTCACGATCGGCGAGAGCGGGTCGCGCACCATGACCGGCGGCGTCACGCTGACGGCGACGAAAGGCTGAGGCGCTCCGATGGCCTACAAGCACTATACGAGCTGCTTTCTCTATCCCGCCGGCGGCAAGCCCTACAATGAGGACGACCGGCTGGCCTTCCTCGCCGGCCAGGCGCTGCAGATCATCGTCATCACCGGGCTGGCGGCCGCCTTCGGCTTGCTGCTCGGGCCGGTTGGCGCGGCCCTTGCCGCCGCCATCGCGTTCCTCTCTTCGGCCACGGCAACGATCGACAAGGCCGCCGGGGAATGGCTCAACCATCGCCTGGTCTGCCTCGACAAGGACAATCCGAAATGCGCCGTCGGCATCGTGTCCTACAATCCGTTCCGCAGCGATCTCGGCGCCTTCGACAATGACCAGTATTTCGACGTCATCCTCATGCCGCATCCGACGGCCGAGATCCTCAACGCCGAAACCAACCAGGCGGCTCTTGCCGCCGCCAATCGCTACGATGCCAATGGCAATGTCGTGCCGGAATTTGCCGCCAAGGTCACTGCCCATCCAGCGAACGATATTCTCAATGACGGCTTCCAGGGCCACGAATTGCTGTTCCCACGCGATGACCTGAAGACGGATCTGGGCTATGCGCCCGCCGACGACCATGCACGCTGGGGCCTGCACTGCGAGGCCGAGGGCGACTTCTGGATCAAGATGCGCCAGTGGGCGCCGGCCATCGTTATCCTGCTGACGGCGGCCCTGGTCGTGACCGCGGCCGCGGCCGCCGCCGGCGCAAGTGTCGGCGCGGCTGTCGGTTGCGCCATAGGATCGTTTTTCCTGGGTGCGCTGGGATGCGCCATCGGCTCGTTCCTCGGAGGATTGCTCGGAGGGGCCATTGGTGGCGCCATCGGCGGAGCGGCATCCTACTTCGGTGCAGTCAAACCGGTCCTGGATGGGCTGTTCAACTGGAACCCCGGCAATGTCGAGGACGCCAATGTCGGCGACAAGGCGCTCGGGCCCATCAGGATGGGCGATCATGTCGCCGTCCTTGGCGAGCATGTCTATGACGGCTATCACAAGGGGTGGCATGAATTCCATCCCCTGATGGCGGTAGTCAAGTTCGATGCCGCGGCCGGTGTCGACGCAACGCACTATCTTCAATGGAATCCGGACTTTCCCGACACGGGCGCGATCCCGCCCAAGCCTCCGGGCGAGGCCACGGACCTCACCGCTCAGGATATGCGCGACGGACTCGGCAGCGCGGCGTTCAAGACACGCTGTGAGAATTTGCGCAGAACCTGGTGCGCCATGCTGAATGACGCGTTCGATCCCGAGACCAGGCGGACACAGCAGGGACTGGACCAGCGCTGGACGATTCATCCCATGATCGACGGCTGTATCCCGGAGCCACGGCCACCCGGGCCACATATCGGGTGAGATGTCGTCATCGATGTCGCGAAGCGCAAAACGGTGATGAACGGAATTCAATCTTGACTAGTGCATTCATGAATTGATACTCGGTCGCATCCGCAGCGCGGACAACCCGAGGAGTACCTTATGAAATCCCCCCTTCTTGCCCTTGCCGGTGTCGCCGCATTTGCAATCAGCCTGGCTGCCGGTCCGGCGATGGCCGAGGATACAGGCATCATCGTCTATAACGCCCAGCATGAAAGCCTGGCCAAGGAATGGGCCGAAGGTTTCACCAAGGAAACCGGCATCAAGGTCACGCTGCGCAATGGCGGCGACAGCGACTTCTCCAACCAGATCGTCGCCGAGGGTGCCGCCTCGCCCGCCGACGTGTTCCTCACCGAAAACTCGCCAGCCATGGCGCTGGTGGAGAGCGCCGGCCTGTTCGCGCCGGTCGACGCCGACACGCTGGCTCAGGTGCCGCAGGACTATCAGGCGAGCAGCGGCAAATGGGTGGGCGTGGCCGCGCGCAGCACCGTCTTTGCCTACAACACCACCAAGCTCAAGGCCGACCAGTTGCCCAAGTCGCTGCTCGATCTTGCCGACCCGAGCTGGAAGGGCCGCTGGGCGGCCTCGCCCTCAGGCGCCGATTTCCAGGCCATCGTCAGTGCGCTGCTGCAGCTCAAGGGTGAGGCCGCCACGGCGGACTGGCTGAAGGCGATGAAGGAGAACTTCACTGCCTACAAGGGCAACAGCACCGTGATGAAGGCGGTCAACGCCGGCGAGATCGAAGGCGGCGTGATCTACCACTATTACTACTTTGGCGATCAGGCCAAGACCGGCGAGAACAGCAAGAACGTCGCGCTGCACTATTTCAAGAACCAGGATCCGGGCGCTTTCGTCTCGGTCTCCGGTGGCGGCGTGCTCGCCTCGAGCAAGCATCCTAAGGAAGCCCAGGCTTTCCTGAAGTGGGTGACGGCCAAGGGCGGCCAGGATGTGCTGAAGAACGGAACCTCCTTCGAATACGCGGTCGGCAAGGGCGCCGAATCCAATCCTAAGCTGGTGCCGCTGGCCGATCTGCAGGCGCCGAAGGTCGACGCCGCGACGCTGAACTCCAAGAAGGTCACCGACCTGATGACGGCAGCCGGCTTGCTTTAGTTGCTGTTCGTCCTAATAAGGACAAACCGACCGAGCTCCCGCGGGAATTCGCCTTCCGCGGGAGCGTTTTGTTTTCGAGATGGCATTCGTCGATGACGACACGCTGCGTTCCTGACCGCGATCATAGCCCCTTTATTGCCGCCACCGCGCCGCAACCGTGGGGTGTCTGAGCTGATGCAGCCCGCGGTCGATCTCGCGCGCGCTGGCTTGCCGCCGATGATGCGCCGAAAGGCGCGAAGGCGGGTGGCACCCTGGCTTGTCACCGCCGCTGTTTTCGTCTCGCTGCTCTCCCTTCTGCCGCTCGCCTTCATCATCTGGACCGCGGTGCAGACGGGCTGGGAAACCGTTTCGGCGCTGGTCTTCCGGCCGCGCGTCGGCGAACTGTTGGTCAACACCACCCTGCTGGTCCTGCTGGCCGTGCCGATCGCCATCGTGCTGTCCGTCGCGCTGGCCTGGCTGACCGAGCGCAGCGACCTGCCTGGCGCCAGGCTTTGGGCCTGGCTGTGCGTGGCGCCGCTCGCCATTCCGGCTTTCGTGCACTCCTATGCCTGGATCACCATGGTGCCCGGTCTGCACGGCCTGTGGGCCGGCGTGCTGGTGTCCGTGATCGCCTATTTCCCCTTCCTGTATCTGCCCGTATCGGCGGCGCTGCGCCGCCTCGACCCTGCCCTGGAGGACGCGGCCTCGGCCCTTGGCCTTGGGCCCTGGCGCGTGTTCTGGCGTGTCGTGGTGCCGCAACTCAGGCTCGCCATCTGCGGCGGCTCGCTGCTGGTCGGACTGCATCTGCTGGCCGAATATGGCCTCTACGTCTTCATCCGCTTCGATACCTTCACCACGGCGATCGTCGACCAGTTCCAGTCGACCTTCAACGGACCGGCCGCCAACATGCTGGCCGGCGTCCTGGTGACCTGCTGCTTCGTGCTTCTGGGCCTCGAAGTGCTGGTGCGCGGAGAAGAGCGCTACGCCCGCGTCGGCTCCGGCGCGGCGCGCTACCAGCAACGCACGAGCCTCGGCCGCGCCACCATCCCGAGCCTGGCCTTGCTTGCCGTCACCACGCTGCTGGCGCTTGGCGTGCCGTTCGTGACCATCGGCCGCTGGCTCATCGCCGGCGGCGCCGAGGTCTGGCGTCTCGATGAGATCGGCCTGGCGCTTGGCCAGACGCTGTTCCTGTCGATTGCCGGGGCCTTGCTTGCCACCGTCGCCGCCATGCCGATGGCCTGGATCTCGATCCGCGCGCCGGGACCGTTGCAGCGCCTGCTGGAGGGTTGCAACTACATCGTCGGCTCGCTACCGGGTGTCGTCATCGCGCTGGCGCTGGTTACCATCACCGTGCGTATCGCCCTGCCGCTCTATCAGACGCTGTTCACCATCCTGGTCGCCTATGCCCTCATGTTCCTGCCGCGTGCCCTGGTCAGCCTGCGCGCCTCGATCGCCCAGGCCCCGGTCGAGCTCGAGCGCGCCGCTTCCAGCCTCGGCAGGCCGCCGCTCAACGCGCTGTGGTCGACGACCATCCGCCTGTCGGCGCCCGGTGCCGCGGCCGGCATGGCGCTGGTGGCGCTCGGCATCATGAACGAACTGACCGCGACCCAGATGCTGGCGCCAAACGGCACCCGCACGCTGGCGATGGCGTTCTGGTCCTACAGCGGCGAGATCGATTACGCCTCGGCGGCACCTTACGCCTTCATCATGGTGGCGATGTCTCTGCCGCTGACATGGCTGCTCTATGTCCAGTCGAAACGGATGGCGGGACGATGAGCTTTCTCGAAATCAGTGGCCTGAAAAAGCATTACGGCCCGGTCGCGGCCCTTGCCGGCATCGACCTCAATGTCGCCAGCGGCAGCCGGACCGCGATCGTCGGCCCGTCCGGCTGCGGCAAGACGACCTTGCTGCGGCTGATCGCGGGCTTCGAGGCACCGGATCAGGGCCGTATCATGCTCGACGGCAAGATGCTGGCCAATGGCGGCGCCGCTGTCCCGGCCCATCGCCGCGGCATCGGCGTGGTGGCGCAGGACGGCGCCCTGTTCCCGCATCTGACCATATCGGACAATATCGGTTTCGGCATGGACCGGGGCGAGGACAAGCGCGCCGAGCGCATCGTCGAGCTCGCTTATATCGTGGGGCTGGACAAGGCGATCCTCAAGCGCCGCCCGCACGAACTCTCAGGCGGCCAGCAGCAGCGCGTGGCGTTGGCCCGCGCCATGGCGATGAAGCCGCGGCTGATGCTGCTCGACGAGCCGTTCTCGGCACTCGACACCGGTCTGCGCGCCTCGATGCGCAAGGCAGTGGCCGAGCTTCTGGGGGCGGCCGGCATCACCACCATCCTGGTGACGCACGACCAGGCCGAGGCGTTGTCCTTCGCCAGCCAGGTGGCGGTGATGCGCGACGGCATATTCTCGCAGGTCGGCACGCCGCGCGATCTCTACCTCAAGCCGAAGGACCGGATGATCGCGGAATTCCTCGGCGATGCCATCATCCTGCCGGCGAGCATCTCGGGCGGCTTCGCCAACTCGCCGCTGGGCCGCATCGCCGTCGACACGTCGGACAGCCGCGATGTCGCCCGCATCATGCTGCGGCCGGAGCAGATCGGGCTGAAACGGACATCGCGCGAAGGCATGTCAGGCACGCCGGACATGTTGTTCGGCGAGGTGACGGACTCGGAATTCGCCGGCGCGACATGCACGATCGCGGTGCGTCTCCTGAACAACGCCGATCCGCCGGACGCCGCCGCGATAGGCAACACGCCGCTGATCCTGCGCAAATCCGGCATGGACGCGCCGGCGGTCGGCGAAATCGTGCGGCTCACCGTGTCGGGAAAGGCGCATGTGTTCGCTTGAGGGACGACGGCACTGCCGGCGCGCAATGGACAGTTCAGGCGGCGATGCGTTCGCCGGTATCGGCTGAACAGATCGGCCACTGCTCAAGGAAGCCTGAAAATCAAATCGCCGGCTCGGGCACGGACACCTTGAAGACATCGAGGCGGCTTCCCGTCTCCGACGAGAAGAAATGCATATCCTCGGGCAAGATCTTCAAGCCGACGGCACTGCCGGGCTCGGGATGGACCGCCTCCGACGTCATCACCGAAAACGGCGCGCCGTCGAGATCGACATAGATCACCCGCCCCGCGCCCAGTTCCTCGACCAGGTCGACGGTGGCGTCGAGCGCGCCGGCCGTGCCCGGTGCAACCAGCCGGACCGCTTCCGGCCGGATGCCCATCGCCACATTCGTGCCGACCGGCAGGCCGGCGCGAGCGATCGCCAGGCGCCGGCCGCCGAGCAGTGACAGCCCGTCGAGTTCGACCGTGCCTTCCAGAATGTTCATCGCCGGCGCGCCGACAAAGGTGGCGACGAAGCGGCTGGCCGGGCGGGTGTAGATTTCACCGGGTGTGCCGACCTGTTCGACACGTCCGCCATTCATCACCACCAGCCGGTCGGCGAGCGTCATCGCCTCGACCTGATCGTGGGTGACGAAGACGGAGGTGGCGTTCAGGCGGCGATGCAGCTTGCGGATTTCCGAACGCATCTGCACGCGCAGCTTGGCGTCGAGATTGGACAGCGGTTCGTCGAACAGGAACACCTTCGGTTCGCGGATCATCGCGCGGCCCATGGCGACGCGCTGACGCTGGCCGCCGGAAAGCGCCATCGGCTTGCGGTCGAGCAGATGTTCAAGCTCCAAAGTGCGGGCGACCGCCTGGATCCGCTGCGTGCGCTCGGCCGAGGGCACGCCCGCGACCTTGAGCGAATAGCCGATGTTCTGGGCCACGCTCATATGCGGATAGAGCGCGTAGTTCTGGAACACCATGGCGCAGCCGCGCTCGCGTGGTTCCAGCTTGTTGACGACAGTACCGTCGATCGCGATCTCGCCATCGGAGATCTCTTCCAGCCCCGCGATCATGCGCAGCAGCGTGGACTTGCCGCAGCCGGACGGTCCGAGGATCACGACGAATTCGCCCGAGGCGAAGTCGAGGTCGACACCGTGCACGACCTGCGTCTTGGCGTAGTTCTTCTTGACGCCGCGTATTGCGATGGAGGCCATTCTTGTCTCCTCTTATTTCTCGGTGGCGATCAGACCGCGCACGAACCAGCGCTGCATCAGCACCACGACGATCAGCGGCGGCAGCATGACGATCAGCGTCCCCGCCATGGCGATGTTCCATTCCGGAATGCCGCCGACATTGGGGATCAGTTGCTTGAGCTCGGTGACCGCCGTCGCGTGCGACTGGTCGGTGGTGATCAGCAGCGGCCACAGATACTGGTTCCAGGCCCACAGGAACATGATGGTGCCAAGTGCCGCCATGTTGTTGCGCGACAGCGGCAACAGGATATCGATGAAGAACCGCAGCGCCCCGGCGCCGTCCATGCGCGCCGCCTCTGTCAGCTCATCCGGCACCGTCAGGAAGAACTGCCGGTAGAGAAACGTGCCGGTGGCCGTGGCGATCAGCGGCATGATCAGCCCGGTATAGGAATTGAGCAGCCCGAGGCTGAGCGAGACCTGCACGCCCGACACCTTCTCGATCAGCCAGCTCAGGCCGGTCACGTCCAGAATGGCCTGATAGGGCGACAGCACATTGGCAACGACCGCGTAGGTCGGCACGATGCGCACCTCCAGCGGCAGCATCAACGTCACGAAGATCAGCCAGAAGATGAAGGTGCGCCCGGGATAGCGGAAGTAGACGATCGAGAAGGCGGTGAGCGCCGAGATGATCACTTTGCCGGCGGCGACACCCGCCGCCATGATGAAGCTGTTGAGCAGCTTGGGGCCGAGGTCCGCCGTCGTCCAGGCGGTCTTGATATTGACCCAGAAGTCGCTGCCCGGCAGCAGCGACATCGGCACATCGTTGACATCCCGGAGATTGTGCGACGCGGCGATCGCAACGACCGCGAACGGCGCGATGCAGAATACGAAGCCGATGAACAGGATCAGGTGCGTGAAGAAATTGAGGAACGGAGTGCGCTCGACCATGGCGATCTCACCTGTAATGCACGCGCCGCTCGATGAAGCGGAACTGGAAGATGGTGAGCACGATGATGAGCAGCATCAGGATGATGCTCTGCGCGGCGGCGCCCGAATAATCGAGGCCTTTGAAGCCGTCTGAATAGATCTTGTAGACCATCAGATTGGTGGCGTTCGCCGGGCCGCCTGCTGTCATGATGTCGACGATGCCGAACGAATCCTGGAAGCTCTCGGTGATGTTGATGACCAGCAGGAAGAAGATCGTTGGCGTGATCAGCGGGAACTGGATGTCCCGGAAACGCCTGATGACACCGGAACCGTCCATCGCGGCGGCCTCGATCAGCGAACGTGGGATGGCCTGGAACGCGGCCAGGAAGAAGATGAAGTTGTAGCCGACATATTTCCACGAGAAGGCGACGATGATCGAAGCCATGGCGTCGGCGCCGTCGAGGCCGGGATCCCAGAAGCCGGGCCAGACCCGGTTGACCACGGCCATGAAGCCGGCTTCCGGCGCCAGGATGAAGCGGAACGCCATCGCCAGCGCCGGCGCGGCGATGCCATAGGGCCAGATCAGTACCACGCGATAGAGACGCGAGCCGGCGAGTTGCCGATCGGTCAGGGCCGCGAGCACCAGCGCGATGAACATCGCAAGCCCGGTGCTGATCCCGGCAAAAACCAGGCTGGCGGTGATGGAGTTCCAGTAATCGGCGTTGGACAGGATCGAACGGAAATTGTCGAGCCCGACCCAGATGTTGCCGCCGCCCCAGGGTTGCTGCAGCGTCAGCGACCAGTAAACGGCCTGGCCGGCGGGCCAATAGAAGAACGTGAAGATCAGGAGGAGCTGCGGCACCGCGAAAAGGATGCCGATCGTCCATTTGCCGAAAGTGACGCGTTTTTCCATCGATCCGCCGATGCCGTTGAACCGCCAGTCCGCTTTCTCGGCGGAAGACTACAGCATGTCTCCCGAAAGTGGGCACCCCGTTTCAGGACAAGGACATGCGTAAATCAAAACCTGTACGAAATGGCCGCCCGTCGAGTCTCGACGGACGGCCGTTCCGCTACCCGGGCTCAGGGCAGGGTCTTGCCCGGATAGGTCTGCTGGAAGCGGTCGAGGATGGCATCGCCATTCTTGACCAACGTATCGAGGCCTTCCTGGACGCTGACCTTGTTGGCGAAGATTGCCTGCATCTGCGTACCGAACTCGGCGCGGATCTGGGTGAAATTGCCCAGGCGCACACCGCGGGTGATTTCTGTCGGCTCGGAAGCGGTCAGGCTGGCGATCGCGGTTTCACGGCCTTTGTAGGGCGCCTTGTCGTAGAAGCCTTCGCCCTTCATGTAGTCGAAGCCCGACTTTGTCACAGGTATGTAGCCGGTGTTGGTCGACCAGAACAAAGCCGTCTTCGGATCGTGGATGAAGTTGAGGAACGCGGCAGCGCCCTTGTATTCCGCATCCGACTTGCCCGAGAGGACCCACAGCGAAGCGCCGCCCACGAGCGAGTTCTTGCGCTCCGTACCGGCATAGACCGGCAATTCGGCGACATCCCAGTTCATTCCTTCCTTCTGCGTACGGGTGACCGTGCCGTGGTCGCCGACCGAGGTCAGGATGACCTGGCAGGTGCCGGTGGCGAAGGCCTGAACCATGTCCTGGCCGAGATCCTTGGACTTGATCTTGATCAGGCCGGCGTCATACCACTTCTTCAGGTCGGTGACGTACTGGACGAACTTCGTCTTGTTGACTTCGAGACGGGCGTCGAGGCCGTCATAGCCATTGTTCTTGGTGGCGATCGGCTGGTTGTGGATGGCCGAGAACTGCTCCATCAACTGCCAGCTTTCGTTGGCCGAGATGTTGATCGCCATCGGGCACTCGTAGCCGGCGTCCTTCATCGCCTTGAGATCGGCGCCGACATCTTCCCAGGTCTTCGGCGCCTCGGTCTTGCCGATCTTGGCGAAGGCGTCCTTGTTCCAGTACATCAGCGCGGTCGAGGAATTGAACGGGAAGGACAGCATCTCGCCCTTCGACGTCGCGTAATAGCGCGCGATGCCGGGGAAATAGTCCGCGTAGTCGATCTTGTAGCCGTTTTCTTCCATCAGCTTGTCGGCGGGCTTGTAGGCGCCCGACAGCATCATGGTGGCGGTGCCGACGTCATAGACCTGGACGACGGCCGGCTGCTTGCCGGCGCGGAAGGCGGCAATGGTGTTCTGCAGCGTGGCGTCATAGTTGCCCTGACTGGTGCAGACGACTTCATAATCCTTCTGCGACTCGTTGAAGTTCTTGCACAGCGTGTCGACGACGCGGGCGAGGTCGCCCGAAAGGCCGAACCAGAAATCAAATTTTACCGGCTCCGCAAAGGCAGGCATCGCCAGCGCGGTGCAGAGCGCACCTGCGGCAAGGGCAGCAAGGCCCCGCTTGATCATGGTCATGGTTTTTCCCTCTTGAGTGGCTGGGTGACAAGGGTCTTGCGCAAGTCCTTGCCCGCTCTCTTAGAGAAGGTATGTGACAGTTCTGCTGTGGCGCTCAGGCCTTTGCACAGCTGCTCGCTCCTCTCCCTCGGCGGCTTGGCCGGCATCAAAACGTCACACCGGCGCCTTGGATAGCTAGGGCGACCGCGGAGGACGTAAAGACTGCGAAGGCCACCATGGTTACCCGGCTAAAGGGATGATGAAATGCCGTGCGGCAACCCACACAACGCCCACGGGCACGCTATGCCCAATGGCTTTGGCGACAGCGCTATCCATTGCGGGATGCCGCCATCATTCCAACCCTGCGTCCGATCGAAATCAACGGCACGGCGTTGACAGAATTTGAACCATGAACGGCAGTGGCCGCTCGCTGGTTTCCGCCGGAAGAAATCCTGTCATGCTGCGGCCTTTCCAGGTCGGAAAGGCTGGGGTTGGGGCGTGGCCTCGGCCTGCCGGTCCTTGCCGAAGGCGTCGAGACGCTTGGCGAGCTCAAATTCCTCGACGCGGAAGCCTGCGAGATCGGCCAGGGCTGCTATCTCGGCAAGCCGGCGCCGATCGAGGCGTTTGACGATCTGACCGGCCATGGCAAGCGCGCTCCGGTGCGCGTCGACCGCCAGGACGGCAATCTCGTCTTGCTCAAACCAAACGTGCGCTCGGCCTGAGCAATTCCAGGAAAAGGGTAAAACGGCTTTCCCCGGAGAATTGCGTCAAGACACTCTGGTGTTCATGATCCGAGCGCGGTCTCGACCAGCCGCTTGGCGTCAGGCCCCGACCATTCGGCCGGACCGTTCATATGGGCGATCAGGCAGCCTTCGCCATCGATCAGCAGGGTGACGGGAAGGCCAAGTGCCAGGCCGCGTGCCTTGAGGTCGTTGAACAGCGCCACCGTCGAATCCCGGTAGTAGCCGAGCGCCTCGACGCCGGTATCCCTGAGGAACTTCTTCGGCTTCACATCGTCGCCGGCGTCGACATTGACGGCGACGACCTGGAAGGCGGCGCTGCCTTTCTCTTTCTGAAGCGCATCGAGCGCCGGCATTTCGGCGCGGCACGGTGCGCACCATGTGGCCCAGAGGTTGAGCAGCACCGTCTTGCCCGCATGGTCGGCGATCGTCATCGGCTTGCCGTCCGGGCCATTGAAGGCGAGGCTCTTCATGGATTGCGGCGGATCGGCGGGCAAAAGCGCGGCGACTTCGCCGGTGGCCGAGGCCGCGACCTTCTTGGCGCGGTCACTCTTGACGGCGCAGGCGATGTCGTCCTTGCTCTCGCCGACCGCCACTTGGGGCGCGGCGTTGTTGCCAGACCGGCTCTCGCTGACATATACCGCGACCGCGCCGGCCAGCGCTCCCGCCACCAGGGCGGCGAGGATCAGGCGCGGGGCCGGGAAAAATCTGTTTCCGTCTGCCATTTTCTCAAAACTGCTCCGAAGCACGGGTTTTATAGCGATGAGCGACAAGAAGACCAGCAACCAGATGTGGGGCGGACGATTTGCCTCGGGTCCGGCCGCGATCATGGAAGCGATCAACGCGTCGATCTCGTTCGACCGCAAACTCTACGCGCAAGACATACGCGGCTCGATCGCCCATAGCGAGATGCTGGCGCAAACGGGCATTATTTCGGCGGCCGATCAAGAAAGAATCGCTCACGGCCTGAACACGATCCTGAAGGAGATCGAGGCCGGCAGCTTCGAGTTTTCGACCAAGCTTGAAGACATCCACATGAATGTCGAGGCTCGCCTCGCCGACCTGATCGGCCCCGCCGCCGGCCGCCTGCACACCGCCCGCTCGCGCAACGACCAGGTGGCGGTGGATCTGAGGCTGTGGGTCAAGGACGAGTGCTTTCGCGTCGCCGAGGCGCTTAAGGGGCTGATCACCGCGCTGCTGGAGCGGGCCGAGGAGCACGCGGCGACCGTCATGCCGGGCTTCACCCACATGCAGGCAGCGCAGCCCGTGACCTTCGGCCATCACTGCATGGCCTATGTCGAGATGTTTTCGCGCGACCTGTCGCGCGTGCGCGATGCGATCGAGCGCATGGACGAGAGCCCGCTTGGCGCCGCCGCCCTGGCCGGCACCAGCTTCCCCATCGACCGCCACAGAACGGCCAAGGCGCTCGGCTTCCGCGAGCCAATGCGCAATTCGCTGGACAGCGTTTCCGATCGCGATTTCGCGCTGGAATTCCTCGCCATGGCGGCGATCTGCGCCACGCATCTGTCGCGGCTCGCCGAGGAGATCATCATCTGGTCGACGCCGCAATTCGGCTTCATCAGGTTGTCTGACAGTTTCTCCACCGGCTCCTCGATCATGCCGCAGAAGAAAAACCCCGACGCCGCCGAACTGGTGCGCGGCAAGACCGGCCGCGTCAATGGCCATCTGGTCGGCCTGCTGACGGTGATGAAGGGCATGCCTTTGACCTATGGCAAGGACATGCAGGAAGACAAGGAATCGGTCTTCGATGCCGCCGAGACGCTCGACCTGATGCTGGCGGCGATGACCGGCATGGTCTCGGACATGACGGTCAACGCCGCCGCGATGAAGAAGGCCGCCGGCTCCGGCCACGCGACCGCGACCGACCTCGCCGACTGGCTGGTGCGCACGTTGGGCCTGCCGTTCCGCGAGGCGCATCATGTCACCGGCCGTGCGGTGGCGCTTGCCGAGGACAAGAAGGTGGGGCTGGAGAAGCTTTCGCTGGAGGACCTGCAGTCGATCAATCCAGGCATCACATCCGATATTTTCTCTGTGCTGGCGGTGCAGAATTCGGTCAAGAGCCGCACCAGCTTCGGAGGCACAGCGCCGTCTGAAGTGAGGAAGCAGATCCGCTATTGGAAAAAGCGGCTGGCGAAGGCGTGATGCCCAATATTGCGATCGCAATATCCGGGGTGCAATGCGCCGAGAACTCGGCTAAAAGCGGCGGCTGACAGAACGTTTCGGACGGATGGATCGATGACCGGAAGCAGGATTTTGGTGACGCTGACGCTGCTGGCGGCGATGGCCGTCGTGACCGCCTGCGGCCGCAGGGCCGGTCTCGACACGCCCTACGAGGCGGCCGTCCAGGCGCGCAAGGATGCCGAGAGGGCCAAGCAGCCCCTGCCGCCGGAGCCGGAAAAACCGGTCAAGGACAAGAAATTCATCCTCGACCCGCTGATCTAGAACCGATCGGACCGGGTTTGGTCTTCTGAGCCCGATCTCATCGTGCTCCAACTTTCCGGAACCACTCTCGTGAACCATTTCGACTACCGCGACGGCGTGCTGCATGCCGAGGACGTGGCAATCCCCGATATCGCCGCTCAGGTCGGCACGCCGTTCTACTGCTATTCCACCGCCACCTTGACCAGGCACTACCGGGTGTTCGCCCAGGCCTTTGCCGGCCTCGACACGCTGGTCTGCTACGCCATGAAGGCCAACTCCAACCAGGCCGTGCTGCGGACCCTGGCCAAGCTCGGCGCCGGCGCCGACGTGGTCTCGCAAGGCGAGCTGCGCCGGGCGCTGGCCGCCGGCATTCCGGCGAGCAAGATCCTGTTCTCCGGGGTCGGCAAGACCGCGCGCGAAATGGACTTCGCGCTCGAAGCCGGCATCCTTTGCTTCAACGTCGAATCCGAACCGGAGCTTGACCTCCTCTCGACCCGTGCCACGGCGCTCGGCAATGTGGCGCCGATCTCACTGCGCATCAATCCCGATGTCGATGCCAGGACCCACAAGAAGATCTCCACCGGCAAGGCCGAGAACAAGTTCGGCATTCCGTGGCAGCGCGCACGGCAGGTCTATGCCCGCGCCGCAACGCTTCCGGGCATCAAGATCACCGGCATCGACACCCATATCGGCAGCCAGATCACCGAACTGCAGCCCTTCGACGACGCCTTCGCCCTGCTTGTCGACCTGGTCGGCGCGCTGCGCGCCGATGGCCATTCGATCGAGCACGTCGATCTCGGCGGTGGGCTGGGCATTCCCTACCGCGTCGACAACAACCCGCCGCCCCTTCCCGACGCCTATGCCCAGATCGTCAGGAAGCATGTCACCAAGCTCGGTTTGAAGGTGATGTTCGAGCCGGGCCGGCTGATCGTTGGCAATGCCGGCATCCTCGTCTCGGAAGTGATCTTCGTGAAGGAAGGCGACGCGAAGAATTTCCTCGTCGTCGATGCCGCCATGAACGATTTGATACGGCCGACGCTCTACGATGCCTTCCACGACATCAGGCCGGTCGAGCAGCCGCCTGCCGATACGCCGCGCATGATGGTCGATGTTGTCGGCCAGGTCTGCGAGACCGGTGACTATCTCGGGCTCGATCGCGACCTGCCCAGGCTGAAGGCCGGCGATCTCGTCGCTGTTTCCACGGCCGGCGCCTATGGCGCCGTGCAGGCCGGCACTTACAACACCCGCCTGCTGGTGCCCGAGGTGCTGGTAGATGGCGACCGCTTCCACGTCGTGCGTCCGCGCCTGACCTATGACGATCTGATCGGGCTGGATTCGGTCCCCGATTGGCTCGCATAAGGCGGAATCTCACAACGAGGAGCAAGTCATGGCGCAAGGCAACACCGTCACCCGCGAACGCATTGCCGCGATGGAACCGCGCATCCGCCCCTATGTGCGCCACACGCCGGTGCTGCGCGTCGACATGGCCGATTTCGACCGGCCGCCGCAGGCCATCGACCTCAAGCTCGAATGCCTGCAGCATTCCGGCTCGTTCAAGGCGCGCGGCGCCTTCACCAATCTGCTCGAGCGGCAGGTGCCGGCGGCCGGTGTCGTCGCGGCATCGGGCGGCAATCATGGTGCCGCCGTCGCCTATGCCGCCATGCGGCTCGGCCACAAGGCGACAATCTTCGTTCCCGAAGTGAGCCCGCAAGCCAAGCTCGACCGCATTCGCGGCTATGGCGCCGACCTTGTCGTCGGCGGCGCACGCTATGCGGAAGCGCTGGCCGCCAGCGAACGTTTCGCCGAGGAAACCGGCGCCTTGCAGATCCACGCCTTCAACCAGGAGGAAACACTCGTCGGCCAGGGCACGCTCGGTCTCGAAATCGAGGCGGACTTGCCTGAGATCGACACGCTGCTGGTCGCCGTCGGCGGCGGCGGCCTGATCGGAGGCATCGCCGCCTGGTATGCAGGCCGCATCCGCATCGTCGCCGTCGAGCCCGAGGGTGCGCCGACGCTTCATCGCGCCTTCGAGGCCGGCCATCCAGTCGATGCGCCGGCCGAAGGCATCGCCGCCGATTCGCTGGCGCCGAAGCGCGTCGGCGAAATGATGTTCCCGATCGCCGAAGCCTTCGTCGAACGTTCCATCCTGGTCAGCGACGACGATATCATTGCTGCCCAAAAGGCACTGTGGAACAGCGTGCGCATCATTTCCGAGCCGGGCGGGGCGGCAGCCTTCGCCACGGTGTTGTCCGGCCGCTATGCGCCGGCGCCGGGCGAACGGGTCGCCGTGCTGGTCTGCGGCGCCAACGCAAACCCCGCCAATTTCTGATCGCAGCCGTTTCGGCCGGGTTCACGTTTTTTCGAACTGCCTCGCCTTTGCCGTGTTTGCTGGTATTCTTCGAGTCGTGGGGCTTGGGCTATCCTGCCCCGCCCCACGGCATGATCCCGAAAACGGATCATGCTCAAAGAGATGAGCCCCGCCCCGTTTCTTTCGGGATGGAACAGGCTCCAGGAAGGGCCGATGACCGAACGACCCACCTTCAGCAACGACCGCGGCCTGGCCGGGCGCCTGGCCTTGAGCCGGCTGGCGACACGGGTCTCGATGATGGTCGAGCGCGGCTGGCCGCTGCTGCTTCCGCTGCTTGTTGTCGCCAGCCTGTTCCTGAGCATGTCCTGGTTCGGCATCTTCTCCCGGCTGCCGGATATCGCGCGCATCGGCCTCGTCGCCGCATTCGGCCTGGCAGGGCTGGCTGCGCTCTATCCGCTGCGCTTCTTCCGCATGCCCTCGGCCGCCGAGGTCGATCGCCGCATCGAGGCCGCAAACAGGCTGCTGCACAGCCCCGTGCTGGTGCAGACCGACCGGCCAAGCGGCCGGGAGAGCAGCTTCTCGCAGGCGCTGTGGCGCGAACATCAGAAGCGCATGGCCGCAAGGCTCGACAGCCTCGGCGCCGACCTGCCGCGCACGCGCGTGCCGGAGCGCGACCCGTGGGGGCTGCGCGCCGTGGCGGCCCTGCTGCTCGTCACCGCCTTTGCCTTCTCCTTCGGGCCGACCGGAGGCAGGATAGCTGACGGCTTCAGCGCCCATGGTGCGCATGATGCCGTGCCGCCACGCATCGATGCATGGGTGACGCCGCCGGCCTACACTGGCAAGCCGCCGGTCTTCCTGACCGCCGACGCCAACCAGGCGACACCGACGTTTCATGTGCCCGAAGGTAGCGATGTCTCCTTGCGCGTCACCGGCGGCTCGGGCGAAGAAACCCTTGCCTATGCCGACAAGGATGGCAATTCGCGCGCCATCGACCCGGCCGCCGCGACGGCCAAGCCTGCCGCAACCCCGGCGGCGCCGTCCCCCAGCTCACCTTCAAGAGTTCGCCAGTTCACCAACAAGCTGACCGGCGACGGCACGCTGACGTTGAAATCGGGCGAGGATCAGCTTGGCCGCTGGGCCTTCGCGGTGATCCCGGACAAGCCGCCGCAGATCCGCTTCGTCGGCGAGCCAAAGCGCGCCGCCAATGGCGCCTTCGAACTCAACTACCAAATCGACGACGACTATGGCGCCGCCACCGCCAAGGCGGTGTTCGCGCTGGCCGACCCGCAGGCGCCGGATGCGCATGCCCTCTACGGCCCGCCGGAAATGCCGCTGACGCTGCCGCGCCGCGGCGGCAAGTCGAATGCCGCCAAGACAACGAAAGACCTGACCGAACATGTCTGGGCCGGCAGCAGCATCAAGCTGACGCTGGTCGCCACCGACGATGCCGGACACACCGCGTCCAGCGAGACCAAGACGCTTGTTATGCCCGAGCGCCCGTTCGCCAACCCGCTGGCGCGTGCGGTGATCGAACAGCGGCGCCTGCTGGCGCTCGACGCCAATGCCAAGCCGCGCGTGCTCGACCTGATCGACGCCATCACGCTGCGGCCGGAAGACACGTTCGACAACATGTCCCACTACCTCGCCATCATGAGCGCGCGCAGCCGGCTGAAGCTGGCCGGGAACGACGATCAGCTGCGCGGCGAGGTCGGCTATCTCTGGGAAATCGCGCTTGGCATCGAGGAGGGCAATCTCTCGGCGGCCGAGAAGCGGCTGCGCCAGGCGCAGCAGGCGCTGCAGGACGCCATCAAGAACGGTGCCAGCGACCAGGAAATCGAAAAGGCGATGAAGGAACTGCGCGAGGCGATGAACCAGTTCCTGCAGGAATTCGCCGAACGCGCCAAGCAGAACCCGAACGCGCCGCAGATGCAGCAGAACGGCCAGGAACTGCGCCAGAGCGACATCGACCGCATGATGGACCAGATCGAGAACCTGGCGAAGTCGGGCGACCGCGACAAGGCACAGCAATTGCTGTCGCAACTGCAGGACATGATGAACAATCTCCAGGCCGGCCGTCAGCAGCAGGGCGGCGAGCAGGACAGCCAGATGCGCCAGCAGATGGACAAGCTCGGCGATATCCTGCGGCGCCAGCAAGAGATGATGAACGACACCTTCCGCATGGACCAGATGCAGCGCGGCGAACGCCAGCGCGGGCAGAACCGCGACGAACAGCTTGGTCAGAACAGTGAGCAAGGTCAAAACGACAAGCCCGGCGAGAATGGCCAGCAAAAACCGATGACCCCGCAGGAATTCGCCGATGCGCTCAAGCAGTTGCAGGAAGGCCAGGGCCAGCTGAAAAGCGATCTTGACAAGTTGAAGAAGGGGCTCGAAGGCATGGGCATGGAGCCCAATGAAGGATTTGGCGAGGCAGGCAAGTCCATGGGCAGCGCCGAGCAGGCGCTTGGCGAGGGCCAGGGCGACGAAGCGGTCGGTCACCAGGGCCGGGCGCTCGAGGCGCTGCGCAAGGGCGCCAAGGACATGATGAAGCAGATGCAAGCCATGCAGGGCGACCAGGGCGGCAGCCAGGAAGGCGGCCGCCAGCAAGACGCCGACCGCGACCCGCTCGGCCGGCCGCGCGCCAGCCAGGGTCCCGATTTCGGCGATTCGGTAAAGGTGCCCGACGAGATCGACGTCCAGCGCGCCCGCCAGATCCTGGAAGCGATCCGCAAGCGGCTCGGCAACGCGCTCAGCCCCGATATCGAGCGCAGCTATCTGGAACGGCTGCTTGAGCTGAAATAGGAACCGCCGCCCCCAAATCCCGCCCGAACGGTCGCAACACCATGCCGAAGCTCGGTACTGTCACGCCCATCCTGCGCATCTTCGATGTTGCCAAGGCGCATGAATTCTACGTCGGTTTTCTTGGTTTCGAGGTGCAGTTCGAACACCGCTTCGAAGACAACACGCCGCTTTACACAGGCGTTTACCGCGACGGCTGTGTCTTGCATCTGAGCGAACATCATGGCGACGGCGCGCCGGGCTCTCACATCCGGATCGAGACGACCGACATCGCCGGGCTCCACCTTGAGTTGACCGAAAGAAAGTACCGCTTTGCCAGGCCGGGGTTGGAGGAGACGCCTTGGAAGACGAAGGAGGTCACGGTCAACGATCCATTCGGCAACCGCCTGACCTTCTATGAGGATGTAAGAGACTGACCTTGCCGGTTGACGAACGCCTCGCGGATCGCCTCCTGCATGCCGTCGATCGCCTCGCCCGATGCATTCGAGTTGCGATGCATCACCACATTGGAGGAATCGATGTCGCCGAATCCATCGGCGGACGTCAGTTCGCGGCAGCCGTCGGGAATGTTGCTGCGCGATATCGGCGCGATCGCCAGTCCCGAGGTGACGGCAAGCTTCAGCCCGCCTGTGGTGTCGCTGGTATAGGCGACACGATAGGCAAGCCCGCGCTGCTCCAGCGACTTGATGGCGAAGTCCTTGCACCAGCTGACCCGGTTGTAGAGTGCGATCGGCACCGGCCGTTCCTCGTGCATGTGATGCACGGCCGACGTCACCCACACGGTCGGGTCGTGCATCAGCACTTCGCCGCCGGCCGGGTCCTGCCATTCGAACACCACGCACAGATCGAGTTCGCCGGCGGCGAGCGCCGCCAACTGCGCCTCCGAATGCGCGTAGCGCACGGTGACCTCGACCTTGGTGTGGCGTTTCGAAAACGCGCCGAGCGCGCGCGACAGGATGGCGTGGCCATATTCCTCCGGAATGCCGATGCGCACCGGTCCGCCGAGCGGCGCGGCCGCCATCGACGCCGCCGTTTCGTCGAGCAGCGAGACGATGCGGCGGGCGTTGACGATGAGTTCGCCGCCGCGCCGCGTCAGCGCGACGCCGCGCGAGCCGCGCTCGAACAGGCTGTCGCCGATCAGTTCTTCGAGCTTCTTCATCTGCATCGACACGGCCGACTGGGTGCGGCCGGCCTGCTCGGCCGCCCTGGTGAAATTGCCGGCCTCGGCGATGGCGACAAAGGTGCGCAGGAGATCGCTGTCGAGGGTCGGGCGCATGATTTCCATCATAAGAAAATTTGATTGCTGATATCATTCCAATTCGTTTGCAACATGTCAAACGCCGGATGATAGTCGCCATACCCATTGGATAAGCGGTCGCGAAATCGGCCGCGGACCAATCAAAGAGTCCTCACTCGTGCCCGCTACCCGAAACGGTGGCGGGTTCTTTTTACTCCGCAGGCGACAGCTTCGGACCATACGCGCAGGAGCCGGAAACCAGATGCAGAATAGGATGGTGCGCGGCATCCTGAGCCTGTGCCTGGGCGTGCTGGTTTTTTCGCTGCAGGACCCGCTCGTCAAAGCCGTATCGAGCTCCTATCCGGTGACCGAAGTGATGGCGATCCGCTCGATCGTCGCCTTGCCCATCCTGATCATCCTCGTCCACGCCGATGTCGGGCTGCCGGCAATCCTGTCGAAGCGGTTCGGCCTGCTGACGATCCGCGCCTTCATCCAGTTCACCTCCTACACGGTGTATTATCTGGCCATCGCCGCGCTGCCGCTGGCTGACGCCGTGGCGCTTTATTTCATGGCGCCGCTGTTCATCATGGCGCTGGCCGGACCTTACCTTGGCGAACGCGTGTCCTGGCGGACGCTGGCGACGGTGCTGATCGGACTGCTTGGCGTCATCGTGATGGTGCGCCCAGGCGCGGGACTGTTCGACTGGGCGGCGCTGCTGTCGCTGGGTTCGGCGGCGCTCTATGGGTTCTCGCAGTTGATGGCGCGCAAGATCGGCGATACCGAATCGTCCACGGTCATGGCCTTCTACCAGAACGGCGCCTATCTCGTCGGTGCGGCCGTGGTTGCCGGCACATTCCACCTGGCCGGCATAACCCACGCCGTCCACCCGAGCCTTGAGTTCCTGGTGCGGCCGTGGATATGGCCGACGCTACCGGATTTCCTCAAGATGGCCGCCTGCGGCTTCGTCGCCTCCGCCGGGATGATCCTTCTGTCGCAGGGCTACAGGCTGGCACCGGCCAATCGGGTCGCCACCTTCGAATACACCGGCATTCTATGGTCGCCGCTCTGGGGCTTTCTGTTCTTCGCCGAGGTGCCCAGGTCGACGACCGTGATCGGTGCGGCCCTCATCATCGGCGCCGGCCTGCTGGCGCTCAAGACAGAGCGGCGCAAGAGCCAAGCACCCGGGCTGGCAACTGCCGATCCGGTCTGATCAGGCGAAGCAGATTAGCGCCCGTTCGACGCGCGAGCGGATTTCGGCCAGAGTGAAGGGCTTTTGCACGACGTCGAGGATGATGCCGTTCAACTCCTCGGCGCGCTCGCGCTGGTCGGCGTAGCCGGTCATAAGCATGATCTTCATCGCCGGGAATAGGGCAGCCGCCGCGATCGCCATCTCGATGCCGTCCATCTCCGGCATGCGGATGTCGGAGACGACGAGATCGTAGCCACCATGCGCGGCGCGTATCAGCGCCAGGCCTTGAGCGCCGTCCGCCGCGATATCGATTGCGTGGCCGGCGCGTTCGAGTGCGCGGGCTGCGAGGGTGCGGACGGATTCATCGTCCTCGACGATCAGAAGCTTTGCCATGGCCGGCATATTTGGCGGGCAAAAGTTGACTTTTCCTGAAAGCCCCGGCGCTCGACAGGGGCTAATTTTCCTGACGCCGTTAAGGTCTTTTTCAGAATTCTCCGCCGCGAGGCGCTCGCCTCACGCATCGCCTTTCACAACACCGACAAACGGCAATTCACGGAAGGCGTGCGCGACATCCATGCCGTAGCCGACGACGAAGTAGTCGGGGCAGTCGAAGCCGACATAGTCGGCGGTGAGCGCGGTCTGGCGGCGCATGCGCTTGTCGAGCAACACGGCGATGGCACAGCTCTTGGCCCCACGCGACAGCATCAGGTCGCGGGTGAAGGTCAGCGTCTTGCCCGATTCAAGAATGTCGTCGATCAACAGCACGTCGCGGCCGGCGACTTCATTGTCGATGTCGCGCAGCACCCTCACCTCGCCGCTGGTGGTGCCGGCGCCATAGCTGGAAATGAAGATGAACTCGACCTCTGGCGACAGGCCGACATCATGCATGGCGCGGATCAGGTCGGCGGCGAAGATGAACGACCCCTTCAGCACCGAAATCACCAGCAGATCGTGATAGTCGTGCCCGGCGATCTCCTTGGCGAGTTCCAGATTGCGCCGCGCGATCGCCGACGCCGAAAACAGGACTTCGATGTCCTTGTCGCGCACGATGGGCATTGGTGGTCTTCCCCGGTGATTGCCTATTCTGCGAAAGTAACCAAAACGGTTCTTACGCCGTTCTTAGGCACGTCGAGCCGGCTGGCAAAGCCGAATCTTTCACCCGATGCCAGCGAATGGCCGGATGTCCCCAACGTATAGCGGGTTGTGCGCCCATCATTGCCCGTCACGCGGATTTCAAGCGGCGGCATTGTCGCCGGCCCCTCCCCGTCATTGGCGGCCTCGCCATCGACGAACAGCACCGGATTGGCTCCCGAGGCATCGACGCGTGAGGTGACGCCTGAAATGGTAAGCGCCGACGCATGCGCGCCAGACGGAAACGGTGCCTGGCGTACCAGCGCGTGTCCGCCGGAGACCCAGAAGGCGGCAAGGGCGGCACCGATGCCGGCGATCCAGAAGATCGGCCCGCCGCGGGCGGCCGGCAGCCGTTCCGCCGGCGCTTCCGGCTTGCGCAGCATGTCCATGCCCTCGATGGACGGCGTGACGATCAGGCGCGGCGGCGGTGAAACGCTTTCCACGGTAGGGACAACGCGCGGCATCACCTCATAGTCCGCATCGACGATATCAGCCGCCGGATCGCGCACGATCCGGTCCGCCACGGCAATTGCCGGGGCATCGGTCATGATTTCGCCGGAAACCGGGCGCGCGGTTCGTTCGTCAGCCATCATGGCCCCGTTATTGCGCGTGTTCGCTTTTCGTTTCTTTTGCGTAAACATAAATGGTTAACGCTTCCCCACCGGAGCCCTCGTGAAGCGCCGAAACAGCACAGGAATTAACCGCCGGTTAACCATGCCGGCCGAAGGTCTTTTCCCAGAACGGGATGGCTCGCCGCAACCCGGAACTTCAGGTCGTCGAAATTGATTCGCTTCGAAAATGTCGGCCTCCGCTATGGCATGGGTCCGGAAATCCTCCGTGACATTTCCTTGCATATACCGGAGCGCTCCTTCCAGTTCCTGAGCGGGCCTTCGGGCGCCGGCAAGACGACCTTGCTGCGCCTTCTGTTCATGTCGCTGAAGCCGACACGCGGCCTGATCACCATATTCGGCAAGGACCGCTCGCGCATCTCGCGCACCGAACTGCCGCACCTGCGACGCCGCATCGGCGTGGTGTTCCAGGATTTTCGCCTGCTCGACCACATGACCACCTATGAGAACGTCGCACTGCCGTTGCGCGTGCGCGGGCGCGAGGAGGCGAGCTACCGCACCGATGTCACCGAGCTGTTGAAATGGGTGGGGCTGGGCGAGCGCATGCATGTGCTGCCACCGGTCCTGTCGGGCGGCGAGAAGCAGCGCGCCGCCATCGCGCGGGCACTGATCGAGCAGCCCGAGATCCTGCTGGCCGACGAGCCGACCGGCAATGTCGACCCCCCGCTGGCGCGGCGGCTGCTGCGGCTCTTCATCGAGCTCAATCGTCTCGGCACCGCCGTGGTGATCGCCACCCATGACCTTGGCCTGATGGAGCAGGTCGACGCGCGCCGCATGATCCTGGCCGGCGGAAGGCTGGATATCTATGACTGACCTGTCCGCCGAACATTTCGAAGAGCAGGAGCAGGAAACCGAGGCAACGGCGGTACGGCCGCGTGCCCAGCGCCGGATGGCGCCGATCGTGCCGGCGCAGAACATAGCCGGCCGGGCACTGGTCCTGGTCATCGCCATCATGACCTTCCTGTCCTGCCTGACCTTCGGCGCGGTGACGCTGGTGCGCGACACCGCCTCGGTTTGGGAAAACCAGATCTCGCGCGAGGCGACGATCCAGATCAAGCCGGTCGACGGCCTCGACATGGAGGCCGCCCTCACCCAGGCTTCGCAGATCGCCAGCGAATTCCCCGGCGTGAAGTCGACAAGAATCATCGATCGCGAGGCGACCGCCAGGCTGCTGGAGCCATGGCTGGGCTCGGGCCTCAACATCGACGACCTGCCGGTGCCACGCCTGATCATCGTCACAATCGACGAGAACAGCCCGCCCGACTTCGCCGCCATGCGCGCCGCGATCACGCCGAAGCTGCCAAGCGCGTCGCTCGACGATCACCGAACCTGGGTCGACCGGCTGGTGGCGATGGCGCGCACCACGGTGACCATCGGCATCGCCGTGCTGGCGCTGATGCTGTCGGCGACCGTGCTGACGGTGGTGTTTGCCACGCGCGGCGCCATGGCCGGCAACGGCCACATCATCGAGGTGCTGCATTTCGTCGGCGCAGAGGCGCGCTTCATCGCGCGCGAATTCCGCCGGCATTTCCTGGTCACCGGCATGAAGGGCGCGGCCGCCGGCGGCGCGGCGGCGGTGCTTGTCTTCATCGTCTTTTCCTGGTGGTCGTCGCGCAACATGGCTACGCCGCAGGCCGACCAGGCAACCGCCTTGTTCGGCAATTTCGCCATCGGCTCCGCGGGTTATCTCGGCGTCGTCCTCATGGTGCTGGTGATCGGCGCGCTGACGGCGGCAACCTCGCATGCCACCGTCGTCGCCTATCTCAGCGATATCGACGTTCGCCAACCCGACGCGTGAGAAGCAAGCATGCTTTGGCGAGGTCGAAAGCAAGGTGATCACGGATGGAGAAACGGCGTAACGCAAAGTGCGTCTTTTACCTACCAAAGGCCGCATTTCAGGATTAACCATATGGCCATGGACGTGCGGGATTCGACCGGGACGGCTGGACAGATGCCAGTGGTGGTTGCTCGTTTGCGAGACTACGGCCGGATTAGCCGTTTAAAGACCGCGTTTCGGATATCCGCGCTCTCTCTTCTCGTCCTCGCATTGTTGTTTGCCGGCGGCTTCGGCTGGTTCGCCAACAAGGTCAGCCATCTGACCACGCCCGCCAATCCGGCCAAGGCCGACGCCATCATCGTGCTCACCGGCGGCCAGTCCCGTCTCGACGCCGCGATGGAGCTGCTGGCCTCCGGCAAAGGCGAGCGCCTGTTGATCAGTGGCGTGCATCCCTCGGCGAGTCGGCGCCAGCTCCAGGTAGCAACCGGCGGCGACAAGAAGCTGTTTTCCTGCTGCGTCGACATCGACCGTGCCGCGCTCGACACGATCGGCAATGCCGAGGAAAGCGCCAAATGGGTCGAAAGCCACGCCTACAACACGGTGATCCTCGTCACCAACAACTACCACATGCCGCGCAGCCTGCTTGAAATGAGCCGGCTTCTGCATGGCGCCAAGCTGGAACCCTATCCGGTGGTCAACTCCAACCTCGACAATGGTGGCTGGCTGACCAAGCCACAGGCCTTGCGCGTGCTGTTCACCGAGTACAACAAATATCTGCTGGCGCTGGCGCGTGGCATCGTACCGGTGAAACCGACCCCGGACGGCATCGCACTGGCCGAGACCGCCGCCGGCGGCTGACCCCTCGGCCGTACCATCATTCCTTGTCTGTCCCCGTCGAAGCCTGCTTCAGGCGCGCGATCTCCTGCTCGAGGTGCTGGATACGCCTGTCGCGTTCGCCAAGCGCCGCCGCGACATCGGCGGCCTCGAAACGCTGCGGAATATGTTGCGGGCAGTTGGCATCCCAGGCCGAGACGGTGAACAGGATGACCTGCTCGGGACGCGCCTTGTAATCCCGCGGCATCAGCTTGGCCATCAGCTCGACATCGTCTTCCATGACGCGCGCCGTACCCCAGATCTTGATGCGCTGGCGCAGCATATAGTCGATCAGGAACAGGAAGGCGCGTGGGTTGTCGGCCAGGTTGCCCTGCGTGATGAACTGCCTGTTGCCGGAAAAGTCCGCGAAGCCGATCGTCTTTTCGTCGAGCACCTTGAGAAAGCCGGCCGGCCCGCCGCGATGCTGGATATAGGGCTGGCCATCGCCATTGGCCGTCGACAGAAAGACGCTGGTCTGCATCTCGATGAAGGCGGCCAGGTCCGGCGTGATCACCGATTTCCAGCCACCGCGCTCCTCGACGCGGGAGTAGGACTGGCGCGAGCCCTTGCGCGTCTGGATCGCCTTGACGGTCGGCGTGAAGGCGACGTCACTGGCAAAAGCATGTGCGTTCATCGAAAGCCTCCTTGCGTATGGCGGGGCTTGCGGCAGTTGGCGCAATTCCTGTGGGAAACCGTTTCGCACTTTTCCCGGAATTGCTCTAAAGCCCGAGCTCCGACAATGTTGGGTGGTCATCCGGGCGGCGCCCGAGCGGCCAGTGATATTTACGGTCGGCTTCCGCGATCGGCAGATCGTTGATGCTCGCGATGCGCAGGCGCATCAGCCCGTGCTCGTCGAACTCCCAGTTCTCGTTGCCGTAGCTGCGGAACCATGAACCGCTGTCGTCATGCCATTCATAGGCGAAGCGCACGGCGATGCGGTTGCCGTGGAAAGCCCAGACTTCCTTGATCAGTCGATAGTCGAGCTCGCGGCTCCATTTGCGCGTCAGGAAAGCCTGGATGGCATCGCGGCCTTGCAGGAATTCAGCGCGGTTGCGCCAGCGGCTGTCGGTCGTATAGGCAAGCGCGACCCTTGCCGGATCGCGCGAGTTCCACGCATCCTCGGCCATGCGTGCCTTCTGCGCGGCTGTTTCGGCGGTGAAGGGCGGAAGCGGCGGGCGGCTTTCAGACATGGGAATCCTCTGCGGCATGAAGGGTGGGGACCGGCGGACACCGCCAGCCCTTTCCGGATTCAGGCAGCATCGCGGACAGAAACAACCGGAAAATCGATCTCGGTCTGGGCAACTTCATTGATATAGTTGGTCCAGACGTTCAGGGCGACATGCTGGACGATCTCGATGATCTCTCCATCGTCGTAGCCTGCCAGCCTGACGGCGGAGAGATCCTCGTCGCCGACATGGCCGCGACTGTGCGCAACCCTGGCGGCAAAACGCACCGCCACGGCCGCCTTGGGGTCGGTGGAGCCGCCGTGGCGGTTGGCGAGCATCTCGGCATCGTCGAGCCGGGCGAGGTTCTTGCCAAGGTAGGTGTGTGCGGACAGGCAGTAGCTGCAGCCATTGATCTCGGCGACCGCCAGCGCAATGCGCTCACGTGTCGGTGCAGGCAACCGGCCCTTGGCCAACGCCCCCGACATGCCGAGATAGCCTT
Source organism: Mesorhizobium sp. B2-1-3A (assembly GCF_006442655.1). NCBI lineage: Bacteria > Pseudomonadati > Pseudomonadota > Alphaproteobacteria > Hyphomicrobiales > Phyllobacteriaceae > Mesorhizobium > Mesorhizobium sp. B2-1-3A. Next base: position 654,013 of record NZ_VFWK01000003.1, read on the forward strand.
CGAGCGCGGCTGGACTGTTGGCGACCATGCGAAACAGGTTCGGCACGACGCCGAGCTGCTTCTCGACAGCCTGCAGCATGGGTTGCGTTGCTGCGGGAGCAGCGGCGATGGACGAGGGCGTGGTGATGCGCGGCATTGCGATTTCCCTGTTGGTCACACCGCTTATTTGCACTCTTCCACTTGCCGGATGTAGATGGCATATTTGCAATCAATCCTTCCAATTTCTGGAAGAAATGATGGATCGCCTCGAGGCCATGTCCCTTTTCGTCGCGACGGTGGAGGCCGGTAGCCTTTCCGCCGCCGCACGCCGTTCGGGCGTTCCGCTCGCGACCGTCAGCCGCAAGGTCTCCGATCTGGAACGGCATCTCCAGACACGTCTGCTGAACCGCTCGACACGCCGGCTGACACTGACCGACGCGGGCGACGCCTACCTTGCCGCCTGCCGCCGCATTCTCGACGACGTCGGCGAGGCCGAACGCGTCGCCGGCGGCGAATACAGCGCCCCGACCGGCGAACTGATCATCACCGCGCCGATCGTCTTCGGCCGACTTCACGTGCTGCCGATCGTCACCGCGTTCCTCGCCGCCTACCCGCAAGTGGACATCCGCCTGACGCTTGGCGACAGGATAGCCCAGTTGGCCGAGGACCATATCGACCTCGCCATCCGCATAGGCCGGCTGCCGGACTCGCGCATGGTCGCCATCGGTCTCGGTTCTATCCGTCATGTTGTCTGCGCGAGCCCCGCCTATCTGGCCGAGCATGGCACGCCGAAGACCCCAGGAGATCTCGAGACGCACAGCTGCATCACCTTCGAGGGCCTTGGCTCACTCGCCACTTGGACCTTCGCGGTGGAAAAGGCTGACGTCCCTGTCCCGGTCCGCTCAAGGCTGCGGGTCAACACCGCGGAGGCGGCGATCGATGCCGCTATTGCCGGTGTCGGGATGACGCGCGTGCTTTCCTACCAGATCGTTGCCGCTGTACGCTCAGGAACGTTGCGGCCTGTGCTCAGGGATTTCGAGCCCGAGCCGTGGCCGGTAAACCTGGTGCACGCCGGCCAGGGCCGGCTGCCGGTGAAACTGCGCGCCTTCCTCGACTTTGCCGCCCCACGCCTCAGGGAACGTCTGGCGCAGGCGACCTGGTAGTAATGAGCCGCATCGCCCTGTTTCCTTTTTGCCGCTGCTTGGTGTAACCAACGCACACTTCCTCACCGGACCTCCCCCATGCTCTATGTCAGATCGCTGGCGTTCAACTTCGTCTTCTACGTCAATCTGATCGTCCAGATGATCCTCTGGACCCCATACTATTTCCTGTCGCCCCGCCACCGCGCCTGGTTCGTGCCGAAATTCTGGTCGCGCAGCTGCATGTGGCTCTATGACAAGATCGCCGGAACGAAGAACGACATCACCGGGCAGGAAAACCTGCCCGAGGGCTCCTTCATCCTGGCGCCCAAGCACCAGTCGTTCTGGGACGCCATCGCCTTCTTTCCTTTCCTCCGGGACCCGCTCTACATCCTCAAGCGCGAGTTGACCTGGATCCCGTTCTTCGGCTGGTACATCATGAAGATGCGCATGATCCCGGTCGATCGCGGCAGCCGCTCCAAGGCCTTGAAGGCGGTGGTCGCGGCGACCAAGGAAGAGATGGCGCGCAACCCACGCCAGCTGATCATCTATCCCGAAGGCACGCGCCGGGCGCCGGGCGACGAGCCGGCCTACAAATACGGCATCGTCGAAATCTACGCGCAGCTTGGCGTTCCGGTGGTGCCGGTCGCCCATGTCGCCGGCCTCTATTGGCCGCGCCGCAAGTTCCTGCGCTATCCCGGCACCATCAAGGCGCGTTTCCTGCCGGCGATTCCGCCGGGCCTCGGCAAGGACGAGTTCATGGCGCGGCTGATCGGCGAGACGGAAGCCGCCTGCGATCAGCTTCTCATCGAGGCATCGCGCGCACCTAACCCGCCGGCCCTGCCGCCAACGGCGGTGAAGCGGCTGCGGGAGCTCGGCGCGAAGCCGTGAAGGCCGTCCGGCCGGGCAATCAGCCGTAAACAGCCAGCACCGTGGTCAGCACCAGCGTGGCGGCAAAAACCAGGTTGATGATCCGGGAAGTAACGGGCTTGCGCAGGAAGCGCGCGAACGCCGCACCGGCGAGAAGCCACACTGCGTGGATGACAACGATCATCCCTGCCAGAACCGCCAGCTTCAGCCATGGACCAAGCTCTGCCGCACCCTGCTTCGACGAGGCGCCGGCAAAGACAGCGGCGATCGCCACATAGGCTTTCGGGTTGGCGACAGCCAGCAGAAAACCGGCCAGCCATGTCGGGCGTGAAGCCTCGGCCGCGCGTGCCGCCAGCGGCGGTGCCGTAGCGATCTTGAAGGCGAGATAGAGGATGTAGGCGGCGGACGCGACAACCAGCACCGGCGCCAGCCTCGGCATCGAGGATAGGGCGGCCGTGACCCCTGTCGCCACGACCAGCAGCACGGCGACCGTGCCCAGCACGATCCCGCAGGCATAGCGCAGCGAATCACGCAGGCCAAAGGCGGCACCGACAGCGGTAACGCTTATCGTTGCCGGCCCCGGACTGCCCATGACCACCGTGGCGGCCAGCACCAGCGCGAGCAGCGGTCGCCAAAACTCCGGTTGCGAAAGAAGCGGCTCCGTCATTGCGCTCTCTGTCTTGCCACGAGCACAGGACGCTATGGCAGGACAGGAGCGTGGTCTTGGACGTTCGTGCGTGGAGAGCGGCTGGAAGCTTCAGCCACTCGCCTTGTCGAGCTCGGCCATGTCACCGGCGGTCAATTTCAGCGACGCAGCTTTGATCAAACTGTCCATCTGGCTCGGCTTGGTGGCGCTGGCGATCGGTGCGGTAACGCCTGGCCGCGCGATAACCCAGGCAAGGGCGACTTCCGCCTGCTTCGCGGAATGCCTGGCAGATACCGCGTCCAGGGCGGCAAGAATGCGCATGCCCCTCGGGTTTAGATAACTGCCGACATCTTCGCCGCGCTCGCTTTGGCCAAGATCGGCCTCGCTGCGATATTTGCCGCTCAGAAAACCCTTGGCCAGGCTGAAATAGGTGATGACGCCGATATCCTCGGCCACGCACAGATCGCGCAACGGCCCGTCGAAGGAGGACCGATCGTAGAGATTGTATTCCGGCTGCAGCACTTCGTAGCGCGGCAGGCTGCGCAGGCTCGCCACATCGAGTGCGGCGCGCAACTGGCCGGCGTCGAGGTTCGAGCAGCCGACATGGCGGACCTTGCCCTTGGCAAGCAGCTTCTCGTAGGCGCCAAGGGTTTCCTCGTAGGGCGTGGCCGGATCCGGCCAATGTGACAGATAGAGGTCGATGACATCGGTTTGCAGCCGCTTCAGCGAGGCTTCGACAGCCTTCTCGATATAGGCGGCGGACAGATCCTTGTGGCCCTGCCCCATATCCGAGCCGACCTTGGTGATCACCACGACCTTGTCGCGGTTGCCACGATCCTTCATCCATTTGCCGATGATGGTTTCCGATTCACCGCCCTGGTTGCCCGGCACCCAGCGCGAATAGGCGTCCGCGGTATCGATCGCGTTGAGTCCGCCGCCGACGAAGCGATCAAGCAGGTCGAACGAGGTCTTCTCGTCGGCGGTCCAGCCGAAGACGTTGCCGCCCAGAACCAGCGGCGCGATGGACAGGTCGGTGCGACCGAGACGGCGTTTCTGCAAGACGAATCTCCGTGATGATTAAGACCGGGCGGACGCCGCCCGCTGGCTGGGTTCGGAACCTAACCTAGGTCTTGCCTCGCCGAGATCAAAGGCCTGGTCGCTTTTTCCGCAGAGCCAGCGCTTCACAAAGGCGCTATCCCCCGCGCCACCTCCTCCAGCCAATGGTCGCGGATGCCAAGTGCTTCCAGATGCTTCAGCGTGCTGAGTACATAATCCTCGTTGTTGCCGGACTGGCCGACCGCGCCGCGCACCAGCGCCGCCGCGTCCGCCGTGTCCAGCGCGCCGGCATATTGCTCATGTTTGCGGTCGACGATGTAGGCCACGGCTTCGACCATACCGCCGCCGTCGAGCCGGACCTTGAGGGTGCGTTCGAGATAGACTGATGTGACGAGTTCACGCTCGCGCAGATAGGCGATGACCTCGTCGCGCAATTCCCCGGGCACACGGAAAGCCAGGCCGACGCAGGAGCCGCCATGGTCGAGGCCGAGCACCAATCCGGGCCGCTGGCGCGTGCCGCGGTGCACGAAGGAATAGACGCAGAGCGAGCGGCGGTAGCCGTGCAGCTGGGCGCGGCGTGTCTCGATATGCGCGAAACCCGGCCGCCAGATCAGCGAACCGTAGCCAAACACCCAAAAATCGCCCATATCGCCGCGCCTGATTGCAAAAAGAATGGCTACACCGCACCGGAAACCGGTGTTTTTTCCAACCGTCCCCGGCTACCTATTCGTCTCTGTCTGCCCAGTGTTGTCGGAATCGAAGGTCCGTCCGCCAATACCCATGCGTTAATGAGAGCCAAAGCATGACGTCAAGTGACGAACGCCAACCAAAGTCCCGTCGCGGCCTGTTCTGGCTTGTGACGTTCGTCATTGTGCTGTTTGCCATTTACAGCGGCGGCTGGTTCTACCTGGCCAGCAGGGTCCGGGCTGAAGCCGACAAGGCGGTTGCCACGCTCAACAAGAGCGGCATCGAAGCCGGTTGCGCCAATCTCCAGGTCACCGGCTATCCCCTGAGCTTTGCCGTCTCTTGCGACAACCTGGCGTATGAGGACGATGCCAAGAACATCGCGGCCTCGGCCGGCTCCTTCAATGCCGTCGCCCAGATCATCCAGCCTTTGTCGCCGGTCGCCGATCTGCGCGGCCCGCTCAGGACCTCAGTCCCCGGCATGGTGCCGCTGTGGATCGACTGGGACAATCTGCAGGCCAACGTGAAACTGTCATGGCCGCTGCCGCGGCGCATTGCGCTGCAGGCGGAGGGCCTGTCCGGCCAGACCGATCCGGCCGACGACACCGATCCGGTGGAATTGTTCAGCGCCGGCAGGGCAGCCGGCCAGTTGCAGCCGAACGGCGTGGATCTCGACTATGTCGGCAGCTTCACCGATCTGGAGATCGACCCGGATGCGATCGGCGGGCGCGTGCTGCCGGCGCTCGATGCCAGCGGCGATGCCACGCTGAAGAACGGCGTCGCATTGATCGGAACGCAGGTGAAGAGCCTGCGCGGCCAGAGGGTCGATATTCGCAACCTCGATTTGTCGTCGGGCACGGCGAGAGTTACCGTTTCCGGGCCGTTGTCGGTCGATGCCGAAGGCCTTGTAGATGCCGACCTGATGATCAGGATCAAGGATCCGAAGGCTGTGGCATCCATCCTTGCCGGCGCCATACCCGAGCAGAAGAACGCGATCGAACAGGGTTTCGCGGCGTTGGCGCTGCTTGGCAGCGAACCATCGATGCCGCTGAAGGTGGTCAAGGGCAAGGCCTCGCTCGGCTTCATCCCGCTCGGCAAGATCAAGCCGGTTCAATAGCGCTGCCATGGCAAGACCAGCGAGGCTCCTGAGTGTCGGCGCGCTGACGCTGGACACGATCCTGCGTGTCGAGACACTGCCCACGCATCAAGGAAAATTCATCGCCTCCGACGGCGTCCAGATCGCTTCTGGCATGGCCACCAGCGCTGCTTGCGCAGCGCATCGCCTGGGCGCCGACGTGTCGCTGTGGGCGAGTGCCGGCGATGATCCGGTCGGCGATCAACTGATTGCCGGGATCGAGGCCGAAGGCGTCGACTGCAGCTACGTGCGCCGCGTCAGCGGCGCCCGCTCGGCGCTGGCATCGATCCTGGTCGACGCCCATGGCGAACGCATCATCGTGCCTTTCTATGACAGCTTGGCCCAGACCGATCCCGATTCTTTGCCTTTCGCCGACATCGCGGCATTCGATGCCGTGCTGGCCGACGTGCGCTGGCCGGGTGCGGCGGCCCTTGCCCTGAAGACGGCACGCGCCGCCGGCCGGCCTGCGATTCTCGACGCCGATACCGCGCCGCTGGCGGTGCTGGAGCGGCTGTTGCCGCTGGCTTCTCACATCGTTGCCTCGGAGCCGGCAGTCCGCATCATATGCGGCCAGGCGCTGGACCTGGGGCGCGCCTGCACTGACCTCGCCTCCCGCACCGATGCCCTCGTCGCGGTCACCGGCGGCGCGGCGGGCACCTGGTGGTTCGATCGCGCGGCCGGATCATCCCGCCATGTCGCTGCGCCAGGGATCAAGGCGGTCGACACGCTCGCCGCCGGCGATGTCTTTCACGGCGCCTTTGCCGTCGGGCTGGCGGAAGCCATGCCGGTCGAACAGGCCATGCGTTTTGCGAGTGCCGCCGCCGCGCTCAAGTGCCTGCGCTTCGGCGGCAGGCTCGGTGCGCCGGACCGGGCCGAGACACTGGCCATGGTCGCGGCGACATGGCCTGAAACAGCCTAATTCTTCGACGGGTGCTCGATCGCCTGACGGCCGAAATCGGGCACATCAATGTCCTGGCCCGCCTCGATGATCGAGCGGCGCACCGCGCGGGTGCGGGTGAACAGGTCGAACAGCTTATCGCCGTCGCCCCAGCGGATCGCCCGCTGCAGGAATGCCAGGTCTTCCGAGAACCGCGCCAGCATTTCGAGGATGGCGTCCTTGTTGTGCAGGCACACGTCCCGCCACATGGTCGGGTCGGAGGCGGCCAGGCGCGTGAAGTCGCGAAAGCCGGAGGCGGAATATTTGATCACTTCCGTCTTGGTCACCGATTCCAGATCGTCGGCGGTGCCGACGATGTTGTAGGCGATGATGTGCGGCAAATGCGAAACGATGGCGAGCGTCATGTCGTGATGCTGCGGGTCCATCGTGTCGATGTTGGCGCCGCAGCGGCGCCAGAATTCCGACAGCCTTTCCAGAGCGCCCGGATCGGTGCCTGGCAGCGGCGTGAAGATACACCAGCGATTGTCGAACAGGTCGGCGAAACCGGCATCCGGTCCGGATTTCTCGGTACCCGCCAGCGGATGGCCGGGAATGAAATACACGCCGTCAGGCACATGCGGCTGCATCTGCGCGATGACCGAGGCCTTGGTCGAGCCGACATCGGTGAGGATCGCGCCCTTCTTCAGCGCCGGCGCGATCTCCTGCGCCACCGCGCCGGACGAACCGACCGGCACCGAGACGATGATCAGATCGGCGTCGCGGACCGCTTCCTTGGCGTCGGTCGTATAGGAATCACCCAGCCCAAGCTCCTGCGCCCGCGCCAGCGTCGCCGCGCTGCGGGTCGAGATGGCAACGTGGCCGGCAAGGCCCTCGCGGCGGATGACGCGGGCCAGCGACGAGCCGATCAGGCCGATGCCGACCAGCGCGATCTTCTCAAACATCGGTGATGTCATGGCGTTAGAGCTTTCGGGCGTTCTAGCTTTTCAGGAATGTCGTGAGCGCGGCGACGACGCCGCGATTGGCCTCTTCGGTGCCAACGGTCATGCGCAGCGCGTTGGGAAAGCCGTAGCCGGAAACGCGCCGCAATATGTAGCCGCGCGCTGTCAGGTAATCGTCCGCCGCCGCCGCCGAATGCTTCTGGTCGTCTGGAAAATGAATGAGGAGGAAATTGCCGACGCTGGGCGTCACCCGCAGCCCAAGCCCGGTCATCTCCGCGCTCAGCCAGGTGAGCCAGGTCTCGTTATGCGACACGCTGCGCTCGACATGGGCGCGGTCGCGGATCGCGGCGATGCCGGCCTCGATCGCCGTCGCATTGACGTTGAAGGGACCACGCACGCGATTGATGGCGTCGACGATGTGCATCGGCCCGTACATCCAGCCGATCCGCGCTCCGCCAAGGCCGATCTTGGAGAAGGTGCGCGTCATCACCACGTTCTCCGCGCTGCCGACCAGCTCGATGCCGGCTTCGTAATCGTTGCGGCGGACATATTCGGCATAGGCCGCGTCGAGCACCAGCAGCACATGTTTGGGCAGGCCGGCATGCAGGCGACGCACCTCCTGGAACGACACATAGGTGCCGGTTGGATTGTTGGGATTGGCGAGGAACACGATTTTCGTGCGCGGCGTGACGGCGGCCAGCATCGCATCGATGTCGGCGCGCTCTTCGGTCTCCTTGATCACAACCGGGGTGGCCCCGGCCGACTGGATGTAGATCTTGTAGACCATGAAGGCGTGTTCGGTGAAAATGGCCTCGTCGCCGGGCGCCAGATAGGTCTGCGCCAAAAGGCCGAGGATCTCGTCGGAGCCGTTGGAGCAGATGATGTTCTGCGCGTTGAGGCCATGCACCTCGGCGATCGCCTCGCGCAACCGCCTGGCGGTGCCATCGGGATAGATGTCGAGTTTGGCGGCGACGTCGCGGGCGGCTTCGATGGCCTTCGGTGACGGACCGAGCGGGTTCTCGTTCGACGACAGCTTGTAGACCTTGGCGACACCGGCCGGCGCCGTGCTCTTGCCGGGCACATAGGCGTCTATGTCCATGATGCCCGCGCGCGGGGTTGGACGTGCCTGATCCGGTGTCTGGTTCATTTTTTGCAAAATCCGTCGAAAATGCCTCCATCCGGAGGCCGCAGCGGAAATACAAGCCATGGCCGGCAATGTCGAGAGGCGGCGGTGGGGCCAGCAGCCGGCCCAACCTCCGGCATTGACGGCGAGGCGGGCGAGTTCTAGAAGGACGGTGACAGTTCCGTGGTGATTTGGCCGGTCGGCTTGCAGCCACGTTAAACAATTCGCTAAAGGGCCGTTTGCGTGACGTAACCGGCTTTGCGAATGGCAATGCCGGTTTTTTATTGTCCGCGGCCGGCCGGACAAAACGCATCGGCGGCGATTTTCGTTGGGCACGATGCAGCAAGTGAGTACGTGAATGGCCGCTCTGCGTGCAGGAAAGACCAACAACGAGGCCGACCAACCGTCGAGCCCGGTGTTGCGCTTCGGGCCCGACCAGCCGCTCAAGCTCGACGCCGGCACGCTTTTGTCGCCGTTCCAGATCGCCTACCAGACCTATGGCACGCTGAACGATGCCCGCTCCAATGCCATTCTCGTCTGCCATGCGCTGACCGGCGACCAGCATGTCGCCAACACCAACCCGGTGACCGGCAAGCCGGGCTGGTGGGAAGTGCTGATCGGCCCCGGCAGGATCATCGACACCAACCGTTTCTTCGTCATCTGCTCCAACGTCATCGGCGGTTGCCTGGGCTCCACCGGTCCCGCCTCGACCAATCCCCTCACCGGCAAGCCCTATGGGCTCGACCTGCCTGTCATCACCATTCGCGACATGGTGCGCGCGCAGAAGATGCTGATCGACCATTTCGGCATCGAGAAGCTGTTCTGCGTGCTCGGCGGCTCAATGGGCGGCATGCAGGTGCTGGAATGGGCGTCGAGCTATCCCGAGCGCGTCTTTTCGGCGCTGCCGATCGCTACGGGTGCCCGCCATTCCTCGCAGAACATCGCCTTCCACGAGGTCGGCCGGCAAGCCGTCATGGCTGATCCGGACTGGCATGGCGGCAAGTATTTCGAGCATGGCAAGCGCCCGGAAAAGGGTCTGGCGGTGGCGCGCATGGCGGCCCACATCACCTATCTCTCGGAAGCCGCCCTGCACCGTAAATTCGGCCGCAATCTGCAGGATCGCGACCACCTGACTTTCGGCTTCGACGCCGACTTCCAGATCGAAAGCTATCTGCGCCACCAGGGCATGACCTTCGTCGACCGCTTCGACGCCAACTCCTATCTCTACATGACGCGGTCGATGGACTATTTCGACCTCGCAGCCGATCATGGCGGCAGGCTGGCGGATGCCTTTGCCGGCACCAAGACCCGTTTCTGCCTGGTGTCGTTCACGTCGGACTGGCTGTTTCCGACCGAGGAGAGCCGCTCCATCGTGCACGCGCTCAACGCCGCCGGCGCCTCGGTATCCTTCGTCGAGATCGAGACCGATCGCGGCCACGACGCCTTCCTGCTCGACGAGCCGGAACTGTTCGCCGCCATCAACGGCTTCATCGGCTCCGCGGCCCGCGCCAGAGGGCTAAGCGCATGACCCCGCAAAGTTGCAGACTTTCAGGATCAGGCTCATGCGCCATACAGGAGGCGACATCATGAGCGTCAACGGCAGCCAGCGCGTCGACCTCGAGGTCGTCGCCAACCTCATTCCGCCACAGTCGCGCGTGCTCGACGTCGGTTCGGGCGACGGCTCCTTGCTTGAATTGCTGCAGGAAACCAAACAGGTCGACGGCCGCGGGCTTGAACTGTCGCAGCGCGGCGTCAACGAATGCGTGGCGCGCGGCCTCTCTGTCATCCAGGGCGATGCCGACAAGGATCTCGAATTCTATCCCGACAAGGGTTTTGACTTCGTCGTCCTGTCGCAGACCTTGCAGGCGACCCGCAACCCGAAGCTGGTGCTCGACGAACTGCTCAGGATCGGCAACAGGGCGATCGTCTCTTTCCCCAATTTCGGCCATTGGCGGGTGCGCCTGTCGCTGTTCGTCAAGGGCCGCATGCCGGTGACCCAGGACCTGCCCTATTCCTGGTACGACACGCCCAACATCCACTTCTGCACCATCCGCGACTTCGTCAACCTGTGCGATGAGCTCGGCGCGACGGTGGAAAAGGCGACCGCGCTCGACGCAGCCGGCCAGAAGATCGGCCTGTCGATGCCCTGGTGGTTCTGGAATTTCTTCGGCCAGCAAGCGGTGTTCTTGCTGAAGCGGTAAGGCATGGAACGTCTAGCCCAGGACATCCGTGGCCTTGTGCGGGTGCTCGACACCGTCGGCGAACACCACATCGGATCGGGAATTGTCCGTGCGCAGGGCCAGTATTGCCTGATAGGCGGGCGAATCATACCACCGGCGCATCTGCCGCCGGTCGGGAAACTCGATGATGATGAGGTTGCCCGGCCAATCGTTCTCGATCACCTCCAGATTGCCGCCATGGACCAGGAAGCGGCCGCCGAACGGTTCCAGCGTGGCATCGATCCTGTGCAGATATTCGACGATCTGCGGGCCCATCCTGACTTGGCGCATATGGGCAACGGCGTAGGCGGTCATGACGTAACTCCCTTGTCGAGCGGCCGATTTGCCGGTCTCATGGCTGCAAATTGCCAAGGGAGGTGACGAGACTCGATTACGCCTGAGGTAATAGGCCAACATCGATGCCGTGCACGAATCAGCGCTTGAGCGCGAGCGGAACCGCATCCCCTCAGACTTGCCAGGGTGTTGCTATTGGGGCGCGGAGGCCCAAAATCGGCGTTTCAGACCAGCCGGATTTCGCGTCTTTGGATGACATGTGAAGATGGTCTTTGTAGCGTCGCGCCGAACGTAATGCTTGGGCGGGGCATGGAACGCAAATCCCAGACCTATTCAATCGTAGTCGAAATGGAAAATGCCCAATCCATCAATGAAGATGAGATCGGCGCTTCATTCCGCGCCTTGGCGCGGGAAATAGAGGCCGCAACGACTGACGATCGGCACCCCAAGCCGGAGGTTATTGTCGTTCACAGCGGAGAGAATACCGAGACGCCGCTCCTCCAGCAGCGTATCGCCGAACTTGTTCCGCGACTTGACGCCGTCGCCAATCTGGTCTTCAGCGCCAGCACCGGCAGCCGATACTATGAGATCAAGAACGCGGGCGTTGGATTGGCCACGGGCGACATCGTGGTTTTCTGCGATTCCGACACGGTTATGGAGAGCGGCTGGCTGTCGGCGCTCCTTGAACCGTTACAGGACCCGAAGACGATGGCCGTGAGCGGCTACACCTATCTCGGCCATGACGATTTCGCCTCGCGCACCTTTGCACTGCTGTGGTTCTTCCCGCTGCGCGACGGGGATCAGCGTTTCGCCTCCAGGCGGGCAATGAACGCCAACAATTGCGCCTTTCGCAGAAGTTGGTTGGCCAGCCATCCCTATCCGGCCAGCAATGGTTTCAAGGTTTCCTGCACGTTGCTTACCAGCCAGTTGCGGGAAAGCGGACATGACTTCGTCAGGGTCGATGCCCGGGCCAGCCATTATCCTCCGCGCGGCTGGCGTTTTTTCTTCTGGCGCGCGCTCGTCACCGGTCGCGATGCGGACCGCAAATATGTGGCGCTGGAATCGCCGTCGCGAACCGCACGGGTGGTCAAGGCGGCAAGGCGCTGGTTTTCGACATCGCGCCGGGTGGGCGGTCGCATCCTTGCGCATGCGGCACGACTCGGCATGCCAATCTGGCAGATTCCGTTTGCCCTGATCGTCGGCATGGCCTTTTGCACGCTGGTGTTCGTCGCCCAGATGGCCATGGCGCTTGGTCTGGTCCGGGACGAGCCGGAATACGTCCCTCTTTACGTCGGTCATAGCTGAGTGGCCAAAGCCTTGGATGCGGCTCCCCTTATCACGGTGATCACACCGACCCACAACAGGCGCGACAAGGTGTTGCGCGCTGTCGAAAGCGTGCTGTCCCAAAGCATGTCGAGGCTTGAGCACATTGTCGTCGACGATGGCTCGACGGACGGAACCGAAGCCGCGCTCGACCGCGTTCACGACCCGCGTCTGATCTATGTCGGTGCGAAATGGCGCGGGGCCAACGCCGCGAGGAATGCCGGCATCGAGCGGGCGCGAACGCCCCTGGTGACGTTTCTCGATTCGGACGATGTCTACATGCCGCATCGGCTTGAACGGACTTTGGCCTGGTTCGAAGACAACCCTGGCCTTCAGGTGCTGCTTAGTTCTTTTGTGTCCTTGAAGAACGGCCGCAGCACCAACTGCACCAACCCCGAGGCCTTCATCAATCCGGCGATGCTGGAGCGGACACTCGTCGCCCAGACGATCTTTATCGCTGGCTCGGCGATCACCGCGCGTCGCGAGGCCTTGCTGGCCATTGGCGGCTATGACAGCGATACAACCCGGATGCAGGATCGGGAATTGCTGCTGCGCCTTGCCCGGCGCTTCGGCGCACAACTGTCCGGCGATCTCGACTGGACGAAACACAATTCGGAGAATTCGATTTCGGGACGGCGCGATGGCTATGTCGAAGCCTATGCGAATTTGATGGGCAAGCATCCGTATATTGCCCACGCCTATCCGCACATTCCTCCTTACATGATCTCACGCCAGCTCATAGCCGATATTCTCAGGGGCCGTTTGCCCGAGGCGTTTGCCGGATACATGGCCAACCGGTCTTCCAAGGAACTCGGTTACTCGTTGCCGGAGTTGGTCAACGGTTACGTCTATGGCCGGCGTTGGCGCCGCAATCTCTACAATGAATTTCGCAACCGGTTCGGCGCCCGGCCGGCCTAGCTGCCGCCACGCTCACCGGTCGAGTTCCGGGAAATAGGGATCCGACAGGAACCGCCTGTCCCGCTCGCCCTTCAGGCAATCGATCGGCGCGTCCGCGTCGACGGGAGTGATCTCAGCCTTGTCTTGAAGGCCGCTCACTTCGAGGATCAGCTTGCGCCGGATGGCGGTGGAAAATTCGGCGGCCGCATGGATCGGCAGCACGAAGGAGCCAGGCCCGCCGGTCACGCACTGCGCATAATACTGGTCGAGATGGCTGAAGGTCGGCGACGGGTTGATCAGGATCGGCAGGCCGTTGATGACGATGCCTTTGGCGATGGCCGCATCGCGCGTGGCGGTGACCGGCGGCCCGATATTGTTGGGACCATCGCCCGATATGTCGATGACGCTGCGTTCGCCGGCGAAGTTCGTCCTGTCGAAAAGCCCGGCACCGAAGGCAAGCGCGGTGGAAATCGAGGTGCCGCGAAAACTCCGGAACGGACGCGCCGCCACCTTGTCGGCAAAGCTGTTGGCGCTTTGCGCGCTATCGATGATCTGCCAGCCGATGATCGCGTCATCGCGCACGGTGCCCGCCCATTCGAAATAGGCGAGCGCGATGCGGCCCGTATTGCCGGAACGGACGGCCCGGATGAAGTCGGGATGCCGCAGCGCCTCGACATAGCCGGCGCGTTGCAACGCGAACTCCTTCTCATCCATCGACAACGAAATGTCGACCGCCAGCACCAGCTCGACATCGACGGCCAGCGCCAGTGGCGAGGCAATGGGGGTAGCCTGCGCGCAGGTGAGACAGGCAATCAGAAAGGCATCAAACATGGCGGCGCCAGGGTTGTTTCCCCGGCAAACCTTCCATCGCGATCACGGCAAAATAAGGTTTTGCGCAGCCAGCCGGAGAAACAGGCTACTTCTTGCGCCGGACGGCGGGTGGCGGATCGATGGCGCCGGCCCTGACACGGGCGGGCTTCAGCGCCGGCGCACCAGAATCCTTCACGATCGTCAAACCGCGCGGAAAGAACTGATTGTTGTGCTGGCCGCGCCCGATATTGATGATCGTGGCTCCCGTCAGGTGCTTTTCAAGCATCGCCAGCACGCGGCGCAGCGCGGGTCCATCGAACGCATCCATCGCTTCGTCGATGATCACCCATTTCGGCCGCCGCAGGGCGAGCCTGGCCACGCCCAGCAAGCGCTGTTCGTCATCACCCAACTCATGGTCCCACCGCCCGACACGGTCGAGCGACGACGACAGGCGTTCAAGGCCAACCTCGGCCAGCACCGCCGAAATGTCGGCATCGCTCGCGGGCGCATGCCCGTTCGCGTGATTGAGCACCTCGCGCAGGGTGCCGGCGGGCAAATACGGCACACGTGGCACGAAGATCAGGGTTTCTCCCGCCGGCAGGCCGATCTTTCCGCCGCCCCAGGGCCAAAGCCCGGCGATGGCGCGGAAGAACAGCGTCTTGCCGGCGCCCGGCTCGCCGGTGATCATGACGCGCTCGCCGGCGCGGATTTCGACATGTTCGTCGGAGAGTTTTGTGCAGCCCTCCGGCGAGGCCACTTCGAGCTTCTCGAAGGTCAGGCTGCCATTGGCATTTTGGTCGAAGGTGATGCGCTTTTCGGTGTCGTGCAGCACATCGGTTTCATTGAGCGCGATGCGGAAATCGGCGACGCGCATCAGCGTGGCGCGCCAGTCGGCGATGCTGCCTATATTGTTGATGAACCAGCGCAACGAAGAATGGACCTGATTGAAGGCGCCGACCGCCATCATCAGCCCGCCAAAGCTGATATCGCCCGAGAAATACACAGGCGAAGCGACCAGGATCGGTGCAACGACGGTGATCCAGCCATAGGTATCGGTCACCCAGGACAGGTTGATCTGGGCGGTATAGATGCGCCGCATGGCGCCCAGCACCGTGCCGAGGTCGAGTTCGAGCCGCCGCCTGGCATCGTCCTCGCCATGGTAGAGCGCGATGGCATCGACGTTCTCGTTGACGCGCACCATCGAGGAACGCAGCTCCGCTTCGCGCGTGTAGCGGTCGCTGTTCAGGCTGATGAGCGGGCGCCCGACCAGCCAGCTCAGCCAGGAGGCGGTGCCAGCGTAGAGGAACGCGGCCCAGACCATGTAGCCCGGTATGGCCAGCGACCAGCCGTTGACGTGGAAGACGAAACCCGAAGACAGCTCCCACAGCACGCCGACGAAGGACACGAGCAGGATGAGCGACTGCAGGAGCCCGACGCCGAGGTCTGTCGACAGGTCCGACAGATGCGCCGCATCCTGCTGCATGCGCTGATCCGGATTGACGCCGATGGCACCGGCGTTGGCCAGACGGAAGGCGCGCGCCGGCCGCATCCACTGGTCGATCAAATCCAGCGTCAGCGCCTCGCGCAGCTTCAGCCGGATCATCTGGTTGAGCCAGGTCTGGCCGATATTGAGCACCAGCAGCCCGCCGGCGATCATGGCAAAGACAAGGAGCTGGTGCAGGAAGGCCGCCATGTCGCGCCGCGCCAGGGCATCGTAGAAGGGCTGGTTCCAGCGATTGAGCAGAACCTGGCCGATCGATGTCGCGACGATGACGGCCATGATGCCGACCGACGTCCACAGCAACCACCTGCGAACCGGCGATACCACCAGCGCTTGCTTGATCGTTGCGACCTGATCACGCAGGCTGCTGGCCACGGCGACCGGCTGAACGGTGGCCTGATTGTCCAGTTGATCAGCCATATCAGAAGTCCTTGCGCTCAGGTGCGATGCTGAAACCGGATGAAGAGAGCCCACGGCCGCCGCCCGTGCACGACAGATAGGTCGGAAAAATGCCGCGCGAGGAAAGTTTCCGCGCTGATCACGAAGGTTTCACCTGGCGAGCCGACGTTGCCGCGCCTCCGGCTTCGGCCCGGCGGCCGAGCCGTGTCGCGCCATGCGGCGACAGCACCGGCACGAAGACGCGGCGGGACGCGCGCTGGACCACCGGCACACCCTGGTAGAGCCGCTTCTGCGCCTCGACGACGATGACACCGGAAAAGATCGGCCACAGCCGCCGGCCGAAGCGCTCCAGCACGTTGTGGAAGCGCATCATGAAGCGTCGCCGTGATGGCGGGAAGAACAGCGCATCCGACCACGCCGCCGGCGTGAAATTCGCCTCGCGAAGCAGTTCCGTCAGTTGCCCGCGCGAGAAAGGCCGGCCATTGCCGAACGGCGTGTGCTCGAAACGCGCCCAGACCCCGCGCCGGTTCGGCACGACGATGACGACGCGCCCGGCGGGCGAAAGCACCCGCCAGATCTCGTTCAGCGTCTCGCGCGGGTTTTCGACATGTTCGAGCGAATGGACGAGCAACATGCGGTCGATGCAGGAATCGACCAGCGGCAGTTCCTCGTCGAAGACCAGGGCGGTCGCCGTCGGCCCTGTTGCCGGCCAGACCACGGCGCCCTGCGTCGCCGGCATGAAGGCGAAGACCCGCTCGGCGTCGGAGCCGAAACGCTCCAGCCAGGGCAATGTATAGCCGAGACCGACCAGGCGTTCGTTTGGCACGGCAGCCCATATCGAGGACAGCGCCATGGTGATCGAGCGTTCGGCGAACCGGCCGAGCGTTGTCGAGTAGAACGAGCGAAGGTCGACGATGTCGGAATGCATGTCAGGGATGTAGCCGTGATATCGGCCGGATTCAACAAAGGGCCCTGAGGCGCCCGACATACTCGGATGAGATTCATCATCCCCGGGAATGACATTCGTCATCCCGTGGATGACATCCGTCCTCTGGCGCCCTATGTCTGCGGCGACAAAAGGAGAGATGCGAATGGCGGTCGAAATCGAGCAGTTCATGTGCCGCGCGGACAATTTCGGCGTGCTGGTGCATGACCCCAGGAGCGGGCAGACCGCGATCATCGACGCGCCCGAGGAGGCGCCGATCCTGGCCGCGATCAAGCGCACCGGCTGGACGCCGACGATGATCCTGACCACGCATCATCATATGGATCACGTCGAGGCGAATCTGGCGTTGAAGGAGCGCTTCAAGCTGCGCATCGTCGGCCCGGAGGCGGAAAAGGCCAAGATCCCCGGCATTGACGAAACCGTCGAAGAAGGCTCCGTCCTTCATCTCGGCGATGAGCGCATCGAGGTGATCGCCACCCCCGGCCATACAGCCGGGCACGTCTCCTATCATCTGCCGGCATCGCAGGTGGCGTTCACCGCCGATACGCTGTTCGCGCTCGGCTGCGGGCGGCTGTTCGAATGCAAACCGCCGGTGATGTATGATTCTCTGAAGAAACTGGCCGCGCTTCCCGCCGCGACGACAATCTATTGCGGCCACGAATATACGCTCGCCAACGCCCGTTTCGCGCTGACCGTCGACCCGACCAATTCGGCATTGAGGGAGCGCGCCGCCAGGATCGAGGCGCTGCGGGTCGACAACAAGCCGACACTGCCGACGACGATCGGCGAGGAACTGTCGACCAATCCCTTCCTGCGCTGGCACGATCCGGCGATCCGCAAGCATCTCGGCATGGAAAAGGCCGGGGATGCCGAGGTGTTCGCCGAAATCCGCAAGCGCAAGGACAATTTCTGAGCCTGGTGGTATCGTCGACCCCATGACGAGTTCCGCGGAAATCATCGCTTTGCTTGGTCTGAAACCGCATCCGGAAGGCGGCTGGTACGCGGAGACATTTCGCGACGAAGCCGGCGGTTCGCGTGGTCATTCGACCGCGATCTACTTCCTGCTGGAACAACACCAGCTTTCGGCATGGCATCGGGTCAGGGACGCCGCCGAGGTCTGGCATTTCCACGCCGGCGCACCGCTGGCGCTGTCGATGTGGGAAGAAGGCGCAGCCGTGATCGAGCAGGTGCTGGGCATCGAACTCGCGGCGGGCGAACGGCCGCAGATCGTCGTGCCGGCAGGCTGGTGGCAATCGGCGCGCAGCCTGGGCGACTGGACGCTGGTCGGCTGCACCGTCGCGCCGGGGTTTGATTTCGCCGCCTTCGAATTGGCAGCGCCGGGCTGGCAGCCTAGCCCAACAGGAAACCCAGCGTAATCGCGAGTTGGGCGGTATAGTACAAGACCCAGACGGCCAAACGCATCCAGCCGCGATGTGGCGAGATGGCCGCGACCAGGAATTTCTCCATGGCCAGCAGCCCGTCCGATGCCATGAACAGCACTGCGCCGCCGATGACCCAGGCATTGCTCGTCGTCAGTGCCGCCATGCCCATCGCCAGTATCGCCAGGACATAACAGGCGATCGGAACACGCAGGCTGGGGCCGACGCGGCGCCAGAGCGCAGCCAGCATGACGATCACGAATACCGCCAATGCCAGGGCAATCGCCCCGCGCCAGGCTTCCGCGCCAAGCAGTGCCAACCCGCCACCGCTGCGCAGGAACAGCGCGATATAGACGATATGGGCGACGAGAAAGCTGGCCAAGCCGCCGAGAAACGCCTTTTCGCCGTCGCGCGACAGGAACGCATCGCCAATGGCGCTGAGCGCAAGAGCGGCGACCAGCAGCAGCGGGCCACCTTGCAGCGCCGCCAGCACGGCAAGCATCGCGACCGCGAGCGTCTTTGCCGCCGAGCGGGCGAGCGTTGGCGCCATGCCTGAGGAGAAGGCGTAGATCACCGCCGCCACCAGCGAAAAGATCAGCGTTGCATTGGCGTTGGCATCGATGCCGCCGGCAAACGGCATCGTCATGCCCCGGCTCCGCTTTCGGATGCCCCGGCCTCGCCTCCAGCCGCGACCGGCTTGCGCAGGAACAGGGATTTAGCCGCCAGGGCCGCGCCGCCGGTGATCAGCACGCAGGCGGCCAGGATGCGCAGCGACGGCTCGGCGACGCCGGCCGCAATCAGCACCAGTGTCGACAGCAGCGGCGCCGCATAACTCGCCGCCCCCAGCACCTGGATGTTGCCGCGCTTGACGCCGATGTCCCAGGCATAGAAGGCAGCCCCCACCGGCATCAGGCCAAGGCCAAGCACCGCCAGCCACTGGCCGGTGCCGTCCGGCAGGACCGTTTGCTCCAGCGCCAGATGGCAAACGAGCGACAACACGGCGGTCGCCGCGCAGAACCAGGTGACGATGCTGGTCGGTACCGACGGAAAGCGCCGCGACAACAGCGAATAGGACGACCACAACAGGGCGCAGACGGCGGCCATCGCATAGCCGAAGGTGTAGCGTGCATCGAAGGCCAGCCCGCCACCCTTCGTCACGATCAGAACCGTGCCGGCCAGGCCGAGCAGCGCGCCGACGACATGGTTCCAGGCCAGTTTTTCGCCGGGCATCAGCGCGGAACCCAGCACGATCAGCAGCGGCCACAGATAGGCGATCAGGCTCGCCTCCACCGCCGGCGCGTTGCGCAAAGCGGTGAAATAGAAAAAGTGGTAGCCGAACAGGCCGGCAATGCCGATCACCCAGACCTGGGGTGGTATTTTCTGGCTCCTGTCGGCCGCCGGCATGAACAGCCGTGCGACCAGCCCGACCCCTGTACCGATCGAGAAGGTGATTGCCGACAAAAGGAACGGCGGCACCTTGCCGGATGCGTCGGTGAGCAGCGCCAAAAGCGCCCACATGGCGACCGCCGAAAAGCCGATCAGTGTTGCGCGCCCCATTTTTTCTCCCGTGGCGCGCCCTCTTCTGTTTCCGGTGGCGTGCCTATTGTACCGCTTCGAAACGCCCGGCGCTGATGGTCAAGGTGCCGATCTGTGTTCCGACCGTGGCGTGGATCGGCGCATATACTCCGGTTTGGCCGAGCGGCGCAAACGTCACCATCATGCGGCTTTTGTTCTTGAGATAGTTGAGCGCCTTGCGGCCCTTGCGATAGCCGGCCACCGGCTCGAAACCCATCCGGCAGGTGATGGTATCGCCCTTGTAACCCGGCACC
This sequence comes from Mesorhizobium sp. B2-1-3A, assembly GCF_006442655.1. Taxonomy (NCBI): domain Bacteria; kingdom Pseudomonadati; phylum Pseudomonadota; class Alphaproteobacteria; order Hyphomicrobiales; family Phyllobacteriaceae; genus Mesorhizobium; species Mesorhizobium sp. B2-1-3A. Next base: position 674,078 of record NZ_VFWK01000003.1, read on the forward strand.
GAGATCGTGCCTTTCGAGGCGTAGGTCAGCGTCAGGTCGGCGCGCATCTCGCCGTCATAGAACTTGACCTTGCGGCCGCAGACCTGATCGAGACTGTCGGCATGGATGACGGTCGCCGCCATTGGATCGAGCACCGCGGCGAGGTCGCCGGCACCGATCGGCACCCAGGCATTGGGGTCACGCTTGCCGGGCGCCGGGATGACCTGCGTCGAGGTCACGTTGCCATTGGCAAAGCGGATATCGATCGCGGACGCCTTCTTGCCGGAGGTGTAATCGGCACGAAATACCTGCGGCACCATCTTCTGGCCTGAAATCGTGCCCTTGGACGAGATCGTACCCCGCGTGTCGTCGAACAGCTTGGCGAGACCGGCCGCCGTCACGGTGCCGTCGATCGCGTAGGCGCCGTTCTCATAGTGGCTTGAGAAGGTCGATCTTGCGATCGAGAGGCCAAGGAACGACACCGTATATTCTCCTTTGAAGGACTGCGGCGAGGCAGCGGAGGCGGCCGACGGCAAGGCGATGGCAAGCACGGCAACAAGTGCGTGAGACAAACGAGGCATGGCGGGATCGGATCCTTGATTTTCGGCCGGAGGCGGGCAACTCCGGTCTGGCATGTCCCTATAAGACCGCTTATAGGGTGAAATCCGGCCTTAATATGAAATGCCGGGCGCTTCCGTGGGGAAGCCGGAGCTTGACGCCCCGGTGAAATGCAACTATGGAACGCCAACTTTTTCCATAAGGCCGCCTGACCAGAACCGCGCGCCACCCGGCGTGGGCACAAGGGTTTGGCAGGTCCCGAGAGAACTGAAGGTTAGAATTATGTCCCGCACCTGCGAACTCACTGCCAAGGCAGTCCAGACCGGCAACAATGTGAGCCACGCCAACAACAAGACCAAGCGTCGCTTCCTGCCGAACCTCGTCAATGTGACGCTGATTTCGGAAGCGCTGAACCAGAATGTGCGCCTGCGCATCTCGGCCAACGCGCTGCGTTCGGTCGAGCATCGCGGCGGCCTCGACGCCTTCCTGGCCAAGGCCGACGTCAAGGAACTGTCGCAGCGCGCGCGCCTGCTGAAGAAGCAGATCGCCAAGAAGCTGGCCGAACAGGTCGCTGCCTAACATCGGATAAAGGCGGGGGACGACCGCCCTGGCCGACCTCTTGTTGGCTTGGAGCATCGGATGGATCCGCAAGGTTCGACAATCCGATGCTCGACTACGAAGCGAGCGCCGCCCGATGGGCAGATGCTCCGCTGGTTCCATTACCCAGGATAAAAAAATGACTTCCTTCTCGCGATATTTGCCCTTCGTGGCCGCCATGGCGCTTGTCGTCGTGGCGTCGAACATCCTCGTGCAGTTCCCGATGCAGGGCCAGATCGGCGGCCTGTCGCTGGCGGACCTGCTTACCTGGGGGGCTTTCACCTATCCCTTCTCGTTCCTCGTCACTGACCTCGCCAACCGCCGCTACGGGCCTGCCGTGGCGCGCCGGATCGTCTTTGTCGGCTTCATGACGGCGGTGGTTTGCTCGATCCTCGTCCCGCCCTTCCTGTTCCGCCATGGCCTGATCGAATTCGAGACCGCCGCTGACCGGCTGGCGCGCATCGCCGCCGCTTCAGGCGCGGCGTTCCTCTCCGCGCAATTGCTTGACGTGACCGTGTTCAACCGGCTGCGCCGGCAGAGCTGGTGGCGGGCGCCAATCGTCGGCACGCTGGTCGGATCGGTGTTCGACACCATGGTCTTCTTCACCGTCGCTTTCTCGGCCGCTTTCGCCTTTGCCGGCCCGAATGATAGCTTTGCGCTCGAAACGGCGCCGCTGATGGGCGTCTTCCATATCGAGGCCATGCGCTGGGTTTCCTGGGCGCTGGGCGATCTCTCGGTGAAATTGATCATCGCCGTGGTCGCGCTTATCCCCTACCGGCTGCTCGCGGCCCGCTGGAGCCAGCCTGCGGTGGCCGTCTAGCCCATGGTCCCGAAAAGTGGCTTCCGGTTTTCGGAAAAGATCATGGTCAGACAAAGCCCATGATCCCCTGGGTCCAGCTCGATTCGGCAAAGACCGGGGATGGTGCCCAAGAGCTTCGTCTCAAGCGGCGCGGCGCCGAATTCTCGATCATGCTCGGCACCAACGAGCTGATGAACAGCCGCCTCAGCGGCTCCGAGGAAGCGCTGGCGAGACTGTCATGCCAGAGGATTTCGGGCCAGAGGATTTCGGGCCATCGGCAGCCGAGGATCCTCATCGGCGGCCTTGGCATGGGTTTCACGCTGCGCGCTGCTCTTGCCGAACTCGGCAAGGATGCCAGCGTCACTGTCGCCGAACTGGTGCCGGCCGTGGTCGCCTGGGCGCGCGGCCCGATGGCGGAAGTGTTTGGCGGTTGTCTCGACGATCCCCGCGTCACCATCCAGGAGACCGATGTCGGGCAATCGATACGGTCGGGGCCTGCGGCCTGGGACGCGATCCTGCTCGATGTCGACAATGGCCCCGAGGGTATCGTCCACAAGGGCAATGACGCCCTCTACAGCCTGGCGGGCCTTAGCGCCGCGCGCAGTGCCCTCAAACCCGGCGGCGTGTTGGCAGTGTGGTCGCAGGGGCCGGATACAGGCTTCACGCGGCGGCTCAAGCAGGCGGGTTTCGCTGTCGAGGAGGTCAACACGCGCGCCAACGGCAAGCGCGGCGCGCGCCATGTCATCTGGATCGCCACCAACAGCCCACGGTCCTGACCAAGCCGTCGCTGGCGGCGTCGGGTTTATCTTGACCTCTGAAGTTCCGCGGCGAGGCTCTCCAGCAGCCCGCGCGTCCCCTCCTCCCGTCCCTTGGCGGAATCGACGCCATCGAAGAAAGCGCCTTGCTCGGTATAGGTCAGCCTTGTGCCATCGCCTACGGGCGTCAGTTCGACGGTGGTCAGCGACACCGACATAGGTTGCGGCCCGATCGCCATCCGGTAGGAAAACACGATGCGCTGGTCCGGAACGATGTCCTGGAACTGGGCGTCGAGCCTGACCTCCGGGCCGCCGCCATAACTGAAGCGCGACACCTCGCCACCGCCGACACGGAAGTCGAAGCTGAATTCGGCGATGGTAAAACCGTCGCCTCCGACCCGCCAGCGCCGCACCGTCGCCTTGTCGGCAAAAGCACGGAAGACTTTGGCCGGCGATTGCGGGTAGGTCCGCTCGATGGTGAATGTGGAGTGGATGACGGAATGCTCGTCCTTCACGGGGGCGATCTGGTTCATTGCTTTTCGTCCTTTTCCTGTTTCTTCCTGGGGGATTGGGGGGATGGATTTGACTCGGCCAGGATTTCACCGAGCCGGTCGAGATGGCGTTCCGCCGGTATGCGGCGTTCGGCAATCCAGTCTGCGAGCGGGGCAAGCCCGCCCGGTTCGATCCGGCAGGTGCGCACCCGCCCGATCTTTTCGCTGCGGATCAGCCCGCAGGCCTCCAGCACCTGCAGATGCTGCAGCACGGCGGCAAACGTCATGCCGAACGGCTCCGCCAGCTGACTGACGGTGGCCGGTCCGCGGCTTAGCCTTTCCAGGATCTGGCGACGGGTCGGCTCGACAAGAGCGCGAAGGATGCTGTCGATCCCGGAATAGTTAAGCATGGACTTGAGTATTGCGGCGGGAGCGCCCATTGTCAAGTCTTGACTAAAGTATTTATAAATCGAGTGACGGGCAGTCGACCCCAACCAGATCGAACCCGCTCCAAATCGAACCCGCCCCAAATCGAACCCGCCGTTGAAAACCCTCAGCTTCGCGATTGGAACAGCTTCTCAATCCTGATGCAGGATGAATTCCAGATAGAGGTTGCGCTGCAGGATCGAGTGGTTGTCATCGGAGATCAGCGACACCATCAGCGCGCCGTCGTCGCGGGTCCAGACGTCGAGACCTTCCATATTGTCGATCTGGTAGCCCATGTCGGCTTCCAGCAGCACCGGCCCGTCGGCGACGGCACCCTTCTGGACGCTCTCGCCATAGATGCGCCGCAGCCGCGTCTTGAGCCCGCCCGCCATGGTGAAACTGCGCTCCAACAGCAAAAGGTCGCCATCCGGCAGGAAGGCGCCATCGGTGATGTCGAAATCGTCGTTGCGTTTGACGGTGAAGACGCCCTTGTGCGGCCCTTCGATAATGGCGGCATAGATATTGCCGGCCTTGTCCAGGCTCTTTTCCGAGACCACGACCAGACCGCCCTCGTGCTGGCCATTGGCATTGGCGTGGGTGACCGTCTCGAAGCCGCGGTTCTGGCGCAATTCCCGCGCCGGCACCAGGAAATCCAGCTGCCGGTATGGCGCCTTCATATTGGCCGGGTCGATCCTGAACTGGGAGACGCGGTGGTTGCGCTCGAAACCGACCGTGGCGATGCCATCCTTGACCGCAAGGCCCTCGGCGTCGACTTCCCATTTCTCGTCGATCGGCTGCCCGCTCTGGTCGACCATCTGCTGCATGCGGAAGTTCTGGATGGCCACGGGTCGCCTGTCGGCATCACGGGCCACCGTGCCGAAGAACCAGTAGCCGGTGTCGGCCACGCCGATGAAATCGCTGCCCGCTTTCAGAAAGCGGAAGGCCGACAGCGCGCCGAAATCGCGCGATTTCGAGGTCATTTCCAGGCCGCCGACGAATTCGAGCGGACCGAACTGCCTGTCGGTCCGGCCAATGCGGAATTCGGTGATCGGGCGGGCCGAAATCTCGATGGGCTCAACCGGGGCCGGCCCAGCCGCACCGGCTGGCGCCGAAGCCACGCCGGCAAGCAGGGCGATGGCGGCGAAAAGCGTCTGCCGAAACCCGCCCCGCGAAAGGATCATCCGGCGCGCCGCATGCCGCCGCGCCGCGTGTCGCGTACGCTCTCTTCGGCAAACAGCGAGGCCAGTTGCTCGGTCATGGCGCCGGCCAGTTCCTCCGCATCGACGATGGTGACGGCGCGGCGGTAGTAGCGCGTGACATCATGGCCGATGCCGATGGCGAGCAATTCCACCGGCGAGCGCGTCTCGATCAGCTCGATGACCGCGCGCAAATGCCGCTCAAGGTAATTGCCCGGATTGACCGACAGGGTCGAATCGTCGACCGGCGCGCCGTCCGAGATCATCATCAGGATCTTGCGCTGTTCGGGCCGGGCGATCAGCCGGTTGTGCGCCCACAACAACGCCTCGCCGTCGATATTTTCCTTGAGCAGGCCTTCGCGCATCATCAGGCCGAGATTGCGCCGTGCCCGCCGCCACGGATGGTCGGCGGATTTGTAGATGATGTGGCGCAGATCGTTTAGGCGGCCGGGGTTCGGCGGCTTGCCGTCCTTCAGCCATTTTTCACGCGCTTGCCCGCCTTTCCAGGCCCGGGTGGTGAAGCCGAGGATCTCGACCGAGACACCGCAGCGTTCCAGCGTGCGCGCCAATATGTCGGCGCAGGTGGCGGCGACCGTGATCGGCCGGCCGCGCATCGAACCCGAATTGTCGAGCACCAGCGTCACCACCGTGTCGCGGAATTTGGTGTCGCGTTCCTGCTTGAAGGACAGCGGCTGCATCGGGTCGATGACGACGCGCACCAGCCGCGCCGGGTCGAGGTAACCCTCTTCGAGGTCGAAATCCCAGGACCGGTTCTGCTGCGCCATCAGGCGGCGCTGCAGACGGTTGGCCAACCGCCCGACCACGCCCGACAGATTGGCAAGCTGCTTGTCGAGAAAGGCGCGCAGCCGGTCGAGCTCTTCCTCTTCGCAAAGCTCCTCGGCGCCGACCGTCTCGTCGAAAGCCGATGTGAAGACCTTGTAGTCGATTTCCTTCGGCAGATTGGTGAAGGGATTGTCGTTGCGGCGCGCCTCGCCGGGCGTCTCGGCATCGGCATCGTCATCGTCGGACAGGTCGTCGGCGGTGGCGTCGGACGCCTCCGTCTCGGACGACTGCTCGTCATCGGCCGAAGCCTCGGCATCCTCGGACTGCGACTGCTCGGAGCCGGAATCCTCTTCACCGCCCTCCTCGCTCTGCTCCTCGCCTTGCGGCTGGTTGTCGTCATTGTCCTCGGAGTCTTCCGTCTCCTGGTCGTCGCCGAGTTCCTCGGCCATTTCCATGGAGGCGAGCATCTCGCGCACGACGCGGGCAAAGGCCTGCTGGTCGTCGAGCTTGGCCGACAGCCCGTCGAGGTCGGCCTTGGCCTTCTCCTCGACCCAGGGACGCCAGAGTTCGACCAGCCGCTCGCCGCTCTTCGGGACCGGCCGGCCGGTCAGTTTCTCGCGCACCATCAAGGCGAGGGCTTCCTCGATCGGCGCGTCGGCCTTGTCCTTGACGTCGACGAGGTTGGCCTTGGCGTATTTGTCCTCCAGCATCGAGCCGATATTGTCGGCAACGCCTTGCATGGCGCGGCTGCCGATCGCCTCGACGCGGGCCTGCTCGACCGCGTCATAAATGGCGCGGGCCGCCTTGCCTTCCGGCGCCAGCTTGGTGTGGATGCGCGCATCGTGGCAGGCACGCTTCAGCGCCATGGAATCGCCGAGGCCGCGGGTGATCGCGATGTCGGTCTTCGACGCCTTTTTCGGCAGTTCGGGCAAACGCGCGCGGCTGCCGGCAAGTGCCGGCCTGTCCTTGGCGAAGCCGACTTCCATGTCCTTGTCGCCGGCAATGGCACGCATGCAGACGGTGACGGCGCGCTTGAAGCTGTCGGCTTCAGACCCCGTCTTCGACTTGTTGCGCGTGTTGTCGCCCGGACCCGCCATTATCTATCTCTATTTCGCTACTGGCTGCTGGCCAAGCTGAGTGCGTAGGAGGCCGACAATCTCTTCCACCGAGATTGTAAAATAGCCCCCTTTCCCACTGTCATATGCCTGTCTCCACAGACTGTATCCATGATCAAATCCATCAGGAATTGGACCGATTCCCTCAAATTCAACCACACTTTCTCTCAGTACATCGGCGGCTACAGGGAGGTGGGGAACCGTTTGTAGCTGCTTTCCATCATTGGGTATCGGCGCATCAGTGATTGAAATCGAAACGATTGGTTGGCTTTCACCCTCCAACTTATCGACCGCGCCTATGATCACCCGCGACGAAAGTGGTGTCGCTCCGTGATACGTCCAAGTCTGCCCGGGCTTGAATGGTTCGTCTTGAGCCATGGCTGCCTGACCGAGACCAAAGCAGAGGATTGAAAAACTCCACAGGAACGTCCTACCGGTTGTTCCCATGGACTGAGGTTACCCCAGCACCACGTTGGCGGCGCTTTCAGGCAGATCCTCGCCGAAGGCGCGCTGGTAGAACTCGGCCACCACCGAGCGTTCCAGCTCATCGCACTTGTTGAGGAAGGTCAGCCGGAACGCCATGCCGATATTGCCGAAGATCTCGGCGTTCTCGGCCCAGGTGATGACCGTACGCGGGCTCATCACGGTCGACAGATCGCCATTGATGAAGGCCGAGCGCGTCATGTCGGCGACGCGCACCATCTTGTTGACGATGTCCTTGCCCTTGCCATCGCGATAGTGCTTGGCCTTGGCCAGCACGATGTTCACTTCATTGTCGTGCGGCAGGTAGTTCAGCGTGGTGACGATCGACCAGCGGTCCATCTGCGCCTGGTTGATCTGCTGCGTGCCGTGATAGAGGCCGGTGGTGTCGCCGAGGCCGACCGTGTTGGCGGTCGAGAACAAGCGGAACGCCGGATGCGGGCGGATGACCCGGCTCTGGTCGAGCAGCGTCAGCCGGCCCGAGGATTCCAGCACGCGCTGGATGACGAACATCACGTCCGGGCGGCCGGCGTCATATTCGTCGAAGCAGAGCGCGACATTGTGCTGGTAGGCCCAGGGCAGGATGCCGTCGCGGAATTCGGTGACCTGCAGCCCGTCCTTGACGACGATCGCGTCCTTGCCGACGAGATCGATACGGCTGACATGGCTGTCGAGGTTGACGCGCACGCAGGGCCAGTTGAGGCGGGCCGCGACCTGTTCGATATGGGTCGATTTGCCGGTGCCGTGATAGCCCGAGACCATGACGCGGCGGTTGTAGGCAAAGCCGGCGAGGATCGCCAGCGTCGTCGCCTTGTCGAACAGATAATCCGGATCGACATCAGGCACATGTTCTGATGTCACCGAGTAGGCCGGCACCACCATCTTGGAGTCGAAGCCGAATTTCTCCTTAACCGACACCGTCGTGTCGGGCAGGTTGGCGATGTCGCGATCGACCTTGTTCATATCTCTCAACGTCTCCACGGGCGAAACGTCCCGTTTCGCCGGCAATCGATTTTGTTCGGGGGCGGTCTTAAAGCCTTTTCCAACCTTATGAAAGTTGGAAAACGACACAAACCATAGGGTCGCTCAGCACAGGCCCGCCTGTTTGAGCACGCGATAGGCCTGCAGCACATCGCGGAACCGGTCTTCCGAACCTCTGTCGCCACCATTCGCATCCGGATGGTGACGCTTCACCAGTTCCTTATAGCGCGCCTTGATATCCTTGCCAGTCGCCTTTGTATCAAGGCCAAGCGTTTCCAGCGCCTTGGCCTCAAGCGGCTTCGCCTTGCGCTCGCGCGCCTCGCGCGGATCCTTCGGTCCCTTGAACAGGTCGAACGGGTCGCGCATGCGGTTGTAGTAGCCGGCGCGGCCGGAGCGCATCTGCGCCATATCAGGCGATGAACGCGTCGAGGCGCCGTTGACGCCCATCTTCCAGGTCGGCCGGTGGCCGGTCATCGCTTCCTTCTGGAAGCGCGCCACCTCGGTATCCGGCACGCCGGAGAAGTAGTTGAAGCCCTTGTTGTACTCGCGCACATGATCGAAGCAGAAGCGGAAATACTCGCCCTCCTTCATCCGCCCGACCGGCGCGCGATGGGTGCCCGCCTCCTTGCAGCCGTCCCACTGGCAAATCGGCGAATGCGACTTCAGCTCCGCGTCCTTGTCAGGGCGGACGCGAATCTTCTCGAAATATTTGGGATACGGCTTCATCTCACCCATTTATGGGGCGTTCGCAGATGCGAAACAAGAATTGACATTTTCGCGATCATCGCCCTAACCGCTGAATCGCGGCTTAAAGCAGGCGAATGGCGGATTTAGTTGCGAAACAGCGGCCCCCAGGGCTGGTACGCCAGCCATATGTGGTGAAGGGAGACGGCAATGTCCATACAGGCGACCATGGAAGACAAGCTCAACCGGGCATTTTCGCCGGACCGGCTGGTCATCATCAACGAAAGTCATCTCCACGCCGGCCATCACCACCACGGCTCCGACCATCACGGCGCCTATGACGGCACCGGCGAGACGCATTTTCGCGTCCGCGTCGTCTCAGCCGCCTTTGCCGGCATGAGCCGCATCGACCGCCACCGCGCCGTCAACGAACTGCTGGCCGATCAACTAAAGGCCGGCGTGCACGCACTGGCGATCGAACCGGCGGCGCCGGGTGAGAAGACGCGCTGGTAGCTCAAACTGTATCGATAGCAGCGCTTCAGATCACCGCTTCGATCAGGAACGGGCCGCGCCGCGACAGGGCGCTGTCCAACAGCGCGTCGAACCGCTCGCAGGTGTCGGCGCGCGCCGCTTCCACCCCCATGCCCTTGGCCAGCGACACCCAGTCCAGCGCGGGATGGTCGAGGTCGAGCATGCGCCTGGCGTTCTCGCCGATCGCATTGACGCCGACATTCTTCATCTCGCCATGCAGGATCGCGTAGGTGCGGTTGGAAAAGACGATCGTCACCACGTCGAGATTTTCCCGCGCCTGCGTCCACAGCCCCTGCACCGTGTACATGCCGCTGCCATCGGCCTCCAGGTTGATCACCTTGCGGTCGGGACAGGCGATGGCCGCTCCCGTCGCCATCGGAATGCCGCCGCCGATCGATCCGCCGGTGCCCATCATATAGTCATGCGGCGCGGCGAAAGCCGACAGCGCGAAGAAACGCCTGGCCGAAGTGACCGCCTCGTCGCAGACGATCGCATTGTCCGGCAGCTTGCGCGCCACCGACAGCGCGATGGCGTCTTCCGTGAGCTGGCCGCGCGGCGCTGCCTCGTCGGGAAAGGTGGTCGCAAACACCGCCTGCTGCGACGGCTTGACGCCGAGCTCATCACGAAGCGCTCCGAGCGCCGCCTGCAGATCATCGCCATGGGCGGCCAACGTGAGCACCTGGCAGTCGTCGCGCACAAGCCGCCCCGGTTTTCCCGGATAGGCGAAGAAGGCGACCGGCTCGCTGCCGCCGACCAGCACCAGGACATCGACATCCCCCAGCAACGCCGTCGCAGCATCGATCGGATAGGGAATGCGGGTCGGCGCCACGCGCCCGCGTCCGCGCTGCATGCGCGCGATCAGGACCTCACTGAACAGGCGGACATCGCAGGCTGTCGAGATCTGGCCGGCGATCTCGAGCGCATCGGCCCGCGCCGCCCGCCCGCGAACGATCATGCCGACGCGCCCTGGCGCGGCACGGATCGCGGCGGCAGCCTCGCGCACGGCATCCATGTCGACCGCCGGCGGCGGAGAAAGCACGACCTTGCCCGGCGAAGCAGGGTTGGCGTCGCCCCAGGCGGCATCAGCCGGCAGGATCAGCGTGGTGACGCCCGGCGGCGTCAGCGAGGCGCGGAAGGCGGTTTCCGTGGCCGGCTGGACATCGGCGGGTCCTTCGATCCGGCGCACCCAGTTGGACATCGGCGCCGCAAGGCCTTCAATGTCACTGGTGAGCGGCGCGTCGAGGGCCAGGTGATAGGAAGCATGGTCGCCGACGATGTTGATCATTGGCGTCCTGGCACGGCGCGCATTGTGCATGTTGGCCAGCCCATTGGCCAGGCCCGGACCTGTGTGCAGCAAGGTCGCGGCTGGACGGTCGGTCATGCGCGCATAGCCGTCGGCCGCCCCCGTCACGACGCCCTCGAACAGGCCAAGCACGCAACGCATCTCCGGCTTGCGGTCGAGCGCGGCAACGAAATGCATCTCGGAGGTGCCGGGATTGGCGAAGCATACCGTCACATCATTGGCCAGCAGCACGTCGCACAGCACATCGGCACCATTCATGCAATTTTCTCCCCATTCGCGGTCAGCAGCAAATCCGGGACAGGCGCGTAGCGCCTTCCCTTACGGATTTGCGTCAAGCAGATGGAGCAATTGCACCCGCGGATGTCCGCGCGGCAATATCCCGCCGCTGCTTTTGGCATGATCCAGTCGCAGGAATGGACGAGCGGAACGTCGCCGGCGATCAACCGACCGCGGATTTCAGGAATGCCAGGGCGGCAGCGGTCAGCGCGTCACCATCCCTGCCGAAATCGCGGTCGATCGACATATGCGTATAGGCACTGCCGTCGAACAGTGTCACCTCGGTACCCGTGGCGCGCAGGCGCTCGGCGAAGGCCTTGGACTCCTCGCCACGGCCCTCGGCGCGCGAATAGGCGATGAAGGTCGGCGGGTGCTTGCGGCCGTCCACATAGCTGGCCGGCGACAGTGCCGCCCACTGCGAGCGATCGGAAAAGACCCGCGCATAGGCCCGTACCATGCCGCCATTTTTCTCGAGCGCCGCAAGGTCATAGGCCCTGGTGTCGTCGAGGAGCAGCCCGGCGACGCCGGGCAGCCCGCCGCGCATGCCGGTCAAGGCAATCAGATGGCAACCTGCCGAATGGCCCATGCCGACAATGCGCTTGGGATCGCCGCCATGCCCGGCGATGTTGGCCCTGACATAGGCATAGGCCTTTTCCACATCGGCGGCCTGGGTGGCGACATCGGCCTCAGGCAGCATGCGGTAGTCGATCGAAACGAAGCAGAAGCCGTTGGCGAGCAGGAATGCCGGCTTGGCGCCCACCTGGCTGCGTTTGCCGAACTCCCACGCGCCGCCATGGACGAAAAAGACGACAGGCAGTCCGTTCGCGCCGTCGGGCGCGTAGATGTCGAGCTTGGCCGGCCCGTAATCGAAGGTTTTGGGAGAGGGCGAGGATTGCCGCGCGAAAGTCGTGGCCGGCAGAAAAGCCGCCATCGAAACCAAAAGCAGGGTTCGCCGATCGATCATCATCTTCTCCTGACTGCCCGGCGCAAAATGCACCGGGACGACGCGAAGTTCCAATGAAGGATCGGTAACGTGGCCTGCCGCCAAGCTACGCGACCGGCCTGATCCTGATCCTGGCGATCCGGTTCTTGTCGCGCTTCATGACGATGAAGCGCTTGCCGTGGAAGGTGAAGGCCTGCTTCTCCTCTGGTATCGACTGTGTCTCATGGATGACGAGGCCAGCGATGGTGGTCGCCTCCTCGTCCGGCAGGTTCCAGTCGAGCGCCCGGTTCAGGTCGCGGATCGGCACCGTGCCGTCGACGACAACGGAGCCGTCCGCCTCCTGCTTGACGCCCTGTATGTCGACATCGTGCTCGTCGGCGATTTCGCCGACAATCTCCTCGATGATGTCTTCCAGCGTCACCAGCCCCTCAACCTCGCCATATTCGTCGACGACGATGGCAAAATGCGCCTTGCGGCGCAGGAAGGCGTTGAGCTGTTCCTGCAGGGTCGTGGTGTCGGGCACGAACCAGGGTTTCGAGGCGATCTTCATCACGTCGATCCTGGAAAAATCATTGCCGACTTCGTTCAGCGCACGCAGCAGGTCCTTGGCGTGCAGCACGCCGACGATATTGTCGAGCGAGCCCTTCCACAACGGCATGCGCGTGTGCGGGCTCTGCAGGATCTCGCGCACCACCGCTTCCGGCGCATTGTCGGCGTTGACCGATCGCATGTTGGTGCGGTGCACCATGATATCGGAGACTTCGAGCTCTTCGAGATCGAACAGGCCGCCGACGCGGTCGCGGTCCTCGCGCACCACCTGGCCGTCACGGCGGAAATCGTCGACCGCGCCGCGCAATTCGTCCTGGCTCGACCGCTGCGGCTCGATTCGCGACAGCTCATAGCCGAACATGGCGAGAAGACGCGTGCGCACGGCAACGACCAGCAGGATGACGATGGCAAGGACGGCGACGACGATCCAGCCCGTCTCGTTGTCCATCTCAGCCGGCTTTCCGGCTGGTGGGATGGTTTTCCCTCAGGAAGGACAGCACTTCCGAAGCGGGCACGTCCTTGGCGATGAAGGCCTGGCCGACGCCGCGCGTCAGGATGAAGGTCAGCGCGCCGCGCGATACCTTCTTGTCCTGGCCGATGAAGGAAAGCAGCGCCTCGGCATCGGGCAAGTCACCTGGAATATCGGACATCCGCCACGGCAGGCCGACGGCGCGCAGATGCGCCTCGACGCGCGCCGCGTCGTCGGGGCTCGCCAGATTGAGCCGCGAGGAGAACCGATGCGCCAGCGCCATGCCGATGGCGACCCCCTCGCCGTGGACGAGGCGGGCTCCGTCATACTGCGTGGCGGCTTCGAGCGCGTGACCGAACGTGTGCCCGAGATTGAGCAGCGCGCGGTCGCCGGTCTCGAACTCGTCGCGCGCGACGACATCGGCCTTAGCCCGGCAAGCCTCGGCTATCGCTTGTGCCCTCTGCGGCCCGCCGGCGAAAACTTGTCTCCAGTTCGCTTCCAGCCAGGCGAAGAATTCCGGCCGGTCGATCAGCCCGTATTTGGCGAGCTCGGCATAGCCGGCGCGGAATTCGCGGATCGGCAGCGTGTCGAGCACTTCGGTGTCGGCCAGCACCAGCTTGGGCTGCAGGAAGACGCCGACAAGGTTCTTGCCGCGCGGGCTGTTGATGCCGGTCTTGCCGCCGACGGAGGAATCGACCTGCGCCAGCAGCGAGGTCGGGATCTGCACGAAATTCATGCCGCGCCGCACGATGCCGGCGGCAAAACCGGTGAGATCGCCGATCACGCCGCCGCCAAGCGCGATGACGACGTCGCCGCGCTCCAGCCGGGCTGCCAGGACGCCATCGACCACCTCTTCGAGATGGGCAAAGCTCTTGGTTTTCTCGCCGGGTGGCATTGTGATGACGGTGGGCTGGATGCCGCCCTTCTCAAGCCCGGCCTTCAGCGTATCGAGATGCGCGGCGGCGACATTCTCGTCGGTCACGACAGCGGCGCGCGTGCCCGGCAGCCGGCGGGAAATCTCCTCACCGGCGCGCGACAGAAGGCCGGAACCGATCAATATGTCGTAGGCCCGGTCGCCAAGCCCGACTTCGACGGTGACGGGCTGATCCGCGCTCACGATTCGACCTCGCCCGTCGCTGCGATTTCATCGATGCCGAAATGCCGGCACAGTGCGTCCAGCACCTCGGCGGCGATGATCTCCTTGCGGTCGTCGCGGGTCGGCACGGTGACATCAGCGGTCGCATAGACCGGATAGCGCTCCCCCATCAGCCGCTCCAGCACGGCGCGGGGATCGGCGCTCTTCAGCAGCGGCCGGTTCTGCTTCTTGGAGACCCGTTCCATCAGAAGGTCGAGTTCGGCCTTCAGCCACACCGACACGCCATGGGCCGCGATGGCCTCGCGCGTCTGCGCGTTCATGAAGGCGCCACCGCCGGTCGACAGAACCTGCGGGCCATTTTCCAGCACGCGCAGGATGACACGCTGCTCCAGCGCCCTGAACTCGGTCTCGCCATAGCGCTCGAACAGCTCCGGCACCGTCATGCGCGAAACGCTTTCAATTTCCTGGTCGCTATCGATGAAGGGCAGCGAAAGCATGGTCGACACCTTGCGGCCGATCGCCGTCTTGCCGGCGCCCATCAGGCCGACAAAGACAATGGACCTGCCACCCAGCCGGCCAAGCAGCGCGGCGTGGGTCTCGCCTGGAGGATTTGCCTGGTGCGCGTTCATCAGCTGTTTCTTGGGCCCTCTTTGCCGGCGTATCGACATGAAAAGCCGGTTTGCGTCAAGCGTGCCGAGCGCCCGGAGCCCGATATGGGCGGATGGGCGCCTGCATCAGAAGTTGCTAACAGGCCTCCGCTTCTTCCTTGAATTGGCCGGATTGGCGTCCCATAAGGGCACAGGGTTTGGAAACGCAGAACAAGAAGACGAGCGAAAATTGATGCCGACACTGTTTCGCTTTGTCGTGACCCTCGCGATTCTGGCCGGCATTGCCTATGGTACGATGTTCGCACTGGTGATGTTCGTCGAGCCGAAAAAAGCGGAGATGAGCGTGCGCATCCCCCCGGACAAGCTGAATCCCAAGAAAAATTGACCCGAAGAAACTGATCGCTAGGATGAACAGCGCCGCCCGCATCGAGGCATTCCTGGAAATGATGAGCGCCGAGCGGGGCGCTGCCGAGAACACGCTTTCCTCCTACCGGCGCGACCTCGAAGACGCTTCGGGCCAGATCGATGGCGGGCTTGCCGGTGCGGCCGCCGCCGATATCCGCGCCTATCTCGACGACATCGCCGCGCGCGGCTTCGCGCCGACCTCGCAAGCGCGCAAACTGTCGGCGATCCGCCAATTCTTCAAATTCCTCTATGCCGAGGGTCTGCGCGGCGACGACCCGACCGGCACGCTGGACAGCCCGAAAAAAGGCCGCCCGCTGCCCAAGACGATGAGCGAGGCCGAGACCGGCCGGCTGATCGACCGCGCCGCGACCGAAGCCGGCGATGCCGGGCTGGGTTATAGCGACAGGCTGGCGGCGCTTCGCCTGCATGCGCTGGTCGAGGTGCTCTACGCCACAGGCTTGCGCGTTTCCGAGCTGGTCGGCCTGCCGGTTACGGTGGCGCGGCGCGACGACCGTTTCTTCATGGTGCGCGGCAAGGGCGACAAGGAGCGCATGGTGCCGCTGTCGGCCAAGGCGCGCGCGGCGATGCACGCCTGGCTTGCCGCCCGGGCCGGGGTGGCCGCCTTCGCCGACAGCCCGTTCCTGTTTCCCGCCGCATCGGACAGCGGCTACCTCTCGCGCCAGGTCTTTGCCCGCGACCTGAAAGGACTGGCCGCGCGGGCCGGCATCGCTTCGGCCAAGATTTCGCCGCACGTGCTGCGCCATGCTTTCGCCAGTCATCTCCTGCAGAATGGCGCCGATCTCAGGGCGGTGCAGCAGCTGCTCGGTCATGCCGACATATCGACGACACAGATTTACACCCATGTGCTGGAGGAGCGGCTGGTGCGGCTGGTCAACGATCATCATCCGCTTGCCGACTAGGCCTCATATCGCTATGTGAGGACGACATTTCACCGCCCGGAACCTTGGTTTCAAGGGTTCCGCGGTCCTTGCCTTCCGACGTATCGGTCCGCTCAAGCATGTACAATTACCTCGATTTCGAAAAGCCGGTGCAGGATCTTGAACTCAAGATCCTCGAGCTCAAGAAGCTTGCCGAGAACGGCGAGGCGGTCGATGTCGCCGATGAGATCGCCAGGCTCGAGAAGCGTTCCCACGACGCGCTGCGCGAACTCTACAAGGCGCTGACGCCGTGGCAGAAGGTGCAGGTGGCGCGCCATTCCGACAGGCCGCACTGCGTCGACTACATCAAGGGCCTGTTCAGCGATTTCACGCCGCTCGCCGGCGACCGCAATTTCGGCGAGGACCAGGCGATCGTCGGCGGCTTTGCCCGCTTTCGCGGCGAGCCTGTCGCGATCATCGGCCAGGAAAAGGGTTCCGACACGACAAGCCGCCTGAAGCACAATTTCGGCTCGGTGCGTCCCGAGGGCTATCGCAAGGCCGTGCGTTTGATGGAGCTTGCCGACCGTTTCAAGATCCCGCTTCTGACCTTGGTCGACACCGCTGGCGCCTATCCTGGCGTCAGTGCGGAGGAACGTGGCCAGGCCGAAGCCATCGCGCGCTCGACCTCGGCCTGCCTTGGCCTGAAAGTGCCGTCGATCTCGGTGGTCATCGGCGAAGGCGGTTCGGGCGGCGCCATAGCGATCGCCACCGCCAACCGCGTCTACATGCTCGAACATGCCATCTATTCGGTGATTTCGCCGGAGGGGGCGGCCTCGATCCTGTGGCGAGACACCACCCGCTTGAAGGATGCGGCGACAAATATGAAGATCACCGCGCAGGACCTTCTGCAAATGAAGGTTATCGACGCCATCATCCCCGAGCCGATGGGCGGCGCCCAGCGCGCGCCCGAAACGGTGATTGCCGCGACGGGCGACCTCATCGCCAAGACGATGAAGGAATTCGCCGGCGCCAACACCGATTTTCGCGAGCAGCGCCGCGAGAAATACCTGGCGATGGGCAGAAGTCTCTAGGGACCGGGTAACGATCGATGGACACTCTGCTTTAACGGCTGCTAATTAAGCTTGTCGTTTTACGGGGGATCCGAGATGAAAAAATACGAGAGACCTACGCTGGTCAAAGCGGCCCGCCTGCAAGCACTGACGGCTCAACAGGCGAGTTCCCAGCCGCCAGTGGACAATGGCAATAACGAAGGCGGCACCATTATCTAGTCCCCGGCAAATCCGGATCTGTCAAAACGTGTGATCGCCTTGGGATAGTCCCGGCCACCACACGGCAAAGTGGCCGGAAGGCACGATTCCGCCACAAAAATGCCGTCGCATTCGGTTCAATGAAATTGCCGCGAGGCGTTGGCCGAGGCTTGCGGTAAGGAATTTTCAAGGTTAACGGGCTTACGGTCCGTGGGTGTTCAGCATGCGGGCCGGCATTTGAAGCCATTGGCCCGAGGGAAAAGACATAGCCGTATCCATGTTTGCCAAGCTCGCCCGCACCGGAGTCCTCATCACCTCGATAGCCGTCGCCGGCTGCAATGATTCGTCGATGAAGGACTTTGCCCCGGAAGCCAACAAGCCGCTGCCGGACAAGATCCTGGCCGACATGAGGGCCAAGGGCATGGTGCGCACCTCCTCGGTGATGGCGCGCATCTTCAAGGAAGAGGGCAAGCTGGAGATCTGGAAGGCCAAGACCGACGGCCGCTACGGTCTCGTCGCTTCCTATGACATCTGCAAATGGTCGGGCAAGCTCGGGCCCAAATACACCGAGGGCGACCGCCAGGCGCCGGAAGGCTTCTACACGGTGCGTCCGTCGCAGATGAATCCCAGGTCGAACTATCACCTGTCCTTCAACATAGGCTTTCCCAACGCCTATGACCGTGCCAACGGTCGCACGGGTCAGAACCTGATGGTGCACGGCGCCTGCTCGTCGTCGGGCTGCTACTCGATGACCGACGCGCAGATCGAGCAGATCTATGCCTTCGGCCGCGACGCCTTCCAGGGCGGCCAGACCGAATTCCAGATCCAGGCCTTCCCGTTCCGCATGACCGCCGCCAACATGGCGCGTTATCGCAACGACCCGAACTATGAATTCTGGAAGATGCTGAAGGTCGGCTACGACAATTTCGAGATCACCAAGGTGCCGCCGAAGGTCGACGTCTGCGAAAAGCGCTACGTCTTCAACCAGGTCGCCGCCGACGGCCAGACATTCGATCCGACCGGACAGTGCCCGGCCACCACCCAGCCAGATTCGCTGAAGAGCGCCTACAACGCCTACCAGAGCACCTACGACGCTGCCTTCAACGGCGCGCTCAAGGCGAGCGTGCCGCCGCCCAAGCCGACCATTGCCGGCATCAAGGAAGCCAGCATCGTTTCGGATTGGTCGAAGCGCCGGGCGCGCGGCGAGCGCGTGCCGATCGATCCGCCGTCGCTCAACAACGACGGCACGGTGACCGAGACGGCGCGCATGGGCCGCATCGATTCGCCCGCCGGCCGCAAGATGGCGGCACTCGACGCCGAAAAGGCAGCCAAGCAGAAGGCCGAGGAGCAGCGGCTGGCCGCCATAGAGGCCGCCAAGCAGGCCAAGGAAGCCGCAAAGGCGCAGGCGTTGGCCGAAAAGGAAGCGGCCAAGGCGCAAGCCGTTGCGGCAAAGGAAGCGGCCAAGGCCGCCAAGGAGGCTCCCGTCGCCACCGCCACCATCGCGGCACCCGCGGATGTCGCGCCGGTCGCCGAAACGCAGGCCGCAAGCGCTGATGAAAGCCGGGTGACAAAGCTGAAGAACAAGCTGCTCGGCATGTTCGGCGGCTGAGCTTGGCCGGGGATACCGCTATCTACGACCTGAAAGGGCTGAACTGCCCTTTGCCGGTACTGAAGGCAAAGAAGCGCTTGGCCGGGATGCAGCCGGGCAGCCGGCTCTGGCTCGAGACCACCGACCCGCTCGCCGTCATCGATATTCCCGCCTTTTGCTCGGACGCCGGCCACCAGCTGATTGAAACAGCGGCGATGTCAGGCGGCCATCGATTCCTGGTCGAGCGCGGCGAGACCGTCTGAATTTCGGCGTGGAACGCTATCTTCCGGCGATCGCCAGCGGATTGTTTTCCAGCGCCGCCCGGTCGGGCGTGTCGATCGACGGCCGGTTGGTGAAGGCGGCGAACAGCCGGCGCACATAGTCTTCCGGCATATCGAGCGTGATCAGCACCAGCCGTGTGCCGCGCTGGCCGTCGGGCCAGGCCGGCAGCCGCGCGGGCGGATGCAGGATCTTCTGCACGCCGTGGATGACCAGCGGGCGTGACGGATCTTCCCTGAGTTCGATCACGCCCTTCATGCGCAGCAGCTTTTCGCCATGCGTCGAACGCAACAGGTCGAGGAACATTTCTATCGCCGAAAACGGCACCGGACCGTCATGGACGAGCGAATAGGAGCGCACGCGGGAATCATGGCGATGGCCATGGCCATGGCCATGATCGTGATCGTCGTGAGCATGCTCATGCGCCGCTTCCTCGCCGAGCCAGCGCCGCACGTCGGCGGATTTGGTGGCGGGATTGTAGAGGCCGCAATCAAACAGCGCCGCCACACCTGTTGCTGAATTGCCGGCATCAAGCAGCTCGGCACCCGGATTGATTTGCCGCAGGCGCGTCCGCAGCGTGTCGAGATCGCCGGCATCGGTCGCCAGGTCGACCTTGCTGAGCACGATGCGGTCGGCGACGGCGACCTGCTTGACCGCCTCGACGTGGGCATCGAGCGTGGCATTGCCGTTGACCGCATCGACCAGCGTGATGACGCCGTCGAGCCGAAAAGCCTGGACGAGCGCCGGATGCGCCATGATCGACTGCAGCACCGGCGCCGGGTCGGCAAGCCCCGTGGTCTCGACGATGACGCGGGCAAGCCGGGCGATGCGGCCGGTCTGCAGCCGGTCGACGAGGTCGGCCAGCGTGTCGACCAGTTCGCCACGCACGGTGCAGCACAGGCAGCCGTCCGAAAGCTGGATGATGCCGTCGGAAGCCTGCTCGACCAGCAGATGGTCGATCGCCACCTCGCCATACTCGTTGATGATGACCGCCGTGTCGGCCAGCGCCGGGTCCTTCAGGAGCCGGTTGAGCAGCGTCGTCTTGCCCGCTCCAAGGAAGCCGGTTAGCACCGAGACAGGAATCGGGAATCCGCTCATCAGGTTAGTTCGCGACCTTGGCCGGCTGATCGCCTTGCGCGGCGGAACCGGCAACGGCCGGACCGGCGCCGGTCGGCGCCGGCCGATCCGGCCGCCAGCTCGGGATCGGCACGTCGGCATATTCCTGGCCGCCCTGGTCGAGCATCGCCTTCGGCGCCGGACCCGTGGCGCCGCCGAGGCCGACGGCGACCAGCGTCGGTACATGGTCGAGCTTTTCCTGGTAGGGCGATTTCGGCACGTCCTTGGCGGCGGCGGCCGGTGGCGCCTCGGATTGCTCCTCCGGCGTCTTCTTCTTGCAGACCTCGTCATGCATGTCGTTGGGCGAGACCGTGTCACCGTAGGGCGCCAGGGTGGCGACAGTGGCCGAACCGGCGGCTTGCGTGTCAAATCCCTGGTCGAGCAGTCTTGCCGCGGCCTCGGCACGGCTGACCGCCGATTTCTCGCCAAGCACAACCGCGACCAGCGTACGGCCATTGCGCGTCGCCGAACCGATCATGTTGAAGCCGGAAGGGCAGACAAAGCCCGTCTTCATGCCATCGGCGCCGGGATAGCGGCCGATCAGGAGGTTGTAGTTCGGGATCGCCTTCTTGCCGACCGCAAGCCCTTCGATGGAGAACCACGGCGCATATTGCGGAAACTCGCGGCGGATCGCCATCACCAGCACCGAAAGGTCGCGCGCCGTGGTGTACTGGTCGGGCGAGTAGAGGCCGTTCGGATTGACGAAATGGGTGCCGTTCATGCCGAGCCGGGTCGCCTCGGCATTCATCCTCTCGGCGAAGGCGGCCTGCGAGCCGCCGACATTCTCGCCGACCGCCATGGCGATGTCGTTGGCCGATTTGACCAGCATCATCTTCAGCGCGTTGTCGAGCCGCATCACCGAGCCCGGCTTGAAACCCATCTTGCTCGGCGGCTCGCCGGCGGAGTGCTTGGTCACCTTGATCGGCGAATCAAGCTGGACTTCGCCGGCCGCGATCGCCCGGAAGGTCACATAGGCGGTCATCAGCTTGCTGAGCGAGGCCGGATACCAGCGCTTGAACGCATCCTGATGCTGCAGGATCTGGCCGTTCTTCAGGTCGAAGACAACCACCGGATTGGCCAGCGCCGGCCCGGCCAGGACCGACAGCACGATTGCGCCGACCGAGAATAGTTTGAGGAAATGCCTGTGCCGCATGATCGAATCCGAAATCGCCTCTTGCCCTGATCGCCCCTGGCTCCGTAAGATTTCGTTACGTGACCGCCAGCATAATGGGTCCGCCCCTCAAAAACGGACCGCATCGTTGCGGTGCTATTTACCCTATGTGACGCCAACATGGCAAAGCACCTGACAATCACAATTGCAAAACACCCGGCACAATTGCAAAACGGGCACAATTGCAGAACACTGGGCCCAGTTGCGAAACACCAGGCTGAAGCCGGCTGCTCCAACCACGAAATGGAACCATCATGCCAATCCTGAACCGCGCCGCTGAAATGCAGGACGAAGTTGCCGGCTGGCGTCGGCATCTGCACCAGACGCCGGAGCTCAATTTCGACGTCTTCAAGACGGCCGCCTTCGTCACTGAAAAGCTGAAGGAGTTCGGTTGTGACGATGTGGTCACCGGCCTCGGCAAGACCGGCGTCGTCGGCATCATCCGCGGTCGCCAGGGTGAAGGCGCCACCATCGGCCTGCGCGCCGACATGGACGCGCTGCCGCTCAATGAGATCACCGGCAAGGCCTATGCGTCCACCGTTCCCGGCAAGATGCACGCCTGCGGCCATGACGGCCACACGGCGATGCTGCTGGGCGCCGCCAAATATCTCGCCGAGACCCGCAATTTCGCCGGCTCCGTGGCGGTGATCTTCCAGCCGGCGGAGGAAGGCGGCGGCGGCGGCAACGAGATGGTCAAGGACGGCATGATGGAGCGCTTCGGCATCGCAAAAGTGTTCGGCATGCACAACATGCCGGGCCTGCCTGTCGGCCAGTTCGCCATCCGGCCGGGCCCGATCATGGCGGCGACGGCCGAATTCACCATCACCGTGAAAGGCCGCGGCGGCCACGCCGCGATGCCGCACGGCACGATCGACCCGATCGTCATCGCCAGCCAGCTGGTCGGCGCGCTGCAGACGATCGCCTCGCGCAGCACCGATCCGGTCGAGGCCGTGGTGGTGTCGGTGACCAAGTTCCATGCCGGCGACGCCTACAACATCATTCCCGAATCGGCCGAGATCGCCGGCACCGTGCGCACCTTGCGCAAGGAGATCGCCAAGAAATCCGAAGAGCGCATCCGCGCGATCTGCGACGGACTGGCGACCGCGTTCGGCGCCAGGATCGAAGTGGACTATCAGGCAAATTACCCCGTCACCTTCAACCATGCCGAAGAGACGGTGTTTGCCAGCGACGTGGCGGCCGATGTCGCGGGCGACAGCCATGTCCACCGCGGCATCCAGCCGGTGATGGGCGGCGAGGATTTCTCCTACATGCTGGAAGCCCGCCCCGGCGCCTTCATCTTCATCGGCAATGGCGACACCGCCGGTCTCCACAACCCAGCCTACGATTTCAACGACGAAGCCATCCCGCACGGCATGAGCTACTGGGTGAAACTGGCGGAAACCGCGCTGGCCGCTTGAGGCCCGCCGCGCAAGGAGCCGGCCGAATTGCATGCGGCCGGCCCCTTGGCGAAACGATCCGAAGCGGCTATGTGTCTGGCCGCGTGGTCCCGTAGCTCAGTAGGATAGAGCGGCAGATTCCTAATCTGTAGGTCACAGGTTCGATTCCTGTCGGGATCACCAATTAAATCAAATAGTTGGAAGGTCGGCGTGGCACTCAAGAGGCCGCAGCCGGACCCCGGCTATGGCCGATTTCAGCCTCGATAGAAAAAATGGTTCCTCCCCCGGTTCGCTACGGAGCTCAAAAGGCCCGTTCATTTGCCGATTCATTTTTGGCAGCTTGTTAGACGGCTTGACCAAAATTGCTCGCTTGTTAACCGCCAAATGACGATACTGGTTCCCAGATTCAGTCAAAATCAGCCAATAATGATAGGAATTCGCCCATCAGGGTGACAAATCATTGGGCTAGCCCGAGGGATTCGTGATATTCGCGACACAGAGCGCGCTGTGAATCATGTGAGCGCGTCGCGACCATGCGGAGATACGAACGTGGCAAGGAATGTCCGAAAATCAACGGCCGAGGACATGGCGCCTGTCGTGTCCGCCGGGGCATGGGAAGACGATGGCGGGCGCGGGCGGGTCGATCTGATTCCGGCCAAGCGCCACGCCTTCATCCTCGAATGCCTTAAACGAGAAGGAGCCGTCGGCGTTCAGGAACTCATCGATCTCATCGGCGCGTCGCCTTCGACGATCCGGCGCGATCTCGAGACGCTCGAACGGCAAGGAGCATTGGAGCGGACGCATGGCGGCGCAATGCTTCAACGCACGGAACTGGCCACGTTCGAGCCGGATCTCGCCACTGCAGCGCAATTCGCCAGAGCCGAGAAAGAGGCCATAGGCGCCGCCATGATGTCGGAACTTCGAGCCGGGCAAAGCGTCATTTTCGACGCAAGCACGACCGTTCTGGAAGTCGCCCGCGCCATAGCCGCGGCGCCCATCCCGCTTACGGCCGTCACCAACAGCCTTGCGATCGCTCAGATACTTGCACCTGTGCCGGGAGTGCGTCTCGTGATGCCGGGAGGCACCTGCAAGCCTGGTTCGCTTACACTGATCGGCCAGCCTGGCGAGAATTTCCTGCGAACCATTCACGCCGATGTGGCCATTCTGGGCACCCATGCCATCACCGGAGACATGCTCACGGAGACCTCGCTGGAGGTTGCGGCAATGAAGCAGGCGATGATTGCCGCGGCGCGTCGTGTGGTCGTGCTTGCCGACCATTCGAAGTTCACCGTCCCCAATTTTTGCACGATCTGCCGCCTGACCGAGATCCACCAGATCATTACCGACGAGGGCATCAATCCGGCTCACCTCACCAATCTTCGGACGCTCGATGTAGACGTCAAGGTCGTGCGCGTCAGCCGTTCGGGTTGTTGAGTTGAGCACTCCTGAGGTTACGGATATCCGGGTCGTCGCAGACGACTTGACCGGCGCCCTGGATAGCGCGGTTTCCTTTGCATCGCCGGGGAATGGCATTGGGGTAAGCTGGCAGCTGGACCGTACGTTTGGGGGACGTATGGCCATCGACGCCGCCACCCGGGAGGGGCCTGTGACGACGGCGGTTGAGCGACACCGGGCGCTTGCGCCATGGCTCGCCGGCGGACAGTTGAGTTTCAAGAAGATCGACAGCCTTTTGCGCGGCCACGTCATCGCTGAAATTGAGGCATGCATCGTCAACGGAACGTATCAGCGTGTTGTTATCGCACCTGCGTTCCCATTTCAGCGACGCGCCACGCGCCTTGGGCGGCAATGGCGGCTTGATCAAACCGAAATGGTAGGTCCCGACCTGGTCGCCGGTCTAGGCCAGCGCTTTACGGCTGGGCGTTCTGCACCAGGGTCACAACCAGTTGATTTCATCACACTCTACGACGCCGAAATGGATGCCGACCTGGACAGGATCGTCGCGACCGTACCGAAACAAGCGACGTTGTGGGTCGGCACTGGCGGCTTGGCGGCCGCACTCGCACGGCACATGAATGTGCCGCACAAGCCTGTTCCTGCGTTTTCCGATCCATTTCTGGCCCTTGTCGGCACAAATCATGAGGTCACGGCGGGACAGGTAGCCCTCTTTGCAGCCAGGCATGCGGATGCGCATGTGGTCGTGGAGCACGACATCGACAAAGCGAGAAGGCGTTTGGCGGAAAGGATGATGCGCGGGGAGCCGTCGGTCGTCAGTGTCGCTGCATCGGGCGATCGCCACGCCGTGGCAGCCCATATCGGCAAGGTGTTTGCCTCGCTTCTCGCAGGCTTGCCAAAGCCCGGCACGTTACTCGTCACCGGCGGTGAAACATTGCGATCGGTGTGCGACAGCCTGGGCGTCATCGAACTCACGGTCGAATGCGAGATCGAACCGGGGCTTCCGGTTTCCAGGATCAAGGGTGGTGTTTTCGAGGGGCTGGCCACCATTTCGAAATCCGGCGCATTCGGCGACAGCGCCCTGCTCTGCAGGCTCGCGGCCCTCGCGCGTCGCTGATCAAGACGAACTCCGGCCAAAAGCACCGGCGGGTCCATCTCCGCCGGTCAAATGGCGTCAAACGATATTTCAACAGCCTGACACCTCGGATCGCACGCCACAGAGAGGCAGGCGAAGAGGCGATTCTCACGTTCGTATGATTACGGATGACCGAAAAAGAAAACTATTGCACGTCGATGGTTGAAAGGATTACAAGATGACCACAATTGACCAATTAGGGGCGTTTATGTCTGGTCCAAGACTCGGCATCACAATGGGTGATCCCGCGGGCATCGGCCCTGAGATCATTGCAAAAGCATGCGCAAGGCTGAAACCGCGGCTTGCCGACGGATCGTTGTCGCTTCTCATTATCGGCAGCGTCACCGCGATGCGCGCAATGGAGTCCATCTCAGGACGCATCGAGCTGGAAGAAGCGTCAGCTTCGGCGGAGGGGACCGTTCCGCCCGTGGCCATTCTTGAGGCTGGACCGGAGCGGACCCCCGTTGAGACAGGCGTCATGTCGGCTGAAGGCGGGCGCCTCGCCTATCTGGCGATCGAAAAAGCCGTGCGCCTGGCGCAGGCCGGTTCAATCGCGGGTATCGTCACGGCTCCTCTCAACAAGGAAGCGCTCAACCTGGCCGGCTATCATTATGCCGGTCACACCGACATGCTGGCGGAACTGACAGGCGCCCGCGATTCCGTGATGATGCTTGCCCATGGCGATTTTCGAGTCAGCCATGTCTCGACCCACGTAGCGCTGGCCCAGGTTCCGTCGAAACTGACCGAACCCCGGTTGCGGCGGGTCATCCAGTTGACGGTCGAGGCGTTGCGCGGCCTCGGCATCGCCCATCCCCGCATTGCGATTGCCGCGCTCAACCCGCACGCCGGTGAGGGCGGCATTTTCGGCCGTGAGGATATCGATATCACGACCCCGATCGTCGCCTCCTACACGTCCGCCGATTTTACGGTGGTTGGACCCGTTCCGGGCGATACGGTTTTCGTCAAGCTGCGCGCCCGCCAATATGACGCGGTGGTCGCGATGTATCACGATCAGGGCCATGTCCCGGTGAAGCTGCTCGGCTTCAACGTCGATCCCGTGACCGGTGAGTGGAAAGCGCTCTCCGGGGTCAATGTCACGCTCGGCCTTCCGATCATCCGCACCTCCGTCGACCACGGCACGGCCTTCGACATTGCCGGCAAGGGCATCGCCAATGAGGACAGTCTGATCGAGGCGATCGAGTTCGCGGTCCAGATGGCTGCGGCGAAATCCAACCCTTAGGCGTCGGCACGCCTGCAACGCACGCAAAAGCGGATCGAACCATGGCAGCAGAAGACAAGAAATCCTATCTCATGTTGATCGACGGGAAGTTTGTCACTGGCGAAGCCGGTATGCGCCCGGTGATCAATCCAGCCGATGGCTCCCTGGTCAGCCGCAAGGTGGCGCCCGCCATGATCGCCGGCGACACCATCGTCCTCAAACCGCATGAAGACACGCCACTTTCGGCGCTCGAAATGGCTCGCATCTTTGTCGAAGCGGGCGTGCCGGCCGGTGTGGTGAACATCATAACGGGACGAGGTGAAACCATAGGCGAAGTGCTCTGCACGGAACCCGGCGTCGACCTCATCACCATGACCGGGAGCGTACCGACAGGCAAGCGCATCATGGCGAATGCGTCGCGCAATCTCACTCCTGTTTCGCTGGAGCTTGGCGGCAAGGCGCCATTCATCGTCCTGGCCGATGCATCAAGGGGGCCATCATCATCATTGCCGTCTCGTTGAACCGGCGTTGATGGCAGCAGGACCATGATCCGACCATATGCCTCCATCTCGGGAATTCGGCCTCCGCGGCGGCAAGTGCGGCGGAGGAAAGCTCACATCAATTTGAAAACCGGCGGTGGTCGCCGGACAACGGGAGGAAAGTGAAATGAAAAGACGTATGACGCTTCTGATGATGGGCGCCCTTGCGGCATCTGCCGCAACGCTCCCAAGCGCCCGGGCGCAGGACACCTACAAGCCCGACTGCTACGCTTCTGCACCGGACAGTGCTTCGGTGATCTCCTATCCGAAGAAGGCCGGGCCTTATAAGATTGCCCTGGTCAACGGCTATGTCGGCAATGACTGGCGTGCCAACTCCATCCAGACCGCAAAGGCCTGGGGCGCGCGTCCCGAGAATAAGTCCAAGCTGTCCGACCTGAAGATCATATCGGTGGGCAATGATTCCACGGCGCAGATCTCCGCGATCGACAACTTCATCGCCGCCGGCTACGACGCCGTGATCATCAATGCCGTCAATCCCACCGCCTTCGACGCGGTCGTGAGGCGTGCCAAGCAAGCCGGCGTGGTGCTGGTTACCTATGACAACGTCCTCGACTCCAACCAGGTCGTGCAGATCAATGAAGATCAGGTCGCGCTGGGCCGGATCAAGGCGCAGGCCGTGGTCGATGGCATCAAGGCCAAGAAGGGCAATGTTTCGGGTCAGGTTCTGGAAATCGATGGCGTCCCCGGCAACAGCGTCGACCGCGACAACCAGGCGGGCTTCAGCGAGGTCTTCTCCAAGTACCCCGATCTAAAGACGGTCAAGGTCGAAGGCGACTGGGACGTGGGCAAGGCGTCGAAGGTAACGTCCGACGCCATCGCCACCAACGGCAATTTTGACGGCATCGTTGTCCAGGAGGGCTCCGTTGGCGCGCTTGAGGCGATGGCCGCGGCCAAGCACCCCGTGGTCCCGGTCGGCTTCGATGCCGGCAACGGCACGCGAATGCTGGTCAGCAAGGGCAAGTATCCGGGGATTACCGCCGCTCAGGCGCCGGCGCTGGCCGCCATGGCGCTGGAGGCCTCGGTCGTGCTGCTGGAGGGTAATGCGCTGCCGCAGAAGGTTTTCCTGCCAATCCCGCACAAGGACAACGCGGACCTGACAGAGGGCAAGGATTTCTTTCCTGACCTGCCGAAGACCTTCTACACGGCCACTGGTTTTCCGCAGTGCTTCCCCGTGTTCACGCCCGATGAACTGAACGGCCAGACGGCCGATAACTCCAACTAGGCAATGACACATGACCTGGCCGGCGTCTGCGCCGGCCAGGTCGACGGCAGGGAGCGCGCATGGCCGACCGCTATGTTGAACTGAAATCGGTGTCGAAATCCTATGGTGGCGTTCCAGCGTTGACCATGGTGGATTTCCGCTGCGAGCCAGGGCGCGTGCACGCCATTCTCGGCGAAAATGGCGCCGGCAAGTCAACGCTGATGAAATTGTTGGCCGGTGTCATCCAGCCGGATACGGGAACGATCTCCATTGGCGGGCAGACGGTGCACTTTTCCTCGCCGCGCGAGGCGGCAGAACAGGGCACGGTCTGCATGTTCCAGGAACTGTCGCTGATGCCGCACCTTTCGGTCGGCGACAATATCGTGCTCGCCGCGCCCCGCACCCGGATGGGATTGATGCAGCGCGGTGTTTATCGTGAGGCGCGCGCGGCGCTGGATCTGGTAGGGGCCAAGTCGATCCCGCTCGGCGCCCGGGTCTCTGGCCTGTCGCTGTCCGAACGCCAGCTTGTGGAAATCGCCAAGGCCGTGTTCCGCAAGCCCAAGCTTCTTATCCTTGACGAGGCGACCTCGGCGTTGACCAGCGAGCTCGTCGAGACGGTGTTCGGTGTCCTCAGAATGCTGAAGGAGCAGGGCGTCGCTATCCTTTTCATCTCGCATCGCATGCACGAGGTCGACGCCATCGCCGATCGCATATCCGTCTTCCGCAACGGCAAGCATATCGAGACATTCGACGTTGGCGCGCGCACGACCGATGAGATCGTGGGCCTGATGATTGGCCGCTCGCTGGAGGAGCTGTTTCCGCCGCGCCGCCCGCCCGTGCCCGACGCGGCGCCGACCGTTCTGGATGTGTCCAACGTCAGTTGGCAAAACCAGCTTGTCGACGTATCGATCGCCGCTCGCGCCGGCGAGATCGTCGGGCTCGGCGGTTTGGATGCCCAGGGCCAGCAGCAGATCATGCATGCGGTCTTCGGCGTGCTGCGCGGAGTGACGGGCCGCATCACGCTGAATGGCAAGCGACTGAACGGTTTGCAGCCGCCGAGGGTGAAACAATCCGATGTCGGTCTGGCGCTCGTGCCCGAGGATCGCAAGACCGAGGGGCTGATCCCCGGCATGTCGGTAGCGCAAAACCTGCGCTTGGCAGTTCTTGGGCGCGCGCCCTTCGGCCTGCTCGACCTGAACGGCGGCAACGAGGCCCGGCTTCAAGGCCTGATCGAACGGCTGGCATTGACCTACGGTTCGCTCGATGATCCCGTCTCGACGCTTTCAGGCGGCAACCAGCAGAAGGTGGTGCTGGCCAAATGGCTGGTTCTGTCGCCCAAATGTCTGCTGCTGATGGACCCGACGCGCGGCATCGACCTGCCGACCAAGGCGCAGATCTACAGGCTGCTCACTGACCTGGCGGCCGAGGGAATGGCCGTGATCCTGCAATCGACCGACTATGAGGAACTTATCCACTTGTGCGATCGGGTCTATGTCTTCTACCGGGGCAGTGTGGCCAGGGAACTAAAGGGCGATACCCTGTCCGCCGATGCGCTCATCGCCGCCTCGATGAACGTGCACCTTCACGCTGAGGCCCGAGCATGATGTCCTGGCTTCGCCAAAATGCCAAGGAAGCGATTGCCGCGCTCGCGCTGGTCGTGCTTTTCGCCGGCTACATGGCCGTCCATCCGCGCGGCTTTTCAACCTATGTTGTTACAATCTGGTCGAACCAGGGGGCACTGCTTGGGCTTGCCGCGATCGCTCAGTTCTTTGTGGTTCTGGTCAAGGGAATCGACCTGTCGGTAGGATCTATTATCGCACTGACCAACGTGGTGGCGTCGTTCCTTCTAAACGGATCTCCGACCTCGATCGCCCTTGGGATGGTTGCAGTGCTGGCCGTCGGGGTGGCCTGCGGGCTGGTGAACGGGATCGCGGTTGTCTATGGCCGGGTGCAGCCAATCGTCGCCACCCTTGCGACGGGTGGCATCTTCGGCGGCATCGCTCTGCTTTTGCGGCCTACGCCCGGAGGCAGCATCGATGAGACGATGTCGGACGCGCTCACCTATGCAGTGGCGGACGTTCCGGTCTCGGCGATGATTCTTGTCGTCGTTCTTGTCGCACTGATGGTCTTTCTGCGCCGGTCGGCCCTCGGCCTCGGCCTCTATGCTGTCGGATCGTCTGAACAGTCGGCTTACATGACCGGCCTTCGCGTAAACCGGCTCAAGCTCATCGCCTACGGCAGCAGCGGCTTCATCGCGGCCCTTGCCGGCATCTATGTCAGCATGGTCACGCTTACTGGCGATCCCAATATCGCGCCGTCCTACACGCTGAATTCGATCGGCGCCATCGTGTTGGGCGGAGTGGCGCTGAGCGGTGGCGTCGGCAATCCCATCGGCGCCGTTATCGGCGCTTTGATCCTCAAGACAATCTCGTCGCTGATGTTCTTCTCCGGGCTGCCACCATTGGCGCAGCCCTTCTTCGAGGGATTGATCCTCGCAACTGCAATTGCACTGGGCGCGCTCGGCGTCTTCCGGGTGCGCAGCCGGCTTGAGTTGTACCGCTGATGACTGATGCAACCGCACGACGCGCTGCGCCCCACAAATCCCGCCGCTGGTTAAGCCGGGACCATGTGTCCGTCCTGCTGATTGGGCTGGGCTGCGTCGCCCTGCTCTTGGGTGGTTCGCTATTGTATCCCGGCTTCCTGAAGCCCAGCTACATTCTGCAACAGCTTCAGATCGCCGCCTTTCTTGGTATCATCGCCACCGGTGCCATGCTTGTGATCCTGCTTGGCGAGATCGACCTTTCGGTGCCCTGGACGATCACAGGCACGGCGATTGTTGTCATCTCGGCCACTGGCAGTTCCAATCCCGTGATCGCCAGCCTGGCAATTCCGCTAGGCCTCTGCTTTGGCATGGTTATTGGGCTCTTGAACGCCATCGGTGTCGCGATCTTTCGCGTACCCGCGATGGTCTGGACGCTGGCGGTGAACGCCATGCTGCTTGGCGCCACGGTTTTCTATACCGGCAACAGCCGTCCCAACGGTGAGGTCCCCTGGCTGGCGACACAGGCGGCGATCGGACGGACCTTCGGCATCCCCAACGCCTTTCTCGTTTGGCTGGGAGTGGCCGTGATCACGGTCTGGGTGCTCCGGCGTACCGTCTATGGCAACTACCTCTATGCACTGGGCAATTCGCGACGTGCGGTGTTCCTTGCCGGGGCGCGGGTCCGCCTGGTGACAGTAGCAACCTTTGTTCTTGCCGGAGCGTTTTCCAGTTTCGGCGCTATCCTGCTGCTGGGCTACACCAACCAGGCCTATCAGGGCATGGGAGACCCCTATCTCATGCCGGTCATCTCGGCTGTGGTGGTCGGGGGAACCTCCATTCAAGGCGGTCGGGGGAACTATGTCGGCACCTTCGCCGGCGCGATCTTCATCACGCTTCTGTCGTCGATCCTTTCGGTGATGCAGATGCCCGCTGCCGCGCGCGAGATGATCTTCGGCGCGATCATCCTGGTCATGCTGCTGATTCACGGTCTCACTGGCAAGAACAAGGACATCTGAGCTGTTGGCGGACCTGTCAATGAGGCGTCATGCATCTCTCCAGCACCCCGAGGCGCTCAGCGCTGCGAGGGGATGCGCCGGTCGCGGCTATCAGGCTTTCATTGCCCATAATGCCGACGGGGCCGAGCGCGAGCTGCGCAGGCGTTTGCGCGACGTTGAAACGCTCTGTCGGGCCATGTGCAAGCCCGAAGGAACCGGCTGATCGGCAAGGCAACCCAGCAAGCAAGGCACCTGAAGATGACATACTACGAGGTTCTTGATCGTCGCTTCCACGATTTCATCATCCCGTTGTGCAAACTCGAAAAACTTCACGCCGGAACGCGCTGGGCCGAAGGGCCCGTGTATTTCGCCGATGGGCGCTTTCTGCTCTTCAGCGACATTCCCAACAACAGGATGCTGAAGTGGGATGAAGTAACGGGTGATGTTTCCACTTTCCGCTATCCGTCGAATTTTTCCAACGGCAATACGCGCGATCGGCAGGGACGCCTCGTCAGCTGCGAACATGGGGAACGGCGCGTCACGCGTACCGAATATGATGGCAGCATCACCGTCCTGGCCGATCGATTCGAGGGAAAGCGTCTCAATTCGCCCAACGATGTGGTGGTCAGATCTGACGATACTGTCTGGTTTACCGATCCGCCCTACGGCATCCTGAGCAATTATGAGGGCTACAAGGCACCCAGCGAGATCGGAGCCTGGAACGTCTACCGCCTTGACCCCAAGTCAGGTGCGCTATCGGTGGTTGCCGGCGACTTCGACAAGCCGAACGGCCTTGCCTTTTCCCCGGACGAGACACATCTCTACGTCGCCGACAGCGGCCGTTCCCATGGCTGGGACAAGCCGCACCATATCCGCCGCTTCGATGTGAACGAAAACGGCCGCCTTTCAGGTGGCAGCGTCTTTGCCGAGATCGATCCCGGCATCCCTGACGGGTTTCGTATCGATGTTGACGGCAATTTATGGGTGTCGGCTGGCGATGGCGTTCATTGCTTTGCGTCGGACGGTACGCTTCTTGGCAAGATTCTTGTCCCGGAGACTGTCGCCAACGTGTGCTTTGGCGGACCTCATCGAAATCGCCTGTTCATCACTGCCGACAGTTCGCTTTATGCCGTCTATCTCAACACGGCCGGGTTGCATTTCTGCTGAGCAAGGAAATTTCCATGCTGCCCGGATGCATCGCCGATGACGTGACCAAGATCGTAGTGTGAAAGTCCCATGATGTTTCTCCGTCGGCCACCACGGCCGGCAAGGAAACGGTGGATTGTGCAATTGGCTATCCGGTCCACCATCGCCTGCCGATAGATGACATCCTGCAGAACTTCTAGGCCTTCAAAGCAAGCTGAGATCGTGCTGACGCCGGGCTGGCAATCGTGGCGCCGAGCCCTTCCAGGAGCCATTTCGCTTTCTCGACCAACTCGGCATTGCTCTTCACCAGTTCAGTCCGCGACATCCGGATCGTGTCCTCCATGCCTATCCGCACATGCCCGCCGAGCAGGTGGGATTGCATGAGCATCGGGTAAGCTGCGCGGCCGATGCCGAAGCCTGTCCAGATAGCATCCCGTGGCAACATGTTGCGGGCGAACATCATTGTCTCCGGCGTCGTCGCGAAGCCGTATTTCACACCAAGCACAAGGCTTACGAGCGGCGGGCCGCGAAACACGCCGCTTGCGAGAAAGTCGTTGAGTAGATTGATATCTCCGCTGTCGAAAAGCTCGAACTCCGGCCGGACCCCACAGTCGTAGATGATCTCAGCCATCTTCTTGACGTTGGGCGGGGTGTTAATGACGACCTCGCTGCCGAACGTCATCGTGTTGAGATCCAGGGTGCAGATGTCGGGCCGCAGATCGCGGATGTGCTCGACGCGGCGCTCGGCTGTAACG
This sequence comes from Mesorhizobium sp. B2-1-3A, assembly GCF_006442655.1. Lineage (NCBI taxonomy): Bacteria > Pseudomonadati > Pseudomonadota > Alphaproteobacteria > Hyphomicrobiales > Phyllobacteriaceae > Mesorhizobium > Mesorhizobium sp. B2-1-3A. The sequence continues at coordinate 707,765 of NZ_VFWK01000003.1, forward strand.
AAATTCGTCCGGGGTCCGGCGATCTTGGGATCTTCCTCGCCGGGCTGGAACCGGCCGCCAGGTCCGGTGGTGATGTTCAGGATCACCTCCGTGTTCTTGGCGCGGATCAGGCGAACGAGTTCGCGATAATGATCGAGTTCCATCGACGGTCGACCGTCGGGATGGCGGACATGAAGATGCAGGATTGCCGCGCCCGCATCGACCGCATCGAGTGCCGAGTCCGCGATCTGTTCCGGCGTGACCGGCAAATTTTCATTGTCTTCCAGCCGCGTGAGGCTGCCGGTCACGGCGCAGGTAATGATGGTGTCCCTGGACATATGATTTCTTTCAGCTTGCAAGGATAGCCGTGGCGGCGATCTCGACGAGCAGGCCGTCGTCGATGAGCGCCCCCGCCTGAACCATGGTCGTTGCCGGTCGAATGTCGCCAAAGACGGCGCCGTGGGCCCTGCCGACGGCTTCCCAATCCTTCATGTCGCGCAGGAAGATACGCGTCTCGACGACATCCTCGATCGAGGCGTCGAGTTGGCGTAGCGCCGCGCCGATGCGGTCCAGGACCTCGATGGTTTGCCTTTCCGCATCACCGGGGTGAAGTGTGCCGTTGGGTCCAGAGGCAGAGGTGCCCGATACGACAATGGTGTTTCCGGCGCGGACGGCCCGGGAATAGCCGATAGCCGCTCCCCAGTTGTTGGTCACGTCGACCTTTTGCCTTTTCATACGCTGCTCCTTGGTGTCCGGAGGTTTGCTTGCCGCTGATCGTCATGCGAATGCCGGCAACGCTCGGTCGAAGGCCCGCACTATTTCGTCGATATCCGCGTCTTCCATGACGGTGGAGAACGCCATCAGCCCATTGCCTGCAATGATCACGCCCTGGTCGAACAATGCCTTGGCGAGAGCCGCAACCCGCGCGCCGCCATCGGCCGCGGCGAATGTGGAGCGATAGTCGCTCAACGGCGCGTCCGTCAGGTGGACACGGCGCAGCGAGCCCAGTCCTGTCACCTGTCCCTTGATCCCATGCCGGGCGAAACAGGCGCGAACACCCTGATCGAAGCGATCGCCGAGCGCCTCGAGCTTCTCGAACACAGGGGGCGTCAATTCTTCAAGAGCGGCTATCCCGGCCGACATCGACATTGGATTGGCGCTGAAGGTGCCGCCATGCGGCACCGCGGGCTGGCCCTTGCTCGGATCGAACACCGACATCACCTCCGCACGGCCGCCGATGGCGCCGATCGCAAAGCCGCCGCCGATAATCTTGCCGAGCGTGGTAAGGTCCGGGTCGATGTCGAAACGGCCTTGTGCGCCATTGTAGCCAAGGCGAAACGTGATGACCTCGTCGAGGATCAGCAAGGCTCCGAGTTCGCGCGTGACGCGGCGCAGCATCGCCAGGTATTCGGGCTTTGCCGGGACGAGACCGGCGCGGTTGGGCATGACATCGACGAGCACGGCGGCAAGGCTGTTGCCGCTGGCGCGCAGAATGGCCTCGGCGACCGGGGTGTTGTTGAAGGGAATGACGATGACATCGTCGAGCACCCCCTGGGGTGTCCCTTTGGCGGTCGGCACGGATCCCGGCCTGTCGATATCGCCCCAGGTAGCGGGACTGGCGTCCTGACTTGTCTCGGCCGGGTCATAGGTCCCGTGGTAGGCGCCCTCGCATTTTGCAATCTTCGGCCTGCCGGTATAGGCGCGCGCGGCCTTGATCGCATTCATCACCGCTTCCGTGCCGGAATTTGTGTAGCGAAGCCGCTCGACGGACGACAGACGGTCGCACAGTATTTCCGACAGCCGGATCTCGCTCTCGGTGGGCATGCCGAAACACGTGCCGGCTTCGAGTTGCCGTGTGGCCGCCTCGAGGATCTGGCGGTTACCATAGCCATGGATCAGAGAGGTGAAGTTTCCCAAGGCGTCGATCCGGACGTGGCAATCGACATCGGTGATCCGGCACCCATCGCCGCGCCAGGCATAGATCTGATGTGGTTTTCGATAGACAGTCGTACGGGTGTTTCCGCCAGGCATGACCTCGCGGGCGCGGGCATAGAGCTTTTCGGAATTCGGTGTCGCTGGTGCTGACATGAGAACACTCATCGCTTGGTTCTAAGTGGCAAGGTTGATCCGCTCGCGACGCAACGTCGGGTTGCCGCTCTCGAATTCTCGAGCAAAACGGTGGCCTGAGTATACGGCGGCATAAATGGCAGCGGGCGCTTCGCAATCCCCGATGCGCGAGACGCGGCGCAGGCGACCTGCATTGCCCTGATCAAGACGCGCGGTCAGTGCTTCAAACAGTTCGTTGCGCGGCAGCCGAGCCGTGACGAGGACAAGGGCGTCGGCCTCCTTGTGCGCCGTGGCCCCGGTTCGCGCATCGACGAAGAGGGCCAGGTTGTCTCGGGTGCCGGCCAGCGCCATATGCGTAACCATCCCGACGCCGCGCTCATGGAGCCGCTTGGCCGTGCGGATGTTTTCAAGCGTGTTGATGGTGAAGGAGGAGATGTCGGCCGCCGGCGTGAGCAATGTAACGTCGTTGCCGGCAAGCGCCAGCTTTTCGGCGATCACGGCGCCCATGTAGTAGTGGTCGTCGTCATAGACGATGACACGGCCCGACGGGAGATTGCCGCGCATGATGTCGTCGGGTGTGAATACGGGCAGGCTGGCCGACAGCGCAATCGGCTTGAAGGCCGCGCGTCCGACGCCATCGGCGCGCCATTGCGACCCCGTCGCCAGCACGACCTCGTCGGCGTCGAATTCGAGAATTTCGGCCAATCCGAGATCGCTTTCGAGATAGACCCCGACATTCGGGAGCTTGTCGATCTGCGTGATGCGCCAGTCTCGAACCCTCAGCCATTCACGCAGGCCCGGCAGTTCGCCTTCAAGAGTCACGCGGCCGCCGAGACGGCTCCGCCGCTCGGCCAGGGTTACCTGGTAGCCGCGCTGCCCGAGGGCCCGGGCGCATTCGAGGCCCGCCGGTCCACCGCCGACCACGAGCACGGTCGCATCGCTTGATTTGGCGGAAATTCGTTCGGGGTGCCAGCCGCGCCGCCATTCCTCGCCCATCGTCGGATTCTGCGTGCAGCGCAGGTTCGTCATGGCAAAGTGGCTCGACACGCAGATATTGCAGCCGATGCACTCGCGGATGTCCTCGTAGCGACCCTCCTCGATCTTCTTCGGCAGGAAGGGATCCGCGATCGACGGGCGCGCGGCGCCAATCATGTCAAGCACGCCGCGACGGATCAGGCTCGCCATCGTGTCAGGTGAAGTGAAGCGCCCTACACCCACGACCGGCCTGGTGGTGACGCCCTTGATCCCGGTCATGAACGGCTCATGGTCGTTCTCCGATGCGAAGCGCGAGGTCGGTGAATCGTCCGCCCAGGTTCCCACCACGAGATCCCACAGGTCCGGCAGTTCGGCGAGCAGGCTGATCGCCTCGATCCCTTCCTCCGCGACACGAAGTCCCTCGGGGCCAAACAGCTCATCAATGATCAGGCGCACGCTGACAGCGCAGGCATCGCCGCCGCCCTCTCGCGTCGCCTCGATCAACTCCTTCAGCAGGCGGACCCGGTTCTTCAGCGAGCCGCCATATTCGTCGGTTCGTTGATTGCGGGGCGAGATGAATTGGAAGGCGATGGTGGAAAAATTGCCGTCGACATTGAGGATGTCGAAGCCGGCCTTGCGCGCACGCTGCGCCGCGGCCTTCCACCAACCCAGCAGCGCCTTGATGTCGGACTTGTCCATGGCGCGAACCTGGACCGGATGGTGTCCGCTGACGGGTCGGTCCATCGGACCGAGCGGCACCTCGCGGGTCATGCGATTGGCGTTGTAGTAGGCGGGATAGGCGAGTTGGACGCCGGCGAGCGAGCCGTGCTCGTGGACCGCTTCGACCATCAAGGCGAGCGGTGGAATGTCGCCATCATCCCACAGCATCTGCAGAACCTCCGGCATGAGGTCGCCAGAGGGATGAACCGAGCAATGCTCGGTGTTGACCACCGCCCATCCGCCTTCGGCCTTGATACCGCGCATCGCGGCATGGGCTTGCGGTCGCAAATTGCCCATGCCGTTGCAGTGAGGCGTCTGGTAGAATCGGTTGCGGGCGACAACAGGTCCGATCTGTACCGGCTCGAACAGGATATCGAAGCGTGGATCCCGCATGCGTGGCTCTTTCTGTACCTCGCATCATAGGGCGAGGAGACGTGCTTGGTCAGGGGAATGATCCGGCTCTAGGCGCGGATCTTGATCCAGGTTGCCTTAAGCTCGGTGTATTTGTCGATCGCATGCAGCGATTTGTCCCGTCCGAAGCCCGACTGCTTGTAGCCGCCGAAGGGCATCGTAATGTTGCTCTCGTCGAAATTGTTGACCCAGACCGAACCCGCTCTTAGCCGGCGGGCGGTGGACAGCGCGACGTCGATGTTGTCGGTCCACACCGCGGCGGCAAGGCCATAGATCGTGTCGTTGGCGAGCGCGACTGCTTCCTCAGCTCCGGAGAAGGAGATTGTGGCAAGGACGGGACCGAAGATCTCCTCCTGCGCAATCCTCATCTTGTTGCTGACATTGTCGAAGACGGTCGGTTCGATGTAATAGCCGCCGGTCTCGCCGAGGACACGCTTGCCGCCGGACTTGAGCTCGGCGCCTTCCCTGGCACCGATGTCGATGTAGTCGAGCACACGGTCCATCTGGTCCTGGCTGACCATGGCGCCAAGCTTCGTGGCGGCATCAAGCGGATCGCCAACGGTAAGCGTTTTCCCGACGGCGATAACCTTCTCCAGGAACACATCCTTGATCTTGGCGTCGACCAGCAGGCGCGAGCCGGCGTTGCAGACTTCACCCTGGTTGAAAAAGATGCCATAGGCCGCCGCCGTCGCGGCTTCATCGAGGTTGCCACAATCGGCCATGACGATATGCGGGGTCTTGCCGCCGCATTCGAGCGCGATGCGCTTCATGTTCGACTGGGCAGAATAGCTCATGAAGAGCTTGCCGACTTCAGTCGAGCCGGTGAACGTCACCGCATCGACATCCATGTGCAAGCCAAGCGCCTTGCCCGCGGTCTCGCCAAGGCCGGTAATCACGTTGAAAACGCCATCCGGAATGCCGGCTTCCGCCGCGAGCTCCGCGAGCCGAATGGCGGAAAGCGGCGACTGCTCGGCTGGCTTGAGGATGACTGAATTGCCCGCCGCAAGTGCCGGTCCAAGTTTCCAGCATGCCATCAGCAATGGAAAATTCCATGGAACGACCGCTGCCACAACGCCTACGGGCTCGCGCGTGATCATGCCCAGTGCGCCGCTGCCGGTCGGCGCGATCTCGTCGTAGATCTTGTCGATCGCCTCGGCGTACCAGGCGATCGTATTGGCCGATCCCGGGACGTCGATGGACCGCGCATCGGAGATCGGCTTGCCCATGCTCAGGGTCTCAAGCAAGGCCAGTTCATCACCGTGTTGATGCATCAGCTCGGCGAACCGCTGCAGCACTTTCTTGCGCTCGCTCGGCGAACGCCGCGACCAGGAACCAGAGTCGAAAGCCCTCCGCGCGGAACGTACCGCCAAGTCGACATCCGTCGCGTCGCAGGACGCGACCTGGGTCAGCGTTGTCCCGTTGGCGGGATTGATCGCGCCGAACACGCCACCGGACACAGCGTCGACGAACCTGCCGTCTATGAATGATTGTCCGCGCAGGGTGAGGTTGGAGGCGGCCAGCCGCCAGTCGATCGCAGTCATTGAATTGCCTTTCTCGATAATCGATACAATAAATCAATTTACGAGAAAATAGGCTGAGGGCGCGTTTCGTGTCAATATAAAATCGACATAGACGTCGATTTCGCGCTTGAAAAGAATACGCTAGAAGAGTCCTGTTTAGAAAAAAACCAGGACGGGACCGAAAGCCTCGAATCAACGAGCGTCTATCGGTAATATAAATACTGAATCGAGCGCCATGGGTATTTCCATGCGCTTTCGAAATGGAGCTATTACTTTCCGTTCAAGTGCTGGATTTCACGGTAAGCTGGAATTGCTTTTCAAGTATCTTGGAAAGTTTCTCCGCGAGTCGCTTGATGAGCGAGACGTTAAGGTCTCGATTGGCTTCCAGGATTCCATGGATCGTTCCCGTCACGCAGAGGCTGTGCAGCGTACGCTGGCCCTCGATCCTGATCGGGGCGGCGATCCCGGCAAATCCATCCACATCCTCCCCGATGCAATATGCCACGCCGGTTTTGCGAACGGTTTCCAACTCGTCCAGAAGCTGGGCGAAGTCGATTTTTGTGGCTGCGGTGAACCGCTTCAATGGCCTGTCAAGCACGGAAGCGATAAAGTCAGAGTCCTGAAAGGCGAGGATCGCTTTGGCGGAGGCGCCGGCATGGGCAGGGATTTCAAGCCCTGGAACGATGTAGGCCCTGACCAGATTGCCAGGCGAGACCATGTCCACGCTGCGGACGCTGTTGCCGGAAAGTCGCGCGATGAAGCAGGCTTGCCCCGTCTGCTCGGATAGGTCCTGGAGGGTGGGCCGCGCGACGACCTTGAGCCATTCGTCGCTGACGCCAGAAAAGAGCAGCCTTTCCAGCCGTCGTCCGAGCTTGAAGGTGGCCGTCTTTGGGCCGCTTTGCTCGATCAACTCAACATCGGCCAGACTCTTCATCAGCCTGTAGGCCGAGGCTTTCGGCAAATCGAGCATCTCGCCGACGGTCGTTCCCGAAATGCCGTCTGGAAAGCCGGCTACGATCTCGAGAATACGGACATAGCGTTCCAACGGCTTTTCCGTCGCCGTCTTACTCGATGTGCTCTTGTCCATGATGTCCGCGCTCTAGCCCTTTGCGATTCGATCATCATGCCAGTCGAAATAGCGCATAGCCAAGGGCACGAACCACGGAGAGCCGCCATAGAACGGGGCCGTGGGGAATTTTTCGACGTCGAAGACGGACGACGGGTCTCCTCGTTCAAGAATTCTGGCTGCAAGTTTCTCCCCGAAATGTGTTCCCAGGGGGATGCCGGCGAAGTTGTAACCGAGCGCGAAATGGACACCGTTGTTCAAGCCGATATGGGGCATGAAATCGAAAGTTCCAGCGCAGTGCCCGGTCCAGGCACGACTGAGCCGGACACCCTTGAGATCAGGCAGAATTCTCACCAGGCGATCGCGGAGCGCTCCGGCGAGAGGCGTCGCCGTCGGGCTCGCCGTACCGGTCATGCCGCCGAAGAGAAGGCGGCTCGAATCGGGTGCCGGGCGCAGGAAATCGATGTTCATCTTGGTATCGAGATAGGTGCGGCGGTGCGGTATGACCCTGTCGATCGTTTCCGGCGGCAGCAGCTCGGTTGCAATCAGAAAGCCGCGGAATGGAATGACCCGCCTTGCAAGCCATTTCAGGTCGCGGCTGGTATAGCCATTGGTGGCGATAATGACATGGCGGGCGGCAATGTCGCCTCTCGACGTTCGAACAGTCTTCCCGCGCGCATCATGATCGACGCCCACGACATTCGTGAGGGGGTATAGCCTGACGCCGGCATCGAGCGCCTTGCGGACAAGGCCGGCGTGATAAAGCCCGGGATGAATCGAACCGAGATCTGGAATGACCGCGCCGCCATGGTAGCCGTCAGAGGCGATCTCCGATCGAACTTCGTGCTTCTCGACCACGGAATAGTCAAAGCCGACGGCCTGTCGGGTCTGTTCGAGATCTGCGACCAACGCTCGAAAATGGGCGTTCGAATTGGCGGCAATGAAGCGGCCGCAGGTTTGGTAGTGGCATTCGATCCGTTCGCGGTCGACGAAGGCCTGGACGCCACGGAGAGCTGCATCAAGCTCGCGATAGACCCGCACCGCGTGGTCGCGCCCGGACTTTGCCGTCAGCCATTCAACGGACCGCTTCAGCGTGCGGCCAACGAAACCGGCATTGCGACGTGCGGCGCCCTCGCCGATCCTCTGCGCATCGAGAACGGCAACGTCACGACCCTCGCGCGCCAGATGCAGCGCGGCGACCAGGCCCGTAATGCCGCCGCCAACAACGACGACGTCTGCCCTGCCGTCAAGCCTGGCCGGTTCCATGTTCTCGCTGACGGAGGGCAGCGGCGCCGCCGACCACCAATAAGGCTCCTCAAGATAATCGTCGGCGAACAATCCGGCTTGCGCCCCGATCGTCCCGGTCTCTTGCGACATGATGTGCAGCATCACGTTACCTATTCTTGTTGGCGTTGTAGGTTACGGCCATCAGGCAACTCGTCAGTATGATCATCACCGCGGCCGCGGCGAGGATCGTGGGATCGAGTTGCTCACGCAGTCCCGTGAACATCTGTTTTGGAAGCGTGCGCTGCTGAGGTCCGGCAATGAACAGGACCATCACCACTTCGTCGAATGACGAGGCAAAGGCGAAGACCGCCCCCGCGGCCACGCCTGGCGCGATGATTGGAAGCATCACCGTTCGAAATGCCGTCACACGGCCGGCGCCCAGACCCGCCGCGGCCCGCATCAGGTTGAAGTCGAAGCGCGTCAGTGTCGCCGTGACCGTGATGACAACGAAGGGCGATGCAAGAATGGTGTGGGCAATGACGACGCCAGCATAGGAATAGTTGAGGCCGAGCGGCGAAAAGAAAATGAACAGGCCGAGACCCAGCACGACGACGGGAACGATCATGGGCGAGATGGCAAGCGCCATCACGGCCGTCCGGAAAGGAAACCGTGGATTGACGAGGCCGATTGCCGCGAGCGTGCCCAGCGTCGTGGCAACGACGGTGGTCGAAATCGCAATCACCAGGCTGTTGATCATTGCCCCGGTCCACAGGGGCGAGGAAAACAGCTGTTCGAACCAGCGAAGAGACACCGCACGGAATGGGTAGGTGAACCAAGGATCGGCATTGAACGAAATCGGGAGGGCGACTGCCAGCGGCAGCACCAGCAGGAGAATAGCGATCCCAACAAATCCGTAAAGCGGTATGCGAATGTAGGCGGGAAACTCGGTGTAGACGCGGCGGCCCATGGTCAGATCCGATCCGATGAGTGACGTGCGATCTGGCGCGCGAGGGGGAGCGCCACAATGCCCGCTCCAAGGATGAGTACGACACTAAGTGCCGAAGCGAGCCCCCAATTCAGATCCTCATTGGTAAACCTTGCAATGAAGAAGCTCACCATCTGATCTGACGGTCCCCCCACCAATGCCGGTGTCAGATAGAAGCCAAGGCACAGCACGAAGGTGAGAAGTCCGCCAGCGGCAATACCCGGAACCGCCTGCGGCAGAAAAATCGTCGCATGTGCCAGAAGAGGACCTGCACCGAGGCTGCGGGCGGCCTTTACATGGTTCGCTGGAATCGCACGCATCACGCTGATCATGGGCAGCACCGTAAACGGCAACTGGATCTGGATCATCGCGATGATTGTCGCCATGCGCGTATAAAGAAGGGGCAGCGGCTCGGATGTCAGTCCCGTTCCGGCCAGCGCATTGTTGAGAACGCCATTGGTCTGGAGGAAGACTATCCACGACATTGTCCGCACGAGGAGCGAGGTCCAGAACGGGAGGAGAATGAAGAACAGGAGGATCGCCGCGGTTCGCCCGCTGGCATTGGCGATGACATACGCAACCGGGTATCCGATCACGATCGTGAGGCTCGTGACGACAAGGCTGATCAGGATCGTCCTCAGATAGATCGACCGGAAGTCATAGCTCGTTTCCTGAGACAGGCTGCCATCGGCTTCGATCTTCACGGCAAAGCCGGTCGCCCAGCACAAATAGAAGGCGCTGTAGTGACTGTCATGTTGCTTGATGATGCTCCAGACGCCACTTTGTCCCCACGCCGCGTCTGCCCTGATCAATTGGGCTTTCCAGGCCTTCGGATCGGTGCGATCGAAATCCTCGGAAAGCGCCCGCTGAGCACTGAGGATGGCACTCGCCCCACCAGTCAATTCGTACCCCAGCCGACGGGCGAGCGGGCGCACGGATCCGACATGTCCCGCGGCTTCCAGTTCCTGTCCGAGCGTCATGAAGATGGCAGCGGCTGGAAGCTCATCTCCTTCCCAGGACTGAAGTGTCTGCGTTGTCAGTGGCAGTGCCTTGGCGATTTCTCCGTCCGATATCGCCGTATGAACAACAGACCCTATGGGGATCACCAGGAACAGAAGCAGGAAGATCAGGAGCGGCGCCGCCGGAAGGGCAGCCCGAGCCGCCCTCCTGTTGTTGTCGCTCCTGATCGAGGACCGAACGACGACACCAGCCGTCGATGACGCGATGTCTCCCGTCGGGGCATCATGCTGCGTCATTACCAAGCCCACGTCGCCGTATGGCAGTGTCATCCAACAACTCCCGCCCGGCCTACTGGGAAATCCAACTGGAGAAGCGCGCGTTCAGCGCGTCCCCGTTCTTGGCCCAGAATGCTCCGTCCTGGGCCAGCGCGCCCTCGCTGTTCTGAGGGGCGGACGGCAGGTTCGGCAGCACGTCCTTTGCTATGAGATCGCTGGCTGCCTTTACCGTTGGTCCGTAGGCGATGTAGTTGCTCAGTGCGGCGTTGACGTCCGGCTTGACGCTGAAGGCCACGAACTCCTTGGCGGCTGCGAGATTCTTTGAACCGGAGGGGATGACCCACATGTCGAAGCCGCGGATCTGATTGGTCCAGGCGACCCCGAGATCGGCGTTTTCCTTGGCGTTGGCATCGGCAATGCGGCCGTTCCAGGCCAGCGCCATCTTCACTTCGCCGGATTTGAGAAGTTGCGGCGGCTGCGCGCCGGCCTCCCACCAGACGATGTCCTTCTTGATTGTGTCGAGCTTCTTGAAGGCTCGATCAACGCCGGCGGGCGTCGCCAGGGTCGCATAGATGTCAGACGCCGCCACACCATCCGCGAGCAAGGCGAGTTCGAGCGTGTCCACCGGGCTCTTGCGGAAGCCGCGTTTGCCCGGGAAAGTCGTCGTGTCGAAAATGTCGGTCAATTTGGTGGGCGCGTTCGGGAATGCCTGTTTCTGGAACGCCAGGATCGTGGCGTAGACGCTCGTTCCCACCGCGCAGTCGGTGAGGGCGCCCTCCACGAGGCCCGCGGACTTGAAGGCCGCGTCGTCACCAATCTTCTCAAGCAGTCCCTGGTCGCAAGCGGTCGCCCCCGTTTGCGGATCGACGTCGATAACGTCCCAGGCGACATTGCCGCTATCGACCATGGCACGCAGCTTGGCCAGTTCGCCGCTCCAGGTATCCTGGGTCACGGTGATGTTCTTGGCCTTCGCGTAGGGATCGAGGAAAGCCTTTGTCTGTGCCTCCTGCAGGGCCCCACCCCAGGAAACGACGGTCAGGCCGTCTGCCAGGGCTGGAAAACTCGCCGCGGTCAGGACAAGCCCGACAAGGCATGACTGTTTGAACGAACGCACTCCCAACATGTGATGTCCTCTCTGGATTTTCAGTTGTGTTATCTGCCGTCAAGCGCCCAGGCATCGTGGGGCTCCCAGTCGAGACGGACAGGGCTGCCCATCTCCATCTGGATTCCGACCGATGATGAACTCTTCGCAATCAACCGTTCCCCGCTCGGCAGTTCGACGTGGATCCGGAACTGGTCGCCGCAATAGATGATGTCGCTGACCTGCCCGCTGAGCGTTCCGCCGCGGTCCTGCCCGGAGATGCGGACGCTCTCGGGCCTGATGGCGATCGTTGCCCCTTGATCAACCTTTGCGTGCGCGCTGCTGCGTGCCCAGATTTCTTGACCGCCGGCCAGCCTTGCGCGTGCCAAATCGCCTTCGATCGAGACGATTTTCGCATCGAGGCAGTTATTGTCGCCAACGAACTCGGCTACGAAGCGGTTGGCGGGACGGCCATAGATATCCTGTGCTGAACCGATTTGCTGGATGCGGCCGTCGTTGAAAATGGCGATCCTGTCGGACATCGTCAGCGCTTCGTGCTGATCGTGCGTCACATAGACGACTGTCAGGTCAAGCCGGTCGGCGATCCGACGGATTTCGAGCTGCAGGTCCTCGCGCAGCTTCTTGTCCAGGGCGCCGAGCGGTTCATCCATCAGCACCAGGCTGGGTTCGAAGACAAGCGCTCGAGCAAGCGCGACCCGTTGTTGCTGGCCACCCGACAAGGCCGTGGGCTTGCGTTGTGCAAGGTTCGAAAGTTGGACCATCGCCAGCGCTCCGCCGACGCGCGTGGCGATCTGCTCCTTGGAAAAGCCTCGCACCCTCAATGAATAACCAACGTTCTCAGCGACCGTCATATGCGGGAAGAGGGCGTAGTTCTGAAACACCATGCCGATGTTCCGCCTTTCCGGCGGCATGTCCTGGATCGGCCGCCCGTCGAGCGTGATTTGCCCGCCTGACGGGTATTCGAAACCGGCGAGCATCATGAGTGTCGTCGTCTTCCCCGAACCCGAAGGTCCAAGAAGCGTCAGAAACTCACCTTTCGCGATGTCGAGGTCGAGATCGCGCACGACGAAATTGTGGCCGTCGTAGGTCTTGGATATGCCGGTCATGCCGACATGCATCGGAGGCTGAACCATCGTAAAAGCGCTTATCCCATTTTTCTCGTTTATCGAGACTTATTATTGAATATCGAGAATAAGAGCATTCAGACTGACCCGCGTCAATCCCCAGGGCGCAGATTTTGAATCGGGAGTGTTGCCCTATGGAAGAAGCCCATAACCGAGCACGCCGAGCAGAAAGCCAGTGACAGGAACGAGGGCGGGCGCATTCATGCTCCGCTTCCAATAGTCGGCAAAAAGGGTTTGGGGCGAGCGCCGCGATTGGGAAGTCGGCTAAACTGATCCCGCCGACTTCACCGGCCGGCACGGCTAGAAAGCACTGTCGCCGGCCACAGCCGCCATTTCAGCGAGATGGGAATGCGAGACGGGCGCGTACGCGGAGGCGATGCCCAGCCCGGGATCAAACATCTAGAGCAATTCCAGGAAAAGTGTGAAACGGTTTTCCCGGGACAAGCGCGTAGCGCTTGCCCTTGGGAATTGCGTAAAAACAAATAGTTAGAGCGGTTCTGCGATTCCGTGAAACGCTGAACCGCTCTAACGCCCGAACTCTCCGCCTGCTGAGCTATCCTCGGTGGCAAAGGTGCCGCCTGCTGGGTCCTGGTAGGGCGCCAGCGGGATCAGGACGGGTAGACGAGATCGATCATGTCGCGCACGGTGATGCGGTCGCCGACGCCAAGCGCCTGAACCGCCGCCGTGTACATGACCGTGTCCTTCGGGCAGGCCACGACAAACTGTCTGGCATCGCCCAGAGCCAGCGCCTCCTTGATGCGGCTCTCGCTCGGCCGTTCAACCGATTTGCTGTCGTCCATCCAGATACGCCCGCCGCCGGCGCCACAGCAGAAACTGTTCTCCCGGCAGCGGCCCATTTCATGCAGGTCGTAGCCCGCTTTGCGGATGATTTCGCGCGGAGCGTCGAAGCCGCCATTGTAGCGGCCGAGGTAGCAGGGATCGTGATAGGTGACGACCCCTCCCTCGTTGGCCAAAGGCTTTAGCCGGCCCGCCTCCAGAAGCTCCAGCAGCAACTGCGTATAGTGGATCACCTCGTAGTTGCGGTCGAAGAAGCGGTATTCCTGCCGAAGCGCGTTCAGGCTGTGCGGATCGGTCGTCATGATCCGGTTGAATTGGCAAGCGTCGAGCACTTCGATGTTCTGGCGGGCCAGCACTTCGAAGACGCCTTCCTCACCGGCGCGGCGGACATCGTTGCCGCTGTTCTGTTCTGCGTCATAGAGGATACCGAAGTCCACTCCGGCCTCGTGCAGCACGCGCGCCACCTTCAGCGTGATGCGCTGGACCCGGGCATCGAAGGACGCGTAATCGCCAACGAACCAGAGGATGTCGACAGGCTCCTCGCGCGCGTCCTTGATCTTGAAGTCCAGGTCCCGGGTCCATTTGGCGCGCTGGCGCGCCGGCTTGCCCAGGGAGTTGCCGTTGCGCTGCAGGCTCGCCAGCGAATCCTGCAGCATCGGCTCGACATCGCCTTCCTCAATCAGGCTGCGACGCATTTCGATGATCTTGGTCATCGGCTCGATATGGACGGGACAAACGTCCATGCAGGCGCGACAGGTGGTGCACGCCCAAAGCGTCTCTTCCTTGATCACCCCGCCGATCAGCGGCACGTCGCGGCAATTGCCGCGTTCGCGGTCCATCATATGATCACGCAGATCCATGATCAGCTTCTTCGGGCTGAGCGGAAGGCCAGCGGCGTTGGCCGGGCACGCCTCCTGGCACCGGCCGCATTCGGTGCACGAAACCAGGTCGAGCTTGTGCTTCCAGTGGAACTGATCGATGTCGGTAATACCCGCAGCCTCGGAGCCGGCGGGCGTGAGCAGGCCCTTTGGCCCGATGTTGCGGAAATAGATGTTGGGAATGGCCAGGAACATATGGCGATGCTTGGAACCTGGAATGTAGATCAGGAAGGCAAGCACGGCGCATATATGCGCCCAATAGAAGAGCTCGGCCCCTCCAACCGCAACGGTCGGGCTTGTGCCCAGGACGACAAGAAACGAAGCTATGGCGCCGGAGACCGGGCGCCAGGATGTCGCCGTTGCGGCGGCCACGATATGGAACGCGTTCTCCAGCAGCATCGTGCCGACCACGCAGCCGACCAGCCCGTAGATCACCCAAGCATCGATGGCATTCGAGCCCTTGAAGCGAGCCGGCCGCAGAAAGCCGCGCTGGAACGCCGCCAGCGCCAGCGCCGCGATGATCAGAACGGCAAAGATGTCCTGCGCCAGCGCGATCCAGGTGTTGCCGCCGATCGCTGCCAGCGAGAAACCGGGGAAAAATCCGGAACCGAAGCTCTGGATGATCGCGGTGAAGAGCACGATGAAGCCGGAAAACAGCATCGCATGGAGCAGCCCGGAATAGCGTTTCCGGAACAGCCGTCTGTGCAGGCCAACATCGGCCGCGGCTCCAGCGGCACGCTGCTCGGGATGGTCGAGCCTGTATACGGGCGCCCCCCGGAACACGGGCGCCAGGATCCTGTAGAACCGATATCCGGATATGGCGACGGTGGCGGCGACCAGGGCGGTCAGAACTAGCTGCGTCTGAAGCACGTCAGCCGGCCTTCCTGGCCAGAGCCTCCTTGAAGGCAGGCAGGAAATCGGCGACGTCGACAGCCGCACCGAAATGCGCATGATCGAAGATCGGCGCGCTGGCGTCGGTGTTGATCGCCACGATCGTGCCCGCACCCCCCATGCCTTCGATATGTTCAGGCGCCCCCGAAACGCCCAGTGCGAGGTACAGCTGCGGCTTGACTTTGCGGCCCGATTTGCCGACCTGGCGCTCCTTCGGCAGCCAGCCGGCGTCGATGATCGGCCTGCTGCCGACGATTTCGCCCCCCATCAAATCGGCGACTTCGCGCGCCTCCTCGATGGCGTCCTGCTCGCCAATCCCGCGGCCCACGCAGAGCAGCCGGCTGGCCTTGGTGATATCGACCGCATTCGGATCCGGCCGATTGGCGGACACCAGCCGCACCGAGGACTGAGGCCTGTCGGGAAGCTGAATGATCTCGGCATTTCCGGCCTGGTTGCCATTATCCTCGCTGAAGGCGCCGGCATTCACGAGGAGCACGGCAGGCATGGAAGCCTCGGCGGTGGAGACAAGCTTGCCCCCATAGATCTGGCTGTCCGCCTCCACCGTGCCGCCGGAAATCCGCACCGCCGTGCAGTAGCTGAGAAGCGGCAGGTCGTTGAGGAACGCAAGGACAGGCGCAAGGTCGAGACCCGAGGTGGTGCAACCGAAGACAATGAGGTCGAACCCGTTGTCGGCCACGATGCCCTGGAGATAGGCGCCATGCGCCACGGGATCATAGGGCGAAGGGGTCGATGTGAAGACGCGGGAGGCACCCAGCTTCCTGGCCGCGTCGGCGTCGCCGCCAATCAGCGCCAACTCGATGCTGCCGCCCTGCCCGGCGAGCCGGCGCGCGCCGGCCACAAGTTCACGCGACAGCGCGGTGGGAACGCCGTCCTGAAGATCGATATAGACGAGTATCTTCATCGTTCAGGCTCCCACCAGTCCGCGTTCGGCGAGCATATCCACGAGCTTGGCGGCAATCTGCTCGGCGCTTCCGGTGATCATGTCGGCCTTGGTGCCGGATTGAGACGCGCCAAGGCGCGTCGAGACCTGAGCTCGGAAACCGTCCGGGACTGTCGACACCACCGAGGCGATCGTGGCTGTGCTTGCCTGGCGCAGCTTGCTGCCCGAGACGTAACGCGGCGGCTTCGACGCCGCCTGGATTCCAAGGACTGCCGGCAGTTTCACGGCGAAGCGGGAGGAATAGCCGCCGCTGTATTCCTGCGTCACCTCAAGCCCGCCCTCCGCAGCGGACACGCCGTTGATCGCGTTCAGCACCGGCCATTGCAGGTCCGCCGCCAGGAACGGCGCCAACTGCCCGAAGACATCCTCGGGCGTCTGCACGCCGGTCAGCACCAGGTCGGCACCAAGATTTTTCAGGACCGAACCCAGCAGATGCGCGGCGGCGCGTGCGCCTACCGCGCTTTCCTGGTCATGATTGACCACCACGGCGTCATCTGCGCCACGCGCGATCGCGGTCTGCAACTGACGTTCCGCGCCGTCACCGGCAAGCGCAACCGCCGTCACGCGCGCGCCGGTCGACTCCTTGAGGAGCACCGCTTCTTCCAGCGCATGATCGTCGAACTCGTTGAGCTTGAGCCCGATCCATTCGCGATCGATCTCGATGCCGTTGCCGGCAATCTCGATCTCTTCCGTCACGTCTGGCACGATGCGCAGAACAACCGCAATATGCATTGATCCTCCCCTTAAAGCCGCGCCGTCAGCGCGCCTCCGATGGTGCCGTGAGCCCCGGATTGATGCCGCCTCCCGCAGCCGTCTGGCGACCATACAGCGCGCGCCACCAAAAATGTCAACTATAATGTCGACAATGTTGTCAGAACGTTTTTGGTGTGCAAAGGTGACGATATGGCAGTCCTCTCTGGGCCGCCCGTCATGATGTTTGGGAGGAGGAACCGCATGGCACCCCAGGGTAGACCACCCCAGGTCGCGGATGTTTTGATCATTGGCGCCGGCGCATCCGGTTCGGTTGCGGCGAAGCACCTCGCCGCCAACGGCTTCAGCGTCGTCTGCCTCGAGCAGGGCGGGCGTGTCGACAATGCCGAATTCTGGGGCAACAAGCCGGAATGGGAGTTGATGTCGCAGAAGCGCTGGCATCCCAACCCCAACGTTCGCGATCTCGAGCAGGACTATCCCGTGGACACGTCTGAATCAGACGTGAACCCGTTGATGTACAGCGCCGTCGGCGGCAGCACGATTCTCTATGCGGCGCATTGGCAGCGCTTCATGCCGTCGGATTTCCGCGTCAAGACGCTGGATGGCGTCGCCGACGACTGGCCTTTCACCTACGAGGATCTCGAGCCGTTCTACGATCAGATGGACATTGAGATGGGCGTGTCGGCGCTGAACGGCGATCCAGCCTATCCGCCGGGGAAAGCATCGCCGTTGCCGCCACTGCCGATCGGCAAGATCGGCATGAAGGCCGCCGAGGGCATGAACAGGCTCGGTTGGCATTGGTGGCCGGCACCCAATTCCATTCCCTCCAAGCCTTATGGCGGACGCAACCAATGTGTCCGCTGGGGCACATGCCTGACCGGCTGCCCCGAACGCGCGAAAGCCTCCTTCGATCATACCCATTGGCCCGACGCGCTTCGCGACGGGGCCGTTCTCATCACCGGCGCGCGTGTTCGCGAAATCACGCTCGATGCCCAGAACCGTGCCAGTGGTGCCACCTATATCGATCGCCAGGGCCGTGAGCGGCACCAAAAGGCGCAGACCGTTATTGTCTGCGCCAACGGTGTCGGCACACCGCGCCTGCTGCAATTGTCGACCTCCGGCCGTTTCCCCAGCGGGCTCGCCAACTCCTCCGGACTGGTCGGCAAGAACCTGATGATGCACCCCTATGCTGCCGTAACGGGCTATTTCGACGAATCGCTGGAGAGCTGGCTCGGGCCGGCCGGCCAGACGATCCAGTCGATGCAGTTCTACGAAACCGACAAGTCGCGCGGCTTCGTGCGTGGCGCCAAATGGCAGGTCATGCCCTCGGGTGGCCCGCTCGGCATGCGCGCCGCCTATGGCGGCAAGCCTCTGGACGAGGCCTGGGGCGCCAATCTGCACCGCAACACCCGCAAGGTCTTTGGCCGCGCCTTCGAATGGGGCATCATCGCCGAGGATCTGCCTGACGAGACGAACGCGGTTGTGCTCGATCCGGTGTTGAAGGACAGCGACGGCATTGCCGCGCCGAAAATCATCTACAAGAACTCCGACAACACCAAGAAGATGATCGACTTCCATCTCGAACGGGCCAAGGAAGCCATGCTCGCCGCTGGCGCGGTGGACATTTCCACCACGCCCCTGATGCGCGACTGCGGCTGGCACCTCATGGGTACCTGCCGCATGGGCAACGATCCCGAGCGCTCGGTCGTCGACCAGCACGGCCGCTCGCACGACGTGCCGAATCTGTTCGTCTATGACGGCAGCGTCTTTGTCACCTCCTCCGGCTTCAATCCGACAGGCACGATCGCGGCCGTGGCGCTGCGTTCGGTCAAGCACCTCATCGCCAACCGTCGTGATCAGCAGGTGGCGGCATGAGCCGGTTGGACGACACCATTCGCGAGACATTCGCGGCCATTGCCGATGTACTCATTCCCAATGCCGAAGGCATGCCCGCGGCCAGCGAGATGAACGTGCAAGGCGATATGCTTGACCGCATTCTGGAGCTGCGGCCCGACCTGCGCGAGAATTTCCTGCGCGGCCTTTCGAAGGCTGGCGGACGCGACGCGTCGGAACTCGCCAACGAGCTGAACCGCACCGATGCCGATGCGCTCTCCGCGATCGGCCTGGTGGCTTCCGCCGGCTACTATATGACCCCGCATGTGCGGGACCTGATCGGCTATCCCGGACAGCAGAGTCGCCCCGAAGCAAACCCGGATGCCGTTCCGGAATATGTCGCCAACGGCATGCTGCAGCAGGTGATCGACCGGGGTCCGATCTTCCGGTCGACACCGAAATAATAGTGCTTGTCTCAAGGAGGAGATCATGGCTGCGATCGCAGCGTCCGGCTCTCGCGCCGGGCGGGAGGATATTGCCGACGTTTTGATCATTGGCGCGGGGCCGTCCGGTTCCGTTGCGGCAAAACATCTGGCGCAGGCCGGCTTCAAGGTGGTCGCGCTGGAGCAAGGCCACATGCCGGATGCCGGTCGCTATCCCGGCCGGCGCCCCGAATGGGAGTTGGTCACCCAGAAGCAGTGGCATCCCAATCCCAATTTTCGCGACATGCCTCGCGACTATCCCATCAACACTACGGAATCGGACGTCAATCCACTGATGTTCTGTGGTGTCGGCGGCAGCGCCACGCTCTATGCCGGCCACTGGACGCCGTTCATGCCGTCGGACTTCAAGGTGCGTACGCTTGACGGTATCGCCGACGATTGGCCTTTCACCTACGAGGATCTGGCGCCGCACCTTGAGGTCATCGAACGCGAAGTCGGCGTTTCCGGATTGGGCGGCAATCCCGCCTATCCGCCCAAAATGGCCTACCCGACGCCTGCCCTGCCGATTGGCAAGGTCGGCCATAAGGCTGCGGAATGCCTGGACAGAATGGGCTGGCATTGGTGGCCGGGGACCAACGCGATACCGTCTGTGCCCTATAATGGCCTGAATGCCTGCGTGCGGCGCGGCACCTGCATGAGCGGCTGTCCCGAAGGTGCCAAATCGACCACCGATCTCACCCATTGGCCACACGCGATCAAGGCTGGCGCCCGCCTCGTCACCGGTGCCCGGGTGCGGGAAATCACCGTCGACGAACGCGGCCTCGCCACCGGTGCCATCTACATGGACGAAAATGGCCGCGAGCGGCGTCAGCGGGCGGCCACGGTGATCCTGTGCGCAAACGGTATCGGCACGCCGAGACTGCTCCTGCTGTCGAAATCGGCACGCTTTCGCGACGGTCTCGCCAATTCGAGCGGACTGGTCGGCAAGCGCCTGATGATGCATCCCTTCTCGGCCGTGCAGGCCACGTTCGAGGAGGATCTCGAATCGTGGCGCGGGCCATTTGGCCAGAATGTCTCCTCTTACGAGTTCTACGAGACAGACGAGAAGCGTGGTTTCTTGCGCGGCGCCAAATGGGGCGCCATGCCGGGTGGCGGACCGCTTGGCGCGACAAGCTTCGTCGGTTCCAAGGTCTTTGCCGACCCCAACGCCAGGGTCGAGGACATGTGGGGAACGAACCTCCATGACCTCGTTTCCCGCCGCTTCGGCCGCACCATGGTCTGGGGAATCATTGGCGAGGATCTCCCGGAGGAATCCAATCAGGTCCTTCTTGATCCCGAACTGACCGATACCGATGGCATCCCCGCTCCCAAGTTGATCTACAAGGTCTCCGAGAACTCCGAACGCATGCTCAAATTCCACGAAGAGCGCTGCACGGAGGCCTGTCAGGCCGGTGGCGCCGTGGAGATCTCGGTCGTTCATCAGATGCCGGATACAGGATGGCATCTGCTGGGCACCTGCGTCATGGGAACCGACCGCGAAACCTCGGTCGTCAACGAATGGGGCCAGACCCACGACGTCCCCAATCTCTTCATCTTCGACGGCAGCACATTCCCGACCTCGGCCGGCCTCAACCCCACGGCCACCATCATGTCTGTCGCCTTGCGGCAGACCCGTCGCATGATTTCCGAACGCCGCAACCTGGAGGCCGCGTGATGTCCAGCGTCAACCAGATCACTGCCGATATGCGCAAGCTTTTCGGCCGGATCGCCGACATGCTGATCCCCGCCTACAAACAATTCCCCTCGGCCACCGCGGTCGGCGTGCATGAAAAGTTGCTTGACGATGTGCTGGCGTTCAGGCCCGACATCGTGGAGAGCTTTCGGCGCGGCCTGGCGGGTATCGACGCGGATGCCTTGTCAAAGAGCATCAACGATCTTTCTCGCGACGATCCGGAGGCCTTCAATGCGCTGACACTGGCTGCTTCCGGCGGCTACTACATGGCGCCCGAAGTGCACACGGTGCTTGGCTATCCCGGGCAGGAGTCCGTATCCTACAACCCCCATGACGTGGCCGATTATCTGACGAACCATATGCTTGAACGCACCATGCGCCGCGGCCCGATCTATCGCCCGACACCACAGTCCTGACCGGCCACTCAGGTGCCGCACTTGGACATCCCAATCTGCGAGCCAGCAGACCTTGCGCCGCGAGCGCCTCGGAGCGGTCTCCCGGCCAATGCCATCGATACGCATTTCCATGTCTTCGGCCCCCGGCCGGACTATCCCTTCGCATCCGGCCGAAGCTACACCGCCCCTGACGCCAGCCTTGCTGACTACGAGCATCTGGCGCGCAAGATCGGTTTTTCCCGGGCCGTGGTGGTGCAACCCAGCGTCTACGGTACCGACAACAGGCGTACACTCGACGTGTTGCGCGAGGCGCGCATTCCCATGCGGGCCGTCATCGTTGCCGATGAGACCCTGCCGGAGCGCGAATGGCTCGCCTTGCATGAACTCGGCGTGCGCGGCGTCAGGATCAATCTCGTCTTCAAGGCCGGCAACGGCCTTGCGACGGCCCGCGCCTTGGCCAGTCGCATCCGCGAGCTCGGCTGGCACCTGCAGTTCCTCGTCGACGTGTCGACGATAGCCGATCTGGCGGATTGGATACGGGCGTTGCGCGTGCCGGCGGTTTTCGATCATTTCGGCCACGTGCCGACGGCAAGGGGCCTGGCAGACCCCGGCTTCCAGGCGCTTTTGGATCTGGTTCGCGAAGGCAGTGCCTGGGTCAAGCTCTCCGGCGCCTATCGCATCACCGGCATACCGCGTCCGCCCTATGACGACGTCAGGCCTTTCGCGGAGGCACTGCTGGCGGCCAACCCAGAAAGGGTCTTGTGGGCGACGGACTGGCCACACCCGGCCATATCGGTGCCAATGCCGAATGACGGCGACCTGGTCGATATGGCACTGGACTGGACCACGGATCCCGGCCTTCGCCGCAAACTGTTCGTAACCAACGCGGAGCAGCTCTACGGCTTTGACACGGCAATATCCCGCGCTGAGGAGCATGCATGCTGAAGGCTGTTCTGATCGCCCTGGTTGCCGGCTCCGTCCTGCCGATCCAGGCGCTCGTCAACGGACGGCTGGCGGCAGGTCTTGGCAGTCCATTGACAGCAGCCGGCATCTCCTTCCTTGTCGCGACGCTTGCGCTCATGGCCGCGCAGCTGCTTCTGAGAACACCACTCCCCCCGATAGAACAGGCCGCATCCATACCGGGCTGGGTCTGGCTTGGTGGATTGCTCGGCGCAATCTATGTCACCGGGGCGATCGTCAGTGTCGGTGCGCTCGGCACGACGACCGCGATCTGCCTTGTCATCGCCGGACAGATAGGGGCCGCGCTGCTCGTGGATCGCTTCGGAGTCCTCGGCGCCTCAGGCCATCCGCTTGGCCTGTCGAGGTTGTTCGGCGCCGGCCTTGTTCTGGCGGGCGCCATCATCGCCGTGAGGGGCTAACTTCCTGTCTGGCCAACGACAACGTCCCCCACCTCATTGCTGAAGTGAGGGACGCGGTAAGCCGCATCGTGTCTTTGGGTAGCTCAGCCTGCCATCGCGGCGGCAGCGGCGGAAGCGATCGCCTCGTCATCCGGCGGCATGCCACCGGCCACGCCGACGGCGCCGATGACCTGATCACCGCGTGAAACCGGAACGCCGCCGGCAAACACCACCAGCGGCAAGCGGTGTGAATTCTCCATTCCGTAGAGCGGCCCACCGGGCTGCACCAACGGCATCACGTCGCCAGTCTTCATGTTGAGCGAGCGCGAGGTGTAGGCCTTGGCTTGCGAGATCTCGACACTGGCGAGCAGTGCGCCTTCCATGCGCACGAAACCCAGCAGGTTTCGCCCGTCGTCCACGATGGCGATGCTGGACGGCGAGTTCAATTCGCGCGCCTTCTTCAGACCCGCCTGCAGTCCGGCCTGTATCTTTTCGGCAGTGATCGTCACGTCCTCTTCTCCTTGATGTTACGCTGCGATTTCTGTTGTGCTGCCGCCCATGGAAAGAGCGAGAAGCTGGTCGTAGTTGCAGTCCGTCTTCCTGGCCTCGTGGACGATCGCGCCCTTGCGGACCACCACCACCGTCTCAGCCAGCGAAAGGATCTCCTTGATCGACGAGGAGATGATGATCACCGCCGCACCGCTTTCGGCCAGCCGCAGAATGATGTCGTAGATCTCCTTGATCGCGCCGACGTCGACGCCGGAGGTCGGCTCGACGAATACGTAGACACGTGCCTCGGCCTTCAGCCATTTGCCGATCACGGCCTTCTGCTGGTTGCCGCCGGAGAAGAACTTGACGATGGTGTCTGGCTGCCGTGGCATGACATTGAGTTGGCCCATTACCGCCTGCGCATAGCCATCCTTGAGGCGTCCGTTGACCAGGCCCAATCGGGACAGTTTCGACAGCACGGGCAGGCAGATATTTTCGGCCATCGTCAGATTGGGGAACAGCGCCTGCTTGCGCCGGTCCTCGGGGATGACTGCGATGCCCGCCCGCCGGGAGGCGGGCGGATCCGGAATCTGCCGCGCCGTCCCATCGACGCGCACCGTGCCCGAGGCTGCGGCTATCCCGCCGAGTGCAAGCTCCAGCTGCTCCATGCCGCCGCCGACCGGACCGGTGATGCCGAGAACTTCGCCGGCATGAACCTTCAGCGACAGCGGTTCGAGCTTGGCCGTTCCGACGGCTTCCAGCTCGAGCACCACCTGCGCCGTCGAATGGCCGGTGTTGTAGGTTTCCAGATCGCTGCGGCTGCGATCGACCATCAGCTCCGTCACCCGATCCTCGGTGATCTCGTCACGGTCGAGCGTTGCCGAAACCGTGCCGCCGCGCAGGACAGTCACGCGGTCGCAGATGCGTTTGATCTCTTCCAGCCGGTGCGAGATGTAGATGATGGTGATGCCTTGCGACAGGAAGTTCTGGATGATCCGGAACAACAGCTCCACCTCGCTCGCCGACAGTCGCGCCGTCGGCTCGTCGAGAACGATCACCTTGTAATTGCGGTGAAACAGCGTGCCCAAGGTGACGAGCTGCATTTCGGCTGCGGAAAGCGTCCTGGCCAGGCGCGTGACGTCGATCTCGATGCCGATGCGGTCGAGGATTGCCTGCGCCTGAGCATGGATATTCCTGTTGCTGATCAGCGCTTTTCCCGGCTCGTTGCCAAGCAGCAGATTCTGCCCGACGGTGAATCCCCCGATCAGTTCGGCATCCTGATAGACGGCGCCAAGCCCGAGCCTGTGGGCGTCGAGCGGGCTGCCGATCCGCACCGGTCTGTCCTCCAGCAAGATTTCACCGCCGCTCGCGCCATAGACCCCGGTCAGGATCTTGATCAACGTGCTTTTGCCGGCTCCATTTTCACCGAGCAGCCCGTGGACCTCGCCGCGCCGGAAGCCGAGGTCGATGCCTTTCAGCACCTTGGTCCCGCTAAAATCCTTGGTGAGGTTGCGAACCTCGAGAAGCCATTGCGACATGATGGTGTCCTCCGGCTCAGATGAATTTGAGGTGGATTTCCTCGCGGTTCAGCATCGCATTGGCGCCGACGGCGAGGATCAGGATAAGGCCCGAGAACAGCTGACGCGCGGCGAAGGGGAAGCCGACCATGCTCATTCCGGAATTGACCATGTAAATGAAGAAGACGCCGAGCAGCGTGCCGAACACGTGCGGCTTGCCCTTGCCGAGCACGGTCGCGCCCAGGAACACCGCGGCGAACGCCTCCAGCAGATATCCTTCGCCACCCACCGGCTGCGCCGAGGAGGAGACGGAGGTCAGGATGATCCCGCCGATCGACGACATGACGCCAGCCAGTATGAAGGCCAGGATCAACCAGTGATAAACTTTCACGCCCGAATAGTAGGCAGCCATGGGATTGTCGCCGACGGCGGCGATGTAGTGCCCGGGCTTGGTGCGTGTCGAGATGACATGCATCAGCGCCACCACTGCCAGCAGGATCAGGACCGGAAAGGCGACGAAGCCGATCTTGCCCTGGCCGATGAAGGCGAACGCCGTTTCCTTGTAGTCGACGGCGATCTGGTAGCCATCGGTAAGGAAGATGTTGATGCCGCCGAGCACGAACATCATGCCGAGCGTGACGACGATGCCGGACAGCCGCCCGTAGGTGACCAGGAAGCCGTTGAGCAGGCCGATGAAGGCGCCGACGAACAAGGCGCCGACGATTGCCAGCCACGGCCCGACGATCGGGATAAGAAAGGCGGTTACGATCGACGTCGTGGTTACCGTCAGACCGACGGAGAGGTCGAAACTGCCACCGACCACCACGAAGGTGAGCCCGACGGAAACCAGGCAGCTGACGATCATCGAGAACAGGATGTTGTTGAAGTTCGACAGCGTCAGGAACCAGGGCGAGGCAAGCGCGAAGCCGATGCCGGTAGCGACGATGACGACGATCGTACCCCAGCGGCGCAGAAAATTGACCAGAGGCGATCCTCGATCCTGCTTCGGTTTGCCTTGCATCGCGACTGTCCCCGAACCGATTTCAGCTGTTGACTGTGCCATCTCATTCTCCTCCCAGGCCGATCCGAGCTTCTCAGCGAGAGGACTCAGGAATTGTAGACGCCGCCATCGATCGTGATCGCCTGTGCGGTCATGTAAGAGGACTCGTCCGAGGCGAGATAGACGAACATCGGCGCGATCTCGCTGCTCAGGGCCTGCCGGCCCATGGGCACCACCGAGGACACGGCTTTCGCCTGGGCGTCGAGGCCACCCATGAAATTGATCGCCGGCTGGTTGAAGGCGGTATCGACCCAACCCGGACAAATCGCGTTGACGCGGATATTGTCGGCCGCCAACTCCATCGCGAGCGCTGTGGTGAAGGCTATCACCGCGCCTTTCGAGGCCGAATAGGCGGTCATCCCCGGCCCGCCGCGCTTGCCGGCCAGCGAGGAGGTGTTGATGATCGACCCCTTCCCGTTCTTGCGCAGCATCGGAACCGCGTACTTCGCGCCAAAGAAATGGGCTCGCGCATTGACGGCGAAGAGCGCATCCCATTTCGCGGCATCGAAGTCGGTCACGGCGCCTGAATGCTGGAGACCAGCGTTCTGGCAGAGGACATCGAGCCCTCCGAGCCATGCGGCACCCTCTTCGATCAGCGACCGCACGCTGCCTTCCTCAGTGACATCGACCTTTATGAAATGCACCGCGCCGCCAAACTCATGCGCCGTGGCCGCACCTCTTTCATCCCTGTCGCCGATGACGACTCTTGCACCCTCGGCCACGAAGCCACGCACGGCTTCCTTGCCGATATTATCGACGGCGCCCGTGATGATGATGCGCTTTCCGCTCAGACGTCCACTCATTTTCGTTCCTTTTCCCGAACGGCTATTGCGGCGATGTCGGACAGCAGTTGCCCCCCGCGACCCCAGCTCTCTTCCGCAACTTCGTTGATGATGACGTGGACACGGTCCCTGGCCGCGCCGCAGACGTCGACCAGCGCATCCGTGATGCGCGAAACCAGTTCGCGCTTCTGGTCGAGCGTCCGCCCATCCTTGATATTCACCTGAACGACAGGCATCGCCTACTCCACAAAGACCTGGTCAACACGATCATGAGGGGCCGGGTCCAGCCCGGCCCCATTTCGGCTTGGCTCAGCCGCCGTAGTCCTTCAGGAAGGCGATCGCTTCCTCGTCCATCTTCTGCACCTCGGCCAGCGCCTGACCCGCCTGGTCCTTGGTGATCGCCGTCACCGGAACCCGGCTCTGGTAGGGTGGCACCGTCTCGCCCCGTCCGAGCTTGATGGCGATCTCGGCGACCTGCTCACCCATCAGATGCCAGGGCACATCGGTCGAGAATTCGACCGGCGAGTTCGGCTTGACCATCTCTTCCAGCAACTGGTTCGAGAAGTAGTGGTTGAAGATGCGAACATCGGTGCGGCCCATCTGCTGCATCGCTTGCGCGGCGCCGATCGTCAGCGGCCACCACCAGGAGATGATACCGGTCAACGAACCAGGTTCCGGATTGGCCTGGAGCAGCGCCAGAGCGTTCTCGCGACCCTTGGATATCTGGTCCTGGGTCGAGACCGAACCGGAGACGAATGGCAGCACCTTCATGCGTGGCTCGTAGCTGGCCATGAGGCTGAACTGGTCCGCCTCCTGATCGAACGGCGTATAGAACCCTTTGCTTTCAGCGGTCTGGACGAATGTACCCTGCCGGCCGGTGACGTTCAGCACGTGATAGGACAGCGTGGCGCCTGTGCCGTAGGTATCTTCCGTGACAAATGGCGAATCCTTGACCGGCACCGCGAAGCCAACTGTCTTGATGTTGCGCTTCTTCGCCTCGTCGACGAGGTAGGCGGTTTCCGATTCCAGCGAATAGATGCCAAGCACCAGGACATCGATGTCGCGATCCAACAGCGAACGCGCCGAATCCTGTTCACTCTGCTTGCTGGGTGTGCCGCGCACGGTTACGGCCTCGCCGCCCAGCTCCACGACCTTCTTCAGCAGCGTGTAGCAGCCGCGCCGCCAAGGCTGATTGAAGGGCCCGTAATTCAACCCCAGGCCTACCCTTACCTTCTTGGCCTGGGCAATGGCCGGCGTGGCCAGTCCAGCGCTCAAAAGGCCCGCGGCGGCCATCGTGCCGCCGGCTGCTGTCAGGAATGTGCGGCGGCTCAGGCCGGGCACGGCAGGTGATTTGATCTCCTCGGTCATTTGTTCTCCTCCGGTTTGTCACCCCAAGCGGGTCTGTGTGGCGGACGCATCCGATCCGCCTGTCTGCGGGTCGAGTTCGGCCGTAACTTCGGCAAGGAACTCGGCAATGACGCGGGTCACGCGATCGGGCTGCTCGATCGTGAACAGGTGGGCCGCGTCCTCCAGAACGATGAAACGCGCGCCTTCGATACGTTCGTGAAGCCGCGCCATCGTCTCAGGCGGCGCCGAAGGATCGTCGGCCGCGGCGACCAAAAGCGTCGGCAGCGAGATATGCTGGGCGGCACCGGAAATATCCATGTCGCGGATTGCGGCGGCACATCCGGCATATCCTTCCGCCGAAGTCTTGCCGATCATGTCGCGCACCGCGTCCACGACATCGGGACGCGCCGCCCGAAATCCAGGCGTCAGCCAGCGCGTGAGGGTCGGTTCGATCAGGGGTTCGACGCCCTCTTTGCGCGCAAGCCTGACGCGCTCGTCCCACATCTCGATCGAGGCCGAGGCAAACGTCGCACACAGGACCAGACTGGACAGCCGATGGGGCGCGCGCACGGCGAGAAGCTGTCCGATCATTCCGCCCAGCGAAAGTCCGACGAAATGCACTTTCTCGATGTCCATCGCATCCAGAAGCGAGAGGACGTCATCGACCAGAAGGTCGAGAGAATAGTCGTCCGCCGTCGCTTCCGTCCGCCCGTGGCCCCGGGCGTCGAAGCGGATGACACGGTAGTTCTGCGCCAACTGCTGAGCTTGCGCGGCCCACATCGAGGTGTCCGCCGCAAGGCTATTGCTCATCAGCACCGCCGGCGCACCGACAGGTCCGATTTCCTCGACGTGAACGGAAATCCCGTTGACGAGCAGCCGCTCCAAAACGCCCTCCCCACTCTTGCGCAAACGCATTCCTCGTCATCATGAGATTGCACGGCGACAATTTTGTCAACAATCTTGTTGCAGATTTTGCCGACATATGGCCAATTGCGGAAAAGAGGTGTTGGATTGGATATCGAAACGATCGTCGTCGGAGCTGGCGTCATCGGCCTCGCGGTCGCGCGGCAACTGGCGCTGCATGGCCAGGAAGTTCTTGTGCTCGAAGAGGAAAATGCCATCGGCACACACACCTCGTCGCGCAATTCGGAGGTCGTCCACGCCGGGATCTACTATCCGCCCGGAAGCCTGAAGGCGCGGCTATGCGTCGCCGGACGGCGGATGCTCTACGACTATTGCGAGCACCGCGGTGTTCCGGTGAGCCGGCTCGGCAAGCTGATCGTCGCCACCACCCCCGCGCAGATAAAAACACTCGAAGCCCTGGCGATGCGGGCAGCCGAAAACGGCGTCCTTGATCTCATCGCTATAGATGGTGTTGAAGCCCGGCGCATGGAGCCGGAACTCGAATGTATGGCCGCGCTTCACTCGCCCTCGACCGGTATCATCGACAGCCATGCATTCATGCTCGCCTTGCAAGGCGACGCCGAGGCCCATGGCGCCCAATGTGTCCTGCGCACGCGGATGAATGCCGCGAGACAGCGCGCCGATGGATTCGACGTTCAGGCAACCGGCGAAAACGGCGCCGATGCCATATCGATAAGCTGTCGGAATCTGATCAATTGCGCGGGGCTTGGAGCCCAGGCGGTCGCCAGCAGCATCGAGAACCATCCACCGGACCGAATCCCTCGCCGCTTCCTGGCGAGAGGAAATTACGTTTCCGTTTCGGGAGCGACACCCTTTTCTCGCCTCATCTACCCCGTGCCGGTGGAGGGCGGTCTCGGCATTCATCTGACTCTGGATCTCTCCGGCCGGATGCGCCTCGGTCCCGATCTTCATTGGATTGATGAAATCGACTATACACTGGATGCACGGGTTGCAGAGGAGTTCTACACCCTCGTGCGATCTTACTGGCCTGGGGTCATGAACAGGGAACTCAATTGCACGCACTGCGGTGTCAGGCCCAAGATCAGCGGCCCTGGCGCGCCGAGCGCGGATTTTCTGGTCGAAGGACCACTTGACCATGGAATCCCGGGTCTAGTGAATTTTTTCGGGATAGAATCACCCGGTCTGACATCCGCGCTCGCGCTTGCCGAATATGCTGTCGGAAAACTATTGGAACGGAGTTGAGATTTTGGCCCAGAACAAAAACAGCCAGCATGTGGCTCAGATCGTCGATTTCATCAAGCAGAAGATCATCTTCGGCCGCCTCAGGCCACGTGAACGCCTGATCGAGGAAGACATCACCGCCCAGTTCGATGTCTCCCGGCACATCGTGCGTGCCGCCATGGCTGATCTCGAGCAGATGGGGCTTGTCTCGCGCCGCCCCAACAAGGGCGTGACGGTACGCGATTTTTCCGTCGAAGAGGTCGAGCAGATCTACGAGACCCGGGCGCTGCTGCAGACCGAAGCCGCACGGCGCATTCCCCTGCCCGCCAGCCGGGAGTTGATCGCCGACCTCGAGGCCATCCATCGCGACTATTGCGCCGCGCATGAGAGTGGCGAACTTCAGAAGGTTTGCACGCTCAACAACAAGTTCCATCGCCGCATCTGGGCGGCATGCGGCAATGTGTGTCTGGCCGGCCTGATCGACCGCGTCTGGGTGGAAACCCTCGGCATCCGTTGCTATGGCATCGGCGACCCGGTTCTCCTGAAGCTTGCGCGCGAAGAGCATGGCCGCATGATAGACATGTTGCGCACCGGTGACCGGGAGGGCTTCATCAGCCTGTCGGTCGATCACATGCAGCCCGCGCTCGAAGCCTACAAGCGGGCGCATGGCGGCTGGAACACCTTGCCCGAGACATTGCGCTGGGTAGAGGAAAGGCAAGCCTCTTGAACCCGTCCTACGAGATCGTCGTTGCCGGGAACAATCTGCGCCTGAAGGACGATTTCCTGGGGATGTCGAATGTCACGCTGATCCATGGCGGGCGCGGTCCGATCCTCTTCGATACAGGCGGCTACATTTCCCGGCTCGGCCTGTTGAAGAAGTTGCGCGAACGTGGCCTCGAGCCGTCCGATATAAAGACCGTCTTCCTGTCGCATCTGCATTTCGATCACGCGCACAACATCGATCTGTTTCGCAACGCGCGGATCGTCGTCAGCCGGACCGAGTGGAACTACGCAGCCAACCCGCATCCCGATGATCTGCTGGTTCCCTGGGGCATTCTCGACCAGTTGTCGCGCGGCCAGGTCGACCTGATCGACGGCGAGGGCGAACTGGAACCCGGCATCTCCTATTTCCCCGCGCCCGGCCACACTCCTGGCAGCTATGCGCTGCGCTTCGAGAGTGCGGAAAAGGGCCGCGTCATCATCGCCGGCGACGCCATCAAATACATCAAGGAGGCGATCCTGGCGCGATGCGACATGGCCTTCGACACGCTGGAAGCAGGCACAGCCACCATAAAGCACATTCTTGCAACGGCCGACCGCATCGTGCCCGGCCATTTTCCCGAGCTCATCAGGCAGCCCGAAGGTTCCTTTTCATGGGAGAGCGACGCGCCCTTCAACCTTCTTGTGAGATAGTCAATCACGCGCTCAGCCGGACGCCCTCCGCGAGGCGATGATCCCTGAGCAGGAAATTGGGACTTGTCACGAATCCCCTGACCTTCCTGGCGCGGCTCTTGAACATTGCGCGCCCTCCCAATGCCGAGGTGCGTTCCATGCCACGGTCCACTTGCTGAAAGCGACAGAACCCTCTCCCCGCTGCCACCCGGCGACGCGCGTCAGCCGCCGAGGCGACATCCATTCTCATGATCGCCGCTTTCGTCGCGTGAATGAATCCACTGGACGTGGCGATTGCGCAAACCCGCGGCGGACCGTCAGTGGTAGTAGATGCCGCCGTCGACGTTGAGCGACTGGCCGGTCACGAAGGCCGACAAATCCGAGGCGAAGAACAGCACCGGCCCGACGACGTCCTCAGGTGCGCCGAGGCGCTTCAGC
The DNA here is from genome assembly GCF_006442655.1 of Mesorhizobium sp. B2-1-3A. Taxonomy (NCBI): domain Bacteria; kingdom Pseudomonadati; phylum Pseudomonadota; class Alphaproteobacteria; order Hyphomicrobiales; family Phyllobacteriaceae; genus Mesorhizobium; species Mesorhizobium sp. B2-1-3A. The sequence goes on from NZ_VFWK01000003.1 coordinate 739,307, forward strand.
GCCGCGACATCTTCCCAATGGCGGATCGCCGCCTCGCTGCCGAGGTTGTTCTTGCCCATCTCGGTCAGGATGATGCCGGGGCAGATGGCATTGACGGTGACGCCGTCCATGCCGACTTCCTGCGCCAGCACGCGGGTGAGCGTGATCACCACCGATTTGGTCGCCGCGTAATGACCCTGCGTCGGCACGCCCTGGCGGCCGGCGATCGAGGCGATGTTGATCACCCTGCCCGATCTCCTGGCGCGCATATGCGGCAGCACGGCCTGGCACATCATCAGCACGCCCTTGGCATTGATGTCGAAATGCGCGTCCCAGCTGGCCTCGTCGAGGTCCTGGAGCAGGCTGGGCTTCAGGATGCCGGCATTGTTGACCAGCACGTCGATGCTGCCAGCCGCCGCAAGCAGCGCCTGCGCGGTCGCCTCGATCTCGTGTTTCTTGCTGACATCCATCATGTAGACATAGGCCTTGCGGCCGGCCGCCTCGATCTCGGCCTTGGTTACGGCAAGCTCCGCGGCCTGCGACGGCAGGTCCGTGACGGCGACGTCGAAGCCCGCCTCGGCAAGCCCCTTGGCGAGCGCCCTGCCGATACCGCGGCTGGCGCCGGTGACGAGAGCCGTCTTGCCCTTGGCCTCAGGAAGAATGGTCATGCTGCTTGCACCTTTGATGTCTTGACCGGGAGCGAATCCATCGCCGCGACCGTGTCGTCGAATGAAACGAGTTTGCCGTCGGAGCCGAGCCCCATCGCCACCTTGGCGGCGACGGCGGTTGCGAAGCGGGCCGACTGTTTGAGGTCCCAGCCCTTGACGACGCCGACGATGATGCCGGCGGTGAAGGAGTCACCGCAGCCCGTGGTGTCGAAGACCTCGACGTCGAAGGCCGGCAGGTGGAAATCCTCGCCATGCTGCGGCGAGACATGCACGCCATCGGCGCCGAGGGTCAGGATGCAGTTCTTCACGCCCCTCGCCTTGAAGAAGGCGGCAACGCGGGCCGGATCCCGGTCGTGCGCCATCTCGCCCGCCTCGTCGATGCTCGGCACGAAATAGTCGATATAGGGCAGGCACGGCTCAACCAGCTTCCAGGTTTCCGGCGTCGCCTGGATCAGATCGAAGGTTGTGACGCGGCCAAGTTCCTTGGCGCGCTTCAACAGCTTGACCGTTGGCGCGCCATCAAAACGCTTCAACAGCCCTGTACCGCCGACATGGACGACCGTGGCGTCGAGCGCGGCGTCGAGATCGGCGTCCGCGACCTCGAACACGGCGGCCGTCCCCGGCACATGCAATGCCGGACGCTCGCCATTTGGCCGCACCGGCAGAATGGTGGAAGAGGTCTGGACGCTGCCGTCGCGGCGCACCAGGCCGCACTCCAGGCCATATTTCTTCAGCTTGGCCAGGAACCAGTCGCCCATGTCGTCGGTCCCAAGCGTGGTGACGGCCCGCGTCTTCAACCCGAGGATGGCGCAGTCCATGCCGGTCGCGCCGGCCGTGCCGGCGACCGTCATGCGGATCTCCTCGATATAGTCGGCCCGGCCGCCCTCGGGGATGCGCGACACCGGCCGCCCCAGGATATCAAGGACGTAGAAGCCGATCGAGCTGACGTCGAATTGTGGCATGGTTGGCTGACCTTTCGAACTCAATGGGCGGTCGAACTCAATGGGTGGCGCGGCGCAGGCCGAAGCTCACGGCCAGCACCAGGAAGACCAGCACGCCGATGCCGACCTGCTGCCAGTAGAAATTCCAGCCAACGAGCAGCAGCCCGTTCTTGACGATGGCAAGCAGCAGGACACCGAGCAGCGTGCCGATCACCGAAGGCTTGCGCTCGCGGCTGAGCGTCGTGCCGATGAAGGTGGCGCCGATCGCGTCGAGCAGGAAGGCGTTGCCGGACAGCGGTACGTAGGACTTGACCGTTGCCGACAGCAGGATGCCGGTGACCCCTGCCAGCAGCGCGCACAGCACATGCACCATCGACAATTCGCGCGGCACTCGGATGCCGGAATACCAGGCGACGCCGGGCTGCGCGCCCATCGCCTGCACATAGCGGCCGAAGACAGAACGGTGCAGCAGGACGTGGACCGCGATGGCCGAGACGATCAGCACGATCACCGGTGTCGGCACGCCGAACAGGGCGGTGCGGGCAATGGCGTTGAACTGGTCGCCGGCGTAGCCGCTGGTGAGGTAGATCGGCTGGCCGCCGCTGGTGGCGAGCTGCTGTGTGCTCTGGCCGATGAACAGCACGCCGAGCGTTGCCAGGAACGGGCTGATGTTGAGCCTGGTGATGAGGACGGCGTTGAGGATGCCGACGACCAGGGCAGCACCCAGGCCGCCACCGACGCCAACCACGCCGCTGTAACCGGCTGCCAAGAGCATCACGAAGACCATGCTGGCCATGTCGACGGACACGCCGACGGAAAGATCGATGCCACCGGACGAGATGACGATGGTGAGCCCGAGCGCCACGATCGCCAGCATGACGACATTGTTGACCAGCACGTTGAAGAGGTTGGCCGGCGTCAGGAAGGTCGGGCTCGCCATCGCGAAGAAGATGACGATCGCCGCGAAGGCGATGAGCACGCTGTATTTGGCGAGGAAGGCGCGCAGGCTCATCTTGGGACTGTCATTGGCCGAGACGCTCATCGTGAACCCTCCGAGCCGCGGGCAAAGGATGTGATCGCCACCACCAGCAGGATCAGCGCGCCCTGCACGCCGTTGACCCAGTAACTCGAGACGTTGAGCAACTGGAAGCCGTTGGCGAGCAGGCCGATGAACAGCACGCTGAGCAGCGTGCCGCCCATGGTCGGCACGAAGCGGCGGGAAAAGACGGTGCCGAGGAGCGCCGCCGCCAGCACCGACAAAAGCAGTTCGCCGGAACCGGGCGTGCTGGCCGAGAGCCGCGAAACGGTGAGGACGCTTGCCACCGCCGCGCAGAAGCCGCTCAGCACATAGGTGAAGGACACGTAGAAGGGCACGCTGAGACCGGCCGCGCGCGCTGCTTCCGGATGGCCGCCGACGGCGTAGAGCCTGAGCCCAAACGAGGTGTAGTGAAAGATGGCGATGACGAGGGCGGAGAACAGGATCAGCGCCCAGGCCAGCGCCGAGATGCCAAGAAAGGCCCCGGAAACCAGGAAGCCGAGCAGCGGGGAGGATGCGCCGACGACCGTGTTCTGGGTAAGCGTGAGTTCCATGCCGGCGGCGACGTTGAGCACGGCAAGCGTCGCCAGCAGCGGCAGGATGCCGAGGCCGACCACGGCAAGGGCATTCAGCGCGCCGACCGCCATGCCGACAGCGATGGCCGCCAGCACCGAAAGGACGTCGCCATAGCCCATGGACAGCAGCGTGGCGTAGACGGCGGCGCACAGCCCCATATTGGCGGCGATCGACAGGTCGATGCCGCCTTCGGTGACATCGGAGCCGCCGCCGATGATGACGGAAGTCATGCCATAGGCGAGCACGCCCAGGATCGCCGACTGCTCGACGACGTTGATCAGGTTGAATGTCGAGGTGAAGCCCGGCGCAAAGACGACGAAATAGCCCATGATCGCGGCGAAGGCGGCAATCGCGCCGAGCCGCACGACGAGGGTGGCGAAGCGCCGGCCAGCACTTTTGCCTGTGGCGCTGGTTTGGTCGGACACGCCGGCTTGGGCGTGGACAGTTGTCGCGCTCATGCCGCCACTCCGTCAGCGTTGGAGCGCGCGCCCGACGAGGCCGCGAGCAACGCATCGCTGTTCATCGTCGCACCGGAGAAGGTACCGGCCAGCCGGCCGCGATAGACGACCAGCACCCGGTCGCAGACGCCGACCAGTTCGAGCAGGTCTGACGACAGAAGCAGGATCGCCGCGCCCTCGCCGGCCAGCCGGTTCAACAGATTGTAGATTTCGACCTTGGCGCCGACATCGACCGCCACCGTGGGCTCGTCCAGCACATAGACGCGCGACTGGCAGCTCAGCCATTTGGCGATCGCCACCTTCTGCTGGTTGCCGCCGGAGAGTTCGCGCACCAGCGCGTCGCGATGCGGCGTCTTGATCGACAATTCCTTGATCAGTCCGTCGACCGCCTGGTTCTCGCTGTTGCGGCTGACCAGCCCGCTTCTGGAATAGCGGCGCAGGCTGGCCAGCGAAATGTTCTCGCGCACCGACAGGCCGAGCGCCACGCCGTGCGCGCGACGATCCTCCGGCAGCATGGCGATGCCGTCACGCACTGCCTTGACCGGCGTCGACAGCGACAGCTGCTTGCCCTCGACCTTGATCTGGCCGCCATCGGCGGTCTTGAGGCCGAACAGACACTGCACGATTTCCTTGGCGCCCGAGCCGAGCAGGCCGGTAAGGCCGACGATCTCGCCGGCGCGAACGTTGAAGCCGATGTTTTCGAAGCTGCCGCCGAGCCGCAGATTGGCGACTTCGAGCACCGGCGCGCCCAGCATGACCGAACGCTTGGGAAACATCTCGCCGACATCGCGGGCGATCATCATCGATATGATCTCGTCGATCGATGTCTCACGCGGGTCGACCGTACCGACATCGGTGCCGTTGCGCATCACGGTGACGCGGTCGCAGAGCTTTTCGATTTCCTGCATGTAGTGGGAAATGAAGACCACGGCGATGCCGTCGTCGCGCAGCCGGCGCAGCACGTCGAACAGGCTGTCCACCTCGCGTTTGACCAGCGCCGCCGTCGGCTCGTCGAGCACCAGCACGGACGCTTTCTGCGCCAGCGCCCGCGTTATCTGCACCACTTTCTGCTGCGCCGTGGTCAGGTCCTTGACCAGGGTTCCCGCCGGCAATTCCATGCCGAAGAACCGCTTCAACAGATCGGCCGCCTTGCGCTCCATGGCGCGGCGGCTGACGAACGGGCCGAGGCCGATTTCATGGCCGAGGAACACCGCCTCGCCGACCGTCGCGGTCGGCACCAGCAGCCTGTCCTGATGGATGAAATGCACGCCGAGCTTTTCCACCGATGCCGGCGACAGCGAGGTCACGGTCTCGCCATTGATGACGATGGTGCCGCTGTCCGGTCGGATGATGCCGGCCAGCACCTTGATGATCGTCGACTTGCCGGCGCCGTTCTGGCCGACGAGGCCGAGGATCGAGCCGCGCGCGATCTCGAGGTTCGCGTTCTCCAGCGCCCGCACCGGACCGAACCGCTTCGATATGTCCGTCATCGATACAGCAATTTCACGCTTTGCTGTCTGCATGGCCGTCAATCCTGGTTGATGGTGGCGGGCGGCCATTTCCCTGGGGATGGCTGCCCGCCGTTTCGTCCCGCCTATTTAACGCCTGCCTTCTCGGCGGCGTCGAGGAACGGCTTTCCTTTTTCGGCGGCATTTTCCTTGTTGATCAGCACCGCCGGTACGAAGGTGAAGGGCGCAACCTTCTGGCCGGCAAGATATCTGGCGGCATTGTCAACCGATGTCTTGCCGATCTCATAGGGCTGCTGCGCGGCCACCGCGCCTGCCGACGACTTCGGATCCATCACCATCTTGATGACTTCCGGGCTGCCGTCGATGCCGTAGGTCTTGACCTCGTTGCGGCCGGCGGCCTCGACCGCCTGCGTGGCGCCGATCTGCGGCACGTCCCAGCAGGCCCACACCGCGCCGATCGAGCCCTTCTCGGGCGACTTGGTCAGCATGTCCGTCACGTTGGAGTAGGCGCTCTGCACGGTGTTCGGGATGACGTCGCGCAATTCCGGCTCGACGATCTTCACATCCGGGAAGGAGGTCAGCACATATTTCAGCTGGTCGTAGCGGATCTTGCAGACCGGCACGCTGTAGAAGCCGTTGAAGACCAGCACATTGCCCTTGCCGCCCATGTCGGCGACCATCTGCAGCGCGATCTCGGCGCCGATATTGTAGTTGTTGGACGTGGTGTTGTTGATGGCGTGCGGCGTCGCGGTGTCGACCGTGAACAGCGGGATGCCGGCATCGCGGATCTTCTGCAGCCACGGGTTCAGCACTTCGAGATTGCCGAGCTGCTCGATGATGGCGTCGGGCTTCTGCGCGATCAGCGTCTGCAGCTGCGCGATCTGCTGCTGGTCCTTGCGGCCGGCGTCGAGCGCGATCACTTCGCCGCCGAGCTCCTTCACACGATCCTGGATGCCGCGGAACGCCATCAGGTCCCAATAGTGATCCGTGCCGATGGCGGAAACGCCGATGCGCTTGCCCTTGAGCGACAGTTCCTCGGCACTCGCGCCCGAGATGGCGGCCAGGCTGCAAGCCGCCGCCAACCCCAAAGCGAGCGCCTTGACGAGGCCTTTCATTGATCCGGTCATTTCATTTCCTCCCTTGTTGATCGCTCCGGGCCTTCCCGGAGGATTGTGCCAGATGGCCGCCGCTCAGGCAGCAGCCTCCTTGTCGCGCAGGCCGTAGCTGGCCATGCGCTTGATGACGTTTTCGATCTCCTCCTCGGGCAGGATCGGCGGCTCGCCGATCTGCAGGGCGCCGTGATACTGCCGCGCCAGCGTTTCAACCTCGACCGCCAGCCACATCGCCTGGCTGAGGCTGGAACCGACCGCGATCATGCCGTGCTGTGCGAGCAGGCAGGCCTTGCGGTCGCGCAGCGCCTCCACCGCATGCGCCGAAAGCTCCGCCGTGCCGAAGGTGGCGTAAGGGGCGCAGCGAATGTCGCTGCCGCCGGCGACCGCCACCATGTAGTGGATCGCCGGTATCTTCCTGCCCATGATGGCGATGGTCGTGCAATAGGTCGGATGCGCGTGGACGACCGCGTTGACCTCGGGCCGCGCCTTCATGATGTCGAGATGGAAACGCCATTCGCTCGACGGCGGCAGGCGCCCGTCGACCTCGCCGTCCCAGGCCATGAAGACGATGTCCTCGGGCACCAGCGTGTCGTAAGGCGTGCTGGTCGGCGAGATCAGCATGCCCTCGCCATGGCGCCGGCTGACATTGCCCGAGGTGCCCTGGTTGATGCCCAGCGCGTTCATCTTGAGGCAGGCATCGATGATTGCCTGGCGTGCCTCTAGGTCCGAAACGGTCATGCGATATTCCAATCCTTGCTCGGCCCGTCACCAGGCCGTGTAGCCGCCATCGATCGACAGGATCGCGCCGGTGACGTAGCTCGACGCCGGCGAGGCGAGAAACAGGATCGCCGAAGCGATCTCGTGCGGCTCGCCGAGCCGGCCCATCGGCGTCATGTCGATCCAGGTGTTGAAGAGTTCCGGACGCTCGCGCATTTTCAGCGTCATCTCGGTGCCGACATAGCCCGGCGCCAGGGCGTTGACGCGAACGCCCGATTTCGCCCACTCGACGGCGAGCGCCTTGGTCATCATGTGCACGGCGCCCTTGCTCACCATGTAGGAGGGCGCGGTCTGCGGACGATTGATGACAAGGCCCGACATCGAACCGAGATTGACGATCGAGCCCTTGTTGCGGGCGACCATCGAGCGGCCGAAAGCGCGCGAGGCCCAGTAGACGCCGTTGACGTTGACATCCATCACCAGGCGCCATTCCTCGTCCGATGTGTCGAGCGCGGTGTTGAGGCGGGCGATGCCGGCGCTGTTGACCAGTATGTCGACCTGGCCGAAATCGCTGACGATCCGGGCGGCCATCGCTTCGACGGCTTGCGGATCGGTGACGTCCAACACGCGGCCGTCGACGCTTGCGACACCGGCCGCGGTGAGCTCGTCGGCGGCGGCTTTCAGCCCTTGCGCATTCATGTCGAGAAGGACGATGCGCGCGCCGCAAGTGCCAAGCGCCTTGGCGGCCTCCAAGCCGATGCCGCTGGCGCCGCCGGTGACGACGGCAACCTCGCCCGTCAGGTCGAATTGCGACCGGTAATCCACGCAGATCCTCCATCGGACCAGGCTTGTACGCGGGCAAAATCTTTCCCTCGCCGCCAAGGCGGCGTCGCAAGCCGATCGATCCTGATAATGCCTCCAGGGTCAGGCTCCTCCCGACCCCATGACAAGGACGTTACAGAAGCTTCCCGGGTCCGTCAATCTGGTTATAACCAGAAAACGGATTCTTTTTCACGGATGTGATTCAGGTGCGATCGACACCGTTCACCGTCGCCGACGGCTGCTCGACCGCCATGTGGATGCGGGCGACGGAGGAGTTGTAGAAGGCCTCGTAATATTCGAGCGCCGCGCCATCCGCGTCATAGGCGATCGACTCGATCTCGATCAGCGGGGTGTTGGCGGCAACGCCCATCTGCTCGGCCTCTTCCTTGGTGGGCAATGCCGCGCGCAGCCAACGGTCGGCGCGCTTCACCGTCAGGCCGAACACCGCGCGGATGGTGCCGAAAATCGACTGGTTTTCCGACAGGATGTTTTCGAGACCGGGCACCCGGTGCCCCGGCAGGCTGATGCGCGTCATGGTGATCGGCGCGCCGTCGGTCATGTAGACGCGGCTGATGCGGACCACGCTGCCATTGGCGGGAATGCCGAAGACGCTGGATTCCTTCTCGTTCGGCGGGCAGCGGTAGATTTCGAGCGTGCGCGTCGAGACCTTGTGGCCCTTCGCCGTCAGGTCGTCGAACACGCCGAGATTGGCGGTCATGAAGTCGACATGCTCGCGCGGTGCGGCGACGAACATGCCCTTGCGCGGCATCTTGATGATGCGGCCTTCGCTGGACAGCGAGCCGATCGCGGCACGCACGACCGGACGCGAGACGCCGAAGAAGTCGCACAGCGCCTGCTCGGAAGGGATGCGCGAATTGGCCGCCAGCAGGCCGGTGTTGATGGCTTCCTCGACCTGGTTGCGCAATTGCACCCACAGCGGTGCCGCCTCGTCGCGGTTGAGCTCGACCTTGGAGCCAATCGAGCGGAACGCCTCGGCGGCTCCTGCATCTTCCTGGTCGTAGCGAGGACGCCCACGCATTCTGGTCGTTTGTTCCATTCGGTCCCGCCGCAAAATCATTTGCCGCGACTCAAGGAGCGGCAGCGTCCTCCCTAACGGAGGCCGCCAGCCATATTCACGCTCTCCGGCAAGTTTCGCAACCACAGCATGGCCACGGCTCCGAGAAGCGGGCCGGGAACCAGCAGCAGGAAGGCCCAGCGCCAGCCGCCGATGAGGTCGGCAAAGTGCGGTGTCAGCCAGATGGCGAGCACCGTAAGCGCGAAACCGGCGCCGAGTTGAACCGAGAGCGCCGTGCCGACAAAGCGGCGGTCGGCAAGCTCGGTGATGGCGGCGGAGAACTGCGCGGAATCGCCGATCACCGAAATGCCCCAGACGACGGCCACCAGCATGAACAGCCAGAGCGGCCCGGTGAACAGAAAGCCCATCAGCAGGGCGCAGCTTCCCGAGACGATCATCATGCTGGCTGTGGTTGCCGTTCGGCCGATGCGGTCCGACAGATAGCCTCCGAGCAGGCAGCCGAGGATGCCGGAGGCGACGACGAAGAAGGTCGACAGCGAAGCGGCGGCGGCTGTTCCGATCGCTTGCGTTTCGAAAGCCGCGCGCGTGTAGGCAAGCAGCCACGCCCACATGGCGTAGAGTTCCCACATATGGCCGAGATAGCCGAGATTGACCAGCAGCAGCGGCTTTTCACGAAACACCTGGCCGATGCGCGCCGGCTCGAACACCGCCTTGCCGAAGGGATAAGGCCCCTCCTTGGCAAACAGCAGGAACAGCAACGCGCCGATGGCCGTCGCCAGGCTGGCGGCGGCGACCACCGGCCGCCAGTCGAGCGCGCTGGAGGCGGCGCGGAAGAGATGCGGCAGCGCCGAGCCGATGGTCAGCGCGCCAATAACCGCGCCGAGCGCCAGGCCCCTGTCGCGCGTGAACCAGGTTGCGACCAGCTTCAGGGCCGGGGGATAGACGCCGGCGAGTGCCGCGCCGGTGACGATGCGCGCGGCAATGGCGCCGGCCGGATCGGGGTGGAACAGCAGGCTGGCATTGGCGAGCGCGGCAACCATTGCTGCCGCCGCCATGAGACGGCTGAGCCGCACCAGGTCGGGAAGGTTGACCAGGCTCGCCGCCAGCGCGCCGATCACGAAGCCGACTTGAACGCCATTGGTCAGCCAGGCCTCGGCGCCAGGGCCGAGCGCAAGCTCCTGCTTCAGCTCGGGCAGGATGGCGGTCGCCGAAAACCAGGTGGTCAGCGACAGGACGACCGCCAGGCAAAGCAGCGACAGAACGCGCCAGCGTTCGCGGTCGGCCGCCACGCCAAGCCGGCTGTCGCCCACCGTGTTCATACGCCTTGCAGCGGAACGGTGAACACCGTCGCCGTGCCGGTGAGACAAAGCTCGCCCTGGCCGTTGCGCACTGATGTCTCGATCTTGCAGATCGGCTTGTCGGGGCGCACTTCCTTGACCTCGACGCGTCCGGTGATCTCCTCGTCGACGCCAACCGCCTTGACGAACTTCCAGGCGACCTCGAGGAACACGGTGCCGGGTCCCGGCAGATCCTCGGCGACCAGCGCATTGAGGATGCCCGAGGTGACGCCGCCCTGGACGATCAGCTTGCCGAACACCGATTTCTCGGCCAGCGCGCGGTCATAGTGCAGCGGATTGCGGTCGCCGGTGATGTCGGTGAAGGCTTCGATGTCGCTGATGCGCGTGCGGCGCGTGCGTTCGGCAAAGGCGCCGACCTGCGGACGGCCCTTCACAACGCCTGCCCAGCCGTCTTTCGTCTCGGTGCTCATTTCGGCTTCTCCTCTGCTGCGGTTTCGACGGGTTTGAAGGCAGGCAGGACACGGCCGCCTATGGCTGTCGGCGCGAGCAACAGCGCGTCCCCTACCCCAGGCGATCGCATGCCCGGCAAGATGAAGCTCAGCATGGTCGGGCCTTCGGCCAGTTCGACCAGCCCAACCACGTAAGGTGCCACCGGCAGCCAGCCGGGATGGCCCGGCTTGTGCACGTGTGAAAAGGATTTCAGTTGGCCCCTGCCCGACGCCTCCTTCCATACGAGGCGCTTGCTCCAGCAATGCGGGCACATCGGGCGCGGGTAGAACACGGCCTTGCCGCAGTCCTCGCAGTGCTGGATTTTCAGCCGCCCTTGCGCCGCCGCGTCCCAGAATGGCTGGGTCAACGCGGTGATCGTCGGAGCGGGGGTTTTCAATGTGTTGAGATCGACGGACATCAGGCTGCTCCCAGCACGAGCGCGGTCGCCTCGCTCATCGTCGCGCCATTGCCGGTGACCAGCGCCAGCTCGGCCTTGCCGATCTGGCGTTCGGCCGCCTCGCCTCGGAGTTGACGCACCGCCTCGACGACATGCGTCATGCCGCCGGCAAGATCCGGCTGGCCGAAGCCGAGCTGGCCGCCATGGGTATTGAGCGGCTTGTCGCCCCGGTGAGAGAGATCGTGGTCGCGCAGCCACGCGCCGAACTGGCCGGGTGCGCACAGACCGGCATCCTCGATCGTCGTGGCGACCATGATCGTGTAGCAGTCGTAGAGCGAGAGGAGATCCATCTCCTTGGCGTCGGTTCCGGACTGCGCGAAGGCCCGGGCCATGGCGCTCTTCAGCGGACCCGAGGTGAGGCTGGGCGCCTGGCTGACCGCGCGATGCGTGACCTTCTCGCCGGCGCCGAGCAGATGCACGGGTCTTGTGGGCAGCGAGCGTGCACGTTCGGCCGAGGTGACAATCACCGCCTCGCCGCCGGCGACCGGCATGACGATTTCGTAGAGATGCAATGGCGAGGCGATCATCGGCGAAGCCAGCACCGCGTCCACATCCGCCGGCTTGCCGAAGAAGATGGCGTCGGGGTTGAGCTGCGCATTGGCGCGCGCCGCGGCGGCAATCAGCGCGAAATCCCTGGCGGTCGAGCCATGCTGCGCCATATGCGCCTGCATCAGCAGCGCGTAGGAGATGTTGGCGCCCGAAGCGCCGAACGGCACGTCGAACTCGCGGATCGGATTGCGGTTGGGCGAGCGGGGTGCCGCCGCCTCGCGGTTGTTGGCGAGCACGCACAGCACTGTCTCGCACATGCCGGCCTCGATCGCCGCCGCCGCGCGCCAGACCATCCCTGCCCCCGAAGCGCCACCGAGGTCGACGACATTGGCCATGGTCGGCGCCAGACCGAGATATTCGGCGATCGTTGCCGGAACATGCTGCGGCGTCTCGCCGACCTGCGGCCCGACCAGGAGCCCGTCGATATCAGCTGGCTCCAGCCCGGCATCGAGCACCGCCAGGCGCGAGACCTCGGCGATCATCTCCAGCGTCGTCGCGCCGCTGTTCAGTCGTTGCGGCTTCAATTCGCCGATACCGACGATCGCTCCCTTGGCCCGGCTCATGCCGCCTTGCTCCTGTCGAGCGCACGGTATTCCTCGAGGCATGCGGGATTGGCGAGCGAAGCCATGTTTTTCACCGGCTTGCCTTCGAGCGTGGTTCGCGCCGCACCTTCCACCCGTTTGCCATTGAGCGTGTAAGGCACGGCCCGCACCGCATGGATGCGATGCGGCACGTGACGCGGCGAAGCGCCCTCGCGGATGGCGCGGCGAATCCGCGCGGCAAGCTCTGATGTGAGGCCAAAACCAGCGTTCAGCTTGACGCAAAGCACGATCTCCTCGTCGCCTTCGACCGGCGCGCCGAAGACCAGGCAATCCTCGATCTCGGCGAAGGTCTCGCAGGCCGCGTAGATTTCGGCTGTGCCGATGCGCACGCCGCCGGGCTTCAGCGTCGTGTCCGATCGGCCATGGATGATCCCCGAGCCGTGCGCCGTCATCTCCGCGACATCGCCATGCGTCCAGATTTCCCGGCGTGCGGCGAAATAGGTGGCGTGGTAACGCGCGTCGCCGTCCTTGCCCCAGAAGGTCAGCGGCATGGACGGGAACGGTTCGGTGCAGACCAGATCGCCTTGCCGGCCGATGACCGGCGCGTTGCGCTCGTCCATGACAGCCACCGCGAGGCCCAGCCCTTTGACGGTCAGTTCGCCACGGCGAACGGCGTGGATCGGCGACCCGAGCAGGAAACAGCCGATGATCTCGGTGCCGCCCGAGATCGAGGCAAAGATCATGTCCGGCTTCACCTGCGCGTAGACCCAGTCGAACTGGCTGGGAGAGACCGGCGCGCCGGCCGAGAGCAGGGAGCGCAGCGAGGACAGGTCGTGCAACCGCCCCGGCGCGTAACCTTCGGCGGCCAGCGTCGCCAGATATTTCGGGCTGGTGCCGAAATGGGTGACGCGTGCACGCTCCGCCATTATCCACAGCGGACAGGGGTCGAGGCCATCAGCGGTCTTCAGGATCGGCGCGCCGTCATAGAGCACCACGGTCGCGCCGCAGGCGAGGCCCGAGATCAGCCAATGATACATCATCCAGGCAGTGTTGGTGTACCAGCTCATCACGTCGCCGGGGCGAACGTCGCCATGCAGCAGATGCTCCTTCAGATGCTGGAGCAGCACGCCGCCGGTGCGGTGGACGATCGCCTTCGGCGCGCCTGTGGTGCCCGAGGTGTAGAGCACATAGGCCGGATGATCGAAGGGCACGCGTTCGAAGGCGAGCGTGCCGTCGCTGCCGAAATCGTCGAAGGCGATACAAGCCGCCGCACAGTCCGGCTTTGCGCCCGCCTCGCCGGTCAACACGAGCGTGGTCACCGTCGGCATCGCGGCGGCGATCTCGGCCAACCGCTCGGAGATGTCGTGTTCCTTGCGCGCGTAATGATAGCGCGGCGCGGCAAACAGCACCTTGACCCCGATCTGGCCGAGGCGGTCGACGATCGCCGCGGCGCCGAAATCCGGAGAGCAGGACGACCAGACGGCGCCGATCGACAGCGTCGCCAGCAGCGCCACGAGACCTTCGACACGGTTGGGCAGGATGCCGCCGACGCTGTCGCCGCTGGCCACGCCGGCAGCGCGCAGGCCTCGCGCCGTCCTGGCGACGCGCCGTCGCAACTCGCCAAGGGTGAAGGTGCGGAAATGGCCACTCTCGTCGGTCTCGATGACCGCGGTCCGATCGTCGTCGCCCCGCAGCAGGTTTTCCGCGACATTGAGTGATGCGTCGGGGAAGAACCGGCTCCGCGTCATCGGCGCCTGATCGTCGCGCAGGAAAGATCGCGCGCCGGGATCGCCGATCACGCGGCCAAAGTCCCACACCGCCCGCCAGAACGCGCCGAGGTCACTGACCGACCAGCGATGCAGCGTTTCGTAGTCGCGCGGGTCGAAGCCGTTGGCTCGGCAAAAGCGCGCAAGATTGGACGATTCGAACGCGGCTGGCGCCGGCGCCCAAAGCACGGATGACATGAATTTCCTCCCGGAATGCAGGCCGGCACGAAGCCGTCATCTTGTCTGCATGTTGCTTTCAGATTATTGGTTATAACCAGAATGTCAAGCGGCGAACACAGCCTGTGTGCCGCGAAGGTGGAGGACGGGAAATTGCAGGATGCGGTCTATATCGTTGCGGCCAAACGCACGCCGATCGGCAAGCTGAATGGCGCGCTCGCCGGCCTTTCGGCGGCGGAACTGGGCGGGCAGCTCATTCAGGCGATGCTGGCCGGAACCGGGCTCGCGCCAGGATCCGTCAGCGAAGTGATCATGGGCCAGGTGCTGACCGGCGGCGCCGGGCAGAACCCGGCAAGACAGGCATCACTCAATGCCGGCCTGCCGGTCAGCGTCCCCGCCATGACGGTCAACAAGGTGTGCGGCGCCGGCCAGAAGTCGATCCATCTTGCCGCGCAGGCCATTCGCTGCGGCGACGCCGATTGCGTGATTGCCGGCGGACAGGATTCGATGACATCGGCGCCGCACTTCATTCCAGGCGTTCGCGGCGGCGTGCGCATGGGCGACCAGGTCGTCAAGGATTCGATGATCACCGACGGGCTGTGGGACGCCTTCCATCAGGTCCATATGGGCGTCACGGTCGAGTCGCTGGCGCGGCGCTACCAGATCACGCGCGATGAGCAGGACCGCTTCGCGCTGCGCTCGCAGGAGAAAGCCGACGCCGCCATCCGCTCGGCAAGGTTCGATGATGAGATTGTGCCTGTCTGCGTAAAGACCAGGCAAGGCGATGTCGTTGTCGACCGTGACGAGCACCCAAACCCCTCGACCACCCTCGCAGGGCTTGGCCGGCTGAAGCCGGTCTTCGAACGAGAGGGGACAATCACGGCCGGCAACTCCTCCGGCCTCAACGATGGGGCCGCCGCCGTGCTGGTGATGTCGGAGACACGGATGAACGAACTCGGGCTAAAGCCCCTCGCCCGCATCGCGTCCTACGCCTCGGCGGGTGTCGAGCCGATGGATATGGGGCTTGGCCCTGTCGCGGCGTCGCGCCTTGCGCTGGAGAAGGCCGGCTGGCGGGCGTCCGAGATCGACGTCATGGAGATCAACGAAGCCTTCGCCGCGCAGGCGATCGCGGTCAACCGCGAGATGGGCTGGAACGAGGAGATCATCAACATGAGTGGCGGCGCCATCGCGCTCGGCCACCCGCTGGCCGGATCCGGCTGCCGCATCGTGGTGACGCTGCTTCACGAGATGACGAGGCGCAAGGTCCGCAAGGGCCTGGCCTCGCTCTGCATAGGCGGCGGCCAGGGTGTGGCGATCTGCCTGGAGCGGTGAAAGTAGGCTCTGATCGGTTGGCGTCCGAGGGCTTTGCACAACGGGCTTGGCCAAGCCACCTCTGGAATTTCGTCGCTGCGAATGACTCCAGCTGCCCGGGAGGATGTGAGGGCCGGCCTTTGGCCGGTCCACATGCGCCCAGATCACGGGCAGCACGACATCACGAAGCGGATGCGGCGGCCTGGGGGCGTACTCCACGTCCGAACTCGACGTCCCAGCTACGCTCCGCTTGCGCGGCCTCACCGCTTAGTCCGAGTTTGGGGAAAAGCAGTTCAGCAACGTTGAACGCCTCTTCCAGATGCGGGTAGCCCGATGCGATGATCGTCTCGATGCCGATGTCCTGATACTCACGAATCCGCGCCGCGACATTGTCGGGATTGCCGACCAGCGCCGTTCCCGCACCGCCGCGCACCAGCCCGGGTCCCGCCCACAAATTCGGACCGACGACCAGCCGGTCGCGCCGGCCCTGATGAAGCGCCGACATGCGCTTTTGGCCGACGGATTCCGAGATATTGGTGAACCCGTTCTGGGCTTCGGCGATCAGGTCGTCGGTGACATGGCTGACCAGCCGGTCGGCCGCCGCCCAGGCCTCATCTTCCGTTTCGCGCACGATCAGATGAATGCGAAGGCCGAAGCGCATCGTCCGGCCTTGTGCCGCGGCGGCCTTCCTCACGCGATCGATCTTTTCGGCAAGCTGGTCCACCGGCTCGCCCCAGCTCAGATAGGCGTCGACATGCTTGGCGGCGATCGCAATGCCGGCGTCGGATGAGCCTCCGAACCACAGTGGCGGATGGGGCTGCTGAACTGGCGGGAAGGAAATGTCGGTGCCATGGGCAGACAGATACTTGCCCTCGAAATCAGCCGGCTCGCCCGAAAGTATCCGCCGCCAGATGGTGAGGAACTCGTCGGTCTGCGCATAGCGCTCGTCATGACCGAGCTTGTTGCCGTCGCCGGCAAGGTCGGCCGGGTCGGCTCCGGTGACGACATTGAGCAGGACCCGACCACCGGAAATGCGGTCCAGGGTGGCCGCATGGCGCGCGAACAGGGCCGGTGTTCCGCTGCCCGG
Source organism: Mesorhizobium sp. B2-1-3A (assembly GCF_006442655.1). NCBI lineage: Bacteria > Pseudomonadati > Pseudomonadota > Alphaproteobacteria > Hyphomicrobiales > Phyllobacteriaceae > Mesorhizobium > Mesorhizobium sp. B2-1-3A. The sequence continues at coordinate 755,797 of NZ_VFWK01000003.1, forward strand.
CCGCAGCGCCACGAGAAACTTGAGCCGTTCGGTGAGCGGGATCAGCCCCGCCGCCACGATCCAGGCATCCTCGCACCGCGTCCCGGTAGGCAGGAGCACGCCCTTGAAGCCAAGCCGATCGGCGGCCTGGGCAATCTCCCTGAGATATCCGAACGTCGCCGGACGGTGCCGTTCGTCCGTGCCGAGATACGGCCCATCGCCATGGGTCGGCAGGTACCAGTAGAGGTCGACCGGACGGGTGTTGCTGGACATCGGATTGTTCCTACAGGGGCTGTGGAATGTGGGGCAGGCGTCAGATCTTGCCCTTCCAGGGGATGAGGCGATGCTCCAGCCAGCGCATGCCGCTGGTGAAGGCGAAAGCAAGGATGGCGATGACGATGAGGCCGACGAATACGACATCGGTGGCGAGGAAATTGGCCGCCGACATGATCATGTAGCCAAGGCCCGACTGGGCCGCGATCAACTCGGCCGCGACCAGCGTCGACAGGCCGGCACCAATGGCAATCTTCAGGCCGGTCATGATTTCCGGCAATGCGGACGGCAGGATGATGCTGGTGAACAGCTGCAAGCGGCTGGCGCCAAGCGACAGCGCGGCATTGATCCGTTCGATGGGTACGGACCTGACACCGGCCTGTGCGGCAAAGCAGATCGGAGCAAAGGTCGACAGCGACAGGAGCACGATCTTGGAAGTCTCGCCGATGCCCAGCCAGATGATCAGCAGCGGCAGGTAGGCCAAAGGCGGCAGGCCCCAATAGAGGTCGATCGGAACGCTGAAGATGCCCTTGACCCAGCGATTGAGCCCCATCAGCAAACCAAGCGGAATGCCAAGGAAAATACCAACGCCGAGCGCCGCGGCGATACGGCCAAGGCTTGCCAGCGTGTGGTCAAGGAGCGTGCCGTTGGCATAACCGTCGGCCCAGACAGCGCTGAACTGGGTCAGTACCTCGGCGGGCGAAGGCAGGAACAGCGGCGAGGCCCAGCCGAAATGCGCGGCGAGGAACCACAATGCGATCAGCGCAGCCAGCGTGACCAGGCTGATGCCGAGCGTGCTTGTCGATGTGGACCGGCGCGGCCGAGCGGACCGCGCACGCTGAGTTGTCGAGGCTGGAAATGAAGTTCCCGAATTGGCGGCAAGCGTCATTGCAAGGTTCCTTTGCGGGCGCCTTCCGGCAGGTGGATGAGCGAGCGGATTTCTTGACGCAGTTCGATGAAACGTGGGTGGGACTGGATTGGCCCGATGTCGCCGGTCTCGGCGAACTCGCGCACGAAATCGGCGTCGAACCGAGCAACGATGCGGCCAGGCCGAGGCGACATCACAACGATGGTCGTGCCGAGCGTAAGGGCTTCCTCGATGGAATGGGTGATGAACAGGATCTGCTTGCCGGTCTTGGCCCAGACCGAGGCCAGAAGCTGCTGCATCGTTTCGCGCGTCAGGCTGTCGAGGGCACCGAAAGGCTCGTCCATCAACAGTATCTTCGGATCTGTGGCCAGCGCACGCGCGATGCCGACGCGCTGGCGCATGCCGCCGGACAGTTCGTAGGGCGGCTTTTCGGCGAAATCGGCGAGCCCGACCAGTTCCAGCAGGCGTCGTGATTGCTCACGTCGGTCGCCGCGCCGCACGCCTCGGTATTTCAGGCCGAGAGCAACATTGTCCAACACGCTGGCCCAGGGCAGCAAGGTATCCTTCTGGAACACGACGCCCCGATCGCCGCCGGGCGCGACAATCTCCTTTCCGTCCAGCGTGATCGAGCCTTCGGTTAGCGGCAGGAAGCCGGCGATCGCGTTGAGCAATGTCGACTTGCCGCATCCGGAAGCTCCGACCGCGACGACGATGGAATCCGGGGCGATGTCGAGCGAGACGTGATCGAGCGCGTGTACCTCCTGACCGTCCGAGGCTGGAAAGGTGACGCTGGCGTCGCGAATTCGAAGCATGGTGGCCTCCAGGCAGTCTGGCTGGCGGGATTTCCGCCAGCCAGAACCGAATGTCGTTCGGGGATTTCTAGTTGGAGGCCTTGGCGGCCTCCGCATATTGCGGATCGGCGGCCGCGGCGTAGCTGTCCTTGATGGTGGTGATCTTCTTCTGGTCCTTCAGGAAGCCCGCGGTGTCCTTGAGGATCTTCGCAACGGCGCTCTTGTCGCCACCACCCAGCCATTTATCCGACACCTGCTCGTCAAGCGGCGGAACGACAGTCGTCTTCAATTGCTCGGAATTCTCGGCCGCCGTGCCGCCCTGCAATTTGGCGATCGCCTTGGCGTTCTCGGAGTCCGGTCCCCAGGCGGCCGGATTGCCGAGATAGGACGTGGTGTAGCCGTCGATCAGCCGGACATACTGGCCAAGGAAGTCGGGATTGGCCTTGGCGAAATCGCCAGTCACGACCAGCGCGCTGAAGGTCGGCGCGCCACGATCGGCAACCTGGCCGGCCGTGAGCAGGACCTTGCCGTTCTTCTTGAGTTCGGAGAGTGCGGGATCCCAGACGAAGGCACCGTCGATGTCGCCGCGCTTCCAGGCCGCGACAATCTCGGGCTGTGGAATGGCGATGACCTGGGTTTCCTTCTCGGAAATGCCTTCCTGCTTGAGCACGGCGAGAAGCTGGTAGTGGTCGGTGGAGACCGGCGCGGCGGCGAGCTTCTTGCCCCGCAGGTCGGCCGGGGTCTTGATCTCGGGCCGGACAACCAGGGCTTCGCCGTCACGAGATACCGACGAGATGTAGAACGCCTTCACGTCGATGCCCTTGCTGACGGCAGCGGCGAACGGGCTCGATCCGACATCCCCGATCTGGACGTCGCCGGACGCGATGGCGGCAAAGATGTCGGCGCCCGAGTTGAAGCGGCGGAACTCAATGTCCCAACCGGTCTTCTTGGCAAGATCACCATTGGCGATGCCGAGATTGTAGGGATTGGCACCGGTCTGGTAGGCGATGACGACTTTCTTGTCGGCGGCGTGCGCTGCAGCGGAAATGGCTGCCAGGGCAAACCCGACAAGGGTGGCGGAAATCAGCTTTCGCATGGCATTCAGTCCTTTTGAACAGAGGGCAAACCCCTCGATTGCCCGCCCTGGCCAAGAGCGTCGGACTAAATTCCACTTAACTTATAGACTTAGATAGAAATGAAATTCTGAAATGCGGCTCGCCTTTGAAAAAGAAGCAGGCCCCAACATCGGGTTTGTCGCGCGTGGCGACTGTCGAGCCAAATCTGGTGCCTGGACCGCACAATTGGCGTCGGCCGGTATCCGCGTCTATTTCATCACGAACCCAGATCCGGGACCGCGCGGATGGCGCATTCTCGACGGAAGGCGATGACTTGCTCCTTCAGCGCGCCAATGGACAGCTGTCGCTTCAAGTCACCGCGCCACAACCTTTTTCGACCGGGGACCAGAAACCTACTGCGGCTTGTCGCTCGGCGCCCATTTGAAGTGATCGCCGTCTTTCTCGATATAGCCGACACCCGGGAAGGGGAAATGTGGCGCAAAGATCATTTCGTGGTCCTCGGCCAGTGTCGCCAAAGTCTTGGCCCGGTTGTGCTCCGCCTCCGGCTTGTCGCCGTCGAAGGCCACCGCCCAGTCGGGCTTGGCGAGCGAGAGGATCGAACTGTGCACGGTATCGCCGATATCGAAAAGCCGTTCTTTTCCGGATTTGATCTGATAGCCGACATGGCCTGGCGTATGGCCCTTGAGCGCTACCGAGGTGATGCCGGGGGCCACCTGGGCGCCGGCCTTGAACGGTTTCACGTGATCGGCGATCACCTTGACGATATCGGCCACTGCCTTGTTGGACTTGGCAAAATTCCACTCCACGTCCGACATCCGTATCGTGGCGTTGGGGAAAGCGAGTTGCCCGTCCTTGACCAGCCCTCCGATATGATCGGGGTGAGAATGGGTGATCAATATTTCACTGACGTCACCTGCTTTCACCCCGGCCTTGGACAGGCTGTCCTGCAGCGCGCCGCCGACCCCGGTGTCGATCAGCATAGCGCTGTTCTTCGATTTCACCAGCAAGGCATCGACGCTCAACGTGATGGTGTCAGTCGGAGCCCCTGCGGCCTTGAGCAATTCGCCGACCTCCGCGGGGCTGTGATCGAGGCCGAAGGTCGTGCCATCGTTTGGCTTCACGAACTGGGCGTCATGCAAGGCGATAATGTCAAGCTCGCCAAGCTTGAACGACTTGGCGTCCGGCTGCTGCGCAGGCATCTGCGCCATTGCAAACCCCTGATGCAGAACCACCAAGGCCGTCACGGCCATCAGCCTGACCGTGGAATTGAACCTTGTCATATGGGTATCCTCTCGCTGCGGGCAGCGTGACCGTAACGGATTACCTCCATCGCGACAGGCAGTTTGGGGCTCCGTTCGATCACAAATGCGCTAGCGGATATAGGTCTCAAGCATGCTCCGGAAACGCCAGTCCGTGGCCGATCCCCGTTTTCCTGGGACGAGTTCACGAAGCTGGCGCACAAGCCTTCCCCAACGCCGCCCTTGGCGATGGCGTAGTCGAGGTAGGCATCGTCCTCTTCCGTACGGATCATACGATGGCGAGGCGTCCGCATTTCCAAGCGAGGCAAACCGGCAAGGAAAAGCCCGCCATGGTTCGCCATGGCGGGCCTCACATGCTGCAACTTCGATCAGGCTGGCTCAGCCAACCCTGACCACGAAATGCTTGGTCACCGGCTCGATGATCTTCCAGGTTCCCTTGAAATCGGCTTCCACGACGAACGCGTCGCCGGGACCCACTTCGACAGGCGTGCCGCCGTCCGGTGTGATGATGATGCGGCCGGCGATCATGTGCACGAACTCGTAATCGGTATAGGTCGCGTGATAGGTGCCGGGCGACGCCCGCCAGGTTCCCGATATGACCTTGCCGTCCGCGGTCGTGTGCTGGACAGCGGTTTGCATGGTCGGCTGCCCCTCGACCGCGATCCAGCCAGGCAGGTCGCCGGCTTCCGCGTGTTCGACGGGGCCGAATTTGAGGATCGTCTTGTTCGTCATGCCGGGCTCCTTTTGCTTCATCTGTCCGAGAGGTCGGATAGCCGATGCGCATGACGGGAGCAATGCAAATACCAGGAGAACCAGCGGCGCTTCCGCATCAGGCAACCCAGCTAGGGACGTCCCGCTGCCCGCTCCCGCGCTACGGCTTGTGCCGGGCCGAGACGAGTTCGGCCTTGCGGCGCGCCGTTTCCAGCCCGAGACCGATGAAGGCGCGCGCATGCTTTGCGAGCGCCATATTGTCGGTCCACAGATTGCGCCAGATCGCGGTTTTCTTCGACAGGTTCTCATCCACGATCTCCGAGGAGAAGGATTCGAAGCTGAGATCGTCGGCGTAGCCGATTGCCGTCAGCGCATCGAAAATCCCTGCGAAGTCGATGTTGCCGGTGCCCAGGAAGCCGCGATGGCTTTCACCGATATGGACATAACCGATCTTGCCCGCGGCGTGGCGGATGGCCAGCCCGACATCGGCCTCCTCGATGTTCATGTGGAACGTGTCGAGATGCAGGAAGATGTTGTCCGACCCGGTGTCCTCGATGAAGGCCAAACCTTGCGCGGCGGTGTTGAGCAGATTGCTTTCGAAGCGGTTGACGATCTCGAGATTGAGCGTGACGCCGGCCGCTTTCGCCGTCTCGGCGACCTTGGCCAATGTTCCGGCGCTGCGGTTCCATTGGTCGCGCGTCGGCGCTTCGACCTGCAGGCCGTGGCTGGCCGACAGGATGCCCGCGACCTTGCGGCCGCCAAGGTCGCGCGTCAGCGCGATGGTCTCGTTGAGGATTTCGACGCCACGCGCGGCGACCGCCTTGTCGGCGCTCGATATGTCGCCGTCGCCTGGCAATCCGATGCTGATCGCCACGCCGAGGCCGAGATCGGCGATACGTTTGGCAAGCCCGCCAATGTCGACATCGGCGGGATCGAGATAGGAGAATTCGATCAGGTCGAAGCCCGCCTCCCTGGTGTTGGCCAGCGTGCGCTCGAGCTCGCTCTGCGCCGAGCTTGCCGACCAGACAAAAGAATGGATTCCGATGCGCGACATGATCGTCTCCGGGTTAGAGCAATTCCAGGAAAAGTGTGAGCGGTTTTCCCACAGGAATTGCGTTAAAACAAAGAGATAGAGCGGTTCGCCGTTTCCGTGAAACGGTGAAACGCTCTAGCGGCGATGAGGAAGGCGCGGCCGGATCAACCCGGCCGCGCCTGTGTCGGACTGATCAGCGGGCCGCGGTCCAGCCCTTGTAGTCCTTCAGGTTCTCGGCGGTGATCAGCTTGGGATCGAGCAGCACGGTTGCCTCCGCCGGCTTCTTGCCGGCGAGCAGCTCCGCCGCCATCGTCAGCGACTGGCCGGCCATCACATAGGGGTCCTGCGAGGCCGAGGCCTTGATCATCGAGGTGCCGGAAGAGAGCTCCTTTTCGATATCGGGCGCGCCGTCGACCGCGGTGATGATGAACTCAGAGCGGTTGAGCTGCTTGGCGGCGAGCTGGGCGCCGATCGCGGTCGGATCGTTGATGGCGAACACCGCGTCGATCTTGTCGAAACGGGTGAGCAGCGACTGGAACACCTTCAGGCCGCCGTCGCGCGAACCTTCGGCGTTCTGGTCGTCCGAGAGGATCTTGATGTCGGGATGCTGCGAAAGCACGTTCTTGCAGCCCTTGACCCGCTCCAGGATCGACGACGACGCCGGGCCGTTGAGGATGACGTAGTCACCCTTGCCGCCGGTGTGGTCGACCAGGTACTGGCAGGCTTCCTCGCCAGCCTTGACGTTGTTGGTCATCACGGTGACGTCGGCGCCCGGCGCCGAAACGTCGAAGGCGGCAACGATGATGCCGGCGGCCTGTGCCTTCTTCACCGCTGGTGCGATCGCCTTGGCGTCGACAGCGTTGAGCATGATCACGTCGACGCCGGCGGCGATGAAGGAATCGACCTGCGAGACCTGCTTGTTGAGGTCATAGTCGGCCGAAACCGACGTCACCTCGACCTTCGGGTTGATCTTCTTGGCCGCGTCCTCGATGCCCTTGATGGTGGCGACGAAGAAGGGGTTGCCGAGCAGGCCGACCGAGATGCCGACCTTGTTGAGGTCCTTGGCCGATGCCGGCGCGATGGCGACAGCCGCGAATGCGGCGCCGCAGAGCAGTTTGGCGATGGTCTTCATTACGCTTACTTCCTCCAATTGCCCCGCGCCTCTCACGGTGCGTTACACAAGCCGGCCTTTGATGCCGGCGACCAGGTCACTCACGTTCTCGCCCCTGCCTGGAGCCGGTAGCGGTCGAGGGCGACCGCCACGATGATGACCAATCCCTTGATGATGTACTGCCAGATGTCCGAAACGCCGGCCAAGATGAGCCCGTTGGAGAGCACCGCGATGATCAGGCCGCCGATCAGCGTGCCCCAGATCGAGCCGACGCCGCCGACGAAGCTGGTACCGCCCAGGATGACCGCGGCGATGGCGTCGAGTTCGTAGGACTGGCCGAGCTGCAGGCCGTTGGCGGCGTAGAGCCTTGCCGCCGACATGGCGCCGCCCAGCCCGGCGAGCAGGCCCGAAACGCCATAGACGAACAGCAGCACCAGCGGCACCTTGATGCCGGTCAGCCGCGCCGCCTCGGCATTGCCGCCGACTGCATAGATCCAGGTGCCGAGCACCGTGCGCTTGAGCACCAGCCAGGACAGCACGACGACCGACAATGCGATGACGACCAGCCAGGGAATGCCGAACAGCGAGCCGTTGCCGATGAAGTCGAACGGCAGGTCGGAGTTGAACACGGTCGTATCCTGCCCGAGCAGGCGGGCAATGCCGCGCACGGCCGTCAGCGAGCCCAGCGTGACGATGAAGGGTGGCAGCCTGATATAGGCGACGAGCAGTCCGTTGATGAGGCCAAAGCCGAGGCCGGCCAGGATGGCCGCCGGCACGCCGAGCAGACCCCAGTCAGGCACCAATGACACCAGCACCGCCACCATAGCCGCGGCGGCGAGGATGGAGCCGACCGACAGGTCGATGCCGCCGGTCAGGATGACGAAGGTCATTCCCGCCGCCAGCACGATGTTGATCGACGATTGCTGCGTGACGATGAGCAGGTTGGTTTCGGTGAGGAAGCGGGGATTGATGAACTGGAAGCCGGCCGCCAGCAGCACCAGCACGGGCAGCATGCCAAGTGCGGCGAAGGCGGTGCGCAGCCGGCGGCTCCTGACCGCGGCCTGATCCACGCTCGTCGTCGTTCTGTCGGTCATTCCTGGGCCGCTCCCGTCGCAAGTTCCATGATCGCTTCCTGACGAAGCGGCTCGCCCCCGGATGCAGTCACCTCGCCCGCTATGGTGCCGTCGCGCATCACCAGCACGCGGTCGGCGACGCCGATCACCTCGGGCAATTCGCTGGAGATCATCAGGATGGCGATGCCTTTGTTGGCGAGATTGTCGATCAGCCGGTAGATTTCCGACTTGGCGCCGACATCGACGCCCCGGGTCGGCTCGTCGAGGATGACGACCTTCGGCTCGGTCTCCAGCAGCCTGGCGAGCAGCACTTTCTGCTGGTTGCCGCCCGACAGCGAGCCCGCATTGGCCTGCGCCGAACGGGTACGGATCGACAGGTCGGTGATCGCTTTTGCCGCACGCCTGTCGGCGGCGCTGAAATCGCGGAATCCGGCGGCCCGCGCGTCCCTGGCCAGCACGCCCATGTTGATGTTGTCGGAAATCGACATGTCGAGGAACAGGCCGAGCTCCTTGCGGTCCTCGGTGAGGTAGGCGATGCCGGCATCGAGCGCCTCGCGCGGCGAGCCGATGGAGATCGGTTTGCCCTCGAGCTCCACCGTGCCCGATATGCGTTTGTCGGCGCCGAAGATCAGCCGGGCGAGTTCGGTGCGGCCGGAACCGACAAGACCCGCCAGGGCCAGCACCTCGCCCTTGTGGAGGTCGAACGAACAGTTCTTCAACAGGCGCCCGTCTGACATGCCGTGCACCGAGAGCGCGACCGCGCGCTTCTCGTCCGGTGGGCGATGATCCTTCTTGTAGAAGGCGGAGAGATCGCGTCCGACCATCATCGACACAAGTCGCGAAGCGTTGAGGTCGGCGCGCTCCAGCGTGCCGACATAGCCGCTGTCGCGCAGCACGCTGACGCGATCGGCGAGCTGGTAGACCTCTTCCATGCGGTGGCTGATATAGATAATGGCGATGCCTTGCGATTTCAGCGTCGCGATCACCTCGAACAGGCTGTCGGTCTCGCGCGAGGTCAGCGACGTGGTCGGCTCGTCCATGACGATGATGCGCGCATTGGTCGATAACGCGCGCGCGATCTCGACCAGCTGGCGCTCGCCGAGCGACAGGCCGGAGACCAGGGCGCGCGCCGAGAAGGAAACGCCGAGCCGCGTGATGATGTCGTTCGCGCGCCGGCTGCACTGGTCACGGTCGACGATGCCGAAGCGCCGCGGCTCGTTGCCGAGGAAGATGTTTTGCGCCACCGTCAGGTTAGGCGCCAGCGACAGCTCCTGATAGATCACCGCGATACCCGCGGCGCGCGCCTTGATCGGATCGCCGGTCGCGGCTGGCGCGCCATCGATCAGGATCTCGCCGCCGGGATCCGGCCGATAGGCGCCCGACAGCACTTTCATCAGCGTCGACTTGCCGGCGCCGTTTTCGCCCATCAGCGCGTGCAGCTCGCCGGCGTGGACGGTGAGCGAGACATCGTGCAGGGCGCGGATCGCGCCGAAAGTCTTGGAGATGTGGCGCATCTCCAGCACTGGATGACTGCTTGCGTGTTTCTGAGCCGGCACGCTCATCGTGCACCACCCGCTGCCTTGACGGCGGCGCCCCGCGCGGCAATGCGGTCGCGCCAGGCCTCGCGATAGCCGGCGAGACCGCCGAAGACCGCCGCATGCACCGGCTCTGGCGCCTCGGTGGCGAATTCGCGCCCAACGCTCTCGAAGGCGAGCGCCGCAGCCCCCGTGGCACTGCCTTCCAGTGAGGCGCCCTGCAGGAAGGCCTGGCCGGGACGCAATTGCGCAATGAGCCCGGCAAGCAGGCCGCCGGCGTTCAGCCCGCCATCGACGATGACGGTGTTTTGCGAATGGATGAGGTCAAGGCAGAGATCGACCATCAGCGCCACATAGAGCAGAGCCGCCGCGGCGCGTTCTCCGGCATCGGGCATGCGCCCGACCAGCCGGCCTGCACTGCCCGGCATCGGCCCGCCCGGCGCGAAGCTCGGCAGCGCCATGATGCCGGCGTCGATCGCTTGCTGGATCGAGCCACGCGGGATCGCGCCTTGCCAGTCGTCGCTGATGACGGCGAATTCGCGGCCGCCCATGAAGCGGATGGTCGGCACCGGACCGCCGTCGACATCGACATTGACCAGCATGTCGCGCTCGCGGTCGAGCGCATCCAGCGGACAGTCGGGATTGAGCACGATGACCCAGGTGCCGGTCGACACTACGGTCAGCGGGCCAAGGTCCTGCCGGCGATAGGCATGCAGCGCCGCATTCGAGTCGTGAACGCCATTGTGGATGGCGATCGGCCGCGCCGCGCCTGCAAGGCGCCGCTCGCCGATGACCGTGCCGGCGCGCTCGAAGGCCGGCATCCGGCCGCGCCACCCCTGGGCATCGACCAATGAGGAGAAATCGCGCTTGCGCGGCGCCCACAAATGCGAATGGCAACCGAGATAGGACACTTCGCAGGCTGCCCGGCCGCCCAGGCGCCAGCTCCAGTATTGCGGATAGCCGAGGATCGATTTCGCCGCCGCGAACGCATCGGGATCGACCTCCTGCAGCCACAGCATGTGACGACCATAGTTGAAGCCGAGCGGCAGGCGGGGCGAGAACGTCTCGGAGAAGTCCGGGATGCTGCGATCGATCCGCGCGGCGATTTCGGCCGGCGGTTCCTGCTCGTAGTCGAGGATTGGATGCGTCAGCGCCGCGTCATCTACGAGAGCAAAGGTGCAGCCATGGCCGGACACCATCACCCCTTCCACGCCATGGTTTTCGACCGCGTCCGCGACGGCACCGAGTGCCCAATCATGGAGCTCGGCCTCGGCGAGCACGCTGAATCCGTCCTTGCGCGTCCATTTCGGCTGGGTCCGGCGCTCGTCGAGAATGCGTCCGTCCTGGCTGAAGACGAACAGCTTCGAATTGGTCTTGCCGAAATCGAGCACCGCCAGCCTCATGGGATCGCCCCCGAAGTGGAGGCAATCCGCACCATGACCCCGGCATCGTCCAGCATGCGCGCATCGGCGTCGGAGAGCCCGTCATCAGTCACCAGCGTCCCGATGCGCGACAGGGGCAGCGCGACATTGCGCGCATGGATCGACAGTTTGCGGCTGTCGGCCAGCACCACGATCTGGTCGGAGCAGAGGCTGAGGTCGACGATGGAGCGCACCAGCAGCGGGTGCGATTCCAGCACCCCTTCCTGGTTGAGACCTTGCGCGCCGAGAAAGAATTTCGATGCGTAGAAGGGCGTTGCCAGGGTCAGGGAATGGATGATGCCGGGCTCGCGATGCAGGTCACCACCTGCAACAGTCAGGCTGCAATGGCCGTGGTCGCTGAGATAGGCCGCCAGCGGCATCGAATTGGTGTAGAGGCGGATGTTGCGGTCGGCGAGCTTGACCCCGAGGTGGAAGCAAGTCGAGCCGCCATGGACGATGACGGCGTCGCCATCGCGCACCATGGTCGCCGCTACGGCCGCGATCTGCCGCTTGGCCTCGACGGCAAGGTCACGGTTTTCGTCATAGGGCCTGGCATAGGCAATGCCCGCCTGCGAGGCGCCATCGAGCGCCGAGATGCCGCCATAGACCTTGCGCGCCTCACCGGCCTCGTCGATCCGGTCGATGTCGCGCCTGACCGTTGCAGCCGAAACGCCAAGCCGCTCCTGCAGCTCGCGCACTGAGGCAAACGGGCGATCCCGCAGCAGTTCGACGATCTGACGCTGGCGGCCGGAGTCGCTCAACTTTTTCCTCCCAATGCCATTTTCCCATGGCAATTGGCGCAACTTACTCAACATTAGTGAGATTGCAAGCCAGTTTTGATGATAGTAGATCACTGTTGACGTAAGTCGCTCGCATCTGCGATATCAGCGCCAACAGCGGCCCGGGCGACGGGATTTCGTGCAGCGTGGAAGGAATGGCGCCATGGCAACCCAAGCTGACGCGCAGGAGCTGGCGGCCTTGCGGGCACTTTCAGCCGGCATTGGGCTGGACGCGCATATGACCCAGGCGGCCGGCGGCAACACCTCGCTCAAGGCCGGCGACACGCTTTGGATCAAGGCGTCCGGCACCTGGCTGAAGGATGCGCTCACCGACGACATCATGGTGCCGGTGGCGATGGCGCCGCTGCTCAAGGCGGTCGAGGAGCGCGACCCGGCCGCCGACAAGCCCCAGGGCTTCGCCATTGCGGCGCTCAATCCGCGCGGCCTGCGCCCATCGATCGAGACCACGGTGCACGCTTTGATGCCGCAGCGCGTGGTTTTGCATGTCCACTGCGTCGACACGATCTCGCTTGCCGTGCAGGCCGATGGCGAAGCCCAGGTCGCCAAGCGGCTGGGGGGCATCGAATGGGCCCACGTGCCCTATTTCCGGCCGGGCCTGCCGCTTGCCCGCGGCATTGCCGAGAAGCTGCGGCCTGGCGTCGACGTACTGATCCTCGGCAATCACGGGCTGGTCGTCGCCGCCGAAACCGTCGCCGAGGCGGATCGTCTGCTCCACCGCGTCCGGTCGCTGCTGGCGCGCCCGGCGCGCGCGACCATCGCACCCGACATCGCGGCCCTGACCGCGCTTGCCGGCGAAGGCGCCTACCGATTGCCGGCCGATGTCGAAGCCCATGCCGTCGCGCTCGATCCGGAAAGCCGCCGCATGGCCGGGGCCGGCAGCCTCTATCCCGACCACGTCATCTTCCTCGGCCAGGGCTCGGTCGTGGCGAGGCCCGGCGAAGACGCCGCGGGTGTCACCGCGCGGCTTGGCGCGGCACCCGTTGCGATCCTGTTCCCCGATGCCGGCGTGCTGATGCGCGGCGACGCCAGCGCCGGCGCGGACGCCATGCAGCGCTGCCTGGCCGACGTGACGGCACGCGTCGATGTCGCGGCCCGATTGAGCTATCTCACCGCCGCCGAGAATGACGAACTGGTCAATTGGGACGCCGAACAGTATCGCCAGAAGCTGAATGCCGCCGGTTAGCAAAGGACTGAAGACATGATGCCACTTGTCATCGGCATCGATATCGGCACATCGGGCGCGCGCGCTGTCGCGATGCGCCCGGACTTTTCGATTGCCGGCCAGTCCGCCGTCCGGCTCGACAGATTCGGCCAGGATCCCCGCGCCCCCTCGGCATGGTGGCAAGCGGTCCAGGCGGCTCTGGCGGAACTGCTTTCGGGCATCGACCGCGCCGCGGTCCGCGCCATCGCCGTCGACGGCACGTCGGGTACACTGCTGCCGGTCGACGCCGCGGGGCAGCCGCTGGCCGAGCCGCTGATGTACAACGACAAGGTCGCCGAGGGGGATATACTGGCCGCGATCGCCCGCGAGGCGCCGGACGCAAGCGCCGCCCACGGCGCGACCTCCGGCCTCGCCAAGGCGTTGCGGTTCCAGCATCTGCCCGGTATCGCGGCCGTGCTGCACCAGGCCGACTGGATTGCCGGAAATCTCTCTGGCCGCTTCGATGTCAGCGACGAGAACAATGCCCTGAAGACAGGCTATGACGTCGAGGCCCGCCGCTGGCCGGACTGGATCGCGGCCACCGGCATGCGCATGGACTTGCTGCCTGATGTCGTCGAGCCGGGCGACATCACCGGCTCGCTCACCGCGGCCGCCGCGGAACTGTTCGGTTTGTCGCGCAATGTGGTCGTGGTCGCCGGCACCACCGATGGCTGCGCCTCGTTCCTGGCGACGGGCGCCACGGCGGCCGGCGACGGCGTCACGGCGCTGGGATCCTCGCTGACCATCAAGATCCTGTCCGACCGGCCGATCTCGGCGCCACGCTTCGGCATCTACAGCCATCGCCTCGGCGATACCTGGCTGGCCGGCGGTGCATCGAATTCCGGCGGCAAGGTGTTGGCTCAGCATTTTCCACTGGCGCGGATCATCGAGCTCAGCGCGGCAATCGATCCCGCGACCGAGACCGGCCTCGACTATTACCCGCTCAGCGTACCAGGCGAGCGGTTCCCGATCGCCGATCCGACCCTGCCGCCACGCCTTGACCCGAGGCCGGCTGACGACACCGATTATCTCAAGGCGATGTTGGAAGGGATGGCCGCGATCGAAGCACTCGGCTATCGCAGATTGGCCGAACTTGGCGCGCCGGCGCTGACATCGGTCAGGAGCGTGGGAGGCGGTGCCGCAAATCCGGCCTGGACTGCCATCCGGCGGCGCAAGCTCGGCGTCGACTTCCTGCCCGCACTTTCCGACGAGGCCGCCGCCGGCACCGCGCGGCTGGCGCTGAGGGGTGCAAGCAAGGCAGGACTCATATGAGCGCGAAAACAATCGAGCGACTCGACGGTATCGGACCGCTGGCTGGCCGCTACCAGGTTTTCCTGCTCGACCAGTTCGGCGTACTGCATGACGGCCAGGCCCCCTATCCAGGCGCGGTAGAGGCATTGTCGGCGCTGAAGCGTGCCGGCAAGACGGTGGTGCTGATTTCCAACTCCGGCAAACGCGCCAGCCCCAATGAGGATCGCCTGCTGAAGCTCGGCTTCGCCGCCGGAAGCTGGGACCATTTTGTCTCCTCCGGCGAGGTGGCGTGGCGGTCCTTCAATGACATGGCGGCATCGGGAAGGCTGCGCCCGGGCACAAAGTGCCTGCTGATCAGCCGCGACGACGACCGCACCGCGGTCGAAGGCCTGCCCTTTGTGCTGACGCAGGCAGGCGAAGACGCCGAACTGGTGCTGATCTCGGCCAGCGAGGGCGACCGCCATGACCTCGACCATTATCGCCGGCTGCTTGCCCCGGCGGCGGCCCGCGAGGTACCCTGCTTCTGCACCAATCCCGACCGGATCATGCTTACGGCGGTCGGACCCCGTTTCGGCGCGGGCGAGATCGCCGATCTCTACGAGGAGTTCGGCGGCAGCGTCACCCGCATCGGCAAGCCCTATCCGGCGATTTTCGACGCGGCCCTGGCACTGGCCGGCGAGCCCGATCGCGCCAGCGTGGTCTGCGTTGGCGACAGCGTCGAGCATGACATTGCGGGCGGAAACGGTTCCGGCATCGCCACGGCATTGGTTCTGAGCGGGATACTGGCGGACACACCGGATCTTGCCGCCGTTTTCGACGAGCAGCAGGCCTGGCCAGATTACATTACCGGGTCCTTCAGCCTGCGCTGACCGCCTCGAGCATGCGCCTTGCGCTTTCCTCGTCGGTGATCAGGATCGTCGGCGCGATCAGGTTCATGGCGCCGAGCAGGGCCTCGATCTTCTCCTCGCCGCCAGAGGTCAGGATGCGGATCGGCGCCTTGCGCAGGCGGTCGACATCCACCGACATCACCAGGCTGTTGATCGGATGGTCGACCAGATCGCCATTGCGGTCGAAGAAGTGGAACAGAAGGTCGCCGACCGCGCCGCGCGAGACCAGCGCCTCGCGCTCCGCCTCCTTGAGGAAGCCGCCCCGATAGAAGGTCGTCGCGGAGGCAATGCCGCCGATCGACAGCAGCACGGCGTCAAGCGTGTCGGCCATCTCGAAGATTTCCTGCAGGCCGCAGCGCTCCACCAGCGCGATCTTGGTCTCGACGCTGTCGACAACGGCCGGTGTCGGAATGAGATAGCCGTCACCCTGGAAGACCTGGGCGAACCGCCAGGCGAACTCCGCCGGATTGTAGCGACGCGCGACGCCAACGCCGCCCAGCAGCGAGATCACCTTGAAGTCCGAGAGCGACCTGGCGCTGATGAACGGCAGGCTCGAGAACAACGTCCGGCCCCAGCCGACGCCGACGCGCATGCCGGATTTCATCGTATCGGACAGGAAGATCCCGGTCTTGGCGCTGATCGCGGGGATCGGGTCGGCATTGGGCGCGGTGAGCGGCGCCACCAGCGCCTGCTGCAGGCCGAACGTCCGCTCCAGCGCGCGCTCCAGCCGCACGATCTCCGACAATTCGCTCTCGATGGTGATCTTCACCTCGTTGCGCGAACGCGCCTCCGCCAGCATGCGCACGATGGTGACGCGGCCGACGCCAAGCACGTCGGCGATCTCGTTCTGCGTCATCTGTTCGACGAAATACATCCAGGCGGCCCTAATCCTCAGACGATCCGTCCGGCTTTCGCTGACGACCTGTTCGGTCGCTTCGGCTCCCGCCCGACCTTCGTCGATTTGTCGTCGCCTGGCCAAATCATCCCTCCCCCGCGGTGACGGCGCGCGCGTCCGTCACCGATTCTGCGTGCTGGTCTAGTATCGCCTATTGATCTACCAATCGATAGGAACAATGTAGAGTTGGTGGCCGCCCCTTCCTGGCGGCAATCCACGGCACTTTCGAGGCAAACCGCGATGCTCCGACAAATCTCCGAAGACGTCCGCGTCAACCTGAAGGACCGGTTGCGGGAAGTCAGAGACATCATCAGGCAGAGCCGCCATGATGGCAGCGGCGACGCCAGCGTCCTGCGCGAGGCGACCAGCCATCTGCCGCCGTTTCCGGGCAAGGGCATCGAAGGCTTGCTCAGCCACGCCGCCAGCGCCGTCGACGAGGCGCTGTCGATCGCCGAATCCTTTGTCCCGCATGAGCGTCCTATCAAGGTGGACGGCACGACCGTAAAGGGCCTTGGCACCTATTTCCCGGCCGGAAACGAACAGCGGCAGTTGAGTGCCGAGCGCCTGTTCCGACGCGACATGTACTATCTGGCCAAGGCGGTGCTTGCCGGGCTCAAGGTCGAAAACGCCCGCATCCACGAAGCCGATTTCGCAGCCGCTCACGCCGCCATGCGCAAGCGCCATGCTGATCTGTTGGCGGCCCTGGCCGCGCCGGGTGCCGGGCTGCCGGCTATCGCGGCCACCTGCGCGGCGTTGCTGGTCGAGTTGCTCGGCCACCGTCCGGCCCGCTTTGGCGACGCCGCGCCGGAAATGGCGGGGGAGCGGGCCCTCGACATAAGCTGCCTGGCGCCGGTCGTTCTGGCCTGCGGCCTGGCGACCACCGGCCGCGACGGCGCGCCGGAGCCTGACATGCTGGAGATCGCGATCCTGGCGGTCGATATCCGTCATGACCGCATCCTGCAGGCCTGCGCCAAGGCAAGCCCGGTCGATGAGCTGACGCCTGTCTTCGCCACCTTGCTTGCGCATTTGCCGTAGGCCCCAGCAGCGCTTTAGGAAACCTATTCCCCGGCTATCATGGCCGTGATCGTCTTCTTGGCGCGCTGGATCGAGGCCGGGCTCATCGAAAGCTCGGTCAGCCCCATCTTCACGAAGACCGGGATCAGGTCCGGTCGCCCGGCGGCCTCGCCGCACATGCCGACCATGATGCCGGCGGCGACGCCGGCTTTTGCCGTCAACTCGATCGCCGACATGACCGCCGGATTGGTGACGTCGTTGAGCTTGGCCACGGTCGGGTTCAGCCGGTCGGCGGCCATGATGTACTGGGTCAGGTCGTTGGTGCCGATCGAGAAGAAGGCCACTTCCTTGGCCAGAGCCGGGGCGATCAGCACGGCGGCCGGGGTCTCGATCATCACGCCGAGATCGAACGTCGCATGCGGCACGCCTTCGGCCTTGAGTTCGGCGGCGCATTCATCGACCAGTGCGCGGGTGCGAGTGACTTCGGAAATATCGGACACCATCGGCAACATCACCTTGATGTTGCCATGCACGGCCGCTCTGAGCAGCGCCCTGAGCTGACGCTTGAAGATGTCGGGCCGGTCGAGGCACATGCGGATGCCGCGCCAGCCGAGAAAGGGATTTTCCTCGTCGGGAAACTCGATACCGGCGATCGGCTTGTCGCCGCCGATGTCGAGCGTGCGCACGATGACCGGATAGGGCTCGAAGGCCTTGGCCAGCGCCATATAGGTCTCGGCCTGCATGTCCTCGGAGGGCAGGTGCATGTGGCGCATGAACAGAAGCTCGGTGCGGAACAGGCCGACGCCCATGGCTCCGGCCTCCTGCGCTGCTTCGATTTCCTCGAGCGAACCGATATTGGCCGCGACCTCGATGACCCTGCCGTCGGCGCGCTTCGGCGTCACCGTCTTGAAGGCGGTCAGGCCGGCACGCTCGTTCGCCGCCGCTTCGACACGGCCGGCGAAATCGGCACGCGTCGCCTCGTCGGGGTCGATGATCACATGGCCGGTGTTGCCGTCGAGCGCCACGTCGTGCGCCGTGCGCAAGGCATTGATCTGGTCGCCGAGACCCAGCACCGCCGGAATGCCGTGCGAGCGGGCAATGATGGCGATGTGCGAGGTGGCGCCGCCATGGCCGCAAATCACCCCGCCTATGCGTTTCAGCGGCGCGCGCGCCAGGTCCCAGGCGCCGATGTCGTCGGCGATCAGGATGGCGCCTTGCGGAATGTTTTCGAGGCTGACGTCATCCTGCCCAAGCAGGACGAGACAGATCTGCCGCCCGACGGCATGGACGTCATCAGCGCGCGCATTCAGATAGTGATCGTCGACGGCGCTGAAATCGGCGGCGATGGCGGACGCGGCGGTGATGACGGCCGAGACCGCGTCGTTGCCGCCCTTGATCGCCTTCTCGGCCTCGCCGGTCAGGCTGTCGTCGGCGGCTATATCCCTGAGTGCCGCGACGATGCCTCGGTCTCCGGCCGACAGGCTGTCCTGCGCCAAGGCCCGGTCCATGCGCGCCTGGACGGCGGCGACAGCAGCGCGGAACCTGTCGATCTCACCGGCGATCTCTTCAGCCTGCAGCGTGCGGCCCTGCCCGGTAATATCAGGCGGGAAATGCGCGAAAGCCGGCCCGATCGCGACACCCTCGCTTGCCGCGACACCGCGCAAGCCATTCGCTTCGCCGGATGCAGCGGGCGCAGATTCGGCCGCTGGTGCGACTGCCGCTTCCGGCCCGGCATCATTGGCCGGGCTCTGCGGCCCCGCTTCATCGTCGAGACCAGCCTTGGGGTTTTCGAGATAGCCGATCAGCGCTTCGATGGCCTCGATGGCATCCGCGCCGTTCGCCCGAACGGTGACTTCCTGGTTCTCCTTGACCGCCAGCAGCATCAGTTTGACCGAGCTCTTGGCGCTGACCGCCTTGCCGTCCTTGACCAGTTCGACATCGGATTCGAAACCCTTGGCGAGTTTGACGAACCGCGTGGCGGGACGGGCGTGCAAACCTTCGTGCACTCTGACGATGGTCGAGCGTTCCATGGCAATACTCTGCTTTCCTAGAGCGATTTCGCCATTTCATCGAAACGGCGAAATCGCTCTAACTCTTTGTTTTTACGCAATTCCCGACGGAAACCGTTTCACATTTTTCCTGGAATTGCTCTTGGCGCCAGGACCGGACGGTCCCAGCGCGGGTGTGTTCAGGCGGCGATGGTGATGATCGCGCCTGTCTCCAGGGCGGCCACGAGCGCCTGGGTATCGACCTGCGACGCGCAGATCTCGCCCGGCCGCTCGGCCTCGGTGGCGCCGTTGAACGAGATGACGACATGGCCCATCTCGAGCACCTTGCTCCATGCGCTGGAGCCAACCGCCGTTATGACGGCTGAAACCGAACCGACGGTGATCGAAGCGCCCTTGGCGGGCGCTCCGTCACTTGGTCCCTGCTCCGTCTTGTGCAGGACGGAGACTTCGGCAAGCTCCGGCGGCGAGCCATCCGCGAACAGGATGAGCACGCCCCCTTCGGCAAGATCCGCCACTTCGGGTCCGATGGAAGTGACCCGTGTTCTCAACAGAACCGTCATATGGCGAACCTCATTTCCTTACTCTCTTTAAAACACGATCAGTGAGACGACCCAGGCGATCAACACCGAGATCGGACCCATGATCTGGCGGCTGATGAGCACCGCCGGCACGCCGATTTCGATGGTTTTCGGCTTGGCTTCACCAAGCGCCAGGCCGACAGGCACGAAGTCGCAGCCGACCTGGGTGTTGTAGGCAAACAACGCCGGCAGGGCCATCGCCGGCGAAATCGTGCCGTTGGCGATCTGCGGGCCGATGATGGCGACGCCGATGACCTGCGCGATAACAGCGCCTGGCCCCAGGATGGGCGACAGGAACGGCAGGCCGCAAATGGCCGAGATGATCAGCAGGCCGACGATGTTGTTGGCCAGCGGACCCATCGGCTGGGCGAGCACATCGCCTATGCCGGTGTAGAGGATCAGGCCGATAAGCATGGTCACGAAGGCCATGAACGGCAGCACGTTGCGCACCACCTGGTCGATGGTACGGCGGCCGGCATTAAAGAAAATGCCGACCACTCGGCCCATGACGCGGCCGATCGAGCTGATCAGGCCGATCAGCCCGCCTTCGCTCGGCAGCGGCTGTGGAGCCGCGGCTGCAGTGTTGTTGCCTGAACTCATCGATGCTGCTCCCCCCGCAGCGGTGACCGCCTCGGACCCGTCCGCCATTGTGACGTTGGCCGGCTTCACGCCCGAAACGTAGATGTCCTCCGTGATGAACTGGGCGAGCGGCCCAGCCTGGCCGACCGGCGTCAGATTGACGGTCGGGATGCGCTTGCGCGGATAGACGCCGCAGCGTGCGGTGCCGCCGCAATCGACGACGACAACCGCCATCTCGCCTTCAACCGGCGGCGCCTTGAAGCCGTCGACGGCCGTGGCACCGGTCATGTCGGCGATAAGCTGGGCCACGGGATGGATGCCGCCGCCGGTGACGGAGACGACCTTGTCGCGCTGTGCGGTCGGCTCGATGACGAGCGGGCCGCCCCAGCCGGTGTTGCCCCGGGAGATCTTTACGGCTTTGAATGTCTTGGCCATGATGTCCTCCCCGCCCTTACAGCTCGACGCCCTGGCGGCGTGCCATGATCATGGTGATGCGCTCGGTCAGCATGCCCTTGAGCAGGATGACGACGAGGCCGACAATGGCGTACCAGATCGCCACCTTGACGTGGTAACCGGCGACGACGACGCCCTTCTTCTCAAGCTCGAGCAGAGCCACGAGAATGCCGCCCCAGACGAAATATTCGCCCGGATTGATGTGCGGGAACAGGCCGAGCGGCGGATGCACATAGGACACGGCCGCGTCATAGAAGGCCGGCTTGTGCTTTTCTTCCAGGAACGATCCGAACGTATAGGCCATCGGATTGGTGAGGAAGAACACCGCCAGCAGCGGCAGCAGCGTATAGCGGGTCAAGGCAATCCTGCCCGCGCCGCGCGCCAGGCCATGCACGCGCTCCTCGCCGACCAGTTCGGTGACGGCGTAGAAAGCGGTCATCAGCACCACCAGCGTCGGAATAATGCCGGTGACGAAGCCGGCGAACACTTCGCCGCCCTTCTGGAAGATGCCGATGAAGTACTTGCCGATGGCGGTCAGCCAGCCGAGTTGCTCTTCCTGCTGGACGTCCTTCAGCTTTTCCTTGAACTGGTCGACGGTAATCGGCCCGCTATCTGCTTGCGCAAGGACAACGAGATGATCAGAAGCATGCTCGACGGCGAACTTGCCATGCAATGCAGCATCCGAGACCATCGCACCTGCGACATGCAGATTGTGCACGGCCATGTCGGCATGCTGCGCCAACAACGAAAATACAGACATTTCTCCTCCTTATGCCGCCCGCCGGTTATCCCAGTCGGTGCGCGGCGTCCTCAGAGCATGATGCCGAAAAGCGTGAAACGGTTTTCGGACGACATCATGCTCTATCCCTTTGATTTAGAGGCGGATTCAGATTTCAGGTCGAACAGACCTGAAATCATCCGACTCTAGGCCCTTGCTACGTTCAAGCCGGCCAGGCCCGGCTTCTTCCCCGGCTCCGACCGTGCTTTGTCGATCTGTTCGATCGCCCGCTTCACGGCCTCGGCCACACCGGGTTCCCCCTCCCCCATGATCGCAGGGTTGGACCGGAGTCGATCGAGGGGAACACCCTCGAATTCTTCATGTCTTTTGAACTTGGTGAAAACGGAACGGCCACTCATCACCATCATGCGGCGCACGATCAGGTCGGGCGTCACCACGACAAGCGCGATGGTGCCCTTGGCCAACCGGCCGCGGAAATTGCCGGCTCCGACGAAGCCATCCTTGTACTGGTCGGTGACGCCCCGGAAGACATCCGAATAGTGCCGCATCTGCAGCCAGACGCCGAGCGACTGCAGCGCCCAGACAATAACCAGCAGAAGCAGTCCCCACTGCCAAATCGCCATTCGGTTCTCCTCCCGAAGCCTCAGTTGAACTGCACCTTGGACCGGCGCGCGACAACAGCAAAGTGAGAACATTTGTTTCCGTGAATGTCAATATGTATGATATTGGCCTTGGTCGCGGTCATCCACAGGACCGTCGGCCGATTTCGGCGGCGGCACGGCTGTGCTAACCTGCCACCAAACGGGATGCATGCAATGGAACTGCCCTTCAGGGATGAACTGGCCCTTATGCCCGACCTGCGCCACCGGTTGCGGCAGTTGCGCTGGTTCCGCGCCACCTTCCGCGGCAGCGCCAAGGTGGTTTCGGACACGTTCGGCGTGCGTTACGAGATCGACGAGGCGAAGCTCACCCGAGCTTTTCTCGACTGGGTCGAGATCATGGAGGCGCAGAAGCGCTTTGCCGCGATAGACCGCGCCGACTTCATCGTCTTTGCCGCCGGCCTCGTGCTGCGCGAACTGATCAAACAGGCGCCGGCCAGGGAGATCTCCGGCCTCGCGCAACTCATCGAGACGGATCAGAATGCCGGCACGCTTGAAATCATCCGCTTCTGGCCGGAAGGCTTTCTCTATACCAACTACTGCGTCTCGGTAATCTCGGCCATCTACGAACAGGAGTTCGGCAAGGCGCCCAGTATCGACAAATGCGCCGACGACCTGCGCACCTGGTGGTCCTATCGCGAGAATGTCACCGAGATGCCGGCCTACGCGGTGGCTTTCCTCGACCGCTTCCTCGGTGCCGAGCCGAACTGGATCACGCCCGACCGCGCACAGTCGCGGCAAGCCATGCAGCGGGCGCTCGGATCCTCCCGCGCAAGCGACGCGCTGCGCCAGCTTTGACTGCTCCCCGGTTTCGAGCCCAAGCGTCTTCAATCCATCGCGCTATTGAACATTTGACTTTTTGCCGATAGCGATGTGCGGAAGTTGACTTCAGGAGACAAGTGCGTGGCGCGACCAAGGCCTATCATTTTCGATTGCGACGGCGTGCTCGTCGACAGCGAGCCGCTGGCAGCCAGGGCCTATGAACACGTCTATGAAAAGCACGGCATGCCAGGCGTCCATGGCGGCATCATCGCCCAGTGCGTCGGCATGAAGCAGTCCGACATCATCGTGCGGATCAGGGAATTGACCGGCCACCAGTTTCCGGCTTCGGCCGACGGCGACATCTGGGCCGAGACCAAGGTGCTGTTCACCGAGGAATTGAAGCCGACCCCTGGCATAGCCGCGTTTCTGGAAACGCTCGAGGGCGACCGCTGCGTTGCCTCGTCATCCTCCGTCGAGCGGATAAACCACAGCCTTGCCGTCACCGGGCTGGCGCATTTCTTCGGCGATGCGATCTACAGCTCCTCGATGGTCAAGAACGGCAAGCCGGCGCCGGACATCTTCCTGTTCGCCGCCGCCAGGTTGGGCGCCAATCCGGCCGACTGCATCGTCATCGAGGATTCGCCCTTCGGCATCCAGGGCGCGGTCGCCGCCGGCATGACGGCGATCGGCTACACCGGCGGCGGCCACACCTATGCCGAGCACGCCGCGCGGCTGACGGCGGCTGGTGCCGATTTCGTCTGCGCCGACTGGCATGAAGTTAGCCGGCAATTGTCCAAGTTCGGAGTGCCGGCCTAGGCCGGCAGAAGCTAGAGAGGCCGCGGCCATTCGTTGCGTGGAATCTCAGCGCCGACACGGAAGTCAAACGACAAGACCCTCGTCGCATCGGTATCAACCTCGCACCGGAAGCTCAGATGGTACCATGTGGTTGTGGTGCTGAAAGCGACATCCGAGCCGTCAACAATATTGCCCGCTTTCAGCGGAACAGATGGCACCCATTTAGGAAAATAAGAGGCATCCAGCAACTGCTGCTGTAACGCGTTGGCGCAAAGTATGGCAGCACGCTGACCGCGACGCACCCCGTCCATCGCGGTCGTGGCAAGTGCATCTCTGGTAGCGCCTTGCGAGTAGAGCTTACGAACACCCGGAAGGCCAGAATCGTTCCGAGATGCGGATTTCGAGGCCTTCGAGGGGCTGGGCTTCGGCGCATTCGCGGGTTTGGGCTTCGGCGCTTCGGCTGATGCGGGAAGCTCGATCTCGCCGTCGGCAGCCAAAGGCGCTGGTGCCGGGCCCTCTTGCTTGGCGGGGTCGAGCGCCGCCTGCTTGTCTGCCTCCTGTTTGGCTGCCTCGGAGTCTGTCGGCGTGACAGGTTGGCTGTCTGCGGGCTTCGGCTCGACCGGCGGCTTCGAAGCATCATCCTTGGCTGGCACCGGCGAACTGTCCTGAGCACTGGCCCCATCCAGGGATTTCCTCGGACCGGTATCCTTGTCGCCGAACTGAAAAACGGGCTTCAGGACATCGACTGGCGGTGGCTTATTAGGCTGCTTTTCCGGCGGAGGTGGCTTTTCAACCTTCTGCTCAGGCGGTTTTTCTACTTTCGGTTCCGGTGGCTTGGGCGGCGGCACGGGAGCAGGTTTCGGTTTCGGCTGATCGGGCGGAGGCACGAGCGCGACACTGACCGGCTGCTCCTCCTGCGGCTTTTGGGGAGGAATTGGCAGGCCATATATCAGGAGCGCCGCGACGAGCACGTGTAGGATCAGCGATGCGGGGATGCCCCACAACAGATACCGACGCCGTTCCAGTGCCTCGTCCTTCATCCTGACCGATGTGGAATGAAATAGCGGCGGCTTCAAGCATAGGCATTGGATTTGCGCGTGTAGCTTGTCGATTCACCACACCCGGGCCAGCCCGGCCAAGGCGCAGCGGCGGCTCAACGAGCGGCTGCCACACGATCCGACCCATCAAGACAAGGGACCGGCCAGTTCGCTGCCGCCATGCCGCCCAACTGACGGAGACTGGTGCCGATTCGTCTGCGCCGACTGGCAAGAAAATAGCCAGCAATTGTCCGGCTCGGCATGCCAAATCTAATTCAGCGGATACTTCGTGAATCCGCGACTGGCCCATTCGCCGGGCGGGATCAATGACCCGACACGGAAGTTGAAGGACAGGACCCTCGTCGCATCGGCGTCGACTTCGCACCGGAAGCTCAGATTGTACCACGTGTTTCTCGTGCTGAAGGCGGCCTGCGGAGGATTAAGGACATTGCCTGTTTTCAGCGGAATGGTCGGCACCCATTTGGGCGTATAATCGGCGCTCTGCAATTCCTGGTCCAGAACGTTGCCGCAAAGGTTGGCAACGCGCTGATCGCGCGGAACGTTGTCCATGGAGCTTGTGGCCAACGCATCGCCGGTTGCGCCCTGCGAGTAAAGCTTTCGGACGCCCGGAAGGCCGGAATAGATCGGCGATCCCGCAGCCTCGGTATTGGCAGGATTTGACCTTCCTGGCTTTCCGCTTGGAGCTTTGAAGGCTGTTGCGGGTTTGAACCTCATCGGCTTTGCCGGTTTTGCCTTTGCCTTTTCGGCAGAGGGTGGCGGCGCAGGCTTGCCGCCAGCCTCGGCAGCCAATGGCTTTGGCTCCGCGACCGCTGGTTTCTCAGTGATTTGCGGCGTCGCCTCCTGTTTGTCAGGCTGCTGTTTGTCAGCATCCTCAGTCACCTGCTTTTCCTCACTTTGCGCGGGTTTTTCGTCCGGTGCGGCGGTTGCCGGCTTCTCGTCAGTTTTGACGGGCTCTGTCTGCTGCTGTTGCGTTGCAGCCGGAGCGGCCTGGGGCGGCGCGGGCTTCGGTTCGACTGGCGGCTTCGCGGCCTCATCCTTGGCTGGCGACGGCGTATGGGCTTGAGCGCTGCCTCCGTCCAGGGATTTCTCAGGCCCGGTATCCTTTTTGCCATATTGAAAAACGCGCTTCAGAACCGGAATGTCCACCGGCTTGGGCGGCTGCTCGGGCGGTTTTTCAACCTTGGGTTCCGGCGGCTTTTCGACTTTGGGTTCCGCTTTGGCTTCCTTTGGCGGCGGCGGAACAGGTTTCGGCTTTGGCTGCTCGGGCGGCGGAGGCACCAGCGCGACATTGATCGGCCGCTCCTCCTGTGGCTGTTGGGAGGGCGTGCGTACGCCGTATACCAGGGCCACCACGAAAAGCGCATGTAGGATCAGCGATGCGGGGATGCCCCACAACAGATTCCGACGCCGTTCTCTTGCTTCATCCTTCACGCTGATCGATTTGGAATGAAATAGCGGCGGCTTCAAGCGTTAGCACCGGATTAGCGCAATTTGGCCGCTGACAGCTTGGTGATCTGGATGATCACACGCAGAAGATCAGCCCGGAATCCCATCCAGAAACCCCTCGTCCAGCCGCGTTTCGCCAAACCAGTTCAGCCGGTTGATGCTGACGAAGCCGGCATCGATCGCCTCGTTCTCGTCGCCCGGCTCACTGGCATGGGCACGCCCGCGCGGAACCGTGATGACCGTGCGATCGCCGTCGCTTTCCACGATCTCGGCGGTGCGGCCGATCTTGTCGCGACCAATGCGCGGCTGGCGGATTTCAGCCGGCAAGGCGGTCGGCAGGTTGACGCTGAGCCAATGGCCCTCTGTCGCCCAATCGGCACGCGACTGCCACAATGAGGCGATCAGCGCGCCAAGCCACCGGTCGTCGCCGTCAATGAAATCGGGATTTTTCACCCGCGAGAAGCCGATCGCCGGCACACCCCAGAAGGTTGCCTCCCGGGCAATGCCAAGCGTGCCGGAATAGGCGAGGTCCTCGGCGACGTTGCGGCCGTCATTGACGCCCGACAGCACCAGATCCGGCTTCTTCGTCTCGGCGAACAGCCATGTCATCGCGCTGACCACACAATCGGCCGGGGTGCCCGAGCAGGAGTACCAGTTCGACTTGATGCGCCGCATCGTCAACGGCCTCGCGATCGTCAGCGACGAACCGGCGGCGGTGCGCTTGCCGTCGGGCGCGACCACCCACACATCGTCGCTCAACCCGCCGGCGGCGTTGGCGAGGCGGGCAAGGCCCGGCGCCTCGATGCCGTCGTCGTTGCAGATCAGAATTCTCATTCTTAGCTTCCTTGCGGCACCGCGATGCGCTGGCCGGTACGGCATTGCGTGCGCAGCGACGGAATGTGGCTTTTGAGATCATCGAGAAGATCGGCGGCGCAGGAATGTCCCAGCGCTTCAGGCCGCCCCGCCTTCTCCCAGATATCGACATTGCCGGAGAGCGTCGGATGGGTCGGCATGCGCACCCAGTCCGCCCGGCCGGCTTTGTGCAGGAGATCGCCTGGAGAACCGGCCGGCAGATGCCCGGTGAGCAGCACAGGGAACCCGGCCTGATCGGCGCGCGGCACCAGGCGTGACGACGGCCCGGCCTCGCCCATGCCGTCATCGGCCAGCAACGGCAGTGGCGGCAACGGATCGGCATCGGTCCAGTCGGCCGCGCTCGCCAAGCGGACAAGCAGAAGCTCGGAAACCCCAGGCAACAAGGCCGCCGTGGCGCCAATCTGCGCCTCCAGGGAGGAACGCATGCCGGCATGGATGGCAAACGGGCCCGGCAGAGCCGCGATCAATTCCAGCGACCGCCCCGACAGCGGCGTCGGCAGGAGGCACCCCTGCGGATGCCTTGCCACCCATTCGGAAATTTCCCGCGCCCGCGCCGCGCCCGATACGGGATCGGCGCCGTAGGAGGCATCGAAGACCAGAAGATCGCAATGCGGGATCGTGTCCATCACGAACACATGGCTATCCGGCACCACGTCGGCCGAATAGGCGACGCGGCTTTTCCCGTTGTCGACGGCGAACCAGACGCCGCCCACGACATGTCCCGACCGCCCGGTCCGGACCGTGAGATTGCCAGTCTTCAACGTATCGCCGGGTTCGAAGATTTCGACCCGATCGTGCGGAACCGGAAAGCGCCTGAAATCCTCCGGCTCGGCATAGGCGGCGAGCGTGGCCGGCGCCTCGTCGCGCGTTTCGGCCGTCATGAAGATCGGGCCGGCATAGCCGCGCGACAACAGCCAGCTCAGCGCGCCGACATGATCCTCGTGGGCGTGCGAGACAAAAAGCGCATCGATGTCGCCGACCGATCCGTTGAGCGCCGGATAATACTCCGCCCCGGAAGCGCCGACCTTGATGCCGACATCGAGCAGGATGCGGTCTTCGCCGCTGCTGACAGCGAGGCTGGTGCGGCCCTTTTCCCCAAAGCCGCCGAGCAGGTCCAGCATCATCACGATGCCGCCTCCGCCGGGATGAGCCATCCTGATCTTATCCGCAGCCGCGCCTGGGCCCCGCTCTCAAGCGTGACCGGATCGGGTTGCTCGAAATGCAAGGTAAGCCCGGGACCGGCGGCAGGCGTGAATTCGACGCGCGCCGCCCCGCCCTGATAGATCACCCGCTTGACGAGGCCGTCGAAGCCCGGACCATCCGGTGATGCGTCGAGATCCGCGGACCGACAGCAGATCTTCGCGCCGGCACGCGGCCGCTCGCCGAGGC
Source organism: Mesorhizobium sp. B2-1-3A (assembly GCF_006442655.1). Lineage (NCBI taxonomy): Bacteria > Pseudomonadati > Pseudomonadota > Alphaproteobacteria > Hyphomicrobiales > Phyllobacteriaceae > Mesorhizobium > Mesorhizobium sp. B2-1-3A. Next base: position 784,315 of record NZ_VFWK01000003.1, read on the forward strand.
GGCAGCGGACCACCAGCTCGGCTCCGAGGACCCTGACCTTGCAATGGCCGCCTTCTTCGCCCGTCAGGACATCCGCCGGCAGCAATATGCCTTGCGAGATGAAGGACGCCACCATTTCATTTGCCGGCTCATGATAGAGCTCGCGCGGGGTGGCCAGCTGCACCAGCCTGCCGCGATCCATCACCGCGATGCGATCGGCCAGCGCCATTGCCTCGGCCTGATCATGGGTGATGTAGACGATGGTCGTGCCGGTGCGCTTGTGGAAGGCTGCGAACTCGTCCTCCATCGAGGCTCTGAGATGAACGTCGAGATTGGCGAGCGGCTCGTCGAACAGCACCAGCGAGGGCGCGGCGACAAGGCATCGCGCCAATGCCACGCGCTGGCGCTGGCCGCCGGAGAGATTGGCGGGACGGCGCTCGCCAAGCCCCTGCAGATTGACCAAGGCGAGTGCGTCCTCGACCTTCTGGCGCGCAACCGACTTGTCGAGCTTCGCCACCTTCAGCGAATAGCCGATGTTTTCGGCAACCGTCATGTGCGGCCACAGCGCATAGTTCTGGAAAACAATGCCGACGCGCCGCTTTTCCGGCGCGACGCTGCCGTCCTTGGCCGACACGACCTCGCCGCCGATGCGGATTTGGCCCGATGTTACTTTCTCGAAGCCGGCGACGAGCCGCAGCAATGTCGTCTTGCCGCAGCCGGAAGGCCCGAGCACGGCGAGAAACTCGCCGTCGGCAACGTCGATCGAGACATCCTTCACCGCGTCGAAATCGGCGAAGCTCTTGGTCACATGGTCCAGGGTCAATCGCGCCATGGCAGAACTCCGCTCGGAAGATGAGGGGCAAGCAGGTTGGTCACCAGCATGAGCGCGAAGGTGACCGCGACCGTGATGACCGACATCGCCGCCGCATAGTTGGAATCGCCGCCTTGCTCGAAGGAAAACATCACCACGCCGATCGTCTCGGAGCCCGAGGACCACAGCAGCGCCGAGACGGTAAGCTCGCTGAGCGCCGTCATGAAGATCAACAGGCCGCCTGCGATCGCCGCCGGAGCAACCAGCGGAAAGACGATGGTGCGCATGCGCGTGAACAGGCCGGCGCCGGCCACCTGCGCGGCCTCTTCCAGCGCCCGGTCGATCTGGTGATAGCCGCTGATGGTCGGCCGCAGCGCCAGCACCAGGAAGCGGGCGAGATAAGCGTAGAGGATGATCCAGACCGTGTTGTAGAGCTGGATGCCGGTGAAGGGGATCGGCCGCAGGAACAGCAGCAGCGAGGCGATCGCCAGCACCACGCCGGGCAAGGCATAGGGCAGTTCGACAGACAGGTTGAGCAGCCGCACCCAGCGTTGCTTGCCCCAGGCGATGAGATAGCCGACAGGCACGGCCACGATGACCGCGAAGAAAGCCGCCGCGATCGACAGCCAGAAGCTATTGAAGAAGGCGCGCTTTGCGGCATCATGCTCAAACAGCACGAAACGGTAGTTGTCGAGCGTCGCCGTCTTGGCGGTCAATGCGATGCCATAGCCGGGCACCAGCGAGGTCAGCACCAGCCCGAACAGCGGCAGGAACAGCACCAGCACGATGAGCAGCCACATGCCGGCCTGGACGGCGGGCCGCCAGCGGCCGAGCTCGTAGGGTTCAGCCGGCAGCGATGTCGAGGAAATACGGTAGTCGCGACGGCGGCTCATCACCTCCTGGGCAAGGATGCCGGCCATGGCGATGACCCCGATCAGCACCGAGAGGAACGCGGTTTCGCCGAGCACCGCCGGACCGCCGCCGGCCAGCTTCTGATAGATGAGCGTCGGCAGCACCAGATAATTAGCGGGAATGCCGAGAAAGGCCGGAATGCCGAAATTGCCGACACAGGAGACGAAGGCCAGCGCCGCGGCCGCCATGATCGACGGCGTCATCAAGGGCAGCACGATGGTAATAAGCACGGTGAACCAGCCGGCGCCACCGGCGCGTGCAGCCTCGACCAGTTCACGCGGCAGCTTGCGCAGGCCGGCCCGCACCAGCAGGAAGACCAGCGGGCCGTATTGCACGCCGAGCAGGAGGATGATGCCCGAGGTCGAATAGAGCGGGTTCTTCGTGCCGAGTGGCGGTGCGGCGCCGAACAGCTTGAGGAACGGGCTTGCCGGACCGAACAGTTGCAGCCAGGCCAGCGCCGTCACCTGCGGCGCGATCATCAGCGGCATGACATAGCACAGCACCAGGGCGCCGCGGCCACGTATGTTGGTCAGCGAGACCAGGACCGCCACCAGCGTTCCCGACAGCACGGCAAGCAATGTCCCGCCGATGCCGACGACCAGTGTGTGCCATGTCGCGATCCAGGTCGCCGGGCTTCTCAGTCCGGCCTGCACGGCCACGGTCGACAGGGTTCCGCCGGGTGCCACGATCTCCTTGACGAGGCGCAGCATGGGCAGCAACGAAAGCAGCACGATGACGACGGCCACCGCCGCCGTCAGGGCCATTTCCTGACCCCGGCTTTCCCTGATGCGTGTTGACATGATTGTGTTTCCTGGGATCGATCCGTCGACGCGAGGGATGCCGCCTGATCGGCATCCCCCGCGATTTGCCGGCTCAGCCGCCGAACAGTTCCTGGAACTTCGCCTTGTCGGCGTCGGTCTTGGCGACGATTGCCTTGGTGTCGAACGGCATCACCTTGACCTTGACGCCTTCCGGCAGCCAGTCGGGGCGGCCGACCGAGGCGCGTGCCGGCAGATAGCCCATGGACAGCGCCAGCTTCTGGCCTTCATCCGACAGAATGAAGTCGACGAACTTCTTGGCGCCATCGACGTTCTTCGCGGTCTTCATGATGGCCACCGGCTCGGTCACAGCCGGCACGCCTTCCGAGGGGAACACGAACTCGACCGGCGACCCCTTCTTCTTGGCGTTCATCGCCATGAAGTCGACGAGGATGCCGTAGGGCTTCTCGCCTGATGCCACGGACTTCAGCACCGCGCCGTTGCCGCGCACGCTGACGGTGTTGTTGGTCTTGAGCTTCTGGAAGAAATCCCAGCCATAGTTCGTATCGCCGGCGAAGCCCGAGAGCAGATAGGCGGCCGCACCCGAATAGAGCGGGCTCGGCATGACCAACCCATCGGCATAGGCCGGCTTGGCTAGGTCGGCCCAATGCTCCGGCTTCTCGGCCGCGGCGGTGTTGTAGACGATCCCGGTGGTGATCAGCTTGCTGCCGAAATAGGTCTTGTCGGCGTCATAGGCGTCGGCCTCGATGCCGTCGAGCTTGGCCTCGGGATAGGCCATCAGCCTGTCATCTTTCTTCAGCAGCTCCATCGAGACCGCGTCGGCGATCAACAGCACGTCGGCCTGCGGGCTTCCGGCGGCGAACTCGGCCGCCATCTTGGTCAGGATGTCGCTGGTTCCGGAACGATAGATGGTCACGTCGATGCCGGGCTGAGCCTTCTTGAAAGCGTCCACTGTCTTGGCCGCGTCGGCCTCCGGCTGCGATGTGTAGAGCGTGAGTGTTTCGGCACTTGCCACGCCGGCAAACAAAGTTGCGGCGAGCGCCAGCTGGCTGGCCAGCAGCTTGATGAATAGCGTCTTCATGAGACCTCCTGTCTTGTCTGTGCATGACCGGTCCGGCCCCTGGCCGGCTCCCCGTCTCTTCCTCCCTGCACGGCGCATATGACTGGTGGATGACACAGCGCGTGGAACTCACAAAATATGTTCATATGTACAATGTCAATTACAAATGAACAGAGATGTGCGACAATCGGCATGCCGCAAGCCGGCATCCAGTTGACATCCGGTCGGTGTTGCTCCGATGAGGGCAACGCCGCCAGACCATGGCTCATGAGGGACCAGAACCGATGCCCGCCGAAAAACCCGGACCGGCCCGTCTGCCGATGGTCTCGTCGGACCTCAACGTCAAGACGGCCTGGCTCTACTATGTCGAGGGCTTCACGCAGGAGCAGATCGCCGAGAAGCTCGATGTTTCCAGGGTGAAGGTCATGCGCACGCTGGCTGCCTGCACCGCGGAAGGCATCGTCGTCACCATGATCAACGCGCCGACCGCCGAGCAGGTGGCGCTCGAGCGGCAGCTGGAAAAGCGCTGGGGCCTCAACGCCGCCGTCGTCATCCCGACACCCTCGTCGCACGAGCATCTGGAGAAGGCGATCGGCCATGCGGTCGCGGCCTATCTCGGCGAGCAGATGCGGGACGGCATGACGCTGGCGATCGGCGGCGGCGCGACGCTGCATGCCAGCCTGGGTTTCCTCGCCCGCCGGCAGCTGAAGCGCGCTTCGGTGGTGGCACTTGTCGGCAGCCTGCCGCATTCGCAATGGATCAACCCGTCGATCGTCGCGGCCAAGGTCGCCGATGTCTTCGAGGTCGACAGCTACCAGATCACCGCGCCGGTGATGGTGGACAATCCTTCGCTTCGCGATCTCCTGTGGGCACAACCGACCCTGCAAGACGTGCGCCGCCGCGCCGCGGCCGCCGATATTGCCCTGCTCACCGTAGGCGACATGTCACCGGACGCCACCATCTTCCGCCATGGCATCGTGCCGTCATCGCTGATCGCGCCATTGAAGGCGAAAGGCGCGGTCGCCAATATGTTGTGCTACTTCGTCGATGCCGCCGGCAGGCTGGTCGATCACGAAGTCAACGGGCGCGTCATGGCCATCGATCTCGAAATGGTCGGCCAGGTGCCGAATGTCGTGCTGGCCGCTGGCGGAAGACGCAAGGTGGCGGCGATCCTGGCCGCGCTGAAAGCCGTCAGCACCAATGTGCTGATCACCGACAGCGACACGGCCACCGCGCTGCTGGCCAAGGGCGGCTAAGACAGCTTTCGCTCCGGCCATCGGTTCGAGCTAGATAAGTCCGCGCTCGCGCAAAAAATCCTCGACGCCGACATGCGTCATGGATTCGAATTCGGCGATCGCCTCGGCAACCCGCCTGCGCTGGGCCGCCAACAACGTGAACACCTGCTTCATCTCGCCGGAAACGCCGAAACGGCTCCAGCGCTCCGCAATATGAGCGGGCAGGCCGATATCGGCGCAGAACGCGTCCAGGCTGTCATAACCAAGGCCGGCGACAAGCTGCTTCGTCTCGTCCGCCGACATGCGCGGCTCGAAAGCGTGATCGTGCAGGCGCTGCGCCACAAGCTTGATATCGGACGGCGAGGCACCCATCACCTTACCGAACAAGGTTTTGACGTCAGATGGGTCGAATGCAGGCATGCTGGCCTCCCTTGAACGCAATCCACTGGAGAACATGGGTCAAGGGTCGACGCCTGACAAGTCGTTTCTGAATGTGAGCCGGCTTCGCAGGCCGGCCTCACCCAACTGTCAACACGGCCTAGACCAGCATGCCCATCGGGTTTTCGATCAACCGCTTGAAGGCGACCAGCAGTTCGGCGCCAAGTGCCCCGTCGACGGCACGATGGTCCGTCGACAGCGTCACCGACATCACGGTGGCTACTCTGATCTCGCCGTTCTTGACCACGGCCCGCTCCTCACCGGCACCGACCGCCAGGATCGTCGCGTGCGGCGGGTTGATGACGGCGGCGAAGTCCTTGATGCCGAACATGCCGAGGTTCGACACCGCCGTGGTGCCGCCCTGATACTCTTCCGGCTTCAGCTTGCGGCTGCGCGCACGGCTCGCCAGATCTTTCATCTCGTTGGAGATGGTGGACAGCGACTTCTCGTCGGCATGTCGAATGATCGGCGTGATCAGGCCGCCGGGGATCGAGACGGCGACGCCGACATCGGCATGCTTGTGCTTGACCATGGCGGTTTCGGTCCATGACGCATTGGCATCCGGCACCGCCTTCAGCGCCATCGCCATCGCCTTGATGACCATGTCGTTGACCGACAGCTTGTAGGCGGGAGCCTCGCCCTTGTCGGTCTTCTTCATCGGGGCTGCAGCATTGATCTGCGTGCGCAGCGCCAGCAGCGCATCGAGTTCGCAGTCGAGCGTCAGGTAGAAATGCGGAATGGTGGTCTTGGCCTCGACGAGGCGGCGCGCGATGGTCTTGCGCATATTGTCGTGCGGGACGAGGTCGTAGGAACCCTCCTCGAACAGTTTCAGCACCTGGTCGTCCGACATCGCCTTCACGGCGGGAGCGGAAGCAGCAGCGGCGGGAGCTTCAGGAGCCGCCGCCGGGGCCTCTTTGGCACCGCCCTTGGCAATCGCCGCGTCAATATCCGCCTTGACCACGCGGCCGTAAGGACCGGTGCCGGTGATGCTGGCAAGGGCAAGGCCCGCCTCACGCGCCAGACGACGAGCCAAAGGTGTCGCGCGTGCGCCCGACGGCGATTGGACGATCTCCCCGCTTGTGGGGCCCGGCAGGGCAGAGGGGGTCGTGACAGAATGCGACTTTGGCGGGACAGCGCCCCCCTCTGTCGACTCCACAGGGAGGGAAATTGGCGCCCTGTCTTGCTTGGCCCCATAAGCCTCGCCATCGGCATAGATCCAGGCGACCGGCGCGCCGACCGGAATGTCGACGCCTTCCTTGCCGGTCACGTCGCGCAGCACGCCGCTGGCCGGCGCGTCGATCTCCATCGCCGCCTTGTCGGTCTCGATCTCGAACAGCACGTCGCCCTTCTTGACCTGCTGGCCTTCCGTGGCGAACCAGCGCGAGATCTGTCCGGTCGCCATGTCCATGTCGACCTTGGGAAGAATGACTTCTGTCGGCATGTCTCAGCGAACCCCTTTCACGAGGTCGCGCGCGGCGGTGATGATGTCGGGAACCTGCGGCACGGTGGCCTTTTCGAGCTCCGGATTATAGGGGATCGGCGTCTCGGCGCCGCCCAGCCGCACGATCGGTGCGTCGAGATAGTCGAACGCCTCGCTCTCGGCGATCATGGCGCTGACTTCGGCGCCGATGCCCAATGTCTTGACCGCTTCGTAGACGCACATCAGCCGCGACGTCTTCTTGACGCTGTCGATGACGGTCTGCTTGTCCATCGGCCGGATGGTCCGGAGATCGACGACTTCGACGTCGATGCCCTCGGCTTCCAGTGTTGCGGCGGCTTCGAGTGCCTTCTGCACCATGATCGAGGTGGCGACGATGGTGAGATCCCGGCCTTCGCGGCGGATATCGGCCTTGCCAATCGGCACCGTATAGTAGCCTTCAGGCACCGGGCCCTTCACCTTGTAGAGCAGCTTGTGCTCGAAGATCATCACCGGATCGGGATCGGCGACGGCGGCCAAAAGCATGCCCTTGGCATCGTAGGGCGTCGCCGGCTGAATGACCTTCAGACCCGGCACATGGCCGAGCCAGGCCTCCAGGCTCTGGCTGTGCTGCGCGGCGGCACCCGTGCCGGAGCCGGCCGGAAAGCGCATCACCACGGGAACGGAAACCTCGCCGCCCAGCATGAAACGCATCTTGGCCGCCTGGTTGACGATCTGCTCCATGGCGAGCGTGGCGAAGTCGGAGAACTGGAATTCGAAGATCGGTCGCATGCCGGTGACGGCGGCGCCGACAGCGACGCCCGCGCCGCCCAGTTCCGAGATCGGCGTGTCCATCACCCGGTCGGCGCCGTAACGGTCGACCAGGTCGCCGGTCACCTGGAAGGCGCCGCCATAGACGCCGATATCCTCGCCCATCAGGAAGACGCGCTCGTCCATGTCCATGGCGATCGCCATGGCTTCCTGGATCGCCTGGGCGTAGCTCAGTTCACGCACCATCGCGTCCATCACGCCTGCTCCGTATACACATAATTTCCAGTCTCGCTCACATCCGGCGAAGGGCTCGCCTTGGCGAACTCGATGCCGTCGGCAATCTCCCGCGCCACGGCGTCGCGAATGGCCTCGATGCCCTTGTCGTCGATGAAGCCGAATTCCCGCAATTCGTTCTCGAACAGCGTGATCGGGTCGCGGTTCGACATCCAGTCCTCGATCTCTTCCTTGGTGCGATAGCGATTGCGGTCGCTCTTGGAATGGCCGCGATGGCGGTAGGTCTTGGATTCGATGAGCGTCGGCCCCTCGCCCGCGCGCGCCCGTTCGACGGCCTTGTACGAAGCCTCGGCGACTTCGGAGAAGATGTTGCCGTTGACGATGACGCCGGGCATCGAATAGGCGGCGGCGCGATCGGCGATGTTCTTCACCGCGGTCGAACGGGCCGTCGATGTCGACATGCCGTAGCCGTTGTTCTCGCAGACGAAAATGACAGGCAGCTTCCAGACCGCCGCCATGTTCAGCGCTTCGTGGAAGGCGCCCTCATTGTTGGCGCCGTCGCCGAAGAAGGAGACGACGACCTTGCCGGTCTTCATCATCTTGGAGGAGAGCGCAGCACCGACGGCGATCGGAATGCCGCCGCCGACAATGCCGTTGGCACCGAGATTGCCCTTGGCGACATCGGCGATGTGCATCGAGCCGCCACGGCCCTTGCAGTAGCCGGTGGTCTTGCCGAAGAACTCGGCGAACATGCGCTTCACCTCCGCACCCTTGGCGATGCAGTGGCCATGGCCGCGATGCGTCGAGGTGATCTGGTCATCCTCGCCAAGCGGCATGCAGATGCCCATGGCGCTGGCTTCCTGGCCGATCGACAGGTGCATGGTGCCGTGGATCAGGCCGCGCGTGTAGCTTTCCTCCGCGCCCTCTTCGAAGCGGCGGATGAGGTACATCTTGTAGAGCACCTGCTTGAGCTGCTCGGCGCTGTACTGGCGATAGACGAAAGGCAGGTTGGCGCGGCTGTCCGCGACGGCTTTGCTGGCTGTGGCCATGATCAGGCTCCCACGGTTCCGTAGACGAGTTTGTCCTGGCGAGCGCGCAGCTCCGCGATCTTCGAGCCCGGCGCAGGGGCCGCATTGGCATAGGTGATGAGCTCACCCTTCTTGATCGGCGCCGTCACCGAACCGCCCTGCAGCAGGCCGCAAGGAATGGCCCGCGCCGCATGCGCTTCCGGCGCCGTCATGATCCAGGCCCGGTAGCAATATTCGCCGATCGCATCGAGCTTCTCGCCCGGCTGCATGTCCTTCTTTGCGACCGCCGCAACTTCAGCCACCGGCTTTGCCAGCGGCACCATGTCTGCCTTGCCGTAAAGGACGACGCGGGCGCAGGTCAGCGGCACTTCGAGCGAGGTCAGGTGATAGGGGCGATGGAAGGTGAAATACGGGCCCTTGCCCATCTTCAGGTCTTCCATGCGCTCCGAAATGCGCGGATGCGACATGTCGGCGACGACGAAGACGCCGGGCGCCACGCCCTTGCCGATCGAGTAGTCGACGACGCCGACCCTGGACAGCACGCCGCCATCCTTCTCAGGCACCAGGACTTTCGAGAGTTCGCCGAGTGTCGCGGCCGGACCATGCATGCCGGCCTTGTCCGGCACCAGGCCGGTGGCATTGGCGATCGCCGCCATTTCGACCATGGTCTTGGAGCCATCGACGAATTCGACCAGCATGCGCACATTCATGTGCCGGCGCTTGGCCTCTTCCTCGTAGGCGGGCGGCGTGGCGTCGATGTTGAGCGGGTTGTTCTTGCCCTTGCCGGCGGCGACGATCGGATGGCCCATGGCCGAAACGAACTCGATCAGTTCCATGCAGGAGGACGGCTCGTCGCCCGCGCCCAGCGAATAGGTGACGCCGAGCCGGTCGGCCTCGCTCTTCAGATAGGCGCCGATGGTGACGTCGGCCTCGACATTCATCATCACCAGATGCTTGCCGTGCTCCATGGCGCGCAAGCCGATCTCGGCACCGACGGCGGGAACGCCGGTCGCGTCGATGACCACATCGATGAGATCATTGTTGATGACCAGGTTGGCGTCGTTGGTGACCGCCACCTTGCCGGCTTCCATGGCCTCCGTCATCGCCGAAGCGCTCGACACTTCGCGCGCATGGCCGGTTTCCTGGAAGGCGATATCCACCGCCTTGCTGGCGGCCGGCAGGTTCAGCTCCGAGATCGCGCCGATCTCGATGCCGGACATATGGGCGACGCGGGTGACGATGTCGGTTCCCATCTCGCCGGAGCCGATCAGGCCGATGCGGATGGGCTTGCCCGACTTGCCACGCTCATCGAGATCGCGGGCAAGGCCCGTCAACGAAATATTGGAAGCCATACCGCTTATTCCTCCCACATTGCAGGCTTGTTCAAGTGCTTGACGGGTATTGAACATCTGTATTTCTGTCAAGACTAATGTCCAAAATTACCGCACTTTCGTGCCCTTTCCGGAGGCTTGCGGGAGGCGCGGAATGGCCACCGGCAAAAGCTGGAAGCCACGCGTTGCGGCAGGCTGTCCGGGATGCGGAACAGCCGTCGAGCCGCGAAGCCGCGCGGCGGACGCCGCGATGTTCCGGTAAAGGCGGCTACTTGATGCCGGCCCGCATGAAACTCTGCACGAACTGGCGCTGGAACAGCAGGAAGCCGATCAGCAGCGGCGCCGAGGTCATCAAGGCGGCTGCCGAGATGATGCTCCACTGTACGCCCTGATCGGGCGAGGCGAAGACCTGCAGGCCGACCGTCAGCGGCCGGGTCGAGACCGAGTTGGTGATCACCAGCGGCCACAGGAGATTGTTCCAGTGATAGCTGACCGAGACCAGCCCATAGGCGACATAGATCGGGCGCGACAGCGGGACGTAGACCTTGAGCAGGATGCCAAGCGGTCCGGCCCCTTCGACGCGTGCGGCGTCGTCGAGTTCCTTGGGCACGGTCAGGAAGGCTTGACGCAGAAGGAAGATGCCGAAGGCCGACGCCATGTAGGGCAGGCCCATCGCCAGCACTGTATCGACGAGGCCTAGCTTGACCATGGTGCGGTAGTTCTCGACCAGCAGCACCTCGGGCATGATCATCAGCTGGATCAGCACCAGCATGAACACCAGCGTCTTGCCGCGGAAATCGTAGCGGGCGAAGGCATAGGCGGCGAGCGTGCAGATGACGAATTGCGAGGCCAGGATGACCGTGATCAGCACGAAGGTGTTGAGGAAATAGCGTGCGAACGGAGCCGCGTTCCATGCTTGGATGAAATTGCCGAATGTCAGGGGCGCCGTCAGGTCGAAGCGCACTTCGTATTCGGCAGGATGGAACGCCATCCACACCGCATAGAGCAGCGGCAGGATCCACAGCGCGCCGAGCAGGTAGCAGCCGATCACCTCGATGGCGTGCCAGAAGCCTTGTTCGCGCGACTGGACCGGCTGGGGGAGAGCGGTGACGGTCATTTGTAGTGGACCCTCCGGTCGAGAATGCCGAACTGCACGAAGGCGAGCGCAGCGAGCAGTGCCAAGAGCACCATGGTCAGCGCGGCGGCATAGCCGGTATCCCAGAAGCGGAACGCCGTCTGGTAGATGTAGTAGAGGAGCAGCGTGCTGGCATTGTCGGGGCCGCCACGGGTCATGACGATGACGTGGTCGATCAGCCGGAACGAATTGATGATGGCGTTGATCAGTACGAACAAAGTCGTCGGCATCAGCAGCGGGAAGGTGACGCGCCGAAAGAAGTACCAGCGCCCGGCGCCCTCGAGAGCCGCGGCCTCCGACAGCGACGGGCTGATCTGCTGCAGCGCCGCCAGGTAGAAGATCATGAAGAAGCCGGCTTCCTTCCAGACCGCCAACACCATGAGGCTGCCCAGCGCCGTCGAGCCATCACCCAGCCAGTTGCGCTCGGCAAAGCCGAACAGGCCAAGGAAGCGGTCGATGAGACCGTAGCCGGGCGTGTAGAAGAACAGCCAGATGTTGGCCACCGCGATCATCGGCAGGATGGTGGGCAGGAAGAACGACATGCGCAGCAGGGCCTTGCCGCGGATGGACGAGTTGACGATCAGCGCCATCAGCATGGCGAGGCCGATCGCCACCGGCACCGTGCCGATGGCATAGATGGCATTGTTTTTCAGCGCGGCCAGGAACACCGGGTCGCTCAGCATGTCGCTGTAGTGGCCGAGCCCGACGAACTTTGCCGGGCGTACGCCGCGCGGCGTGTTGTAGAAGCTGTTGACCAGCGTCATCACCGCCGGGATGTGGGTGAACGCCGCCAGCAGCACGACGGCCGGCAACAGCAGCAGCCACGCGGTGATCTGATTTCGTCCTTGTGTCACGAGACACCCTTTCCTGTCGCTCTGGCGGAAAGGACGGCGGATCGGCTTCGACCGCCGCCCTTCGTATCGGTCAGCGATACTGTTTCAGGATGCGGTCGGCTTCCTGCTGCGCATCGCCCATCGCCTGCGCCGGCGTCTTGGTGCCGGTCAGCGCGGCCTCGATGCCGTCATCGATGACGCGGGCGACACGCTGGTTCTCATGCGTCGAAAGCTCCGGCACCATGTAGGGGATCTGGTCGTGCGGGACGGCGGCACCCGGGAATTCCTTGACATAGGCCTGCATCGCCGGCGTGTTCCAGGCATCGTCGCGCGGCGCGATATAGCCGGTCTTGATGCTCCATTCGGCGGCCTGGTCGGCCGAGGTCAGCCATTTCGCGAACTGGAAGGCCGCCTGCTGCTTCTCGGGCGCCGTGCCGTTGAAGATAAAGATGTTGCCGCCGCTGGTCGGCGCGCCGCGCTTCTTGTGCTCCGGCAGCATCTGCACGCCGAACGGGAACGGTGCATTGGTCTTGACGTTGGTCAAATTGCCGCTGGTCGTGGTGATCATGGCGGCACGGCCCTCGAAGAAGTCCTTCGGGTTGGTCGCCCACTCGATCACGCCGGGCTTCATCACCTTGTGCTTGAGCGCCAGGTCCGTCCAGTACTGCAGTCCTTCGACGACCTCGGGGGAATCGAAATAGGTCTTGTCCCCCGAAACATCGGCGATCGTGCCGCCATTCTGGGCGACATAGCCCTGCAGCAACCAGTAGGAGGTCAGCGACGACGGCACCTGCATGCCCCATTGCGTGACGTTGCCGCTGACGTCGCGTTTGGTCAGCTTGGTGGCGAAATCGACGACTTCTTCCCAGTTCTGCGGGCCGACATCCGGGTTGAGGCCGGCCGCCTTGAAGGCATCCTTGTTCCAGAAGAACACGGTCGTACCGCGCTGGAAGGGGATGCCCCAGGTCTTGTCCTCGCTCTTGCTGTTGGTCATGAACACCGGCGAAAATCCGGCGAGCCAGGCCTTGTCGTCGTCGGTCTTGACCAGGTCGTCGATCGGCGCGATCGCGCCCTCGTCGATCAGCGTGAAGAGATCGGCCGACAGCATGACCGCCAGTTCCGGCGGCTGGCCGGCCTTGAACGCGGTCAGCGACTTGCTGATCGTCTCGGAATAGGTGCCTGAGTAGATCGCCTTGACCTTGATGTCGGGATTGGCCGCCTCGAACCGAGTGATCAGGTCATCGACGATCTTGGTCACCGGACCGCCGATGGCCACGGGATAATAGAAACTGACTTCGACCGGCTCGGCCTGCGCCGCGCCAAGGCTCAGGCCTGCCCCCAACAGCGCGGCGCCAAGCCACTTGCCACTTCTTGCAAACATCGTTTCCTCCGGTTTGTGATATTCTCTCGTTGTCGTCGCCAATCGGCCTGCTTCGAGACCGCGGGCCGTTCCCGGCAGGTCAGGGCACCGCGCGCAGCACGCGCTCGCCGACCGCCTGACCGACCAATACCTTGCGCTCGGCCCTGTTGCCGTCCGCCTCGTCGAAGACGTGCATGGCGTCGGGCAGCCAGCCCAGCCGCACCTGGTCGCCAACGGACTGCCGACGGATGCCGTCCACCCGCACCTGCAGAAGCTGGTCGCCGACGGCGCACTCCAGAATGCTGTCTGCGCCGTGATATTCGATGCCGCGGATCATGGCGGGAACGACGCCATCCGGCTCGATCCGGATCTCCTCCGGCCGCAGCCCGAGCGACAGCCCATCGCCTTTGCCTTCGACCAGTGCCGGCCCCGCCGATCCCTTGATTATGGCGCCGGCCGGCCCATCGGCCAGCGAGACGAGGTTCATCGGCGGCGTGCCGATGAACTTTGCCGCGAACGACGTCGCCGGCCGCAGATAAAGCCCTGCCGGCTCCGCCTTCTGCTCGATGCGGCCGCCGCGCATGAGGATGACCTGATCGGCAAGGCTCATCGCCTCGATCTGATCATGCGTGACATAGACCATGGTCATGCCCAGCGCCTGCTGGATGGTGCGTATTTCCTTGCGCATCTCGTGACGAAGCTGCGCGTCGAGGTTGGACAGCGGCTCGTCCATCAGGCACACCGACGCCTCCGCGACGATCGCCCGGCCGAGGGCTACGCGCTGCTGCTGACCGCCCGAAAGCTGGGAAGGCTTGCGGTCAAGAAGCGCCCCCAGCCCGAGAATGTCGGCTGCCTTCTTGAGGCGGCGCGTCCGCTCCCCGGCCGGCACCCGCCGTACCTTGAGACCGAATATGATGTTTTCCGCAACGCTGAGGTGCGGGAAGAGCGCATAGGACTGGAACACCATGGCCAGGCCGCGCTTGGCCGGCGGCTGCACGGTGACGTCCTTGCCGCCGATGAAGATCTGGCCGGAAGTGACCGAATCTAGGCCGGCAATCAACCGCAGCGTCGTCGACTTGCCGCAGCCTGACGGTCCAAGCAGCACCGTCAGGGTGCCGGGCTTCACCTCGAAGCTGACATCCTTCACGGCGTCAAAGGTCGCCCACCTCTTGTTGAGGTTCCTGATCTCGATGCCGGACATGGTGCCTCCCTGTTCCGGTAACCTCCCGCCCGATCCCTCCGGAATCCGCGCAGCGAAGACGCGCTCGGGCTGGCGATCCGTTGATCGCTAAAATCGAATATTGAACTATCTTTCTCAAGTCAATACAATTGTACAATTCTGAAGCAGCGACGCGTCAGACCACGCCCACCGGCAAAGAGAGATCCATGGCCTCGATTCGAATTATGCAGATATCCGACACCCACCTGTCGCCGCGAACCCACCGGTTTCACGAGAACAACGAACTCATGATCGACGTGCTGAAGACCGCCGATCACGACCTGATCGTCCATACCGGCGACATCACGCTCGACGGCATACGCTTCGAGGAAGATTATCCCTTCTGCCGCTCGTTCCTGGAGCGCGCCGGCAAGGACATCCGCTATATCCCCGGCAATCACGATGTCGGCGACAATCCACGCCTGTCGCAGCCCGAAACCGCCATGGGCAGCGCCATCAGCCCGACCAGGCTTGACCGTTACGAGCGCTATTATGGCGCCGACAGATGGTCGATCGACCGCGGCAACTGGCGGCTGCTCGGCATCAATTCGCTGCGTGTCGGTTCGGGACTGGACGGCGAGCAGCAGCAATATGACTGGATCGGCGAACAGCTGGCGACGCTTGGCGAGCGGCACCTGGCGCTGTTCTCGCATCAGCCGCTCTATGTCGACACGCCGGAAAGCACCGAGCTGACCTACTGGACAGTCGATCCGATCGGTCGTGAGAACCTGCACGAATTGATGGCGCACAAGCAGCTGAAGATGATCGCCAGCGGGCATCTGCACCAGCAGCGCTCGCGCGGCCACGATGGCGTGAGGCTCGAATGGTGCTCGTCGATCGCCTTCACCACCCGCGAGGAGCTGGTGCCCGAAATGGGCGGCAACCGCGAGGTCGGCTATCTCGAGCACGTGCTGCATGATGACGGCGGCATCGAAACCCGCGCGGTGACCATCCCGGGCTTCGTCAACAGCTATCTCGACGACTGCCTGCTCGAGGTCTACCCGAAATACTGATCGCCCCATGCTCGAGAACGCAAGAAGGGCGCGCCGGTGATCCGGGCGCCCTTTTTTTAACTTCGAATCCGGTTCGTCCGATCCTTTCGGGATCAAGTCTCAGGCGACCGCCTGTTCAAGAGCCCCGTCGAGTTCCGACAAGGCGCCCGCCGGCACGAAGGCATGGCCCATCCAGTTCAGGCAGGTGACCGAGGCAATGCCGGAATCGATCAGGCTGTTTTCGTCACCCGGCGTCGTGGCGTAGTTGCGGTCGGCCAGCGGCTCGATGCGGGCGCTGCGCCCATCCTCGGCATGGATGATCACCCGCGTCGCGCATTTGTCGCGGCCGATGCGCGCCGAACGCATGGGCGCTGGCACAGTGCGCGGCAGGTTGACGCTCAGCCAATGTCCCTCCTGGGCCCATTCCTGGCGGGTGTTCCAAAAACCTTCGATGCGCGCCGCCAGCCATGCGACCTCGTCATCGCCATAGGCCTGGCTGTCGCGCGGCATGGAGAAGGCCACGCCGGCAATGCCGCACAGCGCCGCCTCGCGCGCCACCGCCATGGTGCCGGAGTAGGAGACGTCCTCGGCGACGTTGCGCCCCTCATTGATGCCCGACAGGACCAGATCGGGTTTCGCGCCGTCGCGGAACACCCAGTGCATCGCCCCGATGACGCAGTCGGCCGGGGTGCCGGTGCACGAATAGCGACGGGGCGCGACCTGCTCAAGTGCAAAGGCCTGCCGCAGCGTGATCGAATGACCAAAGCCACTGCGGTTGCCGCTCGGCGCCACGGTCCAGATGTCGTCGCTCAGCAGCGCCGCCGCCCTTTCCAGGATCGCCAGACCGGGCGCGTCGATTCCGTCGTCATTGGAGAGCAGTATTCGCATGTCATATCCTTCTGGCTGCGCCCGAGCGTCTTCATAATTCGTACATTTATGCCATATTGAGAATTATTGTACAATTCCGTAAGATGAACTCGGGCAGGCTTTTCGGTTTGCTGGATTTCCACGGGCGGCCGGCGCGCGAGCGGCCGCGTGATTTCCCTCCGTCGGCAAATCGTCTAATGGGGGTACGTCTTGAGGGAAGTGGGCATGGCAGGTTCGGAAAAGCGACCGAGGCGGACGAAATTCCAGTCCGACCAGGACGAACTCAAGCTGAGAGCCGCCTATCTCTATTATGTCGAGGGCCTGACCCAGGAACAGGTTGCCCAGCATCTCGACATCAGCCGCATCAAGGCCCTGCGCCTGCTTGCGGCGACGCGTGAGGACGGTACGGTCCAGATCACCATCAATTCGCAGGCCGAATCGCTGATCCGCCTGCAGCGGAACCTGGAAAAGCACCTCGGCTTGACCGAGGCGATCGTCGTGCCCGCGTCGAGCCAGGACGAGGAGAGCGTCGCGGCCGTCGTCGGCCACGCCACCGGACGCTACATTTCCGAACAGGTCACCAACGGACTGTCGATCGGTGTCGGCTGGGGCGCCACGCTGCAGGTCTGCATGCGGTCGCTGATCTGGCGCGAGGTCAACGACATGACCGTCATTTCACTGCTCGGCGGCCTGACCCATGCGACAGCGCACAATCCTTCGGCCGTCGCCTGGCGCTTCGCCGAATTCTACCGCACGGAACTCTATCAGATCACCGCGCCTGTCTTTGTGCCCGACCGCGAACTGGCCGACGCACTGTGGAAACAGGATGATCTCAAACAGCTCTACGAGCGGGCACGTGCCGTCGACATCGCTCTGCTCAGCGTCGGCGATGTCGGCACCCAGGCCTCGATCTTCCGCCGCGGCATTCTCAACTGGTCGGACGCCAAGAGCCTCAAGGATGCCGGTGCCGTAGGCGATGTGCTCTGCCATTTCGTCGATGCCGACGGCAATGTGCTTGACCATCCCGTCAACCATCGCGCCATGGCCATCAATCCCGCCGACATCAGCAGGGTGCCGAAGGTCATCATCTCGTCGGGCGGCCTGCGCAAGATCCACGCCATCCGCGCCGGCATCGCGGCGACCAACGCCAAGCTTCTCATCACCGACGTCGCCGCCGCCCAGGCGCTGCTCGAGCTTCCTCCGCTCGAACAGGCCTCCTGACCCGTCGCGACACGACAGCGGCAGCGCACCCGTCACTTAGGCGGATCATGGGCTTGTCCCTGGACACAGCTGTGCGTAAAAGGCAGGAATATGCATCGGTAGGGGCTTTCCGATGAACGTCCAACAAAGGCTGCGGCCTGCATCACCGGGCGACGGACCGGCACATGCGATCGCCGGCATCTTCGCTGCGGAATTGCAGGTTCCCTCGGTCGGTCTCGACGACAATTTCTTCGATCTCGGCGGCGACTCGCTGATGGCCGAGACCTTGGTGCTTGCCGTGCAGAAACGATTCGGCGTCAAGCTCCAGACCTCCATTCTGCTCGAAGCGCAGACACCGCGCGAATTCGGCAGGCTGATCGCGTCGCTGGTGCCGGTCCATCCGGCGCGCGAGCTGATCGTGCCGGTGGCGGGCAGCATCGGCCATGAGCCGATTGCCATGATCCATGGCATTACCGGCTCGGCCTTGTTCGTCAATCGCTTCGGCAAGCGGCTGAAAGAGAAATACGCCATCATGGCCGTGCGCGGCATGGGCACCGAGCCCGGCGAGACGCCTTATTCCAGCATGGCCGAAATCTGCTCCAGCTATTTCGAGGCCCTCACTTCGGTGACCGGCCAGCATCCCGACGTGATTGGTGGCATTTGCGTGGGTGGATTGTTGGCGATCGAGGTCGGTCGGCTGAGCCATGAGGCGACCGGCAAGCGGCCCGCCATCGTGCTCATCGATCCGCCCTCGCCCGGCTCCGCCTGGCTGAAACCGATGCCCAACGACCGCCTGACGGACAGCCGGCGCCGCCAGATCACGCGCAAGGTGATCTATTGGCGCTTGCTGCGCGATACGATGAGCGCGGTGGGGCTGGGGCAGACACGCCTGGGGCGGCATCTGCGCAAGAAAGCCTACAAGAGCGCATTGTTGCAGGCCGCGGCCGGTTTCGTGCCCTCCTCCTATCCCTGCGACGTTCTCATCCTCGCCAGTTCCGAATGGGGCGCCACGACGGTGAAGGATTACAAGGGCTGGGCATCCGACAAGGCCAGCGTGAAGACGGTCGTCATGCCGGGCACGCACAACAAATTCCGCAAGGCCAACATGGACGCGATCGACGCGGAGATCCTCACTTTCCTCTCCGAAAGACCCGGGGCGACACGCGTCCAGCACCAGCGATGAGTTTTGGCCGGCAGATACTGGAAGCCTTCGCGGCCCATGGCGACAAGGTCGCGATGGTCAATGACCGTTCGCAGATCACCTATGCGCAAGCGCTGACGCAGGTCGGGCATCTGGCGGCAAACTTCAACGCATCGGGCATCAGGCCCGGCGACCGCGTCGGCCTTGCCATGGTCGACAACATCGACGTGGTGCTGTCCATCCTCGCCTGTTGGAAAAACAGCGCAACCCCCGTGGTTATCGATTTTCGAACGCCCAGAAGCCAGCGTGCAAGACAGGCGCGCGACTTCGGCTTGAAGATGGTTTTCGAAAGCCGTGCCATGCCCGGCGACGAAATCTATCCGAACGCCCTCTTTGATACCGGCTGGAAATCGGCCTCGGCGCCGGGATTCGAGGCCAGCGCCCCGATGGATGATGCCAATCCGGCCTTCCTGATCTTCTCGTCCGGCACCACGGGCGACCCAAAGGCCTATACACAGTCGCACGAAGCGCTTGCCCGGCGTATCGCGGCGCGCCGGAGCGTTGTGGAGGGAACCGCCAAGCGATTTCTGACGCCGATGGCGCTGTCCTACTCGGCAATGCGCCACCAGACTTTCGGGTATCTGCTTTACGGCGGCGTCGTCCGGTTCTTCCCGCCGCTGTTCACGCCCTCCGAACTCATCGAGGCACTGCTGTCGTTCCAGGCAAGCGGTACGGCGCTGGCACCGTCGGTGATAGCCCGAATGGTCAAGGAAACCGGTGAGCGCGCCACCCACCTGCTCCCAAAACTCTCCGTCCTCTACAGCATAGGCGGACCAGCCAGGGGCGAAGACAAGATCGCCGCCTGGCGCTACATCTCGCCGGGTTACCGGATAAGCTACTCATCGAGCCTCACCGGCATAATATCCTCGCTGTCGGGTTCAGATATCCTGGCCAAGCCCGAAAGCGCGGGCCGCCCAGTGGCGGGTGTTCAAATCGAGATTGTCGGTCCCGACGGCCACGTGCTGCAACAAGGGGACAGGGGGCTGATCAAGGCCCGGACCCCGACCATGGCATCGGCCGTCCTGATGCCCGGCAACCGCCTCTTCGTCGATCCACAGATCATGGGCTCGGACTGGGGCATTCCCGGCGACATCGGTTTCCTGGATGCCGACGGCTTCGTGACGATCGTCGACCGCGAGGCCGATATGATCGTTCGCGGCGGCGTCAGCGTCGCGCCCCAGGAGCTTGAAAAACTGATCCGCGCCCATTCCAAGGTGCAGGACGTCGCCGTGGCCGGTTTCGCGGACGAGACCATGGGGCAGGAAATCGCGGTATTCATTGTTTCCGAACAGGGAACGATTGAGGAATTCCAGGCATTCCTGCGCGCCAACATCGCACCCGACCGGCGGCCGCGCGAGATACGGATCGTGCCATCATTGCCCTACAGCAGCAACGGCAAGTTGCTGCGCCGCCAGTTGATCGAAACGCTGGCGCGCAAATAAACTAAAAGATCCCCCAGATACCGGCGAGCCAGGGCGTCGGCCATGGCTGGGACGCCAGCATATCGAAAACCGAATAGACAAAAACCGTCGTGGCGGCGGCGATCGTCAGCGGCGACCGCCATGACTTCGAGCCAAGCACCGCGATGCTGCCGGCCACGAAAATGAAAGTCGCCGCCAGGTGTCCGACCAACAGGATGAGGACGGCCAAGGCAAGGCAGAGGCCCAGCACCGCAAGATTGCCCTTCATGGTTGGTTCCGTGGCCGGCGACCATTCGCCGGGAGCCCCGGCGGGCGCGGACGGGACGGGCGTGGAGGGCGTCCACCATCGCAGTGTCGTCCGCACTGTCGTCGTCAGCGAAAACATCATCAGCAATCCAGCCGTGATGATCGGGAAGATGGCGGCCTCGAAGGGAAAACCGGTAGCGGCGGTCACCAATGCCGCCAACGCCAGCAATGTCATGGCGGCGCCGGCGATGATATCGGGCAGCGCGGGCGGCAGCGGGCCACCTGGGTTTCTGGCCCTGATCCACGACAGCGTCTGCCTGATGACGCCGACCACCGCCAGTCCAAGCAGCAGCAGCACCAAGGGCTGGGCGAGCCACGACCAGCCGGAAATCTGGTAGGCGAGAAAGAAGTAATTCTCGAGGCTCGGCCCAAGAACGAAACCCAAGGAGAAGGCCGAGCGCGGCCAGTTGAGTTCCTTCATCGCCATGCCGATGGCGCCGACGCCGATGACCAGCGCAAAATCGAAAGCGCTCATGTTGGTCTGGTAAGCGCCAACCACGATGAAGGTCACCACCAGCGGCACCAATATCGCGGCCGAGACCTGCGCCACGCGCGCCAGCGGCCGGGTCAGCACGAGGCAGGTCACCGCGCCGACTATGTTGGCCACGGCAATGCTGAACACCATCGACATGGTGAGCGCGGCATTCTTGCCGAGCATGTCCGGTCCGGGAACGAGCCCGTGCACGACAAAGGCGCCAAGCAGAATGCTCATCGAGGCCGAACCCGGCACGCCGAAGGCGATCGTCGGAATGAGCGAGCCGCCTTCCTTGGCATTGTTGGCGCTTTCAGGAGCGATGACGCCCCTGACGTTGCCCTCGCCGAACTTCGGTCCGGAGCCTGGCCGGCGTGACGCATAGCCATAGGCGATCCAGTCCAGCACCGCGATGCCGACACCGGGAACGGCACCAAGCAAGGAACCTATGGTGCTGCATCGCAGGACCAGCGGCCATTCCCGCAGCGTGTCCATGATGCCTTGCCACATGCCGGCATAGGTCGGCCTCTCCGCATTGCCCTGGATGGAACCGCGCAGCAGAAGCGACGCCAGTTCCGGCAGGCCGAACAGGCCGAGAAACACCAGGGCAACCGGCAGACCGTCCCAGAGATAGATTTCGCCGAAGGTCCATCGGTCGATGCCGGCGATCTTGTCGATGCCGACGAACGAGGCCAGCATGCCGAACATGGCCGCCGCCAGCCCCTTGAGCGGCTGGCTTCCCGCCAGCATGGCGACGATGGAGAGGCCAAAGGCGCAGATCGCGAAGAAGTCCGGCGTCTTCAGGTAGAGGACAAGCGGCCGCATGACCGGGATCGCCGCCGCAAGCACCAGCGCGCCGAACACGCCGCCGATCATCGAAGCGGAATAGGAGGCGCCGAAGGCACGCGCGGCTTCGCCCTTCTTGGCCATCGCATGGCCATCAAGCACCGTTGCCGCGGCGCCCACCGAACCCGGAACGCCGAACAGGATCGCGGGTATGGTGTCGGAGGTGGTGTTGACCGATCCCATGCCAAGCAGCAGCGCGAAGGCGGCATAGGCGTCCATGTTGTAGGTCATGGGGATGAGCAGCGCCATCGCGAACAGCCCGCCAATGCCGGGGACGACGCCGACAATCAGGCCGGCGAAAACACCGGTCACCAGCATCAGCATACGGAATGGCTGGGCCATCTCGAAAATGGCGGTGAGGATCAGATCCACCGTTGAGCCTCGCCGGAAATCTACTTCACCAGATTTCTGGCGGTTTCGAATACGTCCGGATCCACCTTCAATTGCTGCGCCACGAGCCGGCTTATGTCTTCGCCGCTGGTGGCGTTGACGGTCATTTCGCTGAGCTTGCCGATATCGGCCAGAAACGCCGGATCCTTGACCATCTCCATATAGCCCTTGCGAAGCGCTTCGACGGTGTCCTTGGGTGTTCCCGGCGGAACAACGAGCGGGTGATGGAACTGCAAGGTCGTCTCTATGAGCGCGGCCGCCTCCCGAACCTCAGGGTCTTCGATCCTGGCCGTGAACTTCTCCTGGCCTGCAACCGTGCCCGGGCCAAACGTTCCGACGAGGTTGAGCGTGTCGCGGTTTCCGGAGATGTTGTAGCTGGAAACACCGCACATTCCGGCGATTTCGCCGCGTTGCATTGCCAGTTCGATATCGGCGGTGCCTTCAAAACCCGTGACGATCTTGAATTTCGCCTTCAGCCCGTTCTTGACCAGCGCCGCGAAAATATAGGTCACGCTGCTCTTGCCGGTCGCTCCAATCAGGAAATCGGACTGCAGGAACTTGTCCATCGTGTCGATGCCGGAGCTTTTGGCGGTCAGGCAATAGGCCGGTTCGTTGACGAGCGAGCCGATCCATTGCAGGGCCAGCGGGTCGAAATTCGCGTTCTGGGGATCGAGCACCGGAGCATAGGACATCGCCTCGCTGACCGAAGCGATGACGCTTCCATCGGCCGGCTCGCTGCCCAGCACCATCTTGGTGAGCTTGAGGCTGCCGCCGCCCGGCACATTCTGAACGACGATATCAGGCTTGCCGGGCAGGAACCGGCCAAAATGACGAGCGATCAGCCGCGATGTCTGGTCGTAGCCGCCGCCGGGGCCATAGCCGACCTTGATCGTGATGGTCTTGAATTCGACCGCCTGTGCCTGCGCGCACATCGCAAGGACTAGGCCAGCGACAAGAAAGGAGAGAACGCGCAAAGCGCGGAAAATCACAGCCAACGTATCAACCCCGCATCAAACCCAAAGCGGTTCTAACCCATGACTTTACAAATCGGTAATAATTTTCACGGGGGATGATACGGGATCGGATCACAGTTACGACAGCCAATCCGTGACGCGTAGCGAGCGTCAGCGTCCTGATCCTGTCGGGGGCATATGCATTATCCGGCGACGGGAAAATCGTGGAAATGCACGACCACCCCATCCCCGTCGATGAAGATCACGGCATAGGCGGGCGGCTCGTGGCCCAGGCTCCAGCTCTGCGAAAAATCGAGCGCGGTCTGGTGGTTCGTGCTGCGCAGCGTGCTGATCGGTATGCCGCGCCAGCTGCCGGCGATCAGCCGATGGACGTGGCCCGCGAAGATGTGGCGGACATTGCCGTGGCGCGACAGCACCGCGTGGAAGCTATCGGTGTCGGCGAGCCCGACCTCGTCGAGCACCGGCATGTGTATCCGAAACGGCGGGTGGTGCATGAAGACGAAGGCCGGCCTGTCGCGCGCCTCTTGCAGCCGTTCGTCGAGCCAATCGAGCCGCGCGGCGCACAGCCTGCCCTCGACATGGCCGCTGTCCAGCGTGTCGAGCAGGATCAGGCGACCCTCCGTGCCATCGAAAACGCTCTGCACGAATCCTTGCTCGGCAGCGGCGTCGGGAAACATTTCAAGGAAAAGCGCGCGATCGTCATGGTTGCCGAGCATCAACCGGCAAGGCGGAGAAAATTGCGCCAGCCTCTCCCGCAATGCCGCGTAGGCGGCACGCTCACCATCATTGGTGAGGTCGCCGGATATCACCACCAGTTCGGCATCGGCATGGTTCTTGCCGATGTCCGCCAAGCAGGCGTCCAGCCTGGCGAGCGGATCGGAGCCATAGAGAAGGCCACCCGGCGTCATCAGATGCGGATCGGAGAGCTGGATGATTTTCATGGGCGTCGACCTGTGGCTGAGGATTCAGGAGGAACTGTCTGGAAGTCGCTCCGCGTCATGCGGAACAAAACTGCCGCGCACGACAAGCGGCACGTTGAAGCGCTCGCGGATGGGCGCAAGATCCGGCTGCCGCTGGCGCATATCGAGCAATGCCACGGCACGGGCGGCCATCATCTCCGGATCCTGGCGGAAGGTGGTCAGCCGGTAGGCAAGCCAGCCGGCTTCGGGAACATCGTCGAAGCCGATCACCGAGAGATCGCCGGGGATGTCGAGCCCGGCCTGCCGGGCGTGGTCCATGACGCCGAAGGCGATGAGGTCGTTGACGCAGAAGATCGCCTGCGGCCGATCCTGGCTATCAATGAGAGCCTTGCCCGCCTGCAGCCCGCCCGCATAGTCCGTGTCTCGGCCCCGCGCGATCACAACCTCGGCGCCAAGACGCGCTGCCTCGGCGCAGAATGCATCCTCGCGTTCGGTGATGGTGGGTGTACCCGACAGCGATCCCGCCAGACCAAGCTTCGTCATGCCGCGCGCGACGAACAATGCCGCCGCGAGCTTGGCGGCCGCGCTGCCGTCGGTCTGGATATGATCGGCTTCCGGTTCGGAGCGGCCGATGACCACCAGCGGCTGGCCGTTGCGCCGCGCCAGCTTGAAGAAGGACGAGGGCGGCGAGCCCGACAGGATGATCGTCGCCTCGGCGCGATGGCCAAGCAGCGTCTTCTGGGCCGATATCAGCTCCTGCTCGGTCTGGCCGGTGTTGATCATGACCGGAACATTGCCGCGATGGATCAGCGCCTTGGTGAGCGCAGCGGTGAGATGGGCACGAAAGCCGACTTCCGGCTTGGTCACCACCAGCCCCACCAGCCGGCTCTGGTTGGCGAGCAGGCCGCGCGCCAGATCGTTGACCTGATAGCCGAGTTCCTCGGCGGCGCGCATGATCTTTTCGCGCGTTTCGGTGGCGACGCTGGCGCCCGGCGTGAAGGCGCGCGACACCGCCGAGCGCGACACGCCCGCCTGGCGCGCGACATGCAGGGCGCTGACCGAGCGAAGCTTGTCCGAGGTCTTGTCGCCCGTGGTCGAATTCTCGTCTGCCGTCATTGGTCGACGCTCACGCTTTTCAATGGCCAACCCGCGACAGCACATCGGCCTTCAGGAACCGCTCGACGATCAGCATGAAGCCGATCGATGGGATGAGCAGCAGAAGTGCCGTGATCGAGGCGATCTGATAATTGCCGCCGGCGCCCGCCGAATACAGCAGCAGCGGCAACATATTCACATCCGGCGCGCCGACGAAATAGCTGCCGGTGAATTCGTCGAGCGATTCCAGGAAGACGAAGATGGCGCTGGCCATCAGGCCGGGCATGGCGAGCGGCAAGGTCACATCACGGAAGGCGCGGAACGCTCCGGCGCCAATTGATCGGGCGGCCTGCTCGAGTTCGGCATCGACGGCCGAAAAAGCCGCCGTTGCGATCCACACGGCATAGACCAGGCCATGCACGGCATGCACCAGAACCACGCCGGTGATCGTGCCGTTGAGGCCGATCTGGTAGAAGACGCGCGCGATGTTGACATAGACCGGCAGGTTCGGAAACGCCTGCGGGATGAGGAAGGCGAGCAGGATCAGGCCGCGCAGCGGCAGCTTCAATCGCGCCAGCGCGTAGCCGGCAGGGATTGCAAGCGCCAGCGAGACGATGACCGTCAGCACCGCCACCAGGATGCTGTTCTGCAGCGAATCCATCGCACCGCCACGTGGCGAGAAGACACGCTTCCAGACACTGAAACCGTAGTCGAGCGGCAGGACATGCGGAAAATACCAGCGCTCCGCCACGGTCCACAGCAACAGATTGAGCAACGGACCGAAGATGATGAAGGCGAGCAGGCCGAGGATCACTGCCCTGGGCAGCCACCACAGGTCGATCCGCACTTTATGTCCCATGACGGATGATGGTGCGAGGCTCATGCGCGCTCCTTCATCGTGTGGCGCAGATAGATCCACGCAACGCCCGAGGTGATGACCAGCGAGATCAGGCCGAGCGCGTTGGCAACACCGTAGTCGCCATAGGCATTGATGCGGAAGGCGATGTCTGCGGTGAGCATGGTCGGCGACTGTGCATTGACCATCAGCGGCACCGACAGCACCGACATCATCGTGACGAAGGACAGGATGAGGCCGACCAGCAGCGTGGTGGCGACCTGCGGCACGACGATCTCGATCAGGATGCGCAGCCGCGAAGCGCCGAGGTTGCGCGCGGCCTCGATCGTACCGCGGTCGATCGACGCCATGGCGCCGGCGACCAGCAAGGCAACGAAGGGAACCTGCTTCCAGACGAAGGCGATGACGATGCCGCGCCAGTCGAGAAAAGCGGTGGTCTGCAGCGGCGTGATGACGCCGGCGCTGATCAGAAGATTGTTCATCAGGCCGTTCTTGGCGAGGAAGGTACGCAGGATCTGACCGACAACGATGAAGGGAATGAACATCGGCCAGCGATAGAGCCAACGCAGGATCGCCACCGCGCGCGGATTTTCGCCCAGCGTCAGATAGCCGCCGATAGCGATGGAAAACAGGCCGATCAGCAGCGTCGACAGGCTGACGATCAGAACGGTGAAGATCGTATCGCTGCGGTAGAGCTCGAACGACTTGACGAAATTTCCCATTCCGTAGCCGCCGTCCACTTCGAACGCGCCGATGACCGAAGCGGCAAGCGGGACGATGAACAACAGCACGATCACCGCCAGCGCGGGCAGGACGAGCAGCAGGCCGAAAAGTCGTTTCGACATCGTGGGTCTTTCACCGGGTAGCGGACATTCCCGCACCGCCCGGCAATGCCGGGCGGTGCGGGGTTCGAAGGTCAGTCAGCCCGCTCAATTCGCGGTCTGGCGCTCATAGGCTTCGAGGATCGCGTTGTTATAGGGAGCGATCGGGAACGGCTTGCCGTACTTCGCCAGGTCCGCCGGCGAGATGTCGACAAACAGCTTGTTCCAGGTTGCCTCGTCGAGCTTCGGCTTGACGAAATCGGCGTCGATGCCCGGATACCAGTTGAACTTCTTGACGATGCCGTCGGCCTGTACTTCAGGGCTGGTCGCGAGCGCCACGAACTTCTCGGCCAATGCCTCGTTCGGGCTCTTGGCGGGGATGACGTAGTGCATCGGCTGGCCGGGCATGCCGGGCGCCGGCAGCACCAGTTTCAGCTCCGGCGGAAGCCGGCCGTCGGCCTGCCAGGAGTAGAACATGTCGACCCAGACCGGGCCCATGCCGATCTCGCCGCGCGACAGCATGTCGAGCGTGCCGGCATTGCCGGGCGTCAGCGTCGCATTGGCGGTGAACTCCTTCAGGCTGGCGAAGGCCTTGTCCCACTTCTTGGTCTCGGCCTCGTCGAAGGGGCCGTTCATCAGCTTGTTGGCGTCGCCCTCACCGAAGGCATAGATCCAGCCCATGACGAAGCTGACACCGGAGGCGCCGCCCTTGATGCCGTTATAACCGAACTGCTTGGGATGCTCCTTGGCCCATGCGACCAGTTCCTCGTAGCTCTTCGGCGGATTGGGCACCATCGCCGGATTGTAGGCAATCGCGGTCTGGCTGTTGAACATCGGCATGACATAGCCGCTGACATTGGAGCCCAGCGCCATGTCGGCATTGGAACGCGTCACCATCTTGCCGGTGTCGATTTTCGGGCGATAGGCTTCGAGATAGCCGGCTGTCACCATCGGGCCGGCGAACTTTTCGTGCACGACGGCGACGTCAGTGTCCCACTTCTGCGAACCCGCATCGGCCTGCGCCTTGAAGCGTTCGGTGATCTTCTGCGATCCGGCATCGCCCGGGCCGGTACCGACGACGCGCACGGTGTTGCCCGGATTCTGCTTCTCGAACAGCGGCCCGAGATAGTCGTTGATGTAGTCGACCATGTTCTGGTCGCCGGCGGTGAGAACGGTGAGTTCGGCGGCTGTGGCGGGTGATGCCATCAGGCCGAGAGCCAGTGCGGCTTGCAGGATTGTCTTCACGGAAAGGTCTCCAGTTGGATGAAGAGATTCAAGCTTCGGATGCTTCCAGGGAGCGGCTTTTGGCGCCGCCCGACCGGGAACGGGTTGGCGCCAACGGCGAAGCCGCCGGCGCGTTGAACAGGAAAAGCACATCGGACGGGGTGCGGACCTTGACCGCCTCGCCGACAGCGAACGCCTTGTGGGCATCGACCAGGACCATGTCGTCGCCGACCCTGACCGCATGGCGCCAGAGGCCACCGGGATAGCTGACGGTCTCGACATGGCCCGCCAGCTCGAGCGTTCCGGCGGGAACGGCGTCCGTGGCGGTGCCCGCGAAAAGCTGTGCCGCCTCGGCCCGGAACCGCGCCTCGACGAAGCCGCGCGCCAGCGGGCGCCCCTCCAGCGGCACCGCGCAGGCGGCGTTCGCCGGCCCGGCTTCGATCTCGAAACGGCCCCGCAACGGCTGCCCCCAGAGTTCCACCCGGTTCTCTGCGCCCATGAAGGCTGCGACGAAGGCGGAAGCCGGGCGGTTGTAGACGGCTTCGGGCGTGCCCTGCTGCGCGATGCGCCCGGCATCGAGGATGACGATGCGGTCGGCCATCACCATGGCTTCCTCGCGATCATGCGTGACATGCACGGCGGTAATGCCGAGCCGCTTCTGCAGGGCGCGGATTTCGTGGCGCACGGTCAGCCTGATGCGCGCGTCGAGATTGGACAGCGGTTCGTCGAGAAGCAGGATTTCCGGATCGATGGCCAGCGCCCGGCCAAGCGCCACGCGCTGGCGCTGGCCGCCCGAAAGCTGCGCCGGCTTACGATCGCTAAGCCCATCGAGCCCCAGCAGTTTTTCCATCTCGCCGACGCGCCGCGCGATCTCGGTGCGCGCATGCCGCTTGAGCTTCAGCCCGTAACCGATGTTCTGCGCCACCGTCATGTGCGGCCACAGCGCATAGGACTGGAACACCAGCGCCATGCCGCGCTTGTCCGGAGGCAGGCGGGTTACATCGCGGCCGGCGACCTTGATCGAGCCGGCGCTTGGCGAAACAAAGCCGGCGATGGCCCGCAGCAGCGTGGTCTTGCCGCAGCCGGAAGCGCCCAGAAGGGCCACGAACTCGCCCTTCGCTATGCCCAGCTCTATGCCGTCCAGAACCCGCGAAGCGCCGTATCCGGCGCTGACCCCGCCAAGTTCGAGGAAGTTTCCTTTGGTCATTTATCACCTTTGCACAGCTGTGCATTGCTATGCGCAAGCTGCCCGTTCTCGAGTCCCGAATAGGAGGTCTAGGTAACGGCTTGATGACGGTTTGAAGGGAAAGCCTCGCCTCTCTCCCTTCGTCAGCCGGTCAGTCGACGCGGCTCATGGCTGCGGAAAACCTCCCAATCCTTCCGCGGCCGCCATCAGGATACAATCATCCCGCAGCGATAGGGAACCGCCTTTTTCGGTACTGGTCGGTAAAAGCGGAAATGTTGCGACCGATGCGTTACTGCGCCGTCCAGCCGCCATCCATCGGCAAGGTCGTGCCGGTGATCTGCCTGGCTGAATCCGAGCACAGGAACAGCGCCAACGCGGCAAGCTCCTCGACGGTGACGAATTCCTTCGTCGGCTGTGCAGCGAGCAGCACATCATGCTTGACCTGTTCCTCGGTCATGCCGCGCGCCTTCATCGTGTCGGGAATCTGCTTCTCGACCAGCGGCGTCCAGACATAGCCCGGCGCGATGGCGTTGACGGTGATGCCGTCCTGCGCGACTTCCAGGGCGACCGTCTTGGTGAGGCCCGCAATGCCATGCTTGGCCGAGACATAGGCCGACTTGAACGGCGAGGCGACCAGCGCATGCGCGGAAGCCGTGTTGATGATGCGGCCCCATTTGCGTGCCTTCATGCCCGGCACCACCGCCTTGATGGCATAGAAGGCCGCCAGGAGGTTGATGCGGATGATCGCTTCCCACTTGTCGTCGGGAAATTCCTCGATCGGCGCGACATGCTGGATACCGGCATTGTTGACGAGGATGTCGAGGCTGCCAAACGCCGCCTCGGCGTCGCGAACCATCGCCGTGACGGCAGCGCCGTCCATCATGTTGGCGTCGGAATAGCGGCACTTGACGCCGAAATCCTTCTCGATGCCGGCGCGCTCCTGCTCTATTGCCGCGGCGTCGCCAAGGCCGTTGATGGTGACGTTGGCGCCCTCGCCGGCAAAGGCGCGGGCTATGGCCAGGCCTATGCCGCTGGTCGAGCCGGTAACGAGGGCATTCTTCGAAGACAGGGAACCCATGGTGATCTCGCGAGAGGTGGGAGGGAATAGGAATTGTGCGCCGCAGCATGACAATGACAGAGCCATGTGTCGATGCGATTACAGCCAGACGACAGCCTCGGCGTGGCTCTCAACCGGCTCCAGACCATGGTCGTTTGGCTGACACGGCACTGTCATGGTGCCGTGCAACATAATCGGCAGCGCATTCGCGCGCCTATTCCTGAACGAAATTCGCCGACAGAACCTTGGGGGTGCAGCTTGGAAATCGCCGATGTCGTGAAGCGCGCCTATGCGATGCCACTGACCAATCCGTCTTTCCCGCCCGGGCCCTACCGTTTCTTCGACCGCGAATACATCATCATAACCTATCGCACGACACGCGAGGCGCTTGAGGCCGTCGTGCCGGCGCCGCTGGAAATCGACGAGCCGCTGGTCAAATACGAATTCATCCGCATGCCTGATTCCACGGGCTTCGGCGACTACACCGAGACCGGCCAGGTCATTCCGGTGAAATACAAGGGCCAGCATGGCGGCTATGTCCATTCGATGTATCTCGACGACGACGCGCCGATCGCCGGCGGCCGTGAGCTTTGGGGTTTTCCGAAGAAGCTGGCCAATCCGAAGATCGTCCATGAGGGCGAGGTGATCGTCGGCACGCTGCACTATGGTAGCGTTCTATGCGCCACCGGCACGATGGGCTACAAGCACCAGGAAGCCGATCACGATTCCGTGCTCGCCGCGCTCGCCGCGCCCAACTTCCTGATCAAGATCATTCCGCATGTCGACGGCACGCCCCGCATTTGCGAGCTGGTGCGCTACTACCTCACGGACATCACCCTGAAGGAGGCCTGGACGGCGCCCGCGGCACTCGACCTGCGGCCCCATGTCATGGCCGACGTGGCGAAGCTGCCGGTGCTCGACATCGTCTCCGCCGTTCACTTCAAGGCCGATCTTACCCTTGGGCTGGGCGAGGTCGTGCACGATTATCTTGCCGATCACGACCGGCTCGCAACCAGCACAGCCCAGCCGGAGAAAATTCGTGCTTGAACGCAACCGAAACAAGGAAGCCGCCGCCACCATCGAGGAAATCTCGGCCCAATATGACCGCATCGCCCTGGTGTTCCAGGGCGGCGGCGCGCTCGGTGCCTACCAGGCCGGGGTGTACCAGGCGCTGGCCGATGCCGGTTGCGAGCCGACTTGGCTGTCCGGCGTCTCGATCGGCGCCATCAATGCCTCGATCATTGCCGGCAACGAGCCGAGCCGCCGCCTGCAGCGGCTCGAACAGTTCTGGCAGACGATCTCCGGCCGCAAGATCTGGGCCTATACGCCGGAAGGCGACATCTACCGCGACATCCGCAACCGCACCTCGTCATGGATGACCATGACCATGGGTCAGCCCGGCTTCTTCAAGCCTCGCAATCCCAATCCCTGGTTCGAGCATCCGGGCGCCGAGGGTGCCACCAGCTTCTACGATACCGCCGAATTGAAGGACACGCTGGAGAGCCTGATCGACTTCGATATCCTCAACGACGGCAAGAAGCGGCTGAGCGTCGGCGCGGTCAATGTCCGCACCGGCAATTTCGTCTATTTCGACACCGAGAAGGTGCGCATCGGTCCCGAGCACATCATGGCCAGCGGCGCGCTGCCGCCCGCCTTTCCGTCGGTCCGCATCGAGGGCGAG
Source organism: Mesorhizobium sp. B2-1-3A (assembly GCF_006442655.1). Taxonomy (NCBI): domain Bacteria; kingdom Pseudomonadati; phylum Pseudomonadota; class Alphaproteobacteria; order Hyphomicrobiales; family Phyllobacteriaceae; genus Mesorhizobium; species Mesorhizobium sp. B2-1-3A. The sequence goes on from NZ_VFWK01000003.1 coordinate 816,366, forward strand.
TACTATTGGGACGGCGGCATCGTCTCCAACACGCCGCTGCAATATCTGCTCGATCAGGAAGAGGACCGGTCTTCCCTGGTGTTCCAGGTCGACCTGTTCAGTGCCCGCGGCGTGCTGCCGCGCAGCATGCCGGACGTGCTGTCCCGCCACAAGGACATCATGTATTCCAGCCGCACGCGCCAGAATACCGACAATTTCAAGCGCATCCATGGCCTGAAGATGCGCCTGCTCGATGCGTTGAAGCGCGTGCCCAAGGAGCAGCTGACGCCGGCCGAGGAAGCGCTGATCGCGGACTATTCGGACGCCGGCATCGTCAACATCGTGCACCTGATCTACCAGCACAAAGGCTATGAGGGGCACGCCAAGGATTATGAATTCTCCGGCACCTCGATGCGTGAGCACTGGGAGACAGGCCTGGAAGACACCCAGCGCACCTTGCGTCATCGAAAGTGGCTGACCTTGCCCACCAATGTCGATGGCGTCGCCATCCACGACCTGCATCGCGAAGACCCGACCTGAGACTTCGCGGGCCGAAGGCTCTCGAAGGTTTCCTTCCTGACCGGGATTGCGCTGCTCGTGTCGAGCGGCCGTCGCCAACGTTCGAGATTGGCTGAAGCCTCCAAACTTCGTCATCCCAGAGCAAAGCTCCGTTGCGGAGACCCTGGGATCCATTCCGTGACCTATGCCACGGAGTGCAACGGAGCAGAATTCTGCACCGTTGCAGCGCTCAGGAGTCCCGGCATGGATCCCTTGGGCTGCGGAGCAGCTCCAGGGGTCTGCGCCGCGTCGCTGCGCTCCTTGCTCCGCCCGTGGATGACGAAGCGTTGGGCGTTTCGCGCCAGTCTCGCAGGCATATTCCACGTCAATACAAACGCGAATGCCTCTTCGAAATTCGCTCAAAGAAAAAGGCAGCGCCGTCGCCGGCGCTGCCTTTTGTTTGGATGCTTGTACGCCCGCTCAGAACACCTGGCGGAAGACGATGAACAGCACGAAGGCCAGCGCGATCGAGCAAGGCAGGGTCAGCACCCAGGCCAGCAGCAGGTTGCGCACAGTCGCCCATTGCAGGCCCGAACCGTTGGCAGCCATCGTTCCGGCGACGCCCGACGACAGGACATGGGTTGTCGACACCGGCAGGCCGAGCCGATCGGCCATGCCGATGGTCACCATGGCGACGAGTTCGGCCGCCGCACCTTGGCCATAGGTCAGATGGCTCTTGCCGATCTTCTCGCCGACCGTGACGACGATGCGCTTCCAGCCGACCATGGTGCCGAGGCCCAGCGCCAGCGCCACCGCGACCTTCACCCAGAGCGGGATGAACTTCGTCGCGTTGTCGACGGCCTTGTGGTAGTCGGTGACCGCCTTGAGATCGGCGGTCTGCATCGGCAGCAATTGCTTCTTGTCGATCAGCTTGAGCGCCTCGCCGATCAGGTAGATGTCGTTGCGGGCGTTGCTGACCAGGTCGGTCGGAACATTGTCCACCGAGGCATAGGGCTGCAGCGAAGCCGTGGTGTTGTGGATGTAGGTCTGCAGCGCGACCGTCGTCTGGTCGCTCCAGGTCCGGGTGCGCACGGCATCCTGGACGGCGGCCTTGGCGTCGGCGACAGTGATGCCGGGCTTCACATATTTGCCCAGCGCCTGCTCGACGCCGGCCGAAGCCGACTTGTAGGCCTCGAGATAGTTGATGTCGGGCGTGCGGTTCAGCGCAAAGGCCGTCGGCACGACGCCGATCAGGATCAGCATGATCAGGCCCATGCCCTTCTGCCCATCATTGGAGCCATGCGCGAAGCTGACGCCGGTGCAGGTGAAGATTAGCAGGCCGCGGATCCACCATGGCGGCGGCGTGTTGCCTTTCGGCGCCTCGTAGAGTGCCGGATTGCGCACCAGCAGCTTCATCGCATAGAGCAGGATCGCGGCGGCGAAGAAGCCGACGATCGGCGACACCAGCAAGGTCAGGCCAACATTGGTTGCTTGCGACCAGTCGACGCCGCTTGTGGCGCTGCCTGCCGGTGCCGTGAACTGGTTGGCAAGGCCGACGCCGATGATCGAGCCGACCATCGTGTGCGAACTGGAGGCAGGCAGGCCGAGGAACCAGGTGCCGAGATTCCACACGATCGCCGCGACCAGCAACGCGTACACCATGGCAAAGCCGGAGGAGGAGCCGACCTGCAGGATGAGCTCGACCGGCAGCAGCGACAGGATGCCGAAGGCGACCGCGCCGCTGGAGGTGAGAACGCCGAGGAAATTGAAGACGCCCGACCACATGACGGCGAACTCGGCCGGCAGGGAACGTGTGTAGATGACCGTCGCCACCGCATTGGCGGTGTCGTGGAAGCCATTGACGAACTCGAAGCCCAACGCGATCAGCAAGGCGATGCCCAGCAGGATCCACGGCACGGTCTTGGCTTCGGCCAGGTCCTGGCTCAGCGCGTATCCGACATAGACGACGCCGACCAGCACCAGCACGCCGAAAGCCGGCAGGAACCACTTCGCGCTACCCGAACTATCCAGCGGATGATCCGGCCTCGGAATGCCCGCCTCACTAGAAACTATGTCCACCATGTCCCACTCCTATTGCATCGCAGCAAAGAACCGGGATGGACGCTATGTCTGGACGATGAACCCTGTGTGACGCCAAAGGGGCGTTTGCCCCCCGGTGTCCGCTCCTTCACGCAAGTCAGGGGCTTGTCTTCAGGATCGCCGAGAACAAGGGATCGAAGGCGCGGCTGATGGGCGCCGCGGCCGCGCCAAGCGCGATCGACCAGGGGTCCGTGGTGCCGAGCTGCAGGCGCGGCAAAGTCCTGCTTGGCCGGTCGGCGATCGACGGCAACAGCGGATGCATCGCCTCGACAAGGCGGCGCGCCAGCGCTTCCGGCGCGCCGCTGGTCAAGATGACGGTCTGCGGATCGAAGATCGTTTCGATGAGATGCACGCTCCAGCGCAGATCGTGCGCCGCGCCATCGATCCAGGCCATCATCTTCGCATCCTCGGCCAGCGCCAGGGCGTTCATCTGTTCGTAGATATCACTGTCGGCCGGATTGAGGTCGAGGTGCTGATAGAGCGAGGCCAGCGAGGCGCGGTGTTCGAGCGGCGTCGACCCCGGACCGGCGGGCGCTAGCAGCGCCATGCCTATTTCACCGGCATTGCCATGGCCGCCGCTGTAGAGTTCGCCATTGAGGATCAGTCCGGTGCCGATGCCATAGCCGACATAGAGGCAGACCGCGTGATCGACGCCATGCGCCGCGCCGACGATGCGCTCGGCCGTGGCGCAGGCGGCGGAATCGTTCTGCAGGCCGACATTCAGTCCCGTCCTGGCAGCCAGCGTCTCCAGCAGCGGAAACTTCTGCCAGGCCGGCATCATCCATTTGTCGTCCGAATTCTTCAGGCCGAAAGGGCCAGGCATGGCAACACCGAGACCGACGAGCCGTTTCTCCGACTGCGAGGAGATGCCGGCAAGGTCGCGGCGCACGCCGTCGATCAGGCCAAGAATGACCTCGACGCCCTTCGACGGTTCATCGAAGGGCAGGTTCGCCTCGGCGCGCGCCAGCACGCTGCCCATCAAATTGACCGCGACCGCCCGCGTCAGGTGGCGGTCGATCTGCAGGCCGATGGCGAAGGCGCCTTCGGGCACCAGCCTGTAGGGGGTCGAGGGTTGTCCCCTGCCCTTGCGCACCGCATCGAGCGCGGCGACCAGGCCGTCGCTTTCGAGATCCTCGATGATGTTGGACACCGCCTGTTTGGTGAGCTGCGTCGCCCGCGCCAGATCAGCCCGCGACAGGGCGCCATTGAGGCGCAGCGCCTCGATCATGACGCGGCGGTTGTGCGCGCTGGTGCCTTCCTGATTGGTGCCGCTTTTGGCGCGGATCGGGTTGATGTCGTCCATCGGCGTTTCCCCTCTTGACTCCATTAGAATATTGATCGACTAATTAAGTCAAGCGAGTTGACTTAATGCGAACCGAACGCCCCAAAACAAGATGGCCAGGGCCTCCGCCTGCCGCCACTGGTGAGCCGGGTAACCATCAGGTCACGCGACATGGATCCGGGAAGACGATGCGAAATGCCCGCATTGCCGGCCCGTCAACGCCGGAAATGGGAGAAGAAAATGCTTAGGACAATCACCAAGACACTGGTCGGCGCGGTCTTCGCCGGAGGACTGCTTGTCCCCCACGCTTTCGCCGAAACGACGCTCAACGCGCTGTTCATGGCTCAGGCCGCCTACAGCGAGGCCGACGTGCGCGCCATGACGGACGCCTTCACCAAGGCCAACCCGGACGTCAAGGTCAATCTCGAATTCGTTCCCTATGAAGGCCTGCACGACAAGACCGTGCTCGCGCAGGGCTCGGGCGGCGGCTACGACGTCGTGCTGTTCGACGTCATCTGGCCGGCCGAATACGCCACCAACAAGGTGCTGGTCGACGTGACGCCGAAGATCACCGACGACATGAAGAAGGGCGTGCTGCCCGGCGCCTGGACCACCGTCCAGTATGACGGCAAATATTACGGCATGCCGTGGATCCTCGACACCAAATACCTGTTCTACAACAAGGACATCCTGGAAAAGGCCGGCATCAAGACGCCCCCGAAGACCTGGGAAGAGCTCGGCGCACAGGCCAAGATGATCCAGGACAAGGGCCTGCTGAAGACGCCGATCGCCTGGAGCTGGTCGCAGGCTGAAGCCGCGATCTGCGACTACACCACGTTGGTCAGTGCCTATGGCGGCGACTTCCTCAAGGACGGCAAGCCCGACTTCCAGAATGGCGGCGGCCTCTCGGGACTGAAATACATGGTCGACAGCTACAAGTCCGGCCTCACCAACCCGAATTCCAAGGAATTCCTGGAAGAGGACGTGCGCAAGGTCTTCGAAAACGGTGATGCCGCCTTCGCGCTGAACTGGACCTACATGTACAACATGGCCAACGACCCGAAGGACTCGAAGGTGGCGGGCAAGGTCGGCGTCGTGCCGGCGCCCGGCGTCACCGGCATCAGCGAGGTGTCGGCCGTCAACGGCTCGATGGGCCTTGGCGTCACCGCGGTCTCCAAGCATCCGGACGAGGCCTGGAAGTACATCACCTTCATGACCTCGCAGGCGACACAGAACCAGTATGCCAAGCTCTCGCTGCCGATCTGGGCCTCGTCCTATGACGACCCGGCCGTCACCAAGGGCCAGGAAGAACTGATCGCCGCCGCCAAGCTCGGCCTGGCCGCCATGTATCCGCGCCCGACCACGCCGAAGTATCAGGAGCTGTCGACCGCGCTGCAGCAGGCCATCCAGGAATCGCTGCTCGGCCAGTCCTCGCCCGAGGATGCGCTGAAGACCGCCGCGCAGAACAGCGGCCTCTGAGCATCGTTGTCCTTCATGGGCGGCCGGGGCATGACCCAAAAATCGGAATCGATTTTTTGGAACGGATCATGCCCCAAAACCAAAACGCTACAGCGTCCTTGGCGCGTCCAATAGGACGCGCGGCGCTGTAGTGCCGCCCATGCTATGTCTGAAATCCTGTTGAGTGAAGAGAGGCTGCTCTGATGTCGGGCACCTGGATGACGACCCGTGCATGGCTCTTGATGCTGCCGCTGCTCGTGGTCATGGTCGCGGTCATCGGCTGGCCGCTGGTCGATACGGTCAGCCTCTCCTTCACCGACGCCAAGCTGGTCGGCACGGGCGGCAATTACGTCGGCTTCGAAAATTACACCAACATGCTGTCGAGCTCGAATTTTTCGCGCACGCTGGCCACCACGACGTTGTTCGCGGTCATCTCCGTTGCGGCCGAAATGGTGATCGGCGTTCTTGCCGCTCTCCTGCTCAATCAGCGGTTCCACGGCCGCGCCGTCCTGCGCGCCCTGATGATCCTGCCCTGGGCGCTGCCGACAGTGGTCAACGCCACCCTGTGGCGGCTGATCTACAATCCAGAATATGGCGCGCTGAACGCCGCCTTGACGCAATTGCATCTCATCGACGCCTACCGCTCCTGGCTGGGTGAGCCGGGAACGGCACTGGCGGCCCTGATCGTCGCCGACTGCTGGAAGAACTTTCCGCTGGTGGCGCTGATCGCGCTCGCCGCCCTGCAGGCGGTGCCGCGCGACATCACCGCCGCCTCGCTCGTCGATGGCGCGGGCCCTTTCAACCGCTTCCGCTTCGTCATCCTGCCCTATCTCGCCGGCCCGCTGATGGTGGCGCTGGTGCTGCGCACCATCGAGGCTTTCAAGGTCTTCGACATCATCTGGGTGATGACCCGCGGCGGCCCGGCCAACAGCACGCGCACGCTGTCGATCCTTGTCTACCAGGAAGCCTTCTCCTTCCAGCGCGCCGGCTCCGGTGCGTCTCTGGCGCTGATCGTCACCTTGCTCGTCACCGTGCTCGCCGCCGCCTATGCGGCATTGGTCAGGAAGGCCGCCGGGAGTGCCGCCTGATGGAACGCAGGAGCCCCGCCTTCACCGTCTTCATCCATGCCTGCGCGCTGCTGCTTGCCGCCATCATCCTGGCGCCCATCGCCTGGCTGTTCATCATGAGCATTTCGCCGGCCGCCGACCTCGCCGCCAAGCCGCTGCGCTGGTGGCCGCAGGCCGTCGATTTCTCGCGCTACCAGCAATTGCTGTCGACAGCGGAAAACAGTGCCGGCGCGGCCTTCACCTCGTCACTGCGCAACAGCCTGGAGATCGCGGGCATGGCAACCCTGGCGGCACTCGCCTTGGCCATCCCCGCCGGCTGGGCGGTCTCGCGCACGCCAACGATCGGCTGGTCGCTGTCGATGGTCATCGCCACCTACATGCTGCCGCCCGTCGCGCTGGCCGTGCCGCTCTATATGGGCCTGTCGCATCTCGGCCTGCTCAACAATGTCTTCGGCCTGGCGCTTGTCTACCTGACCATCCTGGCGCCTTTCACCACCTGGCTGATGAAGTCCGGTTTCGATTCCATCCCGCGCGAAATCGAAGCGGCGGCGATGATCGACGGCGCCGGCCTGTTCCAGACCTTGCGCATCATCACGCTGCCGCTTGCAGCGCCGGTGATGGCAACCTCGGCATTGTTCGCCTTGCTGCTGGCCTGGGATGAATTCTTCTATGCGCTGCTGTTCACCTCCGACCAGCGGGCCAAGACCTTGACCGTCGCCATCGCCGATCTGGCCGGCGGCCGTGTCTCCGACTACGGATTGATCGCGACGGCCGGCGTGCTGGCCGCGCTGCCGCCGGTGCTGATCGGCCTGGTCATGCAGCGCGCGCTGATCTCCGGCCTGACCAGTGGTGGTGTGAAAGGATGATGATGACCGCAACCAGAATTCGGCCGGCCGGACTGGCCGCCATCGACCGCGAAATGGCACGCCAGAACGCGGATGCGCGCGCTTCATTCGAGCGCAACACGGCGATGGCGCTGAAACTCGCTGCCTCGATCAGGAAGACCGGTCGTCTCCTCCTGCTTGGCATGGGCGGCTCGCATGCCGTCGGACGTGCCGTTGAACCGCTCTATCGCGCGCTCGGCATCGATGCGCTGGCCTTGCCGCTGTCCGAACAGCTCGGCCAGCCGCTGCCGCTGGCGGGCCGGACGGTGCTCGTCACCTCGCAATCCGGCGAGAGCGCCGAGGTCGTCAGGTGGTTCGCGGAGGCCGGGAGCCCTGCCGATGTTTTCGGCCTGACGCTCGAAGGCGGCTCTTTCCTCGCCCGCACCGCGCCTTGCCTGGTCGGCGCCGGCGGGACGGAACTGGCCTTCGCCGCGACGCGCAGCCTGACCGTGACCTTCGCCTTGCATCTGGCCATTCTCGCCGCACTTGGCGAGGATCCGGCTGCAGCACTCGGCGCACTGGATCAGCCGCAGGACACGGACATTGCACAGGCGCTGGCAGCCCTCGGCAAGGTGACCACCATCGTCTCCTCGGGGCGCCGGCTGCAAGGCGTTGCCGAGGCGCTGGCGCTCGGCCTCACCGAGCTGTCGCGCCTGCCCTGCTTTTCGCTCGAAGGCGGCCAGTTGCGGCATGGACCGATGGAGATGCTTGGCCCGCGGGTCGGCGTCATCCTGTTTCGCGGCAACGACCCAACCGCGGAACTGGTGACCGCCATGGCCACCTCCGTGGTCGAGGCCGGCGCGCCGCTGATCATATTCGACGCATCGGGACAATCGCCCGTGGCGGGTGCCGTCACGTTTTCCTTCAAGCCGGCTTCGGATCTCGACGCGGTCTTCGCCATGCTGCCTGTGGCACAGCGCCTGATGATCGCCTTCGCCGATAGCCGTGTCGACAATGCCGGCACGCCCGTGCGCTCCACCAAGATCACCAGGAGCGAATGATGCGTCCGCTCGCGGTGATCGGCAACGTCAATGTCGACCTGATCGTCGGCCCGGTCGCGCCGTGGCCGAAGGCGGGAACGGAAACCGTCGTCGACCATGACGAATTGCGCGTCGGCGGCCAGGCCGGCAACAGCGCGCTCGCCTGGGAAGCACTGGGCGTCGACTTCACCATTGCCGCCAATGTCGGCGACGACCAGTTCGGCCGCTGGCTCAGCGAGGCTTTTGGCCATCGCGCCGAGACCTGGCCGGTCCGTCCCGAAGGCACGACGCTGTCCGTGGGCATGACCCACCCGGACGGCGAACGGACCTTCTTCACCACGCGCGGACACCTGCCGCGGTTCAGCCTTGCCGACGTACTGTCTGTTCTCGACGGCAGCGCGCTCTCCGGCGGGTACGCGCTGTTGTGCGGCTCTTTCCTGACCGACGACCTCACCCGCGAATACGATGCCTTCTTCGACTGGGCCGACAGCCACGGCATCGCGGTGGCGCTCGACACCGGCTGGCCGATGGATGGCTGGACCGAAGCCAATTGCGCCGCGACACGCGCATGGCTCTCGCGCTGCGCGCTGGCGCTGTTCAATGAGGTCGAGACGGTGACCCTGGCGGGAATGTCGAGCCCCACGGACGCCGCGCGCCAGATCCGCTCCAGCATGCGGCACGGCGCGACCTTCGTCGTCAAGCGCGGACCGCGAGGCGCCATCGCCATCGGTCCCGACGGCACGCTTGTGGAAGCAATGGCGCCCGATGTCCGCGTCGTCGACACGATCGGCGCCGGCGATGTCTTCAACGCCGCTTTCCTCGCCGCCCTCGCCCAGGAGCAGCCCCTGTCCGCATGCCTTTCCGCCGCGACGCATGTCGCCTCGCGCGCCATCTCCACCTTGCCCCGCAACTATGGCGGGCCGATGCATCTCGAGGACGCCACGCATGAGCGCGCTTGAAATCCGTAACGTTCGCAAGAACTACGGCAATGTCGAAACGCTCAAGGGCATCGACATTGCGCTGCAGAGCGGGGAATTCCTGGTGCTGCTCGGCTCCTCGGGCTGCGGAAAATCGACGCTCCTCAACATCATCGCGGGCCTCGCCGAAGCGACGAGCGGCGATGTGCTGATCGGCGGCCGCTCGATCCTTGGCGTTCACCCGAAGAACCGCGACATCGCCATGGTCTTCCAGTCCTACGCGCTCTATCCGAACCTGACTGTCCGCCGCAACATCGGCTTTGGCCTGGAGATGCGCGGGGTCGCCGCCGATGAGCGCGAAAAGGCGGTGAACGAGGCGGCAAGGCTGCTGCAGATCGAGGCCCTGCTCGACCGCAAGCCGAGCCAGCTTTCCGGGGGCCAGCGACAGCGCGTCGCCATCGGCAGGGCGCTGGTGCGCAAGCCCCAGGTCTTCCTCTTCGACGAGCCGTTGTCCAACCTCGACGCCAAGCTGCGGCTGGAGATGCGCACCGAGCTAAAGCGCCTGCATCAGATGCTGCAGACCACCGTCGTCTACGTTACCCACGACCAGATCGAGGCGATGACGCTGGCGAGCCGCATCGCTGTCATGCGCGACGGCAGGATCGAGCAACTCGGCACACCCGAGGAGATCTACAACGAGCCGGCCACGCTCTATGTCGCCGGCTTCGTCGGCGCGCCGTCGATGAACATGCTGCAGGCCACCGTCACCGCCGGCAAGCTGGCCGTTGCCGGGTCCGATGTCCGGATCCTCTTGCCGGCACGCTATGCCAGCGCGGCTGGTGAAGGCGTGCAGGTGGTCGTCGGTATCAGGCCCGAAGCGCTTCGCCTGGCGACCGTTCCGACGGATTTTTCATTGCCCGTGGAGATCGAAGTCGTCGAGCTGACCGGCCCCGAACTGGTCACCACGGCCCGGATCGGCACGCAGCGGCTGACGGCCTGTCTGCCGCCAAGGGCCCGCGTCGCCAAGGGCGAGAAGTGCAGCCTTACCTTCGATGAGACAGCGCTTCGCTTGTTCGACCCCTCGACGAGTAAGGCCCTGGCAACGGTTTGAGAGAGGCCGCGCAGGCCTGAACGACATGCGCGGCCCAGGGCAATTCCAGGAAAAGCGGGAACCGGTTTTCCACCCGGAATTTGCGTCAAACAAATCCGGGCATCAGCGCGCCGGCGGCGCGTACATCAGGCCGCCGGCGTTCCAGAGCGCATTGATGCCGCGTGCGATCTTCAGCTGGCTGGACTGGCCGAGATTGCGTTCGAACATCTCGCCATAATTGCCGACCTTGGCGACGATGTTGTAGGCGAAGGCTGGATCGAGCCCGATCTGCTTGCCATTGTCGCCCTCGACACCGAGGAACCGCCGGATCGTCGGGTTCTGCGACGTCAGCGAAGCTTCCGCATTGGCCTGCGTGATGCCGTCTTCTTCCGCCTCGATCAGTGAGAACAGCGTCCAGCGCACGACATCGAACCATTTGTCGTCACCCTTGCGAACGGCAGGCCCAAGCGGTTCCTTCGAGATTACCTCGGGCAGCACGGTGAAGGCGGCGGGATCGGTCAGCTTCAGTCGCTGCGCATAGAGCGCCGAGGCATCGGTGGTGTAGACATCGCAGCGGCCGCTGTCGAACGCCTTGATGATGCTGTCGGCGGAATCGATGACAACCGCCTCGTATTTCATCTGATGGGCGGTGAAATAGTCGGCGACGTTCTGCTCGGTGGTCGTGCCCTGCTCCGCACAGACAGTGGCGCCAGAGAGCTTGAGCGCGCTGTCGACGCCGAGGTTCTTGCGCACCATGAAGCCCTGGCCGTCATAATAGGCGGCGCCGACGAAGTGGATGCCCATGCCGGTGTCGCGAGACAGGGTCCAGGTCGACTGGCGTGACAGCATATCGACGGTGCCGGCCTGCAGTGCCGTGAAGCGTTCCTTCGTCGACAGCGGCACATAGCTCACCTTGTCAGGGTCGCCGAAAACGGCGGCCGAAACCGCGCGGCAGAAATCGATGTCGAAGCCGCTCCATTTGCCCTGGTCGTCGGGCGCTGAGAAACCCGCCACGCCCTGGCTGACGCCGCAGATGATCGAGCCCCTCTGCTTGACGATGTCGAATGTGTCCGCCTTGGCCGGCGCGGCCAGCGTGGCCGATGCGAGCAAGAGCGCGGTGATCAATGCATGTTTCATGGTTTCCTCCCTTGATGAGGCAAAGCCTCGCCTGCCGCCGGCGCTTGAAGCGCCGGACGTTCGTGAAAATCGCTGTTGTCCTGTCTGCTCACGCACCGCCTGGGCGGTGCGTTGATCTGTCCTAAGCCCCTTCCGCCAGAACCGCCGCCATCGCCTCGTCGAGAACGCCGACCAGATGATCGGCATTGGCCCGGCTGAAGATCATCGGCGGACGCATCTTCAGGACATTGTCATGCGGCCCCTCGGTGCCGATCAGCACGCCACGTGCCCTCACCCCGTCATTGATGCGGCGAGCAAGGCGTGTGGCCGGCGCCTTGCTCTTGCGATCCTCGACCAGTTCGATGCCGAGGAAGAGGCCCTGGCCGCGCACATCGCCGATGATGTCGTAGCGGTCCTGCAAGGACTTGAAGCGGGCCATGAGATAATCACCGATCTCCAGCGCATTGCGCCTGAGGCCATCGCGCTCGATGACGTCGAGCACCGCGAGCCCGGCAGCGCAGGAAACCGGGTTGCCGCCAAAGGTGTTGAAATACTCCATGCCGTTGTTGAACGAGGCGGCGATCTCTGACGTCGTCACCAGCGCCGCCATCGGATGGCCGTTGCCGATCGGCTTGCCCATGGTGACGATGTCGGGCGTCACGCCTTGCGTCTCGAAAGCCCACCAATGGCTGCCGACGCGGCCGAAACCGACCTGCACCTCGTCGGCCGCGCAAATGCCGCCGGCGGCGCGCACCATCGCATAGACCTCCGCGAGATAGCCGTCCGGCAAGAACACCTGGCCGGCGACGCTGGGGATCGATTCCGCCAGGAACAGGCCCGGCGCGCGGCCTTGTCTCGCCATATCGGCGATCTGCTCGGCGACGCTCCCGGCGAAACGCTTCGCATGTTCGTCCACCGGCCATTCGGCCGGGGCGCGATAGCTGTCGGGTATGTTTGCCTCGAACACATGCGCCGGGCGCCCCTTGCCGCCCTTGCGCTTGTATTTGTAGGGGCTGAGCTCGATCAGCTCCTGCGTCGTGCCGTGATAGGCCCAGTTGAGCACGATCGTCTCGCCGCGGCCGGTATGGGTACGCGCCATGCGCAGCATCAGGCTGTTGGCCTCGCTGCCCGAGCAGGCGAAGGACGCCACCGACAGGCCGGCGGGCAGCGTCGCCGTCAGCCGTTCCGCATAGGTGACGATGGCATCGTGCAAATAGCGCGTGTTGGTGTTGAGCTTCGCGGCCTGTCCGGCGATCGCCTCGACCACGTCGGGATGGGCATGGCCGAGATGGCAGACATTGTTGAAACAGTCGAGATAGGCGCGGCCGCGATCGTCGATCAGCCAGACGCCCTCCCCGCGCACGAACTTGATGGGCTCGGAATAGGAAATGGAGAGATTGGGCAGCAGCGACGCCTTGCGCGCGGCAACGATCTGCGGCCGCGACCTGCCGCTCTGCCGGAAGGTTTCTAGCGGAATGCCGGCGAGATCGGCCGCATCGGGGAAAAGTTCCTTCCAGACGTCAAGATAGCGCTCCTCGCCGACACCGAGGATGTCGCGTGCGGCGAGGCTGGTATCCGTCGATATCTGGAAATGCAGATGCGGCGCCCAGCCGCCGTTTTCGGCTGGCGTGCCCATCTCGCCGACAAGCGCGCCCGCTTCCAGACGATCACCTGCCTTAAGCCTCCGTCCCGCCTCATGCGCCATATGCCCCCACAGGGTGACGAAGGGCGGGCAGCCCGGCGGCGTGTGCTCCAGCGTCACCAGGCAGCCATAGCCGAGTGGGTCTTCCTCGATCTCGACGCTTCTGACGATGGCGGCGAGCGGCGTATAAAGCCGCGTCCCCGCCGCCATGAAAAGGTCGAGGCCGAGATGGTTGGCACGGCGAGCGCCTTCCACGAAACGCGACTGGAAGATGTCGCTGGTGTAGACGGTGCGTGCCTCACCCCATGGGCCGATCCCGAGCGCAATGCCGTGCTCGGCGCAATAGGCATCCCACCACGCCGTGGCCTTGTCGGGCTGCTGCGCGGCCGATGTCACCGTCATCGGATTTTGCGGATCGCCATAAGGCACCAGCGCCTTGGCAAGCGTCGCCGGATGGCGGTCGAGGATTGGCGCGAGCCGCGCGCGGTTTGCCGCGATCCAGCCTGTCACGGCGCGGGCGCCGGAGGCGGCTTCGAAGCCGCAGGCTCTGCGCAGGATCGCCGTCGCGAAGCGCCGGTTCATCCTGTCCAGACGACGCAGCAATCGCCAGGCCGGCGCTTCCGAGATCGACAGATAGGGATTGTCGGCGGTGCGGTCCCTGCGCGCGGCCGACAGTGTCACCGAGGTGACGAGACGCATGGCGATAAGGTCGAACAGCAGGTCGAGTTCCTCTTCGCGCAGCGGATACTCGGCATGGAAGCCGGCGGCGAGGCGGGCAGCGGCACCGATCGGATCCTCGGCATCGAGGATCGCATAGGCGCAGGCGACCGCGACCTCGGCGATCAGCACGCTGTGCAAGGCGTCACCGAAATCGATCAGCCCGGCGACACGCTCGGGTCTTTCTGGATCGACGAGCACATTCCAGTCATTGGCGTCGTTGTGGATGACCTGTGCCCGCAATGCCGGCAGGCTGGGTGCCACCTCGGCATCGAAATGATCGAGGAACCGTTCCAGCAGGGCGCGGTCCTGATCGTCGTCGATATGGTGCAGGCGTTGCCGTGCTGCACCTGCCCGGCGAATGTCCCAATCGAATGAGCGCAGCGCGCCGGGGTGAATGAAGCCTTGTAGGGCGCGGTCCAGCCTGCCGAGCGCGCCGCCCAGGCTTTCCAGCAGCGCCTGCGTGGTCCGGCTCTCGGCCAGCGGCCGGCCGGGAAGCCACGACACCAGGCGCACGGCATGATCCTCGCCGGCCGGCACCTTGGCATGGGCGAGCGAAGCACCCTGCAGCGTCTTCCTCAGACGTGGCACGGCCAGATCCGGGCTGTTGTGCTCGAGGTGATCGAACAATGCCGTCTGGAATTCGCTCTCGACGATGGGCTCGCTGGCGTTGACGATCTTCAGGATCCACAGCGAATGGTCTGGAGCGGTCAGCTTGAAATTTCGGTCGCGCTCGCTGTCGAGCGGCGCGATGCTGCCGGAAATACCGAAGTACCGCGTCGCGATATCGACGGCCTCGTTCTGCGAGACTTGAGGGGCCGGGTGTGAAACGTTGGTCATCGGGATTCCGGATTTGCCTTGTCAAAGCTTGGCATGGGCCTGGAAATCGGGCATCCGGCAAAGCGTCGGTTGCGCCGGCACAATGACTGCATCGGCCGGCACATTAACGGAACCGCGGGGGAGCGTGACGTCATGAAGGAACTGGACGCCAAGGACCGGGACATTCTTGCCATTCTGTCCAAGGAAGCCCGCATCCCCCTGAAGACGCTCGCGGGGCGCATCGGCCTGTCGCGCAGCGCTACGAGCGAGCGGGTGGCTTCGCTGGAAAAGAGTGGTGTCATCAGAGGCTACCGGGCCGATATCGGCCAGATGGACAAAGGACTGGTCTGCGCCTTCCTGCTGGTCACGCTGGTCCGCACGCCGTCAATCGGCATTCTCGACCAGCTGGCGCGCTATCCGGAGGTCCGGCGCGTGTCGTCGGTAAGTGGCCAGCTGGATCTCGTGGTCGAGGTCGAAGTGCCGTCGATCGACAGGCTGAACACAGTGCGCGACCTCGTTGCCACTCTCGGCGGCGTCGAGGACCTGACGACCGCGATCGTCTTGCGCCGGGACATTGAACGCGCCGTCGATTGAGAACTCCGCGACAACGGCGTCCTTCGCGCACGGCCACGTC
The DNA here is from genome assembly GCF_006442655.1 of Mesorhizobium sp. B2-1-3A. NCBI lineage: Bacteria > Pseudomonadati > Pseudomonadota > Alphaproteobacteria > Hyphomicrobiales > Phyllobacteriaceae > Mesorhizobium > Mesorhizobium sp. B2-1-3A. The sequence goes on from NZ_VFWK01000003.1 coordinate 831,549, forward strand.
CGCACAGCCATACCTATTTGGCGATCTCCAGCAACGACGCCACCAGCAGATCGCGCTCGTCCTTCGACAGCACGTCGAAATCGAAGAGGTTCAAGCTGCGCAGCCCCTCGATGGCGAGATAACAGATCAGCAGCGATTTGAGGTCTGATGTCTCGCCCTTCAGCCGCTCGAAAAGCTGCTGCTTGAATGTCTTTATCGGCGTCATGAAATCGGGATCCTCGGCGATCGCCGAAAAGATCCAAGAGGCCGAGGGCTGCTTTTCCTCGCAGTCACTGGCCGACAGCCTGATATAGGCGGCGAGCGGGTTTTCGCCATCGTCGCCGCTGCTGGCGGCTTCCAGCGCTTGCTCGAAATCGCGCAGATAACCCTCGACCAGCCCCTGCATCAGTTTGGCCTTGGTCGGGAAATTGTAGAGCAGCCCGCCTTTCGATACGCCGGCGCGGCTGGCGACGGCATCCAGCGATAGGCTGCCGGGCCCGGATTCCCGGGCAACATCAGCCGCCGCTGCGAGAATCTTCTCGCGCGAGTTCGGTCGTCGGGCTCTCATGGCGCCTCCCATCGCAAGCTTAGGCCCAATTGACAAGACCGTCCAGACGGTACAGTAAGACCGCCACTATTTGAAATCGGGACCCGCAGTCGGTATGTGTCCCGATGTCCGAGCTTCGCGCCGGATTTCGACTGAGGGGACTTCCTTGTTCAAGCGCATACTTCGTATCTTTCTCATCATTGTCGTCCTGGCCGTGCTCGTCATTGTGGTCGGCGGAATCGTCGGCTTCAACTTCCTGCGCGACAACGGCATCAAGCAGTATTTCGCCACGATGAAGCCGCCGGCGGCGACCGTTTCGACGACCATCGCCAAACCGTCGAACTGGACGCCGGGCGTCGAGGCGATCGGTACGGTGCGCGCCGTGCGCGGTGTCGACCTGACGGTCGAGACCGCCGGCATCGTCAAGGAGATCCCCTTCCATGCCAACGAGAAGGTCGCGGCCAACGCAGTGCTGCTGCAACTCGACGACGCCGTCGAACGCGCCGATCTGGACGCACAGAAGGCGCAGGCCGCGCTCGATCAGGTATCGCTGACCCGCGCCATCGAACTGACCAGGCGTGGCGTCGGCTCCGACTCGACGCTGGACAGCGCGCGAGCGGCGGCGTCAGCTTCGGCATCCCAGGTCGCCAGGTTGCAGGCCGTGCTCGACCAGAAGCAACTGACGGCGCCCTTCGGCGGTACTGTCGGCATTCCGAGGATCGACCTGGGCCAGTACATCGCACCCGGCACCTCGGTGGTGACGCTGCAGGATCTCGACACGATGCGGGTCGACTTCTCGGTTCCCGAACAGCAATTGCCGCTGCTCAAGATCGGTCAGACGGTTCGGCTGGGCCTGAGCGGCGCGGACATGCCGTTCGCCGGCGCCATTCGCGGCATCGACCCCAAGATCGACTCGTCCAGCCGGCTGGTGAACATCAGGGCGGAAGTCGCCAATCCGGAAGGCAAGCTTACTCCTGGCCAGTTCGTGCAGGTGCGTGTCGAATTGCCCGAGGAGCAGAACGTGCTGGCGCTGCCGCAAACGGCGCTGACCACCAGCCTTTATGGCGACTACGTCTTCGTGGTGCAGCAGGCGAAGCCCGCAGGGGCGGCCCCGGCCCAGACCGCCAAACCGGATGAGAAGCCCGCGGCGGCCGCCACCGACAAGCCGGCGGACGCCAAACCGGCCAACGCGATGAAACCGGCGGCTGATGCCATGAAGCCTGCCGCCGATGCCGCCAAGCCAGCGGACAAGGCCGCTTCCGATGCCGCCAAACCGGCGGCTGCCGACCCTGCCAAACCAGCGGCGGAAGGCGACAAGCCCGCGCTTGTCCTGTCACAGGTTTTCGTCAAGCCCGGCCGCCGCAATCAAGGCATGGTCGAGATCGTCGAAGGTCTGAATGCCGGCGACGAGGTCGTCACCGCGGGTCAGAACCGCCTCTTCAACGGCATGTCCGTCAACGTCGACAACACGATCGACCCGACCAAGTCGGCGAACAAGCAGGCCGACGACCAATGAGCTTTTCCGATCTCTTCATTCGCCGGCCCGTTCTGTCGACGGTTCTTGCCTGCATGATCCTGCTGCTCGGTTTCCAGGGCATCTTCAACCTGTCGATCCGGCAGTATCCGAAGGTTGACGAAACCGCGATCACGATCACGACGGCCTATCCGGGCGCCAGCGCCGACCTGATCCAGGGCTTCATTTCAGCCCCGATCGCGCGTGCCGTCGCCTCGACCGAGAACATCGACTACGTCACCTCGTCCAGCCGTCCGTCCTCCAGCACCGTGACGGTGCAGATGAAGCTCGGCTCCGACCCGGACGTCGCGCTCACCGAAGTGCTGTCCAAGGTCCAGGGCGTGCGCGGCACCTTGCCGGACGCGTCCAAGGATCCGGTCATCGTCAAGGGCACCGGCCAGCAGTTCGCGATGATGTACATCTCGATGCAGAATCCGAACATGACGAAGGAGCAGCTGACGGAATATATCGAGCGCGTCATCAGGCCTCGCATGTCGACTGTCGAAGGCGTCGCCGACGTGCAGATCTTCGGCGCCCAGGAATACTCGATGCGCGTCTGGATCGATCCGATCAGGCTCGCGGCGCGTGGCGTGACGGCGGCGGAAGTGCTGGCGGCGATCAACAACTCGAACTTCCTGTCGGCGCCCGGTAACACCCAGAACGAGTACGTCGTTTCGTCGATCACCGTGCGCTCGACACTGCAGACGCCGGAAGCCTTCGCCGAGCTGCCGCTGCGCTCGATCGACGGCAATGTCGTGCGGCTGCGCGACGTGGCCCGCGTCGAACTCGCTGCCGCGAACACCGATACAAGAGTGAGCTTCAACGGCAAGCCCGGCACCTTCCTCGCCATCTTCCCGACCCCGGCGGCCAATCCGCTGACCACCGCGGCAGCGCTCACCAAGCTCGTACCGCAGATCCAGGAGACGCTGCCGAAAGGCATGACGATCGAGGTCGTCTACGACGCGACCGGACAGATCAGCGCCTCGATCGACGAAGTGTTCAAGACCATCGCCGAGGCGGTCGCCATCGTCGTCGTGGTCATCCTCTTGTTCCTTGGCTCCTTCCGTTCGGTGATGATGCCGATCATCACCATCCCGCTGTCGCTGATCGGCGTCTGTTTCCTTTTGTTCGCCGTCGGCTACTCGATCAATCTTCTGTCGTTGCTGGCCATGGTGCTGGCGATCGGCCTTGTCGTCGACGACGCCATCGTGGTGGTGGAGAACATCCACCGCCACATGGAAGAAGACCACATGTCGCCCATGCAGGCCGCCTTCAACGGCATGCGCGAAATCGCCAGTGCCATCGTCGCCATGACCATGACGCTGGCTGCCGTGTTCGCACCGCTGGCCTTCACGGGTGGCCTGACCGGCGCGCTGTTCCGTGAATTCGCGGTGACGCTCGCCGGCTCGGTGGTGCTGTCGGGCATCATCGCCATCACCATCACCCCGATGATGTCGGCACGCCTCCTGAAGCCCGGCAACGCAGGCCGTTTCCAGCGCATTGTCGACGGCACGTTCGCGCGGGTGGAGCACGTCTATGAGCGAGCCGTCACCGGTTCGTTGAACTACCGCCCGCTGACGCTGCTGATCGTGCTGGCGCTTGTCGGTGTGACCGGCTTCATGTTTACCAAGACCTCGAGCGAGCTGGCACCGGAAGAGGATCAGGGCTTCCTGCTCTCGCTGGTGACCGCGCCGCGTTATGCGACATCCGATTACACCGAGACCTACGTCAACCAGATTCTCGGTCTGGTGAGGGATATTCCGGAGACACGGGCGCAGTTCTCCGCCGTTGCCTTCGGCGGTACGACGAACAGCGCCTTCGTCGGTTTTGCTTTCAAGGATTGGGCGGATCGCAAGCGCAATTCGAAAGAGCTGCAGGCCGACATTACCGCTCGTATCGCCAAGGTGGCGGGCGTCCAGGCCTTCGTCTTCGCTCCGCCGACGCTGCCGGGGTCCGGCGGCGGCTTGCCCATCTCCCTGGTGGTACGCTCGACCGGCGATTCCGCCGAAGTGTACGAGGCGGCCGAGCAGATCAAGAACAAGGCGCAGGCCTCCGGCCGCTTCATCGTCGTGCAGAATTCGATGGCCTATGACGCACCGCAGGTGACGGTGACCATCGACCGAGACCGCGCGGCGGCGCTCAACCTGCCGATCGCCGATATCGGCCGCACGCTCACCTTGCTGGTCGGCGGCGCCGAGGTAGCGCAGTTCGACCGCGACTCCAACAGTTACGACATCATCCCCCAGGTGCCGCAGGAATTCCGCGACAACCCCGAAAGGCTCGGCGAGTATTTCGTGCGCAGCGTGACGGGCGAGATGGTGCCGCTATCGGCCGTGGTAAAGATTTCGAACAATGCCTCGCCGGCGGCAATCGAGCAGTTCAACCAGCTGAATTCGTCGACGATTTCCGCGCTGCCGCTGCCCGGCGTCACCACCGGCGACGGTTTGAAGGTCCTCGAGGACATTGCCAAGGAGAGCCTGCCCGATACCTTCTTCATCGACTATTCCGGCCAGTCCCGGCAGGAGAAGGAACAGGGCAACACGATCCTGATCGCTTTCGGAGCGGCAGTCATCGTCATCTACCTGGTGCTGGCGGCGCAGTTTGAGAGCTTCCGCGACCCGCTGATCATCATGATGGCGGTGCCGCTGTCGATTTTCGGCGCTATCGTGCCGCTCAATCTGGGCCTTGGCACGCTCAACATCTACACGCAGGTCGGCCTGATCACGCTGATCGGCTTGATCACCAAGCACGGCATCCTGTTGGTCGAGTTTGCCAACCAGCAGCGCGAGGCCCATGGCATGCGGCGGCGCGACGCCATCATCGCCTCGGCCAAGGTGCGCCTGCGGCCGATCCTGATGACGACGGCGGCAATGGCGCTTGGCGTTGTGCCGCTGATCACGTCGAGCGGCGCGGGTGCCGCGGCCCGCTATTCGATGGGCCTGGTGATCTTCACCGGCATCCTGGTCGGCACCATGTTCACGCTCTTCGTCGTGCCCATGTTCTACACCTTCATCGCCAGCAAGGACTTGCCGCATCACGCGGAAAAGCCGGATCCGAAATTGATGCCGGCGCTGCCGGATTGATGGAAAGACGAAGAACAAAAAAGAGGCCGGGAATTTCCCGGCCTCTTTTTTTTGGCTGCGCTCAACCGCGTGAAGGATCCCGCGGGAGTCCTGAACAGGCACGGCGGTCCGCCGGCCCGCTGACAGCCTGCTACTTGACGATGACGATGCTGGTGTTGGCCGGCCCGAAGGTCTCGACAAGCTGGTAGAAATCGGCGGCATTGTCGGGATGCAGCCGCACGCAGCCATGCGAGGCCGGTTGGCCGAGGCGCTTGATCGCATAGGTGGCGTGCACCGCGTAGCCGCCGCTGAAGAACACCGAGTGCGGCATCGGCGCGTTGTCGTACTTCTTCGAATACCACATCTCATGCATGCGCGTCGGCTTGAACGAGCCCGTCGGCGTCACATGCGCCCGGTCGCCGGTGGAAACCTTCCAGGCGAAGGTCGGCCGGCCATCGACCGAGACTTCCATGATCTGCTGTGAAAGCGAGACCCGCGCCACGATCTTGTTCGCGGCGTGCGCTGCGTCGGCGCCGAACAGAAGCGCGGCACCCGTGAGCGCGGCGGCGGTGATGTTGATGAGCTTGGCGGAAATGGTGGTGTGCATGATATCCCCTCTCTCTGCCGGTCCGGCCGGCTCCAATTCGATGAGCGGCTTATCGCTGCGGCATGTTTCGGACAGATTTCGCGAAATGCTCGTTTGTGTTTCGAATCTGTTTCCTCCGGTTAACAAATCAAGCGGTCGCATCGCCTGCGTTCACTCGCGCAAACCGGAGCGGGATGCGGCACATAGGTATTTTCCTCGAAACGAAAGTTCGTATTCCATTATATGAAAGGCCTATGGCCTATCTCGAAACCAATCTGCAACAAAACGTCGGGTCTGGCGGCATGATCCGGATACGGGCCGGAAGCAAAGTTTACGTAACGAAAGCAGACGGCAACGACCATGGGAACGAAAACGAACACGCGGTCCTGGCTTTTCAGGATCAGCATCGCGGCGGCGGTCATCGGCGGTGTCGGCACGGTTGCCGGCGGTTCCGTGGCAAGGTTGGCGGCGATGAGTTCGAACGAGATCTCTACACTGCACGCCGCCCTGTTTTCCGCCACGGTCTGGATTGTGTCCAGCCTGCGCATCGCCCGGCTCAAGGCCCTCTGGCGGGTTGGCCTTCGGTTGCTGGCATTGCGCGGCCCCTCCGGCATCTTGCTGCCGAGAGGACCGAAGGCCCGCGCCGCGACGGGGGGCTCCGTGGGCGGCGCGGGCACTTCGGGAGTTTCCTGAAGCGACCCGCGACACATTGATTTTGAAGAATTGGCATTTCTGGGGAGTTGGAACGATGAAAACGAAATTCGCGGCCTCGGTGCTTTCCGCATTGCTTTATGCGCAGGGCCTGCTCGGCTTTGCCGCCCTTGCCACCGTTCTCCTGAGGGATCGTGCCCAGGCCAATGAACTCGTCATGAGCAACGACATGCCATCGGGGCCGTCGCTGCTGGTGGTACGCTGAGCTTCGGGAGCATCGGTGCGAGGGAGAAAATCCGATGCTCAGCCAGAAAGATCTTCCGGGCACCCTGCCATCAGTCAGCGAATTGCTGCGGCGGATCGAACCGGTAACCGGCGCCGCGTATGGTGGTGATGGTCTCGGTGTCGAGCTTGCGGCGCAGCCGCACGATCCGCGAATCGATCGAGCGATCGAAGGCATCGGCATTCTCGGCCGGTGCCGCGGCGATGATGTCGTCACGCGTCAGCACCTTGCGGGGGCTGGCCAGGAACAGCCGGAGCAGCGCCACCTGACCGGGCGAAAGCTGTTCCTCCGTGCCGGAGCGGTGCATGACGATGGCCGACCTCAAATCGACGGTCGCATTCTCCAGCACGATCAGTTCCTGGGTGCCCCTGCCGCGCCGCGACAGCAGGCCCCCGACACGGGCGGCGAGTTCCCTGACATTGAGCGGGCTTTCGACAACGTCGGCCGCACCCAGTTCGAGTGCCAGCACCTTGTCGACCAGATCGCTAGGCCGGCAGATCAGGATGAAGTCGGGTCCATCCCCGCCGCCCTCGCCTTGGCCGCCATAACGCCTGAGCAGATCCCGCCCTTCCGCCTGGCTGAGACTGTCACCGACGACAACGACATCGATGCCCCTGCCCGCCAGCAGCGATTCCGCCTCCCAGGGCTGTCGCGCCTGGCGCACGTCATGGCCACGCCGCTCGAGATGGTCTGCAAGTTCGGTCGCGACCACCTCGGCGACGGAAACAAGCGCGATGACGGCTCGTGCGGCCATGTTTTCCAACCATTCCCTTGCAACCGGATATGAGTGCTGGACATGATGTTTATACCCAATCTACTTTCCACTGAAAGTGGGAGCGAGTGCATCGTGCGGGCAAGAATTGTTATCGTCGAGGACGAGCCCGACCTGAGGGACGCGGTTGCCGAATATCTCGGCGCCGCCGGTTATGACGTGGCGACCGCGGAAACCGCGGCCGCGGCGCGCAGCCTGATCGAAACGCAACCCTTCCATCTGGCCATCCTCGACATCGCCATGCCGGGCGAGGACGGGCTGTCGCTTGGCCGCTGGCTGCGCTCGAAAATGCCGATCGGCATCATCTACGCGACCGCCGCCGGCACCGCGCTGGACCGCATCGTCGGGCTGGAACTCGGCGCCGACGACTACATCGTCAAGCCATACGAATTGCGCGAAGTGCTGGCGAGGGTCCGCAGCGTGCTGCGCCGCGTTCCGCAGCCGACGGAGCTGCTCGACAGGAAAGCCAAGGCAGATCGCCGCTCGGTCGCCTTCGGCCCGTTCCAGGCCGATCTCGACGGCAGGCTGGTCACCGGGGCCAATGGCGCCGTGATCGACATGGCCAAGAGCGAATTCGACGTGCTGGAGGTCTTCCTGACCCGCGCCAACCGTCTGCTGACACGAGCCGCGATCTCGGAGGCCATCGGCTTCACCGAGGATCCGGAATCGTCGCGCGCCGTCGACATCCGCATCATGCGCCTGAGGAAGAAGATCGAGATGGACCCGGCCAACCCGAAATTCCTGCGCACGGTGCGCGGCGAAGGCTATATCTTCTCGCTGCCGACCGGCGACGGCAACTGAGCGCCAGGCCCACAGGGTTCAGGTTCGCAGCCGTTGCTCGCCGATCGAATTTGGGCCGATCGAATTGGCAATGACCTTGGAATAACGGCTGACAATGACGGGCGAAGCAACAAGCACGGATATGCAGGGTTTCAGGCAGGGCGCGGCGATGGCGGCCGTGCGCGTCGTTCGCCGGCTGCGCGAGGCCGGCGACTGGCAGCGCGAAATGGACGGGATATTGGAGACGCTGTGCCGGGCCATCGAGTGCCAGCGCGGCATCCTGTTCCGCTTGCGTGAGCTGCCTGGCCAGGGCTTTGCCCAGTCGGTGTCCGCCTACTGGATCGACCCCGACTTCGGTGGAGAACTGGCCTCGCCGACCGTCATCATGCAGTCGATCGTCAACTCCGATCCGCTGTTGGAGCGCGTGGCCGAGGACGAACGGCAAGGCAAGATCTTCGCCGGGCACACGCGCAACCTCGAAGGCTTCCTGAGAACCGATTTCGAAAAGCAGAGCATCAAGTCGTTCCTGTCGGTGTCGGTCTTCGCGCATGGCCATCTGTGGGGCACGCTGGCCGTCAATGACTGCGTCGGCGAGCGCGAGTGGACCGATGAGGAAGAGGCGACGCTGCACATCATCGCGCTCGCCATCGGCGACGCCATCGAACACTCGCCCTCCGACGCCCATGCCAGCGAAGTTATCCGGCGAACCATGCTGCAAGCCTCGCTCGACGCCATCATCGTCATCGACGAGGCCGGGTCGATCATCGAATTCAATCCTGCCGCCGAAAAGATGTTCGGCTTCCGGCGCAGCGACATCCTCGGCAAGGACCTGCTCGACACCGTCGTGCCCGTATACTACCGCAAGGGCTATTCCTCGGGCGCCGACTACATGTCGGGCCGCGGCGCGCCCATGGTCGGCCAGCGGCTCGAGACCGTGACGCAGAATGCCGCTGGCGAGGTTTTTCCGATCGAACTGACGGCGACCGAGATGCGGGTCGCCGACCGCCGCCTGATCTTCGGCTCGATCCGCGATTTGCGCGACAGGCTACGCGCCGAGGAAGAGATCAACCGGCAGCGCGAGAAACTGCATCAGAACGAGAAGATGGCGGCGATGGGCTCGCTGCTCGCGGGTGTTTCGCACGAGCTCAACAACCCGTTGGCGGTGGTGGTCGCGCAATCGACACTGCTGCATGAATTCGCCACCGATCCACAGACCAAAGTCCGCGCCGAGAAGGTCCGCGCCGCCGCCGAGCGCTGCGGCCGCATCGTCAAGAGCTTCCTCTCCATGGTGCGCCTGCATCCCGCGGCGCAGGCCGAGACCGATCTCAACCAGGTGATCCGCGCCGCCCTCGAGGTGACAGCCTACGGCGCCCGCTCGAGCGGCATCATCATCGATACCGATTTCGCGCCCGGTCCGCTGCTGGCCATGGCGGACGCCGATCACGTGACGCAGGTGGCCGCCAACTTTTTGATCAACAGCCAGCATGCGCTTGCCGGCATTGCCGGCGACCGGCTGATCAAGGTGCGGACGTTCCGTACCGATCGCGGCAATCCCGGCTTTTCGGTCGAGGACAACGGGCCCGGCATTCCGGAAGCGATCCGCAACCGCATCTTCGAATCCTATTTCACCACCAAGCCCGTTGGCGTGGGCACCGGCATTGGCCTGTCGATCTCGAAATCGATCATCGAACGGCACAATGGCAATGTCTGGTTCGAGGAAGTTGTGCCCAGAGGCGCGCGTTTCGTCGTCCATCTGCCGGCCATCTCCGCGGGCATCGCCACCGCCGGCGAGACGCAGCCGCGCTCGAGCGGCCTGCGTCATGCCTTGATCATCGACGACGAACCTGACGTCGCCGGCTCGCTGTCGGACATTCTCGAACTGATGGGCATCAAGTCGCGGATCGCGCCCGTCTGGGTATCGGGCACCGCCACCTTGAGCGGCCACATGCCACCGGACATCGTCTTTTCGGACCTGCGCATGCCCGGCACATCGGGCATAGCGATCTACCGCGAACTGCTTGCCGAGAGGCCCGACCTCGCACGACGTTTCGTGCTGGTCACCGGCGATCTGATCGGCGCCAAGGCGGAAATCGAGGCCTTGCCGGCGCAGCAGCGGCCGCAAATCCTGGAAAAGCCGTTCAGCACGCTGGACGTGCGCAGCGTGCTTTCAACGATTGCCGAGCAGGCGGCGTTGAAAGGTAAAAAAAGGCTCCCGGCCGACTGAGCGGCGGGAGCCGAAGAGAGCGCTGGAGGAGCGCTCGGGGAGGTCAGAGCATGATCCCGAATGGGAACGGGTTTCGGGACCACACTTCGACGGAAATCAGAAAATGTTTGGCGTGTTGGTCAGTGGTGCGGCATTGGCGATCATGCGGATCGCGCGGGCCTTGTGCGTGCCGGACTGCTCGGCGATAGCGCGCAGGCAATCCACGCTCTCGGCGCCCCAGGCCTGTCCCTTGCAGGCGAAATCGAGCGTCGGCATCGGCAGCCGCGCGGTCTTGATTGTCGTCGGCGCGCCGTCAACGACGTTGGCCGGCGGGTTCAACGAAGCGAAGGCCGGCCCGACTGTCGGCGTAAGCGCCATGCCGACGAAGGCGCAAGCAGCCAGTCCCATGAACATAGCCATCGGGTGGTCGCTGGCGCGTTGGCGCAGCGCCAGTTTCGGGCGGCGGTCAGCGCGCTCTGGAGCCTGGAGGCGGTGCTCGCCGCTGATGATCTTGACTTTCGCATGCATTGCCTTCCCCTTCGCTGCGTTTCTTTTTGCTGATGAAACGAACTTACTCGCGCTTTGTAACAGCACGAACGTGGTGTAGATCTGGCAATGTAACCAGGTTGAAACAGAAGTTTCGGGCAAAATCGGGCAGAATCGGTCATTCCGGATCGCATGTGGCCGAGACAAGCGAACCTCAGGCCAAGTCCCACGGGCGATCCCGGCCCCAAGCGCCTGCCGAACAGCAGATCGGCCGAGGCGCGGCGAGCACTTTTTGCCTCCGGCCAGCTGTCTTGTCCTTCGGTTTCCGCGCTTCGGGATATCGCGTCGAAACGGCGCCTCGGAACCGAGGCTAACACCCGGATTCTCCGCGATTTTCCTGGGCAGCAGCCGTATCGAATTCAGCCAAGGACAATGCCAGGGTCTCGCCTTGAAACCATTCGTATTTTCACAAGCCATTGCATTTCAATGAAAAATATGCTTTTATTGAATGATTATTCAACAAAAAGAAGAGACGTTTTATGAACCCGCACCTCCGTGACGTGGCGATCCCCAACGATTGGGACCGGCGGGGACTACCGGGCTGGAGTTACCATTCCGATGCCCTTCTCGAGCTTGAGAAGGAGCACGTCTTCCGCAACCACTGGCAGATCGTCGGCCATGTCAGCGACGTGCCCAACCCTGGCGATTACCTGACCATGGACGTGGTCGGCGAACGCGCCCTCATCGTGCGCGGCAAGGATGGCGTCGTGCGCGGCTTCAACAACATGTGCCGCCATCGCGGCAGCCGCGTCGTCGCCGACAGCCAGGGCAATTGCAAGAACGCGCTGGTGTGCCCGTTCCATGGCTGGGTCTACAATCTAGACGGCACGCTGCGCGGCGCCGCGCGCCCGCGCTCCTTCCCCGACCTCGACAAGACCGAGTTCGGCCTGATGCAGCTCGATCTCGAAATCTGGATGGGCTTCATTTTCATCCGCTTCCGCAATGGCGGCCCGCAGCCTTCAGTCGCCGAACTGATGAAGCCGATCGAACCCGAATTCGCGCACTACAATGCCGCCGACATGGTGCCGTCCTGGGGCATCTGGACCCAGAAGACCCCGGTCAACTGGAAGTCGGTGCGCGATGTCGACAATGAGGGCTATCACGTCGCCATGGCGCATCCCGCCTTGCAGGATCTCTATGGCGCGACCTATTTCGACGAGCCCTTCATAAACGGCGTGTCACGATCCTTCGCCACCTACAACCCGCATGCCGGCCGGCGCTGGAGCGTCAGGAACTACGTCAAGATCGCGCCCGAGCCGACGCATCTGCCGGACTATCTGAAGAAGGCATGGGTCTACTATGGCATTTTCCCCAATGCGGTCATTTCGGTGATGCCGGAATCCGTGCAGTTCTATCAGGAGTTTCCGCTGTCGACGGGTCAGACCCTGCTGCGCGGCGCCATCTACCGTTACCGCGACGAAAGCCGCGAGCAGGCCGCCGCCAGATACCTGTCCTTCCGCATCGACCGCGACACCATGTCGGAAGATGTGCAGTTGTCCGTGTGGTCGAACGAATCCATGCTGTCCGAGGCCTTTGAGGGCTTCTATCTCTCAGACCTCGAATACGGTGTGCGCACCCATCACGACCATCTGCGCAAGATGCTGCCGGTGCTGGGCCTCGAGACCGCGCCCGAGGAGAAGGACATGTGGAATCTGAACGACGCGCTCAGGTCGCGGTCCTAGAGCAGTGCAGGTTTGGCCCCGCTACGACGATTTCGCGCCGTGGCGCAGCCCATCGACGAGTAGAGCGACCATGCGCTCCGCGCGGCCGCTTCCGGCATTGTGGGCCGACATGCACAGGCTCGCCACCGCGCCAAGAAGCTCGTCGGCATCGACATCGGCGCGGATTTCGCCGGCGTCGGTCGCCTCATCGAGAAGCCTGCGCAGGGCAGGCCGCAGCCTCTGGTCGAAGTAACCCGGCAGACTGTCAAACGCCGGATCTCCTGAGTGCAGGGCCTTGGCGAGCCCACGCTTGGCCGCGACGAAGGCCGCGTATCGCTGCATCCAGTTCGCCAGCGCATCGAAGGGTCGGTGCCCTGCCGCCAGGGTCGATGCTGCGTCCGCGCAGGCGTCGATCTCACGGCGGAAGACGGCGGCGATCAGATCGGAGCGCTGCGGAAAGTGCCGATAGACGGTGCCGATGCCGACGCCCGCCCTTTCGGCGATCTCGCGCACCGGCGCATCCACGCCGGAGCTCGCAAACACCGCCATGGCCGTCTGGAGCAGCGTGTCGAGATTGCGTCGAGCGTCGGCGCGCACGCGCCGGTCGGCGCGAGCCCGAGGCTCCATCCCACCATCTGAATCGTCTGTCTGGTCGTTCACGACACACCCGCTTGCAAAACGGAACATTGTTCCGTATAAAAACGGAATACTGTTCCGCTTAGACCGAATAGCACAGCAAGGCAGTGCTGGCCACAACCCTGCACCAAGGAGAACGTTATGCACTACCGCACACTGGGACGAACCGGCATCAAGGTCAGCCCTTACTGCCTGGGCGCGATGATGTTCGGCGGACTGGGCAATCCCGACCACGACGATTGCATCCGCATAATCCACAAAGCCCTGGATCACGGCATCAACTTCATCGACACCGCCGACCGGTATAGCCGCGGCGAGTCGGAGGAGATCGTCGGCAAGGCGCTGAAGGGCCGGCGCGACAACATCGTGCTGACCACCAAGGTGAATGGGCCAATGGGGGAAGACGCGAACAGCCAGGGCAATTCACGACGCTGGATCATGCAGGCTGTGGAGGCGTCGCTGCGCCGCCTGCAAACCGACCATATCGATCTCTACCTCATTCATCGGCCGGCGCCGGACACAGACATCGAGGAAACGCTTTCCGCGCTCACCGATCTGATGCGCGCCGGCAAGGTGCGGGCGATCGGATCATCGACCTTCCCGGCCTCCGAGATCGTCGAGGCCCAATGGGTCGCCGAGCGGCACGGGCTGGCCCGTTTCCGCACGGAACAGCCGCCATATTCGATCCTCGATCGCGGCATCGAGCGCGACGTGCTTCCCACCTGCGAGCGACATGGAATGGGAGCGATGGTCTGGAGCCCATTGTCGAAAGGCATGCTCACCGGGCGTTACCGCAAGGGGCAGAAGATGCCCGACAGCCTGCGGGTGAAATACATGCCCAGGCAAATGTCGGATGAGCGCAGCCTGGATGCGGTCGAGCAACTCATCCCGTTGGCGAACGAGGCCGGGCTGTCGCTCACCCACATGGCGATGGCTTTCGTGATGGCTCATCGGGGCGTGACATCGGCCATTCTTGGACCGCGCACGATGCAGCATCTCGACGATCTGCTCGCCGGCGCCGAGGTCCGCCTCGGCGACGACATTCTGGATCGGATCGATCAGATCGTCCCGCCGGGAACCGATGTCGGACTGAATGAGGCCAACTACAACCCGCCGGCGATCCTGCAAGCCGATCTGCGCCGCCGGCCTGCCGGCGAACGCGCCGCTGCATAGATCCGCAAGGTCGGAGGAGATCACCTGCCCAACAGGCACCTTCTCCCCGTGAAACGGGGAGAAGGGAGAGCTTTACCCCTGCCAAACGCCTTCCCGACGCAGGTCATCCATCGTGCGTGAAATGCCTTCGCGCAGGATTGCGACCATGTCGTCGATCTGCTCGCGCGTGATGATCAGCGGCGGCGACATCACGCACATGTTGATCAGCGGACGCACCAGCAGGCCAAGCTCATGGCAATGGGCGTCGATGCGTTTGCCGACATCCTTGTCGAGTTGCAGCGGGTCCTTGCTTTCGCGGTCGGCGACGCACTCCACGCAGCCCATCAGCCCCACGCCGCGCACCTCGCCGACCAACGGCAGGTCTTCCAGCGTCTTCAGCTGCGCCTGTAAATAGGGGGCGACCGCCTGCGTGTGCGCAAGCACGCCTTCTTCCAGCAGGTCGAGGTTCTTCAGCGCCACGGCGCAACCGACGGGGTGGCTGGTGTAGGTCAGGCCGTGGCCGAACATCGCATCGGGATGGTTCGAGCGGCGCAGTTCTTCAAGCAGCCGTTCCGAGATGATGACGCCGCCGAGCGGAAAATAACCCGAGGTGACGCCCTTGGCGAAGGTGATCATGTCGGGATCGATGCCGAACACGTCGCCCGAGGCGAAGACATGGCCAAGCCGGCCAAAGCCCGTCACCACCTCGTCGGAGACATACAGGATGTCGTTGTCGCGGCAGATCTCGCGGATGCGCCCGAGATAGCCATCGGGCGGCACGACGACGCCACCGGAGGCCTGCACCGGCTCGCCGACGAAGGCGCCTATTCTGTCGGCGCCGACACGGGCGACCGTGTCGCGGAACTGCTCGACGAGGAAATCGGTGAAGGCGGCAAGGCTCATGCCTTGCGGACGACGGAACGGATCGGGCGAGGACAGCTTGATCACCAGCTCGTCGGCACCATCCATCCAGTCGCGGTCGCGTGGGCGGCCGTTGAGCGAGGCCGACAGGTAGGTCGAGCCGTGATAGGCGCCGCCGCGCGACAGGATCAGCTTCTTTTCCGGGCGGCCGCGCACATTGTTGTAGAACTGCATGAGGCGCAGCGCCGTCTCCACGGCCGAAGAGCCGCCGGTGGTGTAGAAGACATGGCTGAGATCGCCCGGCGCATGGCCGGCGATGCGCATGGCAAGCTCCGCCGATGGCGCGTTCATCGTGTACCAGGGCGTGTTGTAGGACAACGCCATCGCCTGGTCGTACATCACCTTGGCCAGCTCCTCGCGGCGGTGGCCGACATTGACGCACCACATGCCGGCCGGCCCGTCGATCAGCCGCTTGCCGGTGTTGTCGGTGATGTAGATGCCGTCGCCCTCACCGATCAGCGCGCGTGCTTCCGCACCGACGGAACCGGCATAAGGCCAGGGCTGGATGAGATGGCTCTTGGCCAGTTCGATGGCATCGCCGCCGGGCTCGGTCGTCTCGGTCGCTCTTAGATCTCTCGCAGCCGCCATGATCGCCTCCACATCATCTCATCGATTTCTTCGCGGGCATGCAATTCAGCGTCAAATGCCGAAAATCCGGGCTTTCTTCACTTCATTTTGAATGTCCGTTCAATCAATATTGCAGAAATAGCGCTTGATTTCAATCCGCGGATACGGGCATGATGAAAGAAAGCCGGCAAGGGGAACAACAAGTCGGCGCCAGCACAATGGGATGCCGCATGGCGGAACAGTCCAGGCCAGCAACCGAAATCACGCCCGGAGCCCTGCCCCCCGGAGTCTGGCAATGACGGCGGCGGCGGAAGGGTCGCCCCCGCTGCGCATGACGCGGGCCAGACGAAATGCCCTTCTGCAGTCCGAGCCCGTACAGGGCTTTGCCCTGATCAGCCCGACCTTTCTCTACGCGCTCATCCTGCTGGTCCTGCCGATCCTGGTGGTCATCGCCCATTCCTTCTGGACACAGCATTACCTGACCATCGACCGCACCTTCACGCTGGAAAACTACCGCGTCGCGCTGACCGAACCGATCTACCGGGATCTGTTGTGGCGCTCGCTCTACATCTCGCTGACGGTGAGCCTGCTCACCGTCATCCTCGCCTACCCGATCGCCTACTTCATTTCTTTCCATGGCGGCCGTCACAAGAGCCTGTGGCTGTTCCTCATCACCATCCCGTTCTGGACCAGCTATCTCCTGCGCGTCATGTCCTGGAAGGTCATCCTTGGCTACAACGGGGTCCTGAATTCCGGCCTGATGGGCCTCGGCATCATCCACGAGCCGTCGACGGCCCTGCTCTACAATTCGAGCGCCGTCATCATCACGCTTACCCACGCCTGGGCGGCCTTCGCCATCCTGCCGATCTTCGTCTCGCTGGAGAAGGTCGACCGCACGCTGGTCGAAGCGGCCACCGACCTTGGCGACGGCCCCTTGCGCTCGTTCCTGCGCGTGACCTTGCCGCTGTCGGCACCAGGCGTCATCTCGGCGGCGCTGATCGTCATGATCCCGACCGTCGGCGACTACGTCACGCCGAAGCTCGTCGGCGGCAAGGACGGCGTCATGATCGCCAATGCCATCCAGGCGCAGTTCGGCAAGGCCGCCAACTGGCCGCTGGGTGCCGCCCTTTCCGTCACCACCATGCTGATCGTCACCTTGATGGCCGGCGCCACGGTGCTGATCATCCGCGCCTTGCAGAGGCTGGCACGATGAGGGCGCGGCGTTTCCTTTCGGGCGGCTGGCTGTCCGTCTATGCGTTCCTCTACATCGTCTTCCTCTATCTGCCCGTCATCTTCCTGCCGATCTTCTCGATCAACACCGCGCCAACGCCGAAATTCCCGCTCACCGGCTTCACCCTGCAATGGTATGCGGACCTGCCGCACACGCCGGCCCTGCTCGACGCCGCCTGGAACAGCCTCAAAGTCGGTGTCTGCGCCTCGGTTCTCGCCACCGTGCTCGGCATCCTCGCCGCCCGCTCGATCACCCGCTACCGCTATCCCGGCCGCCGCACCATCAACGGCCTGATCATGGCGCCGCTGGTGCTGCCCGAGGTGATCGTCGCCATCTCCATGCTGCTGGTGATGCTGCAGCTGGGCTTGAGCCTGTCGCTATTCACCGTCGTGCTCGGCCATGTGCTGGTCTGCATCCCCTATTCGATGACGGTGCTGACCTCCGGTTTCGAAGGCTTCGACCGCAGCCTGGAGGAAGCCTCCGCCGACCTCGGCGAAAGCGCTTTCGGCACCTTCCGGCGGGTGACGCTGCCGATGGTGGCGCCGGCCATCATCTCGAGCCTGCTCGTCTGCT
This sequence comes from Mesorhizobium sp. B2-1-3A, assembly GCF_006442655.1. NCBI lineage: Bacteria > Pseudomonadati > Pseudomonadota > Alphaproteobacteria > Hyphomicrobiales > Phyllobacteriaceae > Mesorhizobium > Mesorhizobium sp. B2-1-3A. The sequence continues at coordinate 849,212 of NZ_VFWK01000003.1, forward strand.
TCACCATCTCGCTCGACGAATTCATCATCGCCTTCTTCCTGACCGGCACCGAAGCGACGCTGCCGATCTACATCTGGGGCCAGTTGCGCTTCGCCTCGAAACTGCCAGGCGTGCTGGCGCTGGGCACGCTGCTGCTCGTTGCCTCTTTCCTGTTGATGACTGTTGCCGAAATCCTGCGTCGCCGCGCGGCCAGACGCACCCAGAACGAGGGAGGCCTCTATGCCTGAACAGCCGCAGATCGAGCGCCCTCAATCCGATCGAGCCCAGTCCGATCGAGCGATGATCGAGATCCGCAACGTCACCCGCAGCTATGGATCGTTCAAGGCGCTGGACGATGCGTCCCTGACCATACGGGAGGGCGAATTCTTCTCGCTGCTCGGGCCGTCCGGCTGCGGCAAGACCACGCTTTTGCGCATGATCGCCGGCTTCGACAACCCGACCAGCGGATCGATCGCGGTCGGCGGCCAGCCGATGGAAGGCATCCCGGCCAACCGACGGCCGACCAACATGGTGTTCCAGAGCTATGCGATCTTCCCGCATCTCAATGTCGAGCAGAATGTCGCCTATGGGCTGAAGCGGCTGAAATTGCAGGGCGGCGAAGAGAAGCGCCGCGTCGAGGAGGCATTGGCGCAGGTTTCGCTGACCGGCCTTGGCAAGCGGCTGGCCACTGAACTGTCAGGCGGCCAGCGCCAGCGCGTCGCGCTGGCCCGCGCATTGGTGATGCGGCCCAAGGTGCTGCTGCTCGACGAGCCTCTGTCGGCGCTCGACAAGAAGCTGCGCGAGCAGATGCAGGTCGAACTGCGCCGCCTGCAGCAGGCCGTCGGCATCACCTTCGTGCTGGTCACCCACGACCAGTATGAGGCGCTCGCCATGTCCGATCGCATCGCCGTCATGTTCGGCGGCAGGATCGCCCAGGTCGCCTCGCCCAAGGAGATCTACCAGCGGCCAGTCAATCGCCAGGTCGCCGACTTCCTCGGCGGCATGAACTTCGTCAAGGCGGAGATCGTCGAGGAGAACGGCGCCTCATTGATCGTCGACACGTTGGGCTTCGGCCGCGTCAAGACCGACAAGCCGAAGGCCTTCGTGCGCAATGGCGGCGCCGCAACGCTCGGCATTAGGCCCGAGCGCCTGCGTGTTTTGTGGGACAATGCGACGGCAAAATTCGAGGTTGCCGGCAAGGTGGTCGAACGCCACTATTTCGGTGAGATCACCCATCTGATCGTCGAGATACCGGGTCTGGAAAAGCCGCTATCGGTGACCGAAACCAACGATTTCGGCGCCGACGACATTCCCGTCGGCACCCCGATCCGCCTTGCCTACGATCCCGAGGCGCTGGTGGCGATGGGGGATTGAAGCAGCGCCAAGATCTTGCGCGCCGCAATGCGCCCCGCGACGATCGCCCCTTCGACATAGCCGGGGAAAGACGGCGACAGTTCCGAAGCGGCGAAATGCACTGGCGGCGCACCCGCCAGAATCGTCCTCTCGGCATCCCTGGCCGTCACGTCGACGATGAGGTCGCTGTAGGCGCCGCCGCTCCAGCGATCCTGTATCCAATCGCGCGAACTGAAATCAAGGATATCGCTGGCATCCAGACCGAGCGCGTCCTGCAATCGTGCCGTCACTTCCGCACGAAGTGCCGTTTCGCTCAGCCCCCGCCAGCGCAGCGCGAGCGGTCCGCCGATGAAGACGACGAGCGCGGCATGCTGCGCATCCTTGCTGGCATCGCAGGCAAAGAGGCCCGGCAGGTCGCGCCACATCACCATGCCGCTCAAACCCTGCTCGCGCCAGAATGGCCTGGGATAGCGCACCAGGATCTTGATCACCGCGCCGCTTTCCCAGACGCCAAGCGCCGTCGCGAGTCTCGTCGGCAAGGCCGGTGCGAAATCAAGCTTCGCGGCCGTCGCCGGCGGGAGCGCCATCAGCACCTGGCGCGCTTCGATCACGCCATTGCCCGTGACGACGCGAACGCCTTGCGGCCCATGCTCGATGCGCGTGACCGGTTCGCTCAGCAACACCCGATCGCCGAGATCGCCAGAAAGATCCTCGGCCAGCGACTGCATGGTCTCGCGCAGGGAATATTGCAGTTCCGGCACTTCGTTGGTGATGCGGCGGTCATTGTCGATCAGGTACCAGAGCGGCACCTTGTCCATCGGCAGGCACCACAGGCCTTCGATCATCGAGCGGAAGGCCGTCTTGGCATCGATGGGATCATGCTGCTGTTCCAGCCAGGCCGCGACACTCATGCCTTCTATCGAAGGATCGCCCGGCTCGATGCCGTTCATGCGTTCGCGGATCGCCATCGCGCCGTGATAGGTCTGCTTGGCGTCCTTGGCCGGCATTGACGGATGGGTGATGAAATCTCCCTCGACATAGGTGGTGACGAATGTCTTGCCGCGTGCCTTCGCCAGCGCCATCACTTCCGGCATGTCCTCGCACAGGAACTGGCCGCCGCTGTCGATGCGCTCGCCAAGTCCGTTGCGGACCGCCTCGACCCGTCCACCGGCACGGTCGCGCGCTTCCAGCAGCAGGAAGCCTATGCCGGCCTGCTTCAACTCAAGCGCAGCCGACAGGCCGGTGAAACCGGCACCGACGATGACGACTTCGGTTCTTTCCAGTTCGCTCGTCAATAGCCGGCCTTGATCTTCTCGAACTCGTCGACCATGCGCTTCTTCAGTTCCGGCGCGACCGGCTGCTGGAACAGCGTCTTGTCGAGGAACTTGTCAATGTCGTCGAAGCCGCGCTCGGCCAGCACCTTGTGGTCGATCGCGGCCATGCCGGCGCTGTTGCCATGGCCGTAGCCGAATGTCGTGACCATGTATTTCGAAATGTCAGGCGCGTTGACCGCGTTCAGGAAATCATAGGCCTGGTCGAGCTTGCCCGGCGCGTCCTTCATCAGCACGTAGCCGCACACCCAGGTCGACATGCCTTCCTTGGTATCGCGGTTCATGGCGACGGGAACGCCTTGCCCGTTCATCGCGATCAGTGTCTGGCCCCAACCCCAGGCGAGGTCGACCTCATTGCCAGAAAAAGCCTGGTCGATATCGCTCGAGTCGGTCCAGTAGAGACGGATGTTCTTGTGCACCTGGCGCAGGAAATCGGACGCCTCCTTGAATTGCGCGTCGGTCATCTTGGTCCAGTCCTTGAGGCCTATCACCAGGCTCGCCAGCGCGTAGGCATCGTCGACATTGTCGCCGATGGTGACGCGGCCCTTGAATTTCGGATCGGCCAGGATCCGCAGCGACTGCGCCTGCTCGCCCGTCACATTGTCGGTGCGGTAGAGCAATGCCGTATTGCCCCAGTCGAACGGCATGAACCAGGCCTTGCCGTCCTCGGTAGTGGCGAGGTTTTTCATCGCCATGATGCCGGGATTGAGGTTCTTCCAGCCGGCAATCCGGGAGGTGTCGAGCGGCTGCAACAGCCCCGCATCGCGCCACTTCGCCACGCTTTGCGAACAGGGATGCGCGATATCGGCCTTGAAGCCCGCCCGCATCTTCTCGAAGGCTTCATCCTCGTCGCCAAAGAAGGCGAAGGTCGGCTCGGCGCCGTGTTTGGCGGTGTAGGCCGGATGCAGCAGCGGGTCCTCGTAACCGGACCAGTCGAACACCACGAGATCGCCGCCGCCTTCCGCCCAGGCATAGACCCCGCCGGCGCCGATCATGCAGGCGGCGGCAAGTGCAAGGCGGCGTAGCATTGGCGTCATGGCGAAACTCCCCCATCGCGAAAAGCTGCAGCGAGGTTAGGAGAAATCATCTGCTTTGGCGAGGGTCGTCCGCTGCACCGAGGCGGCAGCGGACGGACCGTGGAACGAACTCAGTACCCGGCTTTGATCTTCTCGAATTCGGCGATCATCTTCAGCTTGAGGTCGGACGGCAGCGGCGACTGGAACAGCGTCTTGTCGACGAATTTCTGCACGTCGTCATAGCCCTTTTCCTTCAGGATCGCCTGGTCGACCCCGGCCATGCCCTTGGCATTGGCCTGGCCATAGCCCCAGTCCTTGACCAGCACCTTGGCGGTCTCCGGATCGTTGACGGCGTTCAGGTAATCATAGGCCTTGTCGATATTGCCGGGCGCGTCCTTGAACAGCACGTAGCCGCAAACCCAGGTCGAGATGCCCTCATTGGTGTCCCTTACGGACTTGATGGGCACGCCTGCCTTGACGGACTGCACGGTCGCATCGTTCCAGGCCCAGGCGAGGTCGACCTCACCGCCCGACAGCAACTGGACGATATCGGTGGTGTCGGTCCAGTAGGAACGGACGTTCTTGTGCACCTGACGCAGGAAGTCGGACGCCTGCTTGAACTGGTCGTCCGTCATCGTGGTCCAGTCCCGCAGGCCGATGGCAAGGCTCGCCAGCGCATAGGCGTCGTCGACATTGTCGCCGATCGACACCCGGCCCTTGAACTTCGGATCGGCGAATGCCTTCAGCGACTGCACGTCCTTGGCGTCGATCTTGGAGGAGTTGTAGGTGAGCTGCGTGTTGCCCCAGTCCCACGGCATGAACCACGCCTTGCCGTCATCGGTCGTGGCGAGGTTTTTCATCGCCATGATGCCGGGATTGAGGTCCTTCCAGCCCGTGATCTTCGAGGTGTCGAGCGGCTGCAGCAGCCCGGCTTCGCGCCACTTCGTCACGCTCTGTGAGCAGGGGTGACCGAGATCGGCCTTGAAGCCGGAACGGACCTTCTCGAACGCCTCGTCCTCGTCGCCGAAGAAGGCAAAGGTCGGCGAATCGCCGTTCTTCTCGACATATTTCGGGTGGAAGCTCGGGTCCTCGTAGCCGGACCAGTCGAACACGATCAGGTCCTTGTCCGCGGCGACGGCGAACGCTGCCGCCGAAGCCGCAAGCGCGCCGCCCAGCGCCAATGTCAATGTCAGGCGTCGGCTAAGTTTCTTCATGCTGTTCCATCCTCTTTTGGTCTTGCCGGTCTTGGCGGCCGGCTGTTGCTAACCGTAGTGCTTCGGGAAGGCAGCGGCCAAAAAAGCATTGGCCGCCTGCAATGCTGTTTCGCGCGTTGTGTCCTCGGTGCCCATCATCAGCCGCAGCCACAGCCCTTCCAGCATGGCCGACAGCGCCAGCGCCATCACCTGCGGCTCATAGGCATACGCGCCGCTCTGCTTGAGTGCCGTGCAGAGATCGATGAAGACCTGCTGGTAATAATTATCGCGCGAACTGCTCAGCGCCTGATAGGTGGGCCGCGACTTGGCCTCGCCCCAAAAGGCCAGCCAGGCGGCGAGCTTGCGCTTGTTGCAGATCGAGCGGTCGAAGTCGGCCCACACCAGTTGCTGCAGCTGCCGTGCCGGATCGTCGCCTGCCTTCTGCAGCGCGGCGCGCCAATGCGCCGAGTACTCGTCATACATATGCTGCAGCGTCGCGATCAGCAGCTTTTCTTTGCTCTCGAAATGGAAGTTGACGATGCCACGCGAGAGGCCCGCGCCATCGGCGACATCGGCCATCGTCGTCTCGGCGTAGCCGCGCCTGGCCAAGGAATCGATCGTTGCCTCGATCAGCTGCAATTGACGGACCTCCTTCGAAGCCTTGCGGCCGCGCTTTTCGGCGTCGCTCTTTCGCGTCGTTTCGGCGAGAACGTCCCTGGCCTCGGAAGTCTTCATGGATGTGACGGTCTCCAGCATTGCCGGCTATCCAACCGGCTTCCAACCGCGCAGATGAGTGGGACGGTGCTCGCCACTGTCAAGCACCTTCTGCATTGCCTCCCAGGTCTTGATGTTCTTGTCGACATAGGCCGCGCCGACTGCGGCCGCGGCTCGAGCGTAGAGCGGTCCCTTGAGCCGTGCGAGTTCCCCGCGCGCCACCTCCCGGTACCAGGGGTTGCGGTCGCGCACGGTGATGTCGGCAAGGCCCGCGCTTCGCATCGCCTGCGCATAGCGCGCCGGCGATGCCATGGTGAAGGACAGACCTTCCGCCGCGACATAGGCCTTCATCTCAGGCGAGGGTTCGCCGTCATGCCCAATCATCCAGTTGGAAGCCGCAAAGACACCGCCCGGTTTCAGCACGCGAAAAATCTCGGCGAACAACGCGTCCTTGTCAGGCACATGCAGCAGCGCGTCCTTGGAGAAGACGACATCGAAGGAGCGATCGGAGAAAGGCAGCGATCCGGGAGGCGATTGAACGAAGCTGGCGCGATTTGCGAAGCCACGCGCCGCGGCTCGCCGTCTGGCCGCTTCGATCACCGGCTGTTCGACATCGAAGCCGGTGGCGTGGGCGGCGCCGTGATGCTCGACCAGATGCAAGGTGATGCCGCCGGAGCCGCAGCCGATATCGAGGATCGTCTTGCCCTTGAGCGAAAGCCCTTCGACCACCCGGTCGACCTCATCAGGGCCGCCCGGCGACAGGTAGCCCTCGCCCCACAGCGCCTCGAGGAAGCGGATCGCGGTGTCGTCATACTCCGGCTCGGCATCTGCCGTTTCGATCATCAGCCCTCGATCCCCAATCGATGATTGCCCAGTTCGAACGCCGGCAAAGCCTAGCGCATGTCCGGGAAAACGCAACATCGTTTGTTGAACATTCATTCAGAATGGCTGGACAAAACAGCCGATACCATGCCAAATTCCGCATATTCGGGAACAGATCACGCAAAAATGAACAGCGGGTCGTACAGGGCAATTCCAGGAAAAGCATGAGCGGTTTTCCCGGAAAGCCGCACAACTCTTTCCCCTGGGAATTGCGCGGAAACAAAGAGACTGGGCCACAATGAAAGCTTGGGACGCGATCGTCATCGGCGGCGGACACAACGGCCTGGTCAACGCCTGCTATCTGCAGCGCGCCGGGCTCGACGTGCTGGTGGTGGAGAAGAACGACTGGGTCGGGGGTGCCGCCACCAGCCGCGAGCTGACACCCGGCTTCCTCTACTCCAACTGCTCCTATGTCTGCTCGCTGTTCCGCCCCGAAATCATGCGCGACCTCGAACTGCCGCGCTTCGGCCTGCAGGTCATTTCCTATGAGGGCGGCGCGGTGTTCACCCGCGACGGCGACTACCTCGCCAACTACCGCGACCATGATGCGCACCGGCGCGAATTCGCCCGCTTCTCGAAACGCGACGCCGAAGCCTATGATCGCTACGCCCGCGACGTGACGCGGCAGTGCCGTTTCATCCAGCCGCTCTTGATGCGCACCGCGCCCGACCCGACCAGCTTCAAGCCGCGCGACCTCGGCGAGTTGCTCTATCTCGGCAGGAAGTTTGCCGGCCTGTCGGCGGAAGAAATGGCGCTGACGCTGCGCTTCTGGACCATGTCGATCTCGGAATTCCTCGACGAGTACTTCGAGACCGATGTCATCAAGGCCAACTTCGCTTTGTCCGGCATCATCGGCACGGCGCTTGGGCCGATGTCGCCCGGCACGGCCTACGTGCTCTTGCACCACTATATGGGCGAGGTCGACGGCTCGGTCGGCGCCTGGGGCTATGCGCGCGGCGGCATGGGCGCGGTCACCAAGGCGCTGGCCGCGTCGTTCAAGGCCTCGGGCGGCACCATCCGCACCGGCGCCGAGGTCGACCATGTGCTGGTCCAACGCGGCAAAGCCAAAGGCGTGGTGCTGGCAGGCGGCGAGGAGATCTACGGCAAGCTCGTCGTCTCCAATGCCGACGTGAAGCGCACCTTCCTGAAGCTGGTCGAGGAAAAGGAACTGCCCGACATTTTCCTGCGTCGGGTCAGGAACTTCAAGATCCGCGGTTCCTCCGGCAAGGTCAACATCGCGCTCGATTCGCTGCCCGAATTCCCGGCGCTGCCGAAGGATTCGCCGGTCTATCGCGGCGACATGCACTTCACCGATTCGATGGAACGCATGGAGCGCGCCTATGACGATTGGAAGGCCGGGCGATGGTCGGCCGATCCTTTCCTCGACATGGTGATCCCGACAACGCTCGACCCGACCATGGCGCCGCCGGGCAAGCATTTCATGAGCTGCTTCGTGCAATACGCGCCGCCCAAGGTGAACGGCCGCGAATGGACCGATGCCGATCGTGACGGCTTCGCCGAAAGCGTGATTGCGCAGATATCAGAGTATTCGCCGGGCTTCCGCGACCGCATCATCCACATGGAGGTGCGCACGCCGCGCGAGATCGAAGCCGAGGTCGGCCTCACCGAAGGCAACATTTTCCAGGGCGAACTGACCTTCGACCAGCTTCTGTTCAATCGCCCGGTGCCGGGCTACGCGCAATACCGCTCGCCGGTCGGCGGGCTCTATATGTGCGGCTCCTCTACCCATCCGGGCGGCGGCGTCATGGGCGCGCCCGGCCGCAATGCCGCCGCCGAAATCCTGCGCGATCTCGCCAAATCCACCTCGCATATGAGCCCAGCCCATGACGTCATTTGATGCACCAAAATGGGATGTGCTCGTCATCGGCGGCGGCCACAACGGTCTCGTCGCCGCCGCCACTCTGGCGAAAGCCGGCCGCAAGGTGCTCCTGCTGGAAGCGGTGAGCGAAACCGGCGGCGCCGCGCGCACCGAGCAATTCGCGCCGGGCTTTCGCGTCTCATCGATCGCCCATGTGCTGAACCGTCTGCACCCCGACGTGATGAAGACGCTGGAGCTGGAGAAGCACGGGCTAAAAGTCGCCCGCGCCGACTTCCTGCCGTCAGTGGCGCTGTCGAAAGACGGCCCAGCGCTGATGCTGCATGGCGCCTATGGCGAGGTGCTGACCGGCGCCAGCGCGTCCGAGCAATCCGCCTGGAAGGAACTGCGTGCGCAATTGCTGCGCTATGCCGGCATCCTGAAACCTTTCTTGTCGCGCCGCGCGCCCGATCTCGCCGGCATGTCGTTGCTGGAGACCGCTGCCCTCGGCCAGACCGCGCTGGCGCTGAAGAAACTCGGCAAGGAAGACATGCGCGACTTCCTGCGCGTGCTCTTGATGAACGTCGCCGACCTGCTCGACGAGCAGCTTGCGGACGACAGGCTGAAAGGCCTGCTCGCCTTCGATGCGACACTCGGCAGCCATCTCGGCCCGCGCTCGCCGACCTCGCTGCTCGGCCTCTACTATCGCCTCGCCGGCGAGATCGGCGGTGCGTCCGGCGCACAGATGCTGCCGCAAGGCGGTATGGGCGCCGTTGTCGCCGCCATCCGCGCGGCGGCGGAGATGGCCGGCGTCACCGTCCGGACATCGGCGCCCGTCGGAAAGATCATCGTCGAGAAAGGCCGCGCCGCCGGCGTCGCGCTCGACACCGGCGAGGAGCTGCGCGCCAGGACAGTCATCTCCGCCATCAATCCGGCGACAACTTTCCTCGACCTTGTCGGGCCGCGCGAGCTCGACACCGGCTTCGTGCGCAAGGTGAAGAACATTCGGATGAAAGGCGACGCGGCGAAACTCAATCTGGCGCTGGATCGGCCGCCGCAATTCAGCGGCGTCGATGCCGCCGGCCACAAGGGCAGGCTGGTCATCGCGCCCTCGCCCGATCATGTCGAGCGCGCCTTCAATCCATCCAAATATGGCGAATTCTCAGCCGAGCCGGTGATGGAGATCACCCTGCCCAGCCTCGCCGATCCGTCGCTCGCGCCTGAGGGAGCATGCGTGCTGTCGGCGGTGGTGCAATACGCGCCCTATGCGTTGAAGGAAGGCTGGGCTGCCGGCAAGCCGAAATTCCTCAAGGCGATCATGGCGCAGCTCGAGTCTTATGCGCCCGGCATCGGCAAGAGCGTTGTCCATGCCGAGTTGCTGACGCCGGCCGATATCGAGACGCGTTACCGCATGCCGGGTGGCCACTGGCACCACGGCGAATTGCAGGCCGACCAGATGCTGATCTCGCGTCCCATCTCGGGTTGGTCCGGCTACGACACGCCGCTTGAAGGATTGTTCCTAGCCGGTGCCGGCTCGCATCCCGGTGGCGGTGTCTCCGGCGCACCCGGCCTCAATGCCGCGCGGCGCATCATTGCGATGAAGAGGTAGGTCATGGCCCAGGCAACCAGGAAGAAGCCCGTTGCAAAGACCGCCAGTGCCGTCGTTTCCGCACGCATCGCCGCGCAAGGCCATTTCCGCACGCTGCGCCTCGGCACCCCGTTCCAACCGCACCTCGATACGCTGGCCAGGACTGAGGACTGGTACAACTGGGCGGGCTACCGCGCGCCGCATTCGCTGTGGGACGAGGAGCTGGAATATTTCGCCATCCGCAGCCAGGCGGCGCTGTTCGACATCTCGCCGATGACCAAATACCGGATCGAGGGGCCGGATGCCGAAGCCTTCCTCGACCGCGTGACCTTGCGCGACGTGACCAAGCTGAGACCTGGCCGTGTCCACTATACCGCCTGGTGTGACGACGAAGGTTTTGTCCTCGACGACGGCACGCTGTTTCGCCTGTCGCCGACGCGCTTTCGCCTGTGTTCGCAGGAGCGGCATCTGCCCTGGCTGCTCGACAGCGCCATTGGATTCGACGTCACCGTCGAGGAAGAAACCGAGGCCGTCGCCGGGCTCGCCCTGCAGGGGCCAACCTCCTTCGCCGTGCTGCGCGATGCCGGCTTCACCGGCGTCGAGAGACTGAAGATCTTCGACCTCGCCGAGTTCGCCCATGACGGCGGCACCGTCACCATCTCGCGCACCGGCTTCACCGGCGATCTCGGCTACGAGTTGTTTGTGACCGCCGACAAGGCGCTGAGCCTGTGGGATCGGCTGATGGCGGCGGGCGAACTGCGCGGCATCCGTGCCATCGGCTACACCGCGCTGAACCGCGCGCGGCTCGAGGCCGGGCTGATCGTTGCCAATGCCGACTTCACCACCGCCGAACATGCCATCCGCGCCGATCGCCTGCGCATGCCAGACGAGATCGGGCTCGGCTTCATGATCGATCCGGAGAAAGGCCACTTCAACGGCCGCCGTGCCATTCTCGAAGCGCGCGCCAAACGCAGGCTGCGCCATGTGCTGGTCGGGCTGGAGATCGAAGGCAACATCCCCGCCGAACACGCCATCGTCTACCACAAGAAAAGCCAGGAGGTTGGCCTGGTCAGCGCCGCCATGTGGTCGCCGATGGCCAAGCGCAACATCGCCATCGCCTCGCTGGCGCGGCCCTATGGTGATACCATGGTGGACGACCTCTGGGTCGAGATCTACGCCATGCGCGAGCTGCAATATCAGAAGCTGATGAAGCGAGCCAAGGTGGTGGCACGGCCGTTTATAAAACTCGACCGCCGCACCGCCAATCCGCCGGCGGATTTCTGACCATGGCCGACGAAGCGGACAAGCAGCAAGAAGATGGCGAAGCCGCCGAGCAGTGGGACCTGGTCAACACGCCGCTCGGCGAAAAATGGTCCGGCCGCACGCGCTACGCCGCTGCCATGTTCTTCTACAAGCGCGGCGAGATGAGCGCCGAGACACTCGAGGTCTACCGCATCTGCGCGCGGCTTGATTCTGAAGATCCGCTGCCGATCATCCGCGATCGCGGCGTCGGTAAGGATTGGCTCAAAAGGATGGGTGCTTAGGCTTTCCCATCACTCGTCATTCTGGGGCGGAGCAGGAAGCGAAGCGACGCGCGCAGACCCTAGGATGACGACTTTTGGGGCGCACCAAAGCCTCAATCTCGATCGTCCAGAATTGTCGCCTCAACCTATCGTGCGCTCAAGCATGCTCAACCAATTGCGGTAAGCGATCTTCTCGATCAGCGCCCGGCCAAAACCACGCTCGGCCAGCGCATCGATCAACTTCGGCAGGCCGGCGACGTCGCCGATGACGGCCGGGATCATGGCACCGTCGAAATCCGAGCCGAGGCCGACGCCATCCTCGCCCAGCGCCTGCAGCAGGGAATCGACATGGCGCACCATGATGTCGAGGCTGGTATCGGCATTCATGCGGCCGTCCTCGCGCAGGAATCCGGTGGCGAAGTTCAGCCCGACCATGCCGCCGGACTCGCGGATCGCGCCGAGCTGCCAGTCGGTCAGATTGCGCGAGTGGCCGCATATCGCATGCACGTTGGAATGCGTGGCGACCAGCGGCGCATCGCTGAGCCCCGCGACATCGCGAAAGCCTTTTTCGTTGAGATGCGAAAGATCGATCATGATCTTCAGCTCGTTGCAGGCCTTGACCAGCGCCTTGCCGGCATCGGTCAGGCCCGGGCCCGTGTCCGGCGAGGACGGAAAGCGGAACGGCACGCCGTGGCCAAAGGCATTTGGACGGCTCCAGACGATGCCAAGCGAACGCAGGCCGGCGGCATGCAGCACATCGAGCATGGTGAGTTCGGGATCGATCGCCTCGACGCCCTCGATGTGGAAGACTGCCGCAATCGTGCCTTGCGCCATGGCGTTGCGCACGTCGCCGGCACTGCGGCAGACGGCAAGCGCCCCGGCCCTTTCCAGCCGGAACAGGATCGAAGCCATCGCAATCGTCGAATTGAGCGCATCGGCGCGCGGCACCTCCGGCGGCAGCGGCTCGCTGTCGCTGGGTGCCAATGGCACGGCGCTTCGCCTGGCCTTCTCGACCGGGGGTGGGAAGATCGCGAACATGCCGCCGGCAAAGCCGCCGGCTTTCGCGCGCGGCAGGTCGATATGACCGCCCGATTTTCCCTCGATGAACAGCTTTTCGACGTCCGCGTTCTTGGACTGATAAAGGCGCAGCAACGTATCGTTGTGGCCGTCGAAGACGGGGACGAGGTCTGTTTCGGTCATCAGGGGATCATTCAGTTCGTTTGTCGGCACGGCGAGATATCATATCTAGGCAAGATATCCGGTCGCGGCAAATGACAAAGCCAACCGGCAGCGGGAGTTGCCCCTTTATCCCCCCGCTGCCGCCTGTCGACGAAGTGCGGCTCGCTACTGCTTCAGCACGTCGGCCCATTCCGGATGGCGGCGGAACTGGGCGTTGGCGAACGGGCAAAGCGGGATGATCTTCTTGCCCGCCGCGCGCGCATCCTCGACGGCGCGGGTGACCAGCCGAAGTCCGGCACCCTGGCCGCGAAACGCGTCCGGCACTTCCGTGTGGTCGATGATGATCTGGTGCTCGCCGATCTTGGTGAAGGTCATCTCGGCCTCGGCGCCACCGGGGCCGCGCAGGACATAGCGGCCCTTGGAGCCGCGGTCTTCCAATTCGATCTCAGGCAGTTGGTCGGGCATTTCTAAACTCCTTGAGCGACACCGGCAAATAACCGCCGCGCCGCTTCGATTTCATTTGGCCGCACTTCGTGCCCGCCTTCGTGCCACTCCACTGTGACATCGGCGCCGTCGGCACGCAAATAGGCTTCGAGCCGCGTCGTCAGGTTCGGCGGGCAGATCGGATCGCGCTTACCGGCGGTCAGCAGGATGTGTCGGCCGGCGAGGCTGCCCTCCACCTTCGGTTCGAACGGGATCAGCGGATGCATCAGCACCGTGGCGTCGAACAGTGCAGGCTCGGCGAACACCACCGAGGCCAGGATGTTGGCGCCGTTGGAATAGCCGAGGCCCAGCACCGCCGATGGCTTTGCCGCCCCGACATGGACTGCTTCGACATGCGCCTTGACGAACTCAGCCATCTTGCTCGTCCCTCGCGCCAGGTCGCCCATATCGTAGACGCCCTCACCGGTGCGGCGGAAGAAGCGCGCCGCGCCGTGTTCCGACACATCGCCGCGCGGCGAGATGATGGTGGCCTGGGGCATGAGATCGCGCCCCGGCGACAGAAGCTGGCTCTCGTCGCCGCCGGTGCCGTGGAAGACGAAAAGCATGGGGCCGCCCGGCGAACCGGGCAGCACCTTGTGGATGTAAGCGTCCTTGCTCATGGTCTCAGCCTTCCAGCTTCTGCAGATGCTGTTCGAGATAGGGCCTCAGATGCTGGTGCTGCGTCGGCAGCTTCAGCGCTTCGCCCAAATGCGCGGTGTCCTCGTCCCTGTCGAACCCCGGCTCGTTGGTGGCGACTTCGAACAGCACGCCGCCTGGCGTGCGGAAATAGATCGCCCAGAAGTAATCGCGATCGATCACCGGTGTCACCCCATAACCCGTATCCATCAACGCCTTGCGCACTTCGAGCTGCTTGGCGCGGTTCTCGACGGCGAAGGCGACATGGTGGACAGAGCCGGCGCCGAGGTCGGCGAAGGCCGCGGTCGGCAGCGATTCGATATCGACGACATCGGCGCCATTGCCGTTCTTCACGGCCAGCCGCCTGACATTGCCCGACTTCTCGATCTCCTCGTAGCCCATGAATTTCAAGAGCTCTTCGGTGGCGCCGCCATCCTTCAGCCGAAGCGCGACCGAATGGAAGCCACGGATCGCTTCGTCGGCCGGAATACCGCCCTTGACCCAGGGCGCACGGCTATCGGCCTTGGCCTCGACGAGCGCGAAACCGTCGCCGTCGGGGCCCGCAAATCTGAGCCGTTTCTCACCAAAGCTCTCCTCGCGGGAGACATCCGCCACGCCTTCGTCGGCGAAGCGCTTTTCCCAATAGGCGAGCGTGCCTTGCGGCACGGAGTAGACCGTGGTGCCGACTTCGCCGACGCCGCGGCGGCCCTTGCCGATGTTGGGAAACGGAAAATATGTCATCACCGAACCGGGCGTGCCGACCTCGTCGCCATAATAGAGGTGGTAGACATCAGGCGCGTCGAAATTGACTGTCTTCTTGACCCGGCGCAGGCCAAGCTTGTGGGTGAAGAAATCATTGTTCCGGCGCGCATCCCCAGCCATCGAGGTGACGTGATGGAGGCCCTTGATCTGGTCGAGCATTGTCTTGCTCCTTCCCTTGTGTTTGTGCGGCCCTCGCCGCTGTCCACGCCAATATGAGGACACCACCGCTTGCGGCAAAGGCGGCAAACACAGAATGGACTGTGCTGTAAAAGTGAACAATCAAAAGAGATTTGTTCACCAATTAGCTAACGAGAGCGGTCTTGCGCCATTGCCGGAAATCGTTTCCATGAGCGGCGTCGAACATGCAGCGAAAGGTATCGCGAGTGACAGGAAAAGCCAGGCGCCCCAACGTTCTCCTGATCACTTGCGACCAGTGGCGCGGCGATTGCGTGTCGGCCGCCGGCCACTCCGTTGTCAAGACGCCGAATGCCGATGCACTGGCCGGGGAAGGCGTGCTGTTCAAGCGGCACTATGCCGGCGCGGCGCCCTGTTCACCGGCCCGTGCCTGCCTCTACACCGGCCTCTACCAGATGAACAACCGGGTCTGCCGCAACGGCTCGCCACTTGACGCCCGCCACGGCAACATCGCTCTGCACGCGCGCGGCCTCGGCTACGATCCGACCCTGTTCGGTTACACCGACGTGTCGCTCGATCCGCGCCTCATGAGTTCAGGCGATCCGAGGCTGAAAAGCTATGAAGGCGTACTGCCTGGATTCACGGTGCGCCAACTGCTGCCCGAGCACCAGAAGCAATGGTTGTCCTGGCTGAAGCTGCGCGGCATCGATGCTAGCGCCGGATCTCCCGACATCCATCGTCCCGTAGACGAGGAAGGCGACGCCGACGCGGTGACTGAGGCACCGCCAATCTATTCGAAAGACCATACGCCGACGGCTTTCCTTGCCGGCGAGTTCATCCGCTGGCTCGGCGAGCAGGAGCAGGCCACGCCCTGGTTCGCGCATCTCTCCTTCATCAGTCCGCATCCACCCTTCATCGTCCCGGAGCCCTACAACACGCTATATGATCCGGCCGATGGCCCGGCGTTCCACCGGGCGGAGAGTTGGCGGGCTGAAGCTCAGAGCCATCCCTATCTCGCCTATGATCTTAGCCGCCAGAAACGCGCTAAGTTCCGTCCCGGCGCGACAGGCAGGGTGCACGACTGGAGCGAGGATGACTTCCGCCGCATCCGGGCGATTTACTACGGCATGATTTCGGAGGTCGACGCACAGCTTGGCCGCATCTGGCAGGCAGTCAAGGTTTCAGGCGCCTGGGACGACACCATCATCATTCTCACCTCGGACCACGCCGAAATGATGGGCGATCATTTCATGCTGGGCAAGGGCGGCTATTTCGACGGCAGCTACCACATTCCGCTGATCATTCGCGATCCGCGACATCGCAAGGCTGCCGGCACCAGCATCGATCGCTTCACCGAAGCGGTGGACATCTTGCCCACGCTTGTGGACCTGCTTGGCGAGCCGCCCAAACCGCATCTCGACGGATGTTCGCTGAAACCATTCCTGAGCGGCGGAACCCCGGCTAGCTGGCGCGATGCCGCGCACTGGGAATTCGACTTCCGCTCGATCGCGGGCGGCGAGGCCGAAGCGCATTTCGGCATTGACTCTCGCCAGTGCAACCTGGCGGTCATCCGGACCAAGAAGTTCAAATACGTGCATTTTGGCGGCGGCTTGCCGCCGTTGCTTTTCAACATCGAGGCGGACCCGGGCGAACTGACCAACCTCGCCAACAGCCCCGCACATCTGTCCACCCGTCTGGAATTCGCCGAGCGGCTTCTCGCCTGGCGGGCCGAACATCTCGACCAGTCACTGGCGCTGGCGGAATTGACGGAAAATGGCGTGGTTGGCCATGTCAGTAAGGCAATAGGGGAATAAGGCAGTAAGGCAGTATGTTTGGATATACCAGCACCGACGCCGCACCCTACTGCCCTACTGCCCTACTGCCCTACTGCCCTACCTCACAATCATCCGCTGCTGGTCGCGCTTCTCGGTATAGCTGCCCTTGTCATAGGCGGTTTGCGCCTGCAGCTGTTCCTTGGTGAAGGTCGTGTAGAGATACTTCTTGCCGTCCTTATCGGTCATGAATTTGAGATTATCCAGGCCAACCGCGACCTCCTTCCCGCCGATGCCCAGGAAGCCGCCGACGTCGACGATCACGGCATCGGTTTTGTTGTCGGGCGTCAGCACGACATCGCCGATCTCGCCGACCTTGGCATCATTGGCGCCGTAGACCGTGGTGCCCTTGAGGTCGTCGGCCTTGATCTCACCAACCGGCATCGCGGTCAGCGTGGACTTGTCGATGGCAGCCGTCTGCGTCTGGTCGGGAGCCGTCGCGGCCGGAGCCTCGGCTGTCTTGTCCGCCGGAGCGGCGGCGGGAGCCGTGGTCGTGGCCGGTGCTGTCGCCGCGGGCTCGTTGGAAGCCGTCGTTGCCGGCACCGGATCATAGGCCTTCCGGTTGAAATCCGGCTGCGCCTGCAACTCTTCCTTTGTCGTCTGCGCCACCAGCCAGCGGTCGCCGTTTTTCTCGGCCCACTGTGCCTTGCCGAAATCATAGGTGACATTCTTGGCGCCTAGGCCAAGAAACCCACCCACCCCGATAACCAGGGATTCGGCCTTGCCCTCCTTGGACAGCACGATGTCGTTGACACTGCCGATATTCTGCGCGTCGTCACCGGTGCCGTTGTAGACGGTCTCACCAATGATATTGGTGGCAAGGTTGCCGTCGGCGCGCTTCACCGGCTCAGCCGGGGTGGCATTCATGTCGACAGGTTTCTGCGCGGTATCCGTTGTCGCGGGAGCCGTGGGAGCTGTCGCATCCGTCGAAGCGGCTGGCGCCGGCGCGGGCCCATAGGGCTTGCTGTCGAACTCCGGATGCGCCGTCAGTTCTTCCTTGGTTGTCTGGGCAACCAGCCAGCGGTCGCCATTCTTCTCGGCCCACTGCAGTTTGTCGTAGTCGAAGGCGACATTTTTCGCGCCTACGCCCAGAAAGCCGCCGACGCCGATGACGACGGATTTCGCCATGCCATCCTTGTCGAAGACGACATCGCTGACCTTGCCGATGTTCTCGGCGTCGTCGCCCGTGCCGTTATAGACGGATTCGCCGATGATGTTGGTGACGATGCTGCCTTCCGCGCGCGGTACCGGAGCGGCTGCGGCCGGCTCCTGAACGGCGGCGGCGTCCGCCGGAGCCGGGGTGGTCGCGCTCTGTGCGAAGGCGCCGGTCGCGATCAGCGTTGCGAGTGCGGTCGTGGCAAAAAGGGTGCGGATCATGATAGTCTCTCCTCGTGCATGATTTCGTGCACGCCGCGCCCGACTGAACCGTCGCTGGGAAGATCGGGCGTGGCATCTCTACGGGTTCACAACGTCGTGACCATGCTGTTGTTCCGACAAAATTGGCCTGGATCCGGCGGCGAAAAAACACGGAGCGGTTGCACGGCGGCTTGAGACCATGCGCTGAATTGCATCGTTCGAATGGAACCTTTCCCATACCGTCACGTTTCAGCCTGCGGCTGGGCTCGCCCCGGCACATTTTGGCTGACAGACGGAGCGGGGCATGAAATTTGCGGCGGTGCTGAACCGGGACGGCGGCACCTTGCGCACCACCGACCTCGCCGCCCTTTCCGACAGGATGCGCCAGACGCTGGAGACGGCAGGCCATTCTCTCAGCATCGATGTCGTTGCCGGCAAGGACGTTGTGGAAACCCTCGACAGCGCTGCCTCGCGCCGCACCGTCGATGTCGTGCTCGCCGGTGGCGGTGACGGAACCATTTCAGCCGCGGCCGCCAGGCTGATGGGCAAGAAGAAGGCGATTGCCATATTGCCGGCCGGCACCATGAACCTGTTCGCACGCGGTCTCGGCATTCCGCAGTCGCTTGACGCCGCGCTGGAATCCTTCGCCGACGGCGAGATCATCGCGGTCGACATGGCCACGGCCAATGGCCAACCCTTCGTCCATCAGTTCTCGATCGGCATGCATGCCAAGATGGTGCAACTGCGCCAAGGCATGGAATTTGGGTCGCGCCTGGGCAAGATCGGAGCTTCGGCCAAGGCGGCGTGGGCGACGATCAAGAACCCGCCTGGGATGAACGTGACGCTCGGCATCGGGGACGCAGAGATGACGGCGCGCATAACAGGCATCGGCGTCACCAACAATCTGTTCGGCGAGGGCCACCTTCCCTATGCGGACAACCCTTCGGGCGGCGTGCTGGGCATCTACGTCACGGTGGCGCAGCAGCGTGCCGAACTGGTGAAGTTCCTCTTCAACGTGGCGCGCGGCAAATGGCGCGACAATGAACATGTCGAAATCCATCAGTCCGACCGCACTGTCCTGAAAATCCATTCCGGCAGCAGGAAGTTCCGCGCCGTCATGGATGGTGAACTGGTCCGGCTTGATCGTGAAACCACCATCGAGATCAAGCCTCGTGCGTTGAACGTCCTGGTGCCCGCCAGCATCGCCGAGGCAAAGGCCGCCTGATGCGATCCCCAACCATGACGGCCGAAAATCCGGAGCATTGTCTTGACGCCATCCCGGACGGAAAGCCGCTTCACGCTTTTCCCGCAATTGCCCTAGCCGCTCGGCGCGCTTCCCTGCTGCGTCGCCGGTGTCTTGGCCACCTCACCATAGATTTCGGCGATGCCCCAGGCAGCGATGGCCAGCAGCAGCGCGGCGATCAGGATGCGCAGGCCGTGCCAGCCCCATCGGCCCTGTCGCGCCTTGTCTTCGGGAATGATCTTGGTCATGGCCGATCCTTGTTTCGTTCTGCGCCTGTTGGCGCACTCGGCAAAACACGGTCGGGTAACGGTTCCCTGCTAGGATGGTTCCGGGAAAGCGAGCCCGTAGCGGGCCGGTGGTTTGGCAAGACGGCGAAGACCGGCATGGGCATTGGGGATTGGGGTGAATAGCAAGGCGGAAATAGGGACGAGCCTGCCGGCCGAGGTCGCGCGCTCGATAGAGGACCAAGACCGGCTGGCCGTGCTGCACGGGCTGGAGATGCTGGATACGGCGCCTGACCCGGATTTCGACCGCATCACCGGCCTTGCCGCATCCGTGATGCAGGTGCCGGTCGCCCTGGTGACGCTCGTCGATGTCGAGCGGCAATGGTTCAAGTCCTGCTTTGGGCTCGACGAGACCGAAACCTCGACCGACATCTCCTTCTGTGCCCACGCCATCGCAGCCGGCGACGATCCCATGGTGGTGACCGACGCGACGACAGACCCTCGCTTCAAGGCCAATCCGCTGGTCACCGGCAAGCACCATGTGCGTTTCTACGCTGGCGCGCCGATGCTCGTGGCAGGCGCCAGGATCGGCACGCTGTGCGTGCTCGACCGCAAGCCACATGCCTTTCCGTCACAGGCCAAGCTCGACCAGCTGAAGACGCTGGCAGGACTCGCCGCCAGCCTGTTCGCCTTGAAGGACGCGACCCGCAGCGGTGCCATCGCCGAGGCAGCACTTGCGCGCGAGGAGAAGCGGCGTGCCATCGCGCTCGAAGCGGCATCGCTGGCCAGCTGGGCATGGGATGTCCGCACGGACATCATCGAGTGCGATGTGCGATTGTCGGAATTGTTCAACCTGCCACGTTCGACCCGGCTGCGGGCACGCGACATCCTGACCGCCATCGATCCGCGCGACGTCTATCAGACCGAAACCCGCTTTCGCGACGCCTTGACCGGCAGCGACGACTATTTCGGCGAATACCGGGTGAAGGACTTTCATCCGCCGCGCTGGGTGGCCACGCGCGGCAGCGTCATCGAGCGCGACGGCGACGGCAAGCCGACGCTGATCTTCGGCGTCAACTACGACATTTCCGAACGCAAGCTCGGCGAAGAGCGGCAGCGGCTCCTGCTGCGCGAACTCAACCATCGCGTCAAGAACACGCTGGCGACCGTCCAGGCGCTGGCGACGCAGACCGTGCGTCATGCCCGCCAGCCGAGCGAATTCCTCGACGCCTTCGGCGCCCGGCTTCAGGCATTGGGCATCGCCCACAATCTCTTGTCCGACCGCGAGTGGCGCGGCATCGGCATCCGCGAACTCGTCCAGATCGAGATCAGGCCCTTTGACACCGACGACCAGCCGCGTATCGCCATCTCCGGCGCCGACCTTTTGCTGTCGCCCGACCAGGCCGTCGGCCTCGGGCTCATCCTGCACGAACTGGCCAGCAATGCGCTGCAATATGGATCGCTGTCGGTTGCATCGGGCAAGGTTGACCTCGGCTGGAAGACACAAGGCAGGAAGGGCGACCGGCGCCTGGTGCTGACCTGGCGCGAAAGCGGCGGCCCTGAAGTCGCCCCGCCGCAGCGCCACGGCTTCGGCTCGATTCTCATCCGCCGCAGCCTGGCCAAGGTCATTTCAAGCGAAGTCACCCATGAATTCCGGCCCGAAGGCGTCTTCGCCGAAATATCGATGCCGCTGGAAGATCTGTCCAAGTGACGGATCCTATCGAGGATCAGAGCGGCGGCGTCATGTCTCGTGCCCGCCATCCGGATCGTTGGGCTTCGTATTCTCGCGGTATATGGCATAGGCGGCGAGCGCCACGGCCGGGCCCAGAATCACGCCGAGGCCGCCCTTTCCCTTGAGCAAGGCCGGCAGCACGGCAAGTGCGGCCGTGATGCCGATCGCCTTCATGTCGGCGTTGCGCCGCCGCGCCTCGCGGCGGGCGCGGGCGCCGGACATCAAGCGATGGACGAGAAGAACGAGGCCGGCGATCACCAGGAAGCCGACACCGAAGCCAAGCGCCGCCGCGAACGATCCATAGCGGGCCGCGGCCCAGATATAGGCTGCCCCGACCAGAAAGCCGAGACCGCACAAAGCCGCCAGCGCGGCAAGCGCATAGATGATGGCCGCCGTACGCGCGCGGCGTATGGCGGCCATGGTTTCACCCGAGGCGAAACCCGAAAGCAGGGATGCCAGCAGTCCCATCTGGAGCGGATCTAGCGACGCGCGAGCAGCGCGAAGAGGAAGCCGACGCCCGCGGCGATCGCCAGCGACGTCACCGGCTTTTCGCGCACGCTCGCCACCATCTGTGCCTCGATATCCCTGGCATTGCCGCGCAGGCTGTCAAAGGCCGCTTCCCCTTGGGCACGCAACTGCTCGACACCCTCGGCCGCCGCGCGGCGCGCCGTGCCGTAGCCATGTTCGCCGGTCTTGGCCAACTGCTTGGTGAGCTTGTCGATATCGGCCTTCAACTGCTTGATGTCGGCTTCGAGGTCCGAATTCGTCCGCGCTTCGTTGGCGGTCTTTCCTGCGGCGGTTGCCATTGCTTAACTCCTTGTGATTGCTCGATTTCAAACGCGCCTTGCGTCTCAAGGTTCCGGTATCGGGATAAACTAGAGCAACTCCAGGAAAAGTGTGAAGCGGTTTCCCCGGGAAAAGTGCGTAGCACTTTCCCTGGGGAGTTGCGTCAAAAACAAAGAGATAGAGCAATTCGCTGTGTCCGTGAAACAGTAGCTGCTCTAGCCAAAACGCGCGCGGACGCACCAATCACCAGACCATGGCTAGAGGGCGTGTCGTCAGATCAGTGGGCGACGGCCCTCGCCCAACCCTTCCCAACCGGCGAGCTGCTTGAGCCCTTCAGTGTCGACCACCTCGCAGCCACCGTCCCGCCAAAGGATCAGCTTGCGGTCCATCAGTTTGCGGATCGTCTTGTTGGTGTGAACCAGCGACAGGCCGAGCGTATCGGCGATGTGCTGCTGCGTGATCGGAATCTGGATGGATTGCTTGCCGTTCAGCCCGACGACCTTGGCGCGGCTGGCTATGAAGGCAATCAGATAAGCGGCGCGCTCGATCGCGCTGCGGCGGCCGACGCTGAGCAGGTTCTCGTCCAGCATGCGTTCTTCGCGCGACGCGATCCAGGTGATGTCGTAGCCGAGACCCGGATGGTTGCGGTAGAGTTCGTGCAGATTGTCGCGTTCAAAAACGCAAAGCAGCATCGGCGACAAGGCCTCGACGGAATGCTGCATCTCCCCCATGACGCTGCCTTGCAGGCCGATGAGATCGCCGGGCATGAGATAGTTGAGAATTTGTCGTCGGCCGTCCGGCAACAGTTTGTAGCGGAACGCCCAGCCGGACAGTACAGTGTAGAGATGGGCGCTATGGCTCCCCTCCACGAGCACCGTGGCGCCCTTGTCGACCGCGAGTTCCCCCTTCTTGAACTTGCTGATGAAGGCCAGTTCCTGATTTTCGAACTCGCGGAAAACCGGCAATGGCCGTAAAGGACATTTCTCGCAAGGATATTGCCGGCTCGATGAAGCACGCCCGTTCTGCCCTGGCATTTCGACCCCTCTTCGAAAGCCTGCCGGTCAGCAGGCACCCTTAAACGTTTTGCCGGGATCGGAGTTCCAGGTTGAGGGCATGTCTTTTTTAAATGACAACACACCCAATTGCGATCATGACTCCCGGCGTTTCAAGGAGCCTTCACCTGTGATGCCCACATTGCTTGACGGATTGCGGATTCTTGTCCTGGAGGACGAATTCCTCATCGCCATGGATGTCGAGCAGCTTTGCCGCGACCACGGTGCGCGGGAAGTGGTGATAGCCCGAGACCTGGCCGAGGTCGACGGCGGAAAGGTCGCGATGCAGTTTGACGCGGCCATTGTCGATCTGATGCTGGGCGGCACATCGACGCTCGAATTCGCCGCCGGCTTGCGGGAAACAGGCGTCCCTTTCGTGTTTGCCTCCGGCTATTCGGATGCGGACGAGATCAAGGCGTCCTTTCCGGGGGTGAGGCTGGTCACCAAACCCTATTCAGGCGAGGATCTCGTCGAAGCGGTGGCTCGGGCCTACGGACGCGGCTCCGCGGGGTAAGATCGATACAGCTGCGTCCGAATTCGCTCTCTGAACCTTACGTCAATGCGCCGCGGTCCCCGTGACCTGAGCCGAGATCGCATCGGGACCATATTCGTCCTCGCCGGAAATCTTCAGGATTTCCTGCAGGCGCGTGCGGGCCCTGCTGACGCGGCTCTTGATCGTTCCGACCGCGCAACCGCAGATTTCGGCGGCCTCCTCGTAGGAGAAGCCCGATGCGCCGATGAGAATGATGGCCTCGCGCTGGTCTTCCGGCAATTGCTCGAGAGCACCACGAAAATCCTTGAGGTCGAGTTGGCCGTGCTGGGCGGGATGCACCGCGAGCCTCGCTGTCATGATGCCGTCGCTGTCCTGAACCTCGCGGCCGCGTTTGCGCATCTGCGAATAGAATTCATTGCGCAGGATCGTGAAAAGCCATGCCTTGAGATTGGTGCCGGGCTGGAAGCTCTCATGCTTGTCCCAGGCCTTGACCAGCGTTTCCTGGACGAGGTCGTCGGCCTTGTCGGCATTCTGCGTCAGCGACACGGCAAAGGCCCGCAAGCTCGGGATTGCCCCAAGCAGATCGGTCTTGAAGCCTTGGGAGACCGCTGCCATGCCTCAGTCCTTCTTCTGTGCGGGTTCGGTCTGTTCCAGCTGGCTGAGCAACTGGGCAAAGCGATCCGGCACATCGTCGGAGACCAGCTCGTCGTAATATTGTTTGAGTTTGCGTCCGATCTCAGAGTTCGGCCCCAGAGGGTCACCGACACCGTTCCGGCGCCTACCCTCGGCGCCAGCCAGAATATCTTTCGTCATGTCCTTCATTTCGCCCTTATATTCCCAGCGCTAGGCCGCTCATACTCAACTCAATACAAGGCAAGCGGCACCCTCGTCTGGTTGCCCATCCCGACACCAAACGCCGTTCCCGCCTTTTCGTTCCATATCGGCCGGAACTTTTTCGGAAAACCCGCGTTGTATTAGCGGGGCTTGCAATCAGCTTGACCTGCAATCCAGGCAATCACGTCATTCTGAGGGAGACGTTTTACCATGAGTTTATCCGCCACCATCGCACCGCATCTGCCATTCCTGCGCCGCTTCTCGCGCGCTGTCTCGGGATCGCAAGAGAGCGGCGACGCGCTGGTCGCTGCGATGCTTGAAGCCATCATCGCCGACGTCGACATCTTCCCTGAGGCATCGAGCGATCGCATCGCTCTGTACAAGGTTTTCGCCAAGCTGTTCACCTCCGTCGCCATCCGCGTACCGCAGGAACAGGCGCAATCGGCGTGGGAGCAGCGCGCCGCCGCCAATCTCAATGCGATCGCGCCGCTGCCCCGCCAGGCTTTCCTGCTGGTTGCGGTCGAAGGCTTCAGCGAGGACGAGGCGGCCGAGATTCTCGACGTCGGCGACCAGCAATTCTCCGAACTGCTTGCCCAGGCAAGCAATGAAATTTCCCGCCAGGTGGCGACCGACGTGCTCATCATCGAGGACGAACCGCTGATTGCCATGGACATAGAGGAGATGGTCGAGAGCCTCGGTCATCGTGTGGTTGGAACGGCGCGCACGCATGCCGAAGCAGTGACGATGTTCGGCAAGACACGGCCGAAGATGGTGCTGGCCGACATCCAGCTCGCCGACGGCAGTTCGGGCATCGAGGCGGTCAACGAGATCCTGTCGTCAACCTCGGTGCCGGTCATCTTCATCACCGCCTTCCCCGAGCGGCTCTTGACCGGCGAGCGCCCCGAACCGGCCTTCCTGGTGACCAAGCCGTTCAATCCCGACATGGTCAAGGCGCTGATCAGCCAGGCGCTGTTCTTTGACCGCCAGGCAAAGGCCGCCGCATAGGTTCGCTGTTTCCGGCACGAACATCAAAAAATCAAAGGCCGTTCGACGCGATGCGTCGGGCGGCCTTTTGGCAGCCGAGACCGTCATTCCTGAATTTCGCTGTCGGTTCCGCCTCTAACGGTTTGCAAGCATCGTCTTTTTCGGCAAATGGTGGAACAAACCGCATCCACCCACGTTTTCCCTGCACCATTCGGAAGGAGATGAACCATGCTTTACTGGGCGCTCGTATTTCTCGTCGTGGCAATCATTGCCGGCGCGCTTGGTTTCGGCGGCATCGCCGGCACGTCCGCCGGTATAGCGCAGATTTTGTTCTTCATCTTTCTCGCCTTCCTGGTCATTTCGCTCCTGGCCGGCCTGTTCAAACGGGCCTGAGGGCGAACACTTCGAGCGAACACTGGAAGCCGCACCCCTCAAACGGTTTCCAGCCACCGCCGGGCGGTATCCCTTCAAGGGACACCGTCCGGCGGACCGCTTTAGAGGGGCAGGTTCTCGGGACATTTCATTTTGGAACCCATTCTACAGTGAGCCGTTCAGCCTGAGTTGGGTGGACAGATAGACCGATGCGCTCCAGGACTGCAGATAAAACGGAAGGCGCACGGAGCGATGAAGTCATCGCCTTGCATCCGGCTGAAAGTGGCATGCAGCTTGGCCGAGCCCTTCTCCACGCACTGCACAATGCAGGCATTTCCGTCCTCTATCAGGATCGCGACATGAAGACCGTGTGGGCGCGCAACATGCGCGCGCCCTGGGCCTCGGACGATTCCGACGGCAACGGCATCCTGCCGGTGGCGCAGGCCGACCGGATCAGCGCCGCCAAGCGCGATGTGGTTGCGACCGGCAATCCGGAGCGCCTTGAAATCAGTGTTCCGGTCGAGAATGGCGTCCGCTGGTTTCAGATTTGGGTCGATGCCGATCGGAGCGACGCCGGTGACGTGCAAGGTGTCGTCACCACCATGGTCGAGACGACCGAGCAGAAGCGGCGCGAACAGACACTGACAACGCTGCTGCGCGAGGTCAGCCACCGCTCGAAGAATCTCTTGGCGATCATCCAGAGCATCGCGAGCCAGACCGGCCGCTATTCAGATGGCATCGGCGACTTCCTGACGCGCTTTCGCGGCCGGCTGCAGTCACTGGCCTCCTCCCAGGATCTGGTTACGTCCTCGAACTGGCGCGGTGCGGCGCTTCATGAACTGGTGACGAGCCAGGTTGGCCGCTATGGGACGAACACACCGCACAGCCTTCGCTTCCGGGGCGCCAATCCCTACCTCAATCCCAACGCCGCGCTTCATATCGGCCTGGCGATGCATGAGCTCGCCGTCAATTCGGTCAGCTACGGCGCCCTGTCCCGGCCGGATGGGTTCGTCGAAGTAACCGCCGATCTCAACACCGCCGCGACCGGTGAGGTTACACTCTCGCTGACATGGGCCGAAGCCGTCGGAGCCAATGGCGGTCGGAGGACGGAGAAGCGCTTCGGCAGCGTCGCGCTGGAGCGGGTGGTGCCGACATCCCTGGGCGGAACCGCGACCCTCGACATCGTGGATGGCCGCCTCGAATACCGCCTCGTCGTCCCACACAGCAATTTCGAGGCCCAGTGAGCGGCTTGCGGCAGCAACGATTTTAACCAACCGTTCACCATAAAAGCGGATGGTTTTTTACCCAGACACCGCCGGAACCTGTCCAGCCTTTGGACATTGTTGGCAGCAGGACTTCAGACGGTAGAGGAGGAATGTCTTGACGGTTGCCGACATCAACAGATTGGAACAGGCCGCCCGTATTTCGATGGGCGAATTTCTGGATGCCGAAGCCGCCGCGGAAACACTCCCTCATGTACGTCACGGCTTGATGAAAGGGATCGGCCTGACGCTGGCCGCTATAATACTCCTGGCCGCTCTGTTCCAGTTGACCTGACCGAAGTCCTGCTCGCCCTCCCCTGCGCTCTCGGCTGGACGTCACTACCTTGCCCCGGTCCCAGGCTTGCTGGTGGCAGCCTCTGGTCGTGCGGAAACCCAGTTCCTCGCACCGTCATTATTTGCGCGTCCTCGTGACCTGACAGGAACTTTTTGACGATGTGCGCCGTTGTTGTGGCGAGAGGACATCTCGTCATGGAACACATAGCCGCGTTGTTGCTGGTCATCGGCTGTTCGAACTCGATGGCCGATTGCCGCGAATTGCAGGTGCCCGTCAGTGTTTTCGCGACCGCCGATGAATGCACCGCTGAACGGCCATTCGCGATGGGTGACGTGCAAGGGCAGGCGCAGCATGTCGTCGCCAAATGCCTAGCGGTCGATCCCGCGCTTGAGGATGACTACGATCAAATAGTCTGGAATGTGCGCCCCGATGGCAGCCTCAATGCATCATTGGCGATTTCCAATGTGGTGATGGCATCGGCGGCGGCGCGCCCAGAAAAAGACTATCTTAGCCAACAATAAATTCGAGCAGCAAAGGCCGTCATTTCGTGCTAAATGGCTGCTGGACCCAACTAAGCTAAATGGCTGCTGGAGCCAACCAAAGTGTGGACACAAAGTGAGGAGTGACTCAATGCGGAAGATGATTATTGCGGTGGTTGCGGTTGCCGCTCTCAGCGGCTGCACCTCGACCGAGAAGGACGTGGCTGGCGGCACCTTGATTGGTGCTGGCATTGGCGGCCTGGTCGGCGGCGGCAAGGGTGCGCTGATCGGTGCGGCTGTCGGTGCCGGATCGGGCTTGCTGGTTCGCAACCTGCGCAACGGCTATTGCCAGTATCGCGACCGTCACGGCCGGATTTACACGGCCCGCTGCAACTAATTCGGCGATAGTCGAAAACTTCGATCCGGAGGCCGGCCACGCCAGCCTCCGGATTTTGCACGTATGGACACATTCCATCGCATTGGCGCGGCCATTTGGCCGTCAGCCCGCGAGCGGAATTCTTATTTCCACCTTCAAACCATCGGCCTGAAAATCGCGCTTGATCGTGCCGCGCAACTCGCGCGTGACGTTGAGGTCGATCAGCTTGGTACCGAATCCGGTCTCGGCGGGCGCCTCGACCTTTTTCTTCCCGGCCTCTCGCCAGTTCAGCGCCAGCGTCCGCTCGCGCCCCCGCCCTTCCAGCGACCAGTCCACTTTGAGCGCCCAGTCACTTCGTTGCGCATTGGCGGAATTGCCGGCTTCGCCATATTTCAGCGCATTGGTCGCCAGTTCATGGAAGGTGAGGCCAAGCGCCTGCGTCGTGGTTTCGTCGAGCAGCACCTCGGGACCCGTCAACAACCCCTCCGGCAGGTCCTTGCCGAACACCTGGCCAAGTTCGATGCGCAGGAGATCGGCCAGATCGGCCTTCTGCCAGCGCGAGCGCGTCAGCATGTCCTGGGAAGCGGCCATCGCCTGCAGCCTGGCCGAGAAGGACGCTGAAAACTCGTTGACGTCGGTCGCTCGCGAAGCTGTCTGCCGCGCGATCGCCAGCACCCTGGTGATCGAATTCTTGATGCGATGCTTCATCTCCTGCAGCATCAGGTCTTTTTCGAGCAGGCTCTTCTCGGTCGTCTCGTGCAAGCGCGATGCCGCCTCATAGGCACGCTCCTGATAGCGCGCCACCAGCGCGATGGCGCCTGCCGCCAGCAGGCCGAACAGCCCCAGCATCACCGGGATGGCGCGCGACGATGGCTGCGAGAAGGCGCTGGTCGGCCTGAACAATACCGTCCACGGCCGGCCGGCCACCGTGATCTTGCGGGTGACCAGCAGCCGATCGCCAAAGGACGAAGCCGGCGGCGTCTCCGACTGGAACAGGAGGTCGTCGCTGTTCACCGCGCCGTCATAGATTTCCGTGTTGACCGGCAATAGCGGCGCACGGCTCAGCGCGATCTGGAACAGGTCGCGGGCGCGGAAGGCCGCGTAGAGAAAGCCCGCGGTCGAGGATCGCGATGCGTTGATGACCTCGGGTGCTGTTTCGACGTTAAGCCGGACGAATACCAGGAAGCCGGTGAAAGTCTGCGTGGCGCCGGTGCCTTGGCCCAGTTGCAGCAGCCCGCTTGCGTGCTGCTGGTCATCGGCCATCGCCTTCTCGATCGCCGCGCGCCGCACTGGTTCGCTGAACATATCGTAGCCGATGCTGGCCTGGTTGGACGGATCCATCGGCTCGAAGAGCATGATGGGCGCGCGCCAGGGCTGCGTCGTCTCCGGATAGACTGGATGGCTGGCGCCAAAATCATGCAGGATGTCGCGTTCGACCGCCGCCTCATCGCCCGTCTTGACCAGCCCGAGGAAGCCGATGCCGCGCAGGCCGGCGAAATTGGTGTCGACATCCAGCGCGTTGAAGAACGCCTTGAACTCGCTCTGGGAGATGTCGCCATTGCGGGCGTCGAACAGGGCCTGCGTCGACCGCAGCAGCGACAAATGCAGATCGATACGGCTCTCGATCCGGTTGAGTGCGTCATCGGCCGCCGCCTCGAACTTGATGCGGGCGGCTTCCTGCGTCGCGAAATAGGCGAACCCCGCCATGGTCATGCTGATCAGCGCAACGGCGATGAACGCGACAATCGGAAAAAGTTTCTTCAACGGATGATGCGGTCCATGAGCAATACCGGACCTTTATGGGCAAGTCGCCGGGCCAACACAATGGCAAGGCCAACCCATCGCGATCACTGGCACATCACGTGAGCGGCAACGGGGACGTGCGGGAGAGCCATGCCACCCGCCGAAAGCCCTCAGGCGGCAATCTTCAGCGCACCTGGTCCAGGAATGGCGCCAGGGGGACACTTGCCCAGGATGATCATGCCGAGCACCTCGTCTTGTGTGACGTCGGTGGTGCGCGCGGTGCCGACGACCTGTCCGTTCTTCATCACGCAGACCCGGTCGGCCAGCTCGAACACATCATGGATGTCGTGGCTGATCAGGAAGATGCCGATGCCGTCGGACTTGAGCTGCCTGACCAGTTCACCGACCTGCGCCGTCTCTTGCGGACCGAGAGCCGCCGTCGGTTCGTCCATGATCAGGATACGGGCGTTGAACAGGATCGCGCGTGCGATCGCCACTGATTGCCGCTGTCCGCCCGACAGTTTGATCACCGGTTCCTTGAAGCGCTGGAAGCGGGGATTGAGCCGCCCCATCACCTTGCGCGCCTCGGCCTCCATGGCGACATCGTCGAGCGTGCCCCAGGCGGTCATCAGTTCGCGGCCAAGGAAAAGATTGGCGGCGGCGTCGACATTGTCGGCCAAGGCGAGCGTCTGGTAGATCGTCTCGATGCCGTATCTCTTGGCGTCGCGCGGGTTGGAGATCGAAGCCTCCTCGCCATTGACGAAGATCTGTCCGGCGTCGCGCTTATAGGCGCCCGACAGGATCTTGATCAGCGTCGACTTGCCGGCGCCGTTGTGGCCGAGGAGCGCCACGACCTCGCCCGGGAAAAGATCGATCGAGGCGTCGTCGACGGCCCGGATACCGCCAAAGGCGATCGAGATGTTGCGCATGTCGACCAGCGGCGTGCCGGCGGCGGAAGCGGTTTTGTCAGCCATGGTCTTTCTCCCCCTAAACCCGCTTGCGGTAGACGGTGTCGAGCCAGACGGCGATGACCAGAACGGCGCCGACGACGATGCTCTGCAGCGGCGAGTCGACGCCGAGCAGCACCATGCCGGACTGCAGCGACTGCATCAGCAACGCTCCGAGCATGGCGCCGATGATCGTTCCCGAGCCGCCGGCCAGCGATGTGCCGCCGATGACGGCGGCGGCGATGACAAGCAGCTCGTCCAATGTGCCAAGCACGTTGGTCGACGAGTTCTGCCGGGCAGACGAGATCGCGGCGGCGATCGTGGCCAACACGCCCATGATCATGAACACCTTCATGGTGATCCAGCGTGTGTTGATACCGGCCAGGTTGGCGGCCTCCGGGTTGCCGCCGATGGCGAAGACATAGCGGCCGAAACGGGTGCGGTTGGTGATGAAGGTCATGATCAGCCCGACGGCGATCGCCATCAGCACCGGGATGGCAATGCCGTGGGCGATGAACAGGCCACCCTCGGGTACGGTGATGTTGTTGGCGGCGGCGTATCTGTTCACGATGCCGATGGGCCAGGGATAGGAATTGGCCAGCCACACCGCGCCCATGATGACGGCGCAGGTGACGGTGCCGAGCAGCGTTTCGGCCCAGACCGGGCGCAACGGGAAGCGGAAGCGCTTGCGCTGCACCCGCCCGTTGAACAGTGCAAACACGACGGCGAGGCAGGCGACGATACCGACGATCCAGCTCCAGGTGGCGCCGATCGATCCGGCCGGGCCGCCGCCCATCAGCTGGAACGTGGCATCGAGCGGTGCCACGGTCTGGCCTGACGTGACCCACCAGGCGGCACCGCGCCAGACCAGCAGGCCGCCCAGCGTGACGATGAAGGCCGGCACTTCGAGATAGGCGATGATGAAACCCTGGAAAGCGCCGATCAGTAGCCCGAGCGCCAGCCCGATGACCAGCGCCAGAACCCATATCCACGGATTGCCGAGTTCAAGCCCGACGAACCGGACCAGGAAATGCACCTGGGCAAAGCCCATGACCATGCCGATCAGGCCCTCGGCGGAGCCGACGGACAGGTCGATATTGCGCATGACGATGACCAGCACCATGCCGCAGGCCATGATGGCAACAGCGGAGGTCTGCACCGACAGGTTCCACAGATTGCGCGGAGTGAGAAAGGTGCGGCTGTCGAAATCGAGCGGATTGACGCCCAGACGCAGACTCGAAATCACGTGCAGCCCGACCCAGATCAGCAACAGGGCACCGATCATGCCGAGCATGCGGGTGTCTATCTCGGTTGCCTTCAGGAACCGGGCGACCGCGCCAAGCTCCGACGCGCGCGCGGTGTCGACCTGCGGGTTGGACGTCGTGTCGGTCATGATTTCCTCCCACCGGCCGGCCATCCGGCACGGATGCCGGAACGCAGCCTAGAAGCTATCCGCCTGAGGCGGAAACACAAATCTTTTTGAGAAAACGCCGCGGCTTTTGGGCCGCGGCGTCATTGTCGAACAGTGCAGCGCCGTTCTAGTTGCAGGCCGCGACGCTGCCGGCGGCGACGCCCGCGCAGACTTCGTCCTTCTTGATCCAGCCGGCATCGATGACGAGATTGAGATTGTCCTTGGTGATGGCGACAGGGGTCAGGAACAGCGACTTGACGGTGTTGCCGCCAGGCGTCGTGAAGTCCTTCACCCCGGCGATGTCGGTCATCTTCTTGCCGTCGGCCAGCTGCGAGGCGATCTCGGCGGCATTCTTGCCGAGCTCGCGCGCATCCTTCCACACCGACACGGTCTGGGTGCCGAGCGCGATGCGGTTCAGCGCGGCATGATCGCCGTCCTGGCCCGACACCGGCACGGTACCGGCAAGGCCTTGCGCCGTCAGCGCCGCGACGACACCGCCTGCGGTGCCGTCATTGGCGGCGACCACGGCATCGACCTTGTTGTCGTTGGCGGTCAGGAACTGTTCCATGTTCTTCTGGGCGTTGGCGGGCAGCCAGCCGTCCGTATAAGCCTCGCCGACATTCTTGATCTTGCCGCTGTCGATGGCCGCCTTGAGCACTTCCATCGAGCCCGAGAACAGGAAATCGGCGTTCGGATCGGCACCCGAGCCCTTGATGAAGACATAGTTACCTTCCGGCTTGACCTTGAACACTGCGCCGGCCTGCAAGCGGCCGACTTCCTTGTTGTCGAAGGTCAGGTAGAAGACGTCCTTGTTCTCGATCAGGCGGTCATAGCCGACGACCGGAATGCCTTCGTCCAGTGCCTTCTGCACCGCCGGGCCGATCGCCGAGGCATCCTGCGCCAAGATGATGAGCGAGTTGGCGCCCTGCGAGATCAGGCTTTCGACATCGGTAAGCTGCTTGCCGGGATTGGACTGCGCATCGGCGGAAATGTACTTGTCGCCGGCGGCCTCGATCGCCTTCTTCATGGCGGCCTCGTCGGTCTTCCAGCGCTCTTCCTGGAAGTTCGACCACGAAACACCGATGACCTTGTCCTTCGCCTGCGCGACCGACGCAAGCGTCAGCGACATGGCGACACCCGCCAGGATGGCGGCCGTGAATCTCTTCATGATATCCTCCCTGCGCCGCGTATGGCGCGACCAAACTGACCCGAAGGCCGGCACAGAGGCTCTATTTTTTCGAGCCTCAAAAAAAATACTGATCCATCGTCGGAACGCTGTCAACATCGATTCTGATGGATCTTGAGGTGTCGTGGACTTTTTTTCGAGCCTCGCAATAAATAAATGACAGCGCCAGCCGCTTCTGCCAGTATTTGCCCCAGTCGCCGGCAGTGTTCGAGGGGCAGTCAGAACCGCGGCGACGGGGAGGATGTGGGAAAGTATGTCGGTCGGAATCCGCCACGACGATCTGCGCCGGCGCAACCGCGCCATGGTGATTGCGGCCGTGCGCCGGGCCGGCCAACCGTCGCGCACCGAGATCGCCGCGACCACCGGCCTCAGCCATTCGACCATATCGGCGATCTCTTCGGACCTGATCGGCGAAGGCATCCTAGTCGAGGGCAAGCCGAGCGAGGCCGGTGCGCTCAAACGCGGCAGGCCACAGGTCGGCCTCGGCCTCAACCCGGAGGCCGCGGCCATCATGACTGTGGTGCTGTCGCTGAATTTCCTGTCCGTCGCCGTCATCGACTATGCCGGCCAGGTGATATCGGAGGAACAGCGCCGGCTGGACACGCTGACCATGTCGCGCGAGGCGCTGATCGGTGAATGCGTCGCCATTGTACGGCGCCGCCTCGAGGATCCCGATATCGACGTGCGCAGCGTCGCCCGCATCGCACTGGCGATCCAGGGCATCACCGACACCGAGGCCAGGGCCATGCTGTGGTCGCCGATCACGCCGCAGACCGACATCGCCTTCGCCGACATACTGGAAGCCGAGTTCGGCATCCCGGCCACCATGGAGAACGACTGCAACATGATGGCGGTGGCGCTGCGCTGGCGCGACCCCGAACGCTACCGCGACGACTTCATCGCTATCCTTTTGTCGCACGGCATCGGCATGGGCCTGGTGCTGAAGGGCGAGCTGTTCACCGGCACCCATTCGTCGGGCGGCGAGTTCGGCCACATGATCCATCGGCCAGGCGGCGCGCTCTGCCGCTGCGGGCGGCGCGGCTGCGTCGAGGCCTATGCCGGCAACTACGCCATCTGGCGCAATGCCAGGCAGCTTGGCGAGGACACCGAACCGGTCGCCGACGTCAGCGACGCGCAGATGCGGGCATTGGCGACGACAGCGCGGGAACGCGCCGGGCCCGAGCGCGAAGCCTATCGCAAGGCCGGAGAAGCACTAGGTTATGGCCTCGGCAGCCTGTTTGCGCTGATCGATCCCGCCCCCGTGGCCATGGTCGGCGTCAGCGCCGCCGCCTTCGACCTGATCGAGCCGGCATTGCGCGAGGCGATCGCCCAGACCGCCGGCGGCCAGCACTCGAAATCGATTTCGTTCGACACCGAACCGAACGAGTTGCCCCTGATCCGCGAGGGCTGCGCCATGCGCGCACTGACCTTCGTCGATCAGGAAATCTTCGCGCCGGGCGTGCAGGCAAGAGGCAGTGCCGGGAAGAGCGTTGCCTGAGCTGGCATTCGTCGTTGATGCGGTAGACCCTCGCTTACTTGGAGATTGGCCGTCGTCATCCGTGGGCGGAGCAGGAGCGAAGCTCCGTCGCGGAGACCCTGGGATCCATTCCGTGACCTATGCCACGCAGTGCAACGGAGCAGGATTTGCGCCGTGGCAACGCTTTGAGGTCGCGGCATGGATCCTTGGGCTGCAGAGCAGCCCCAGGGGTTCGCGCCGCGTCGCTGCGCTCCTTGCTCGCCCAAGGATAACGAAGCCATGAGCGTCTCAGCCAATTGTCAATGCGTGTGACCCGGGAGTGGACACAGTCAACCTATCAACGCTTCCGCCTCAAGGCTCTAATCTTCCCTGATCGCGTAGCCTGCCCCACGGATGGTGCGGATGACGTCGGGCATGCGGCCATTGTTGACCGCCTTGCGCAGGCGGCCGACATGCACGTCCACGGTGCGCTCGTCGATATAGATCGTCTCACCCCAGACATTGTCGAGCAGTTGGCTGCGCGAGAAGACGCGGCCGGGATGGCGCATCATGAATTCGAGCAGGCGGAATTCGGTCGGCCCGAGCCGGATCTCGCTCTTCTTGCGGTAGACCCGGTGCGATTCACGGTCGAGCACGATGTCGCCGACCTTGAGCACGCTGGACAGCACTTCCGGCTTGGCGCGGCGCAGCAGCGCCTTGACGCGGGCCATGAATTCCGGCGTCGAGAACGGCTTGACCAGATAATCGTCGGCCCCTGTGGAGAGCCCACGCACACGGTCGCTTTCTTCACCCCGCGCGGTAAGCATGATGATCGGCAGCCGTTCGGTCTCGGGCCGCATTCTTAGCCGGCGACAGAGTTCGATGCCGGACACCGCCGGTACCATCCAGTCGAGCACCAGGAGATCGGGCACGTTCTCCTGCAGCCGGATTTCGGCTTCATCGCCGCGGGTTACCACCTCGACCTGATAACCTTCCGATTCCAGATTGTAGCGGAGGAGCACGCCGAGCGGCTCCTCGTCCTCCACCACCATGATGCGTGGTGCGATCATTGACTGGTCACCTCTAAAGCAATCCCAGGAAAAAATGTGTAGCGGTTTTCCATCCTGAATTGCGTGAAACAAAGAGATAGAGCGGTTCGGCGTTTCCGCGAAACGCTGAACCGCTCCAACGCTCAAGCCGCCGGCGCCGACATCGCCGTCTCGTCCTGTTTGGGGCGGTTGGCGGGCAGTTGCGTGCCGGTCAGGACATAGTACGCGTTCTCGGCGATGTTGGTCACATGGTCGCCGATGCGTTCGAGATTCTTGGCGCAGAACAACAGATGCGTGCAAGCGGTGATGTTGCGCGGATCCTCCATCATGTAGGTCAGCAATTCGCGGAACACCGAGGTGTACTTGACGTCGATGCGTTCGTCGTCGGCGCGCAGCTTCGCAAGCGCGGCGGCGTCGCGCGCCGCATACTCCTCGATCACGCCCTGCACCTGGATCAGCACCAGCTGCGCCATGGCGTCGATGGAATGCGACAGGTCGCGCGGCGTTGCGTTGAGACCGACGGTGCCGACGCGCTTGGCAATGTTCTTGGCAAGGTCGCCAATGCGTTCGAGGTCGCCGGCCATGCGGATCGACCCGACGACATGGCGCAGATCGTCGGCCATCGGCTGGCGCTTGGCGATCAGCGTGATGGCGCGATCGTCGAGTTCGCGCTGGCGTGCATCCATGATGGCGTCGTCGGAGACCACGCGCTGTGCCAGCGCGTTGTCGGAATTCAGCAGCGCCTTGGTGGCGCCGCCGACCATCGAGCCGGCGAGATCGCCCATGTCGCTGATCAGCCTGCTGATCTGTCCGAGATCCTCGTCGAAGGCTGCGACTGTATGTTCGGCCATGATCCTGGTCCTCGTATGCGTGCGATCAGCCGAAGCGGCCGGTGATGTAGTCTTGCGTGCGCTTCTCGCGAGGCGACGTGAAGATCTTCTCGGTGCGGTCGAATTCGACCAGTTCGCCCAGATACATGAAGGCGGTCTGCTTCGAGACGCGCGCCGCCTGCTGCATGTTGTGGGTGACGATGACGATCGTGTAGTCGGCCTGCAGCTCGTCGATCAGTTCCTCGATCTTGGCGGTCGACAGCGGATCAAGCGCGGAGGCCGGCTCGTCGAGCAGGATGACCTCCGGCTTCACCGCCACCGTGCGGGCGATGCACAGCCGCTGCTGCTGGCCGCCCGACAGGCTGAGGCCGCTGGCATTGAGCTTGTCCTTGACCTCGGTCCACAAAGCGGCGCGCTTCAGCGCCTGCTCGACACGACCGTCCATCTCGGCCTTGCTGATCTTCTCATAGAGCCTGACGCCGAAGGCGATGTTCTCGTAGATCGACATCGGGAACGGCGTCGGCTTCTGGAACACCATGCCGATCTTGGTGCGCAAAAGGTTGAGGTCCTGCGAGCGGTCGAGAACGTTCTGGCCGTCGAGCAGCACCTGGCCCTCGGCGGTCTGCTTGGGGTAGAGCTCGTAGATGCGGTTGAAGACGCGCAGCAGTGTCGACTTTCCGCAACCGGAAGGGCCGATGAAGGCGGTGACGCTGCGCTCGGGCAGCGACAGCGTGATATCCTTCAGCGCCTTCGATTGGCCGT
This sequence comes from Mesorhizobium sp. B2-1-3A, assembly GCF_006442655.1. Classification (NCBI taxonomy): domain Bacteria; kingdom Pseudomonadati; phylum Pseudomonadota; class Alphaproteobacteria; order Hyphomicrobiales; family Phyllobacteriaceae; genus Mesorhizobium; species Mesorhizobium sp. B2-1-3A. Next base: position 886,506 of record NZ_VFWK01000003.1, read on the forward strand.
AGTAGAAGTTGAGGTTCTTGACCTCGATCTTGGCCTTGGCCGCCGCCTCGGCGGCGATCGTCATGTCTGGAGACAACATCTGGCTCATTTGTCCTCTCTGCGTCCGGTCAGGCTGCGCGCAAAGATGCTGAGCGCGAGAACCGTCAATGTGATTATGAGTGCGCCGGTCCAGGCCAGCTGCTGCCATTCCTCGTAGGGACTGAGAGCGAACTGGAAGATGGTGACAGGCAGGCTGGCCATCGGCGCGTTGAGATTGCTGGACCAGAACTGGTTGTTCAGCGCCGTGAAAAGAAGGGGGGCGGTCTCGCCGGAGATGCGGGCGATGGCCAGCAATATGCCGGTGACGATGCCGGAAAGCGCCGCGCGATAGGCAACCGAACGGATGACCACCCAGCGCGGCGCGCCGATCGCGGTGCCGGCTTCGCGCAACGCGTTCGGCACCAGATTGAGCATGTCCTCGGTGGTGCGCACGACGACCGGGATGACCAGGATGGCCAGCGCGACGGCCCCGGCGATGGCCGAGAAATGCCCCATCGGCCGCACCATCAACTCATAGACGAACAGACCGATGATGATCGATGGCGCCGACAGAAGGATGTCGTTGATGAAGCGCACCACGGTGGTGAGCTTCGAGAAGCGTCCGTACTCAGCCATGTAGGTGCCGGCCAGCACGCCGATCGGCGTACCGACGATGATGCCGATGATGGTCATCACGATGCTGCCGTAGATGGCGTTGAGCAGGCCGCCGGCGTCACCGGGCGGCGGAGTCATTTCCGTGAAGACCGACAGCGAGACCCCCGACAGGCCCTTGTAGAGCAGTGCGCCGAGGATCAGCGCCAGCCAGGCGAGCCCGATGCCGGCGGCGATGACGCACAGCGTCATCATCACGCCATTCTTGCGCTTGCGGCTTTGGTGAAGCGATGTGGCTGTCGACATCGGTCAGGCTCCCGTGCGGGCATCGATGCGCATCAGCATGTAGCGTGCGATGGCAAGGATCAGGAAGGTGATAACGAACAGGATCAGGCCGAGCGCGACCAGCGAGGAGGTGTAGAGATCGCCGACGGCTTCGGTGAATTCGTTGGCGATGGTCGCCGAGATGGTCGTTGCCGGCGCGAACAGCGACGTCGAGATGCGGTGCGCGTTGCCGATGACGAAGGTCACCGCCATTGTTTCACCAAGCGCGCGGCCGAGAGCCAGCATGACGCCGCCCATGATGCCGATGCGCGTGTAGGGGATGACGACCCGGCGCGTGACCTCCCAGGTCGTGCAGCCGATCCCATAGGCCGATTCCTTCAGCACCGATGGCACCGTGTCGAACACGTCCTTGGTGATCGAGGTGATGAAAGGCAGGATCATGATGGCCAGGATCATCGCCGAGGTGAGCAGGCCGATGCCATAAGGGGGGCCGGCGAACAGGCTGTTGAGGCCCGGAATACCGTGGAACACGCTGATGATGAAAGGCTGAACGGTCGTCTGCAGGAACGGTGCCAGCACGAACAGGCCCCAGATACCATAGATGATCGAAGGGATGCCGGCCAGCAATTCCACCGCCATGCCGATCGGGCGCCGAAGCGGGCGCGGGCAAAGCTCGGTGAGGAAGATAGCGATGCCGATGCCGAGCGGCACGGCGATCAGGATGGCGATTGCCGAGGTGATGATGGTGCCGTAGATCGGGGCCAGCGCACCGAACTTCTCCGTCACCGGGTTCCAGCTTTCGCTGGTCAGGAAGGAAAAGCCGAAAGTCGACAGGGCTTGCCAGGAACCGGCAAATAGCGAGATCGCGACGCCGCCAAGCAGCACCAGCACCAATATCGCGGCGGCGCGGGTTGTCGCGTGGAAGATTGAGTCGGTCAGCGCGAACCGTCGAACGGTGGCATCGCGGGAACCTCTGACGGCTGGCAAGGCTTCCTGGACAGCGCTCATGTCAAGCTCGGCTCTTTCAGGTTGAGGGAAAAGGAGCGCCACGGTCGCGGCGCTCCTTAGGAAGATGTTACTCGCCGGCGTAGACGGGCTTGCCGTCGGCCTGGATGTCGGCCTTCCACGACGCCTTGATCAGGTCGACGACGCTGTCGGGGATCGAGACATAGTCGAGCGCCTTGGCGGTTTCCTTGCCGTCCTTGTAGGCCCAGGCAAAGAACTTCAGGGCTTCGCCGGTGGTCGCGGCATCGTCCGGAGCCTTGTGGATCAGGACCCAGGTGGAGGCGGCGATCGGCCAGGTGGTGTCGCCGGGCTCGTTGGTGATGATGACGTTGAAGTTCTTGGCAGCCTTGAAGTCGGCATTCGAAGCGGCGGCGCCGAAGGATTCGAGCGACGGCTCAACGACCTTGCCGGCAGCGTTCACCAGCTTGGAGTAGGAAAGGTTGTTCTGCTTGGCATAGGCGTATTCGACGTAGCCGATGCCGCCGTCGGTCTGCTTGACGGTGTTGGCAACGCCTTCGCTGCCCTTGGCGCCGACGCCCGTCGGCCACTCGACGGCGGTGTCTGAACCAACCTTGTCCTTCCAGTCGGGCGAGAGCTTCACCAGATAGTCGGTGAAGTTGAAGGTGGTGCCCGAACCGTCCGAACGATGCACGACGGCGATCGCGGTCGACGGCAGGGTGAGGGTGGGGTTCAGCGCCTTGATCGCGGCGTCGTCCCAGGTGGTGATGGCGCCGAGATAGATCTGGGCCAGCGTCTTGCCGTCGAGGACGAGCTCGCCCGGCTTGACGCCGGTGAGGTTGACGATCGGAACGATGCCGCCCATCACCATCGGGAACTGCACGAGGCCGTTCTTTTCCAGGTCGGCGTCGGACATCGGCTTGTCGGTGGCGCCGAAGGTCACGGTCTTGGCGATGACCTGCTTGATGCCGCCGCCCGAACCGATCGACTGGTAGTTGAGGCCGATGCCGGTGTCCTTCTTGTAGGTGTCGGCCCACTTGGCGAACACCGGGTAGATGAATGTCGAGCCGGCGCCGGAAAGGTCAGCTGCCATTGCTGCGGAAAGGGTGAAGGTAGACGCCGTAGCCATTGCAATCGCAACGGCCGCCGAGCGGATGAAATGTCTCATGTGGCCTGCTCCTGTTCGGAAGATGGTCTCTCGGCGCCATTCCTAACCGGCGCCCGCTGAGGCCAATAGCCTTCGATTATAACAGTCGCATGACAGTTTCGTGTCAGCCCGGTAACGCGTCACAGGCCCTGGCAAAGGCGGTGGCATCGAGCGGTCGCGGCCAGATCCGAGTTTGCTCTCGGAATCAGTGACTTGGCCCATCCGCCAGCTGGAGCCGCCGCCGGATTCGACGGGGCTTTCTCAGGGGAAGAAAATCCGGACGGGAGCGCGTTGCTCAAGGCCAGAGCGTGTCGTGGCCGGGCCATCGCCAAAAACAGGTCCGTTGGGGTAGGTTGACGCTGCTTCTTTGCCGGCGGTCGCTGCTCCCGCCCGTAACTGCAAGGGCGGAATTCAATTTTGCCATTGTCTCGGCTGGGCGCCGCCTTTGATATGGTGCGATCGCACCATAGTCATTGCGCGCGGGCGCAGCGGCAAATCCGCGATTGATTCCCTTGGCTTGCCTCTCACATCCCTGGAACCAGGCAACGCGATGCTATCCCGCGTTGCGCTGGACCTGGCGGCCGGCGCCGATCCAGCGCTCGACCTTCTCCAGCAGGGCCCTGGGGCTGATCGGCTTGGGCAGATAGTCGTCCATGCCCGCCTCCAGGCACCGCTCGCGATCGCCTTTGAGCGCATGCGCGGTGACGCCGACGATCGGCACATGCGTGCCGGTTTCCTGCTCCAGCCGGCGGATCGCGGCGGTCGCCTCGAGCCCGCTCATCTCCGGCATCGAGACATCCATCAGGATCATGCACGGATTGAGCTTGCCGAAGGCGTCGAGCGCCTTGCGGCCATTGCCGACGATCTCGAAACCATAGCCGGTTTCGCCAAGGATCTGGGTGAAGACCATCTGGTTCACCTCATTGTCCTCGGCCACGAGGATGTCCAGCCTGTGTCCGCCCTCGCCGGTGGCAGGCAGCCTGGGGCGAACCGGTGGCGGCTGCAATTGCGCGCGTTGTTCGTACAATGCCAGCGGCGGAGAAGCGCCAGGCCCCTCGCCCGCGAGTGGCTGGGCGGCGTGGACATCCGTGGCGTGGCGATGGCGCTGTATGGTCGCGACCAGCGTCTCCAGGAGCACCGAGGAACGCGCCGGCTTGATCAGCTGGGCGTCGATGCCGAGATCACGGTAGCTGGTGTTGGCGAGCGACTGGTCGACCGAGGTCAGCATGATGATGGGCGTGTCGGCGAGACCTTCGGTGTTGCGCACGATGCGCGCCATTTCGGCGCCGCTCATCTCAGGCATCTGGTAGTCGAGCACGACGCAGTCCACGGGCACGCCGTAGGCGGCGGCCGCGATCAGCACCTTGAGGCCTTCGGCGCCGCTTTCGGCCGCGCAGGAATCGAACGTCCACGAGGTCATCTGCTCGGTCAGGATGGCCCGATTGACGGCATTGTCGTCAACGATCAGCACCCGTGCGCCCGTCACGTCCACCGGCATGATGCGCTGGCCGTTCTGCTGTCCGGCCCTGGGCAGCGTCACGGTGAACCAGAAGGTCGAGCCCTTGCCCTCGGCGCTCTCGACACCGATCTCGCCGCCCATCAGGTCGACCAGCCGCGAGGTGATGGCAAGGCCAAGCCCGGTGCCCTCGTGCCGCCGTGTCGAAGAGGTGTCGACCTGGCTGAATTTTTCGAACACCAGCTTCAGTTTTTCCTCAGGAATGCCGATCCCGGTGTCGGTTACCGAGATCGTCAGCCTGGTTCCGGTCGGGACCCTCTCGCCGGTCACGTCGACCAGCACATGGCCTTCATCGGTGAATTTGACCGCGTTGCCGAGCAGGTTGGTGACGATCTGCCTGATGCGGCCAACGTCGCCGATGAACAGGTTTTCGAGCCTTGGCTCGACGCGCACGATAAGCTCGAGGTCCTTTTCCTTGGCACGCGTCGACACCAGCGTCGCCACATCCTCGATCGCCTCGGCAAGGTTGAAGGGCGCCGGATCGAGCACCATCTGGCCGGCATCGATCTTGGAGAAATCCAGGATGTCGTTGATGATGGTCAAGAGCGCGTTGCCGGACTTGACGATGATGTCGGTGAACGTCTTCTGCTTCGGATCGAGATTGGACTTGGCCAAGAGTTCCGCCATGCCCAGCACACCGTTCATCGGCGTGCGGATTTCATGGCTCATATTGGCGAGGAATTCCGACTTGGCGCGGTCGGCGAGCACGGCGCGCTGGCGCGCCTCGCTGAGCTCCGCCTCGCGCATCTTCAGCTCCGTGATGTCGGTGGTCGATCCGATCAGGTAGAGCGAACCGTCCGACGCGATCATCGCGCCCTTGCGCGCGAACTGGTGGCGCACGCTGCCATCGGGGAGCGTCACGCTCTCCTCGATCTCCTGGGTTTCGCCGGTGCGCAGCACGGCCAGATCGCCGGCGATGAAGGCTTCGCCATCCGGGCCGAAGATCTCGACATCGGTCTTGCCGATCGCCTCTTGCTTGCTGAAGCCGGTGAGGTCGCACCAGCCCTTGTTGACATAGAACTGCCTGAGGTCGGAGCGCTTGGCGTAGATCGACACCGGCACATTGTCGATCAGGCTGCGGAACACCTCGTTCTCGCGCATGCTCTCTTCCAAAGCCCGCTCGCGCGCCTTGACGTCGGTGATGTCCGTGCTGGAGCCGACCAGATGCACCGATCCGTCCGTTGCCACCAAGCGGCTCTTGCGCGTCATCAATTGCCGCACCGTGCCGTCGCGATGGGTGACGGGTTCCTCGACCTCGCGCACGGCGCCGGTCGCCACGACATCGCTGTCGTCGTGGCTGTAGCCTTCCGCTTCCGCGGCGCCGAACAGCTGGCGGTCGGTCCGGCCGATGACGTCTTCCTTGGCGAGGCCCGTGATCGCGCACCAGGCCTTGTTGACGAATTCGATGCCCAGGTCCTGCGCCTTGATGAAGGCGGCCACCGGCAGCTCATCCATGACGTGCCGGAACAGGTCGATCTGGCGCATGGAATCGCGCAAGGCCGCTTCGCGGCTCTTGATATCGGTGATGTCGACGCGCACGCCGATGAATGTGCCGTCATCGGTGCGCATGTCGTAGACCTGATACCAGCGTCCATCGGCATTGAGGCGCTCGTAGGAAGAATTCGGCAGCCGGTAGCGCGCCAATATGCTGTCGAGCCAGCGTTCGGGTTCGGATTCGTAAAGCCCGTCGATCCCGCTGTCGCCGCTCGAGCGGAAATAGCCCACGGAATGGCCGAATTCCAGCGCCTCGCGGAAGCTCCGGCCGGGCTGCCAGAAGGGCTTCAGCGCCGGCAGCGTTACCTGCAGCTTGTGGTTGGCGAAGACGAACTTGTCGTCGCGATCGTAGATGATCACGCCGGCCGGCAGCGATTCCAGCACGCTGGCGAGATGCTTGCGCGCATCCTGCGCCTCGGTCTCGCGCCGTTTCATATCGGAAATGTCGAAGAGGAAGCCGGCGACATAGTCGCGGCCGCTTGGCATACGGACGCGGTTTTTCCTGACAATGCGCGAACGAGCGGCGCCTTCATCGTCGAAATTCTCTTCGACTTCATAGATTTGTCCCGTCGACAGGACTTCCCGTTCGCTGCGTTCGAAGAGCGCGACCTGGGTCGGCCCGAGGAAATCGCCTCCGGGTCTGCCAAGCATGGCTTGCGGTGTCTGGCCGAACAGGTTCGCGAACGCCTCATTGACGAAGACGAACCGGAGATGATCGTCCTTGACGAAAATCGGATCCTCGACGGCGTTGATCACCGCCTCCGCGAGCCGCGCCTTTTCCAGCGCATCGGCGAGCTCGGCGTCGCGCAGCCTCAGCTCGGTGATGTCGTAATAGGTCAGCAGTCGCTTGCCGCCCGACAAGGCGGTGATGGAAAACAGCATCGTCTTGCCGTCGGCATGGCGGAACTGGCGTGCCGAGACGCTGCCGGCACGGATCTCATCCAGCCGGCTGGCGAGATAGCGCTCCCATTCCGGCTGGGCGATATCGCCATAAATGCCGTTGCGCCGATTGATCTCCATCAGCAGGCTGAAGGGTGCGCCGACGGCCACATCGCCTTCCGACATCTTGGAGATGTCACGATAGGCCTTGTTGATGATCAGCGTGTCGAGCTTCGCGTCGAGAAGCACGATCCCCATGCGCATGGCGTCCATCGTCCGCTCGAGATCGGCAAGATGCCCGGCCGTGTCGCCGCCGACTGGCGGTTCCTGCCTTGGCTCCATGTCGTCGAACGCGATGTCTTCGAACGCGCTGGCCAGTGCGGTGACATTGCGGCCTATGCCGCGATAGCCGGCAAATTTCCCTTCGCTGTCGAACCGTGGGAAGCCTGAAGTCAGCACCCAGCGACAGCCGGCGCGGCCTCCCTTCAGTTCATAGACGAAGTCGCGGAAAGGCCGATGCGCCTCCAGATCCTCCAGATGCGTAGCCGCGCTGCGCTTGCCTTTCAGGACCTGGTTCAGGAAATCGAAGCGGAACCGGCCGAGCACATCAGCCGGGTCGATACCGGTGGCCGCCTGATAGGTGGGTGAAAGCCAGGAGAATCGCAGTTCGGCGTCGGTCTCCCAGATCCAGTCCGAGCCTGCCTCGACCAATTGGCGAAGCGCGTCGGCCGAATCCATGTCCGCGCACGCTGGCGCGTCACCGTGATGCACCGCCTTGCCGGACCCACGCTTGCCGCGCGCACCGATTGCTTCGTCCGCTTCCGCCATGCTGTCCCCACCCCGAAAATCAAGGTCGAACCCTCCCTCCGCGGTTCGTCGGCGGAATGTGCCCGAGAAGCATTAACGATCCGCTAACCTTAACGGCACGACCGGCACGCTGCGCCTGCGTTATTCCGCCCGGTTGTCGGGCGCGCCCCGGCCGCGTTATAAGCCTATGCAGGGGTGTTGCTAATGTACGGACGGATAGGGCCTTTCTTGCTGGGCGTGACACTGCTTTTCGGCAGTGGCTGTTCGCGCAGCTATGACGGCACGGTCGTCATCCCGCGGCCGCTCGACGCCAGGCGCTTCTGGGAACGGCCGCCCCCGAATGTCGATTACGCGCCGCAGGTCGACAATGGCGCCTTTCCGGTGCCGCCGCAGCCGCCCGCACAATTTTCCGAACGCAGGATTTCGAAACCTGCCGTCCATAGACGACACCAGACGAGGCTTTCACCGCCGTCTCCCGCGTCCTCTGAGCCGGAAAAACAACTGGCGTGCAGGAACGTTAGCGCACCCGGCCAGCGAGTCCGCATGGTCTGCGACTGATCCCTGGAAGCACAACCCGAAGTCGCGGACAGGCCCTATAGTGATGCCGCGCCTTTCTTCGGCTCCTTTGCGCCCAGCTTGTCGAGCGCGAACCGAACCTGGCGCAAATCGTCCTGCCAACCATCATTATCACCCATCGAGCTCTCCGATGCCGCCCGTTGCAGCCCACGTGCCTCGGATTCGATCTCACGCAACTCGGCGATCTTCTGTTCGGTGGACAGGGATTCGTCCTCGACGATTTCCTGCACCCGCATTTCCCGGAACGTGGCCATGGCGTTTCTCCTGGCTGATGTCGATCACAACGCCGTGAGCGCCCCTCTGTTCCAGCTGGCCTTGCTGCCGCGCCGGCGGCTCGCTGCAAGCTGTATCCGCGGGATGGGAAGAAAGAAGCGGTTTATTCCGCCGGGAAAAAGGCCGGGCCGACCACGCGCACCGTCCGCTTGCCGGCCTCGATCGACTGCAGTTGGGCAACACCCGGGGCTTCGGTGCCGGATTGCGGGATTGCCGCGACACCGCCGAGGTCCGGCTTCGGCTGAGGCAGGGGAATGATGGCATTGGACATGTTTGTCGGCGTCACAGTCCTTGCCCTGAGTTCGGCAACACGCTGATAATAACGTTTGACGTCGCAGGCCTTGAAATTTGCATCGTCCCGGTAGCGGAAAGCCGACGGCAGTTCGGTGTAGGATTTGCGCGTATCAAGCGCGACCATCTTTTCGGTCTCCAGACTGGCATCGCTCAACGTGTACAGATCGACGGCCGGATCATCGCAGATATAACGGCACTGATCGGCCGTTTCCTTGAGATCCCCGCTGCCGGCGAATTGCGACTTTGGCGCCGGGAAGAAATATCCATCCGACAGGCGCACGCAAAACAGCATCGCATTGCCGACATACGTTGCTCCACCCGCTGCGGATTGGGTCTTCGGTGCCGAACGCTGTTCCCTTGCCCCGGTGCAGCCCAGCGCCGCGAAGCGTGCTTGCAGGCCTGAAATGTCTCGGCTGGAACTGGACGCGGCCGCCATCTGGCGCTGCACCTCCGTCCGGTTTCTGGCAAGGTCGGCGCAAGCGTTGAAGAAGCCGCCCGTGGTACTTTGCGCCGTGCACCTGCGCTGCCTCTCCAGGCCCTGGATTGCCGCAAGCTGGCGGCGCAGTTGCGCCAGTTCGGGGCTCACACCCCCGCCGCGGCCGCCGGAAAGCAACTGGCCTTTGATCGCGCTGCAACTATCCGCATGGGAAGACGTCGTGCCGAGTGCAAAGGCGGCCACCGTCACCAGCGCCACCATCATGAGAAGCCGGAAACGGATCATAGCGACGACACTGTCCCTGTTGCTGACGGCGTGGGAAGGCATTATTTCTACTTGGGCAATCTTCGACTAAATGAGCTATACCTAATACTTAAGACTTTCCGATCTAAACAGATTTCTATCCAGTGTAGTAGAAGGGCCCCTGTAAATTCGGTATTACATTTTTATTTCAAGATTGAGACGAACCGGAAAACAAATGCGGCCAGACCGGCGGCTGTCGACGTTGACGGGCCATGGTCTCTGGCGAACGATCAATCCGGCGTTACCGGTGCATGGCGCTGAAACCTTTGCCTGACTGCGGCGTTGATGGGCAAAGGAGAACGCAGATGTCGATCCACTTCACGGTATCGGAACTGACAAGGAACCTTTTTCATTCCCTCGGGCTGGATCACGAGCGCGCCCCACGACCGCTCAATCCCGAGCAAAATCTGTTGCTGGAATGCTATCTGGCTGGACAAATTCCGGAATCGGCCTGGAGCGACTATGTGTTCGAAACACCGGACCTGGCCCGGCATGCCGAGGTACGGCGCCTGAGCCATTGAGCCGTTGATTTTGAAGAACCGGTCTGGCGGGGTCTGAAAGCCCTGACAGTCATCTGCTGTTTGAAAGCATTCCCTCGCCCACTGACGAGGTTGCGAATCCACATGCCGCCATTTCTTGCTACCGCTCCTTCCTACTGAGAAGCCGGCGGTAACTGCTATTGCTTCGGGGAAGTCAGTTGCAACGTGAAGACGTTGCCGGCAATGCCCTGCGCCAAGGCCGGTGACAAGGTCAGGGGCGTGCAATTCTTGACGGCGGCAATGGCCGCGTCGATGAATGCCTTGCGCGCCTTGTCATCGCCGGCGACCTTCGCGGCGGTCGGCCGTGGCGGACCGATCAGCGAGCCGTCGCGCTTGAAGCTGAAGCTCAGGGTGACGATCGAATTCCCTGCGTCCGCCGGCGGCGTCCAGCACGCCTGGATCGCGGCCCCGACATCATCCATTGTGGTGAGCGTTGCGGCCCGCGATGGCAGAAGCGTCCCGGCAAGCATTCCACCGGCGATCATCAGCATTGCCGCCACGCATTTCATCGCAAACCCTCATCTCACTCCAGGCCGGCATTCCAGGCCGGATTCGCTGAAAGGGATGTTAGAGCCAACGTCGACGATGACAATATCCCGACGCGAAAAGTTGATGCTCCGGGTTTGCCGGATCACCGTCTCGCTATGTCCCGGCATGGGGCTCGGAAAAGCAAAAAGGCCGGCACGGAGCCGACCTTTCCTTTCACCGATATTGCGCCAGTACATCCGTGGTCGCGCGGCGAATTCCTGACAGTAGACAGGGCTTTGGTTAATGAATCCTTAACGTCAGGCCTTCGCCTGCGATCTCACATAGGCGATATAGCCGCGCACGTCGCCGGCCGGCTCGGCGTAGGCCTTGCCGAGCTTCTTCTCGATTGCCGCCATATATTCGGTCGCCCATTGCGGCAGCGCGTAGTCGATGACCGCCAGGAACTCGAGCGTCGCCGCCAGCCGGATGTCAGCGATCGACGGGTTCTTGCCACCGATGAACGGCTTGCCGTCCCTGAAGAAGCTATGGAAAACCCCCAGCGGCTCGGCGATCGCCGCCATCGCGGCCTTCTGCGCTTCGGACTTCTTGTCGGGATGGGCATCGCTGTGGCCGACCTCGCCGGCATATTGCGGAAACCCCAGCGCCGGATATGTGGCGCGCGCCACATAGGGGTAGAGCGTGCCGATCAGGTAGAACATGGCACTGTCGACCATCGCCCGCCTGGCCGGCGCCTTGGGGTAGAATTTCTCCAGCCCGTACTTGTTTGCCAGATACTGCATGATGGCGCAGCTTTCCCAAAGCACGCCCCTGGGCAGCCCCTTGTCCTCGATCATCGGCGTCAGATGCGCCGGATTGCGCGCCATGTAGTCGGGCGAGCGCGTGTGACCCCAGGCGTCCGTCTCGGCGGCATCGAACCCTGCCGCGCGCGCAAATACCCGCACCGTCATGTTGTTGACGCTCGGCTTCAGCATGCTGAGCTTCAGCGCCGGCTTTTTCGCTGCGTTGGCCTTCGCGGTCTTCGGCGCCGGCTTTCTGGCTGCCGGTTTTGCCGCGGCTTTCGCGGCCGCCTTCGGCGCGGCTTTCGCTGCTGCCTTCACCGCCGGCTTCGCGACTGCTTTCGCGGCAGGCTTGGCGGCGGCTTTCGGCTTTGCCTTGGCAGCCGGTTTCTTCACGCTCTTGGTCGCTGTCTTTGCCATTGTTTTCCTCCCTCTGTCTTGTTGGCCGTCAGTATGGATTCTTCGGCGCCCGGTCGTCCGACAAGGTCGCGCGGGAGCTTTCGACAAGCGCCTGGATCGCGTCGGCAAGATGCACCTCGGCGATGTTGTAGTCGCCGCGCGCGACGCGCAGCCTGTGTGCCTGCATCAGCACGTCGGCATGGGTGAAACCCGCCGGCGGCTCGAAGCGGTAGGAGGCGAGTTCGATCAGCAGGCCTAGCGGATCCTCGAAGTAGATCGAATCCATGAAGCCGCGATCCTTGACGCCGCTGTGCTTGATGCCGCGCTCGTCGAGCCTGGCGACCGCCTGCAGGAAGGTGACGCGCGACACCGCGAACGCGATATGATGCACGCAGCCCGGATCGGTCGGCGTGCGCCGCTTGACCGGCGTGCGGCTCTCATCGGTGAAGACGGTGATGAGCCGGCCGTCGCCGGGATCGAAATAGAGATGGCTTTCGCTGGCCTTGTCGAGGTTGGGCTGCTCGAAGATGAACGGCATGCCGAGCACGCCTTCCCAGAAATCGATCGAGGTCTGGCGCCCGGCGCCGACCAGCGTGATGTGGTGGACGCCCTGCGATTGCAGTTTCTGCATTGGCCTTCTCCCTACGGCATCGTCTGCCCGTCAGGATCTGCCTGGCACCCGGCATTCCGCGCGGCGCTTCAGCCGTGCCTCGAAATCCATGACGTGATGCTAATGCAATCAGTGACGCCGCGCCAGAAGCGGCACGAAGGACGAAACCGCTCTGGCCGCAAAAGCCCGCGGGATCTCTTCAAGGGATGGCGACACGATCGCGACGCGAAAGCCGTCCGCATCGCGTGCGGCCGAAGCAATGACTAGGCGACGGCCCTGAGCTCGGCTTCCGCAAGCATCCCAACGCCGCCACATTCGGTGCAAATGAGGGTCTTCCCCGGGCAACTGGTCTGATGTGTCCCTTGTGGGCAGCAATGCCCTTTCGATGCACTCCATCTGGAGCAATCGAAAACCTTGCCGCCGCCATGGCAACGCGGGCAAATCATCTTCAGTGACGCCATTCCAACTCTACCGACCCAAAAATCCGCACTGCCGCGGATACTACCCCCGGCACCGCAAGTAACAGAGATTGCTGCGCTTTCAAGCGCCGCCGCCTGACTTAAATTGGGTGGATTGAAGGCTTTAAGCCTTCGGGCCCTCGGAAATTTTGCCAATCCCCTGGCCAGGCGCGATCCGCGCGGATGCGTGCCCGGGTGTCGTCCAGGCCCTCTCCATTCTTCCTCCCTATTCTCAGAGCAGGATCGCCACGAAATGCGGATAGGGTTGCTTCTTTCATCTATTCGGCCGATGCGCCAACTCATCCTGAGGACCATGTTGAAGGTGATCCTACGGATCACAGAGCAGTCGGAAGCCAGTCCCTTTGCGACTACTCCAAGGCCCGCCTGACTCCCGGTCGGCGGGCCTTTCCCATGCCAGGCAACCAGGACGGTCTCGGGGCGCAGGCACGGATAGTGGCGCAGCCGGAACCGCCTCGATCAAAGATTGAAGACGTGCGAGGCGATCAGCCCGGCCAGCAGCACGCCCGCAAGGAGAGCGATGATCGAGGCGAGGAACCAGCGCAGCGTGACCCGATAGACCGGCTCGTCGTCATCGCTTGGGAGCAGCGAACGCCACAGTGCGACGAGTTGCAGAACGATGGCCAGCGCGAGAAGGAGCGTCGCCAGGATCGAGGCAATCGTCCATCCGCCATCAGCTTCGAAATTCCAGTACCGCAGGAACAGCAGCGAAAATCCGAGCAATACGGTGATCGCAGAGATCACACCTTGTCGGTAGCCGCCGGGCAAGGGAACCCTGCGTGCCTCGATTGCCTGAAAAGCCGGCTCGATGGCCTCGTTGGGATGGCCGTCCTGGCGCTTGGAAGGGTCGATCACGAAGGCAACATCGAGTTGGCAGGCCCCTGGAGGTCGGCGCAGTTTCCCCGTTCAATCCACGCGAACGAGGAAGCCTTGCCGCTGTCATCATCATCCTTGTGCCTTCGTCGCGCAAGGTGAGTGGCTCGATGCCATCGACAGTCATATCTACCCGTGCCCCTACTGCGGACAGAAAGTGGATCAGCGCGACTTGGCGAGGTATTCTGGCACGAGGCGTCGCGTCATAAGCCGTCGGCCCGCAGAAAGGGCAACGATCTCGAGTTCGGAAGATGGCGACAAAAACGAGGAAGGCCCGTCAGCCGGAGCCGGCGGGCCACGATTTAGGCCCACAGCGATTACGTGGGCTCAGTGTCGATCGGCGGCGGACACGCCAACTGAGCCACAACGCTCGACAGTTTCTCAGGGCTGGTCTGTTCCGGCTTCTTGGAAGCGACAGCCGCTGGTCCATTAACCACTGTCATGGATAGCGTGGACCCAAAACCCAGGTTGAACGGTTGGGCTATATGGAAAATCACCAGCATAGATTTTATTGCCATATCGAGGCTGACGGATCATGGGGCGTATGGGACTGCGTCGGCAACAAGCCAGCAAGATTGGGCGCCGGAGACCTGATCGGATGCACTGCGCAGAGAGCTGAAGTTGCGGAACAGGTCTTGACGAGTATTTACAGCGGCGGGCTCGATGCACTCGCAGTTCGGATCGCCGGGATTGTCCGCTAGCGGTGTCGCACGCACCAACGGTGCATCTGTAACGAAAGCCCGCCACCACGGAGGCAGTGACGGGCTCTTGTTTGTCAGCTCGATCGAGGGGACGCCCGAGCTCCCGAAGAACTTCGCCGAGCGTAATCGGTTCCAACAACAAGCCCGTGCGTTAACCGCCGTTGGCAGGCGGTGCCGGAGCTGGCGCCGCTGGCGCAGGTGCTGCTGGCTTTGCCGGAGCCTCAACCTTGGGCGCTTCAACCTTTACGTTGATGTCCTGCCCGTTGCCGCCGTGGATATTGATAACGCCGGTGAAGAACAACAAAACAACAATTGCGATGATTGCGAGAACAATGGCGACGGCAGTGCCGCCGCCCCCCGAGTTTACAACAGTTGGGCCGTCCGCCATGACTTTCCTCTCCAATTTTCCATTTACAACGGTTGAGCAACGGCCCCCGCACATATGCGTTCCGCTGTGAGGCTAAGGTCCGGGAAGCCACCCGACTGAAGTCCTGCGCCGCAACCGGAGCCTGGCAAGCACGTTAGAATCGCACCTGGCGCAGCCCCTCGGTGGAGCGCGCAAACCCCTGTTGTGGATGTGGCTTAGTGGTGACTGTCGTGAGATTTTTGGAAGCGGGGCAACCAGCGAGTTTTGTCGAGAGAACGACAGTCCATGACGGCGAAAATCAAGCCGCGAATGACAACAATTCCCCCGCTCCTGATATCTCCTCAGCCTTGGACCTCCTTTCGTCGGAAGACGATAAGATGGCGGACCTCGTCAGACGAACCGAGAGACTTGGTGTTGTCGTTGTCGTAGCCATGGCAATTGGCTTGGTCGTCGTGCCAGCCCTGTGCTTTGCATTGAGCTGCGGGATATAGCGTGGATTAGTTCAACGGATAGATTGCCGACGTGGTCCATCTTCGCGTGGCCTCAGGCAACTGTGTATCGGCCCGCACTGGCCGCCAATCCACAAATCGAAGGCCCGCCGCCTCATTCGCGAAGCGACGGACCTCGTCCACCCCTACACACTTCCGATCGCAATTGCGGTGCCAATCCAACATGCCTCATTCTGGGACATGCGTCCGGCGTGGTAGCAAGCTGCGCGTCTGGCGAAGCTTGGAAATCCAGGGCGCCTCTCTGACACAATATGCTTCAAGGTGTTTATTCGCATTTTAACTAATGTAGACCATTATCATACGGACGTTCTATCGACGCGGGGGCGAAGTGGAATGACCGACCTTGCAGAAGAGGGTGAACTTCCAAGAACCTATCTGCCAGCACGCTGGCGGACGTTGGCTCTAGCGACACTGCGGTTCGTCCCACCGATCATTTCGGTGGTATGCGCCATCTTGGTTGGCTATTTCACCTACGCAACCGCCTACAGAAGACCTCCCGCCGACATCTCTGCGCTGGCAGTGTCAATATTAAAGTCCAGCGACGCTTCACCGGAAATGAGAGATTGGGCGGCGGACGCCCTAGGGCTACAGACCGACATTCCAATGCCGGCGAAATCCATCCGACCGAATTGAAGAACGGTGGAAAGCACCCGTTGAGACCTAACGCTTCGCCGCAGTCACCAGCAGGCTGTCGCCGCTGGGTGTAGCCGGCTTATCCGTAACATCTCCCCGTCCTCCATTTGCATGCTTCGCGAATATTAGAGCGGCGCATATATTCGCCGGTCCGCGCCCAGTGTGCCGGGACGATATTCAGTCATTTGTCGTGGGGGATTGGCACAATGTTTGAATGGGTTTCGAACTTTCTCGAGTCCCACGTTGCCAACCAGATTCAGCCTGGCATAGACGTCGCAAACATTGTCGCGGTGGCGTTCCTGCTTGCGGCCTTTGTGATTTCATACAAAGAATATCGACGAGATAAAAGAAGAACCCAAGATGAAAAAGAGAGAGATATAAGAATTAATGAACTCGACAAGCAGATTAGCAGGGAATCGTCGGCCAAATCACTCTATAATGATTACCTTAAATTGTACTTGAAGTTTCCAGGTCTATCCATGGGGAAATACAGAAAGGGCGATGATGTAGACGAGGACAGGTATGACACTTTCGTTTCTATAATGCTATCCGCTTTCGATGAAGCAATAAATTATACAGAAGGTGATTATTATTTTCAGATTCTACGTGACCAGCTATTTCGGCATGGTGAATACATCAGGCCACTTCTGCATAAGGATGTCCCTGATGCTGACAACTATAGGGGAATATACTCAACCAAGTTTCTTGCACTCGTCGATAGAGCGTATGACGAGATCGATGTGAATATTGAAAAATCGGCCACGACCTCGCCATCGGGCTCCTAGAGCTTGCTCGCCGCCTATCTGCGCGTAGCCGACGCGCTCGCGGTACAAGGCTGCCGCACACCCACCCAAGGCTTCTGTGACGTACAAGTTGCCGGCTTGATCCATTCTCTGTGGCTGCCGGCCTCACACCCTTGAAGAGCGCCCCCCTTACGACCCCTCATTCCTTACGCATTTGTAAGGTCTGCGTCGTGTGAAAGCATGAAGATCGATTGTGAAGAGTGACCTCTATTCGCGGGCCGAGAAAGGAGATTGTCGCGATGGATGGTTCCGATGTTTATGTGTTGGACGAGCGGTCATGCGAGCCGGGCGCTTATAGCGATTACCGATCAAGCCATCAGAACGCTGGCTACGGCAACAGTTACTTGAGAACTTTCTGTTCCGGCTACTATGCTGCGTTGTGGTCGCGTATCGAACGCCCCCTCGTCGAGAGCATTCTCAAGCCTCTTGCCGGGCCGGACCGCAGCTGTCTCGACTTCGCGTGCGGCACAGGTCGCGTGACAAATGTTGTAGGCCCACTGTTTGGCGTGGTGGTTGGGGTCGATGTCTCCCAATCCATGCTTGCTTGTGCGCGGGTTCCGGGGACAGTGACGCTGGTGAAAGCCGATCTGACGGTCTCCCCGCTCCCCAGAAGATTCGACGTGGTTACGGCTTTTCGATTCTTCTTGAACGCTGAAGACACTCTTAGGAAAGACGCGCTTTTGGCTATTCATGAGCATTTGAACGAGGGCGGGTTGCTGGTTTCCAACATCCACATGAACGCATCCTCGCCAATGGGGCTGGTCTATCGCTTTCTAAACCAATGTCAGGGACGCGTCGTGCGCAATACGCTGAGCGTCCAGGCATATCGCCAGATGCTCGTTTCCAATGGCTTCGTCGTCGAACAGGTCATCGGTTACGGGTACTTGCCGCGGCCCGGATGGCTGCTACCAAGGCTTTGCGAAATGTTGGTCGGGCCCATTGAGACGATAAGCAGGAGAGCCGGTGTCCCGGAGCGCTTTGCCCAAAACTTCTTGGTGGTCGCGAGAAAACGCTAGTCGAGCCCCATAGAAGCGGACCCGGAAGGTGGCCCACTCCGCCGGCAACTCGGAGAGTTGCACATTTGGGGATACCTGTTCGGTGACGGCCACGGCTTTTCTCGGTAGGGCGAAAGCACATGTCCACACTTTCAGCCGTCAGAACTATGCCCTGATGTGGCGAGCCACGGGGCGGCACGTCTATGACTTCTACTGCAATGGCGATTGAAATCGTTGGTACGCCCAAGGGGAATCGAACCCCTGTTCCCGCCGTGAGAGGGCGGTGTCCTGACCGCTAGACGATGGGCGCGTTCAAGAACCGGCGATATAGGCTGACGGCCAGGAAAAAGCAACTGGGGTTCGGCGGCTTTACCAGATTGAATGAAAAGACGCCCGCGCTTTACCGTTTCGGCTCGATCAGGTCCCAGAGATTGCCGTGGAGATCGGCGAAAACAGCCACCGTGCCATAGGGTTCGAAACGCGGCGCCTCGCGGAATTCGACCCCCTTTTCCAGCATCGCCGCATGGTCACGGGCAAAGTCGTCGGTTTCGAGGAACAGGAAAACGCGGCCGCCGGTCTGGTTGCCGATGCTTTGCCTTTGCGCCTCGTCCGACGCCTCGGCCAGCAGCAACCGGGCGCCTTGCCCGTTGGCCGGCGCCACCGTCACCCAGCGCTTGCCGCCGCCGAGATCGACATCCTCGGTGAGCAGGAAGCCCAGCCGCCCGACATACCAGGCGATCGCCTCGTCATAGTTGGCGACGATCAGTGCCACGGTCGCGACACGGCGATGTTGGGCAAAACCCTTCATGCCTTGGGCCTGCTCGTTGTTGCGGCCTGTCATTTGTTGCGAACAGCGAAACGGCCGATCAGGCGGCGCTCGCCAATGTCATAGACGAAGATCGTTCGGCCGCCGTCGGCAAGTTCGGCATCGATCGAGATGCGATTGCCGGACAGCGACTGGCTGACCACCTTGGCGCCGACCGGCAGCACGATGTCGCCGCTCAACGGCTCGCCGGCGGGCACCTGGATATCGCCGGCCAATGGCGGGTTCTCGGGAGATGCTTTGCGGGCTTTGTAGACAATCGCCGCGATCACCACCATAAGGGCCAGCAACAGCAGGCCGAGATTGATGGCCATGAAGCGGACGAGCTTGCCACGCATCTTTTCGACCTCGGGATCGAGCGGCTTTTCCTGATCTTCTTCGGCAGCGGGCCGGGCCATGGCAAAACATTCCGGAACGGTTTTTCGATGAGCGCTCATAACGAAGAGGCCCCCGAATTGATAGGGGATCAATTGACAGAGGCGGCACCCGCCGTGCTGATAGCGGGCGAGGATGCGTCGGGCCAGCGCCTCGACCAATGGCTGGCGGCCAGCCTTGGCCCTGATATGTCGCGCAGCCGCGTGCAGATGTTGATCCGGCAAGGCGCGGTCAGGATCGACGGCAAGCCGGTTGACGAGACCAAGCGCAAGATGACACCAGGCGAACGTGTATCGGTCGCGATGCCGGAGCCGGAGCCGGCCGCGCCACAGGGCGAGGACATCGCCCTCGACGTACTCTATGAAGACGACGCACTGATCGTCATCAACAAGCCGGCGGGGCTGGTCGTGCATCCCGGCGCCGGCAACTGGACCGGCACGCTGGTCAACGCGCTGATCCATCATTGCGGCGACAGCCTTTCCGGTATTGGCGGGGTGCGCCGGCCGGGCATCGTCCATCGTCTCGACAAGGAAACCAGCGGCGTCATGGTGGTGGCCAAGACCGACCGCGCCCACAAGGCCCTGTCCGAAGCCTTCGCCGACCATGGCCGGACCGGCGATCTAGAACGCGCCTATCTGGCCCTGGTCTGGGGTATCCCGCAGAGGCCGACCGGAACGGTCGATGCACCGCTCGGCCGCGCCGCCGACCGGGTGCGCCGCGCCGTTGTGCCGGAAGGCCGCGACGACGCCCGCCATGCCGTCACCCATTTCGCCGTTCAGGAGCGTTTCGGCGAGAACCAGCAGGCATTTGCGACCGCCAGCCTGGTCGAATGCCGGCTGGAAACGGGCCGCACCCACCAGATCCGCGTCCATATGGCTCATATCGGCCACCCGGTGATCGGCGACCCTGATTATGGCCAGGCCTTCCGCACCAAGGCCAATCGGCTGCCGGAGCCCCTGAAAAGTCAGGTCAAGGCATTTTCCCGGCAAGCTTTGCATGCCTGGCTCCTTGCATTTCGCCATCCCGATACCCATTTACCGATGAGGTTCGAGGCGCCGATACCGGGGGACATGGAGGAACTCGTCGGCGGCTTTCGTAATCTCTGAACCTGCCGTCAACGAGCTCGAAACCAGCCATCAAAAAACCTGACTGGCATTGTTCACTTCAACGTGACACACTGTTTCGTGTTGAACAAATGTCTGTCTTTTCTGGTTTTGTTCCTGTATAAGTTCTGATGTCGCGAGCGAGCCTTTTGGTGTTCGCGTCACATGCCCGCCGCGTTTCGGGGGCATCACTCCAATAGAGAGGGGGCGCTATCATGGCCCAGTCACTACCCAGTATCGTTTCCGGCGAAGGCGGCCTCAGCCGCTATCTGGAAGAAATCCGCCGCTTTCCCATGCTTCAGCCGCAGGAAGAGTACATGCTCGCCAAGCGTTATGCCGAGCATGAAGACACGTCCGCTGCGCACAAGCTCGTCACCAGCCATTTGAGGCTCGTCGCCAAGATCGCCATGGGCTATCGCGGCTACGGCCTGCCGATCGGCGAAGTGATCTCGGAAGGCAATGTCGGCCTGATGCAGGCCGTCAAGAAATTCGAACCCGAGCGCGGCTTCCGCCTCGCGACCTACGCCATGTGGTGGATCAAGGCCTCGATCCAGGAATACATCCTGCGCTCGTGGAGCCTGGTCAAGATGGGCACGACCGCCAACCAGAAGCGTCTGTTCTTCAACCTGCGCAAGGTGAAGGGCAAGATCCAGGCGCTGGACGACGGCGACCTCAAGCCCGACCAGATCGCCGAGATCGCCACACGGCTCAACGTTTCCGAAGCCGAAGTGGTGTCGATGAACCGCCGCCTGTCGGGCGACGCCTCGCTCAACGCGCCGATCCGGGCGACGGAAGGCGAATCCGGCGAATGGCAGGATTGGCTGGTCGACGACCACGAAAGCCAGGAAGAGATGCTGATCGAGCAGGACGAGCTGGAAAACCGGCGCGGCATGCTTTCGGGCGCTCTTGCCGTGCTTAACGAGCGCGAGCGGCGCATCTTCGAGGCCCGTCGCCTCGCCGAGGAGCCGCTGACGCTGGAAGAGCTGTCGTCCGAGTTCGACATCAGCCGCGAGCGCGTGCGCCAGATCGAGGTGCGCGCCTTCGAGAAGGTGCAGGATGCGGTCAAGGCCGCCGCCAAGCGCCAGACCCAGGCCCTGCGCACCATCGAGGCCCAGCCGGCGGCTTAAAGCCCGGGTTCGGCAATGAACAAAAGGCGGCGCCAGGAAACTGGCGCCGCCTTTTTTTTGTGCTTACGGCTGGTGGTTGGCGAAAGCGAGGGAAAAGCCAATCTCCCCCGCAAGGGCAAGGCAATCGCGTATGAGTTTTTACAAAGAGGACCCCACCCTAACCCTCCCCACAAGGGGGAGGGAACGCTGCCGCGTGCTTGTTACTCCCTCCTTGGGGTCGAAACGC